>JBJHDM010000022.1:0-49750 GCA_050486545.1 Rhodocyclaceae bacterium | reverse complement strand
CGGCCGGGACCGCTTCCTGCATCGCCTGCGCCCGGAATCGGACCAGCGGAACGGCATCCGTGAAACGCAGCGCACCTGCAACGACCAGGGCCGAATACTCGCCCAGGCTGTGACCGGCCACCACCTCTGGCAGGGCGCCACCAGCCGCCGTCCACGCGCGATAGACCGCGACGCCCGCGGTCAGCATCAGCGGCTGCGTGTTCACCGTCAGCGCGAGCCGCTCGGTCGGACCGTCGCAGACCATGGCCCACAAATCCTCGCCCAACGCGCCGGACGCCTCGTCGAACGTCTCGCGGATCACGGCATTGTCCCCATACGCCGACATCATGCCGACCGACTGCGAGCCTTGACCGGGAAATACCAGGGAAATCTTCATCGTCATTGCCTTCCTTCAGTACTGCAACAGCGCAGCACCCCATGTAAAGCCGCCGCCCACCCCTTCGAGAACGATTCGCTGCCCCCGGCGGATGCGCCCGTCGCGAACCGCCAGATCGAGTGCCAGGGGGATCGAGGCGGCCGACGTGTTGCCGTGCCGATCGACCGTCGCGACGACCCGGTCCATGGACAGACCAAGCCGCCTGGCGGTCGACTGGAGAATACGGATATTGGCCTGGTGCGGGATGAGCCAGTCGACCGCCTCCATGGTCAGACCAGCGGCGTCGACGACCTCGTGGGCCACGTCGCCGAGCACCTTTACGGCGAACTTGAAGACGGCCTGTCCGTCCATGCGCAGGAACGGATCCCCGATCACCTGTCCGGCGGCGACCCCGCCGGGGACGCACAGGATCGGGTGGTGGCTGCCATCCGCATGCAGCGCAGTGGACTGGATGCCGGGCTGGTCGGAAGCCTCGAGCACCACGGCCCCGGCCCCGTCTCCGAACAGCACGCACGTTCCGCGGTCGGACCAGTCCAGGATGCGCGAGAAGACCTCGGCACCCACCACGAGCGCCCGCTTGTGGCTTCCCGAACGGATGAACTTCTCGGCAACGGACAAGCCATAGATGAAGCCGCTGCACACGGCCTGGATGTCGAAGGCTGCGCTGCCGTTGATGATGCCGAGCTTGGATTGCAACAGGGTCGCGGTACTGGGAAAGATGCAGTCCGGCGTCGAGGTCGCCACGATGATCAGATCGATGTCGTTCGGCTGCAGGCCGGCCGCCTCGAGCGCCTGGAGGCTCGCGGTGCAGGCCAGATCGCTGGCTGCCAGCCCGGGGTCCGCGAGATGCCGCGTGCGGATTCCGGTTCTTTCGACGATCCACTGGTCGGACGTATCGATGCCGCGTGCAACCAGATCTTCATTGCTCACCGGCTTGCCGGGCAGACAGCTTCCGGTTCCGACGACTCGAGCGTAGTTCATGCTGTGACTCCATCCATCGCCGCCATGCGCTCGGTAATACGCTCGACGAGACGATTGGAAGCGGCTTCGGCCGCGCGGTAGATGGCTTGCTCGAAGGCGAATTCGTCCGCCGACCCGTGGCTCTTGACCACGACGCCGCGCAGCCCCACCAGCGCTGCCCCGTTGTAGCGTCGATGATCGACGCGCTGCTTGAAACGGCTCAGGACGGGCATCGCGACAAGCGCCATGGCCTTGGTCAGGACATTGCGGCCGAACTCCTCGCGAAGAAACGTGCCGAGCATCTGCGCCAGCCCTTCCGAGGTCTTCAAGGCGACGTTTCCGACGAACCCGTCGCATACGACGACGTCGGTCGCGCCCTCGTAGATTCCGTCGCCTTCGACGTTCCCCTTGAAGTTGAGGCCGCTCTGCCGCAACAGGTCCGCTGCCTGCTTGACGACTTCGTTGCCCTTGATCGCCTCCTCACCGATGTTCAGCAAACCGACCGACGGCCGCTCCACGTGCTCGATGGCCGCCACCAGCATGGCACCCATGACGGCGAACTGCAGCAGGTGTTCGGGCGTGCAATCGACATTCGCACCAAGGTCGAGGACATAGCTCTGGCCTCTGCGGGTCGGCAAGGCGGATGCGATTGCCGGCCGATCGATCCCCGGCAGCGTCTTGAGCACGAAGCGCGAAATCGCCATCAGTGCGCCGGTGTTTCCGGCCGACACGGCCGCCTGGGCGCGACCTTCCTTGACGAGGTCGATCGCGACACGCATGGACGAGTCCTTCTTGTTGCGCATCGCGTTGGCGGGCGCCTCGTCCATGCCCACGACCTCCTGGGCAGGCTGAACGCTCAGCCGATCCCCGAAACCGTTTCCGATCCGTGCGATGGCCTCTTCGAGGGCCTCCGGTCGACCGACGAGAATGGCGCGTGCGCCGGGATGGTGACGCAGGAACGCCGAAGTCGCGGGGACCGTTACGGCAGGACCATGATCGCCACCCATGCAGTCGATCGCAACGGTGACATCCATTGGCGTCTCTCGAGTCCGGACAGGGGAAAAAAAAGGCGCAGTCGCCCGCGGCGCTACGCCATCTTCATGAAGGAGAGATTACTCGCCTTTCGTCTTCACGACCTTCTTGCCGCGATAGTACCCGTTGGGGCTGATATGGTGGCGCAGGTGGACTTCACCCGTGGTCGCCTCGACCGCCAGCGGCGGATCGGTCAGGAAATCGTGCGCCCGATGCATCCCGCGCTTCGACGGGGACTTCTTGTTTTGCTGAACAGCCATGACAATGCTCCTGGAACAATAGGTTTGCTAGTTTGCCCCGCTGTTCTTTCGCAATCCCGCGAGTGCAGCAAAAGGCGATTCCTTTTCCGCCGTACCCGTCGGGCGCGGCGCTTCACAATCTTCATGTCGCGGAACGATCGGCAAGGCCAGCAGCAACTCGTCCTCGAGCATCGCCAGCACATCCATGTCGGCCACCGCCTCGATCGAATCGAATTCCTCGATCTCGAGTTCTTCGTCCGGAATGGCCGTTCCCGGCCTCACGAGGTGCAGGGAGGCATCCAGCGCGACCTCCCAGTCCATGCCGGCGAGACAACGCTGGCATTGCAGCACCGGAGATCCCGATGCCTGGAGCCTGAGCCATGCCTTGCCATCGACCCCGACGCTTCCCGTCAGCACGTAGGAGAGTTCCCCTTCGCTCCGGTACAGCATGTCGGCCAGTCGCGCCAGCGAGGCCAATGGAATCTTCCCCGAGATGCTTCGCCCCTCGGCTGCGAACCGAAACGGATCGGAGACAATGCATCGTTGCGACATAAGAGGCGGATGATAGTATTTACGACCTTCCCTGTCAAAGATCCTGCAAAGAGATGAAACTCGTCCTGGCATCGACCTCCGCGTATCGCCGCATGCTGCTCGAACGCCTGCAACTGCCGTTCGAAACCGCCCGCCCGGAAGTGGACGAATCCCCGCTGCCCGGCGAAACCCCTTCTGCGACCGCCGATCGCCTCGCACTGGAAAAGGCACGTGCCGTGGCCGACACCCACCCGGACGCCCTGATCATCGGCAGCGATCAGGTGGCACACATGGGTTCGGAGGTATTCGGAAAGCCCGGCACCGCCGAACGCGCCGTCGAACAACTGCAGCGCATGAGCGGCAGGACCGTCGTCTTCCACACTGCCCTCGCGCTCCTCAACACGCGCACGGGCAGCCTCCACCGCGAGAGTGTCCCGACCCGCGTCCGTTTTCGCGAACTGACCCATGCCGAGATCGTCCGCTACGTAGAGAAGGAGCGTCCACTCGATTGTGCCGGCAGCGCAAAGTCCGAAGGACTCGGGATCGCACTGCTCGACGCCCTGTCCGGGGATGACCCGACCGCCCTGATCGGACTGCCACTGATTGCACTGTCGCGAATGCTGCGCGCCGAGGGCGTCGCACTTCCATGAGCGGCTCGCTGGTACTCGTGCCGACGAGCCTCGGGGAAACGGCATGGACGCACTTCCTCCCGGACGAGTCCCGGCGGATCGCGGCCGGCATCCGCCATTTCGTCGTCGAAACCCCGAAGGCGGCACGCAGCCAGCTCAAACGGCTCGAACATCCCGTCCCGATTCGTGAGCTGCGCATCGAGGCGCTTCCGGAAGACGGCGGCGAGGCCGAGCTCGATGCCTTGCTGGCCCCGGCTCTGGCCGGTGAAGACGTCGCCCTGATGTCCGATGCGGGATGCCCCGCCGTGGCCGATCCCGGCGCACGACTGGTGGCGCGGGCGCACGCACTGGGCATTCGCGTTCGCCCGCTCGTCGGACCGTCCTCGATCCTGCTGGCCTTGATGGGATCCGGGCTGAACGGGCAGAGTTTCGCGTTCTGCGGTTACCTTCCCGTGGCCGAAGACCGGCGCGACGCCCGCATCCGCCAGCTCGAGGAGGAGTCGCGCAAGCTCGGGCGGACCCAGATCTTCATCGAGACCCCCTACCGCAACGAACGTCTGTTCGAGGCCCTGCTCGCCGTCTGCCGGCCATCCACGCGCCTGTGCATCGCACGCGACCTCACGTCCACCGAGGAATGGATCCGTACCGACCGCATCGAGCGTTGGCGCAAGGCAGCCAGGCCCGAACTCGCCCGGCGCCCCGCCCTGTTCCTGATCCTGTCCGACTGATCGGCCGGTTCCGCTGTTCAGGCGTTCTCAGTCAGCCAGGCCCGAAGCGCGGCCGGGGTATCGATGATGGCCTCCGACGCGACCTGCTCCAGCGCCGCGCGCGGATGTGCGCCGAACGACACCCCCAGCGCAGGGACCCCGGCATTGCGGGCCATCTGCAGATCGTGCGTCGTATCCCCGATCATGAGCGTACGCGCCGGCGTCACCCCGAGCTCGCCCATGATCTCCTCGAGCATCTCCGGGTGCGGCTTCGAGCAACATTCGTCCGCACACCGGGTACTGTGGAAATAGGCCTTCAGCCCGCTGTGATCGAGCGCCCGGTTCAGGCCAATGCGGCTCTTGCCGGTGGCGACTCCGAGCATCCGCCCCTGGCCATGCAGTTCGCGAACCATGTCGAACGCCCCGTCGAAGAGCGCCAGCTCGTGATCGGCCGAAAGGTAGTGGAAGCGGTAGCGTTCGACCATTCGCGGATAGTCCGCGGGCGCCAGTTCCGGCACGGCGTGGCGAAGTGCATCGTGCAACCCCAGGCCGATCACGTGCCTCGCACGCGCCTCGGGTGGCTCCGGCAGATCCAGATCCCGACAGGCGGACAGGATCGCACGCACGATCGCCGCCGCCGAATCCATCAGGGTTCCGTCCCAGTCGAACACGATCAGGTCGAATCGATTGCTCATGAAATCACCGTCAAAGGAGTGCCGAGGTGCTCGACGAATGCCTGCAGATCCTGCGGGAGTTCCGCTTCGAGCTCGAGCCGGACACCGGTCAGCGGGTGGTCGAAGGCGAGCCGCGCGGCATGCAGGAACATCCTCCTGAGCCCTTCCGCCTCCAGCGCCTTGTTCAGCGCGAAGTCCCCGTACTTGTCGTCCCCGCACAAGGGGAAACCGAGATGAGCCAGATGCACCCGGATCTGATGGGTGCGACCGGTCTTCAGTTCCACGTCGAGCAGGCTGAACCGTTCCCAGCGCCGGCACAGGCGCACGATGCTGTGCGCAGCCTTGCCTTCCTCGCCGACCCGGACCCGGCGCTCGCCTTCGGCCGTGAGGTACTTGAACAGCGGCATCCGGACGTGCTGCAGCGGATTGCTCCAGCATCCCGAGACCATCGCGAAGTAGTGCTTTTCGACGGCCCCCTCGCGCATGCGGTCGTGCATGACTTTCAAGGCCGATCGCTTCTTGGCGACGATCAGCAACCCCGACGTCTCGCGGTCGATCCGATGCACGAGTTCGAGCATGCGGGCTTCGGGACGCTGGCTGCGCAACTGCTCGATCACGCCGAAGCTCACCCCGCTGCCCCCGTGGACCGCCTTGCCTGCCGGCTTGTCGACCACCAGCAGCGCATCGTCCTCGTACACCACCGCGAGGGGCTTGCCGGCGGGCACGCTGCGCGGTTGTGCCGATGCCGAGATGCGTACCGGCGGGATACGGACCTCGTCACCGTCCTCGAGCCGGTAGGTCGGGGCCACCCGCCCACCATTGACGCGCACCTCGCCGCTGCGAAGAATCCGGTATACGTGACTCTTGGGCACGCCCTTGCAGATGCGCAGCAGATAGTTGTCGATCCGCTGCCCCGCTCCGGACTCATCGATCCGCTCGCGCCGGACCGCCGGCGGCACGCCGCGCACCGTACCGGGCTCGCTCATCGGGTGCCCCCGGCCCAGGGCGCGTCGTCGCGCGCATCGACAGGATGCGCCTCAAACCGGCCAAGTGCTTTGCTTTGGATCATCATCATGCGATACTCTGCGCTGATTGAACCGGTTGCGGTCCGATCCCCTTGCGCCCGTAAGCACAAGACTGGAACGGCATCGAGCCCACAAGCGAGCTCCCGGTCAGATCAATCGTGTCCTCGTTGCCGGAAATGGCAGCGATGGTAACGCAATCGACAAACTTCGATCCAATGGATTGGATTTAGACGCGCAACACCCATGCAGGATATGGTGCTCCGCCGAACGGCCATGCCGTGCGACGCGCGAGCAACGAGAACGACCCGCCGACCCATCACAGCCCAGAATCAACCGGATGAAAGAAGCTTCAACCCCTTGCTCCTGATCCCGTAAAGCGCGATGGTGCGCGACGTTCGTCCTGCCCGTGTGTCTGCGCGGGAGAACGAAACCAATGAAGCGCATGCTTTTCAATGCGACGCAGGCCGAGGAACTCCGCGTCGCGATCGTCGATGGTCAGAAACTGATCGACCTCGACATCGAATCGGCCTCGAAGGAAGAAAGAAAGAGCAACATCTACAAGGCCGTCATCACCCGCATCGAGCCCAGCCTCGAAGCGGCGTTCGTCGACTACGGCTCCGAGCGGCACGGTTTCCTGCCGTTCAAGGAAATCGGCAGGAGCTACTACGCCTCGGGCACGGAATCGGGCAAGGCCCGTATCCAGGATGTGCTCAAGGTCGGCCAGGAACTCATCGTCCAGGTCGAGAAGGACGAGCGCGGCAACAAGGGCGCAGCCCTCACGACCTACATCTCGCTCGCGGGGCGCTATCTCGTCCTGATGCCGAACAATCCTCGCGGCGGCGGGGTTTCGCGCCGCGTCGAGGGCGACGAACGCGCCGAACTGCGCGAGATCATGGACCAGCTCGAAGTCCCGTCCGGGATGAGTCTGATCGCACGAACGGCCGCCATCGGACGCACGGCCGAAGAACTGCAATGGGACCTGAACTACCTGCTGCAGTTGTGGCAGGCCATCGAAGGCGCCGCCCAGCAACAGGCCGGCGCCTTCCTGATCTACCAGGAAGGCAGCCTCGTGATCCGGGCGATCCGTGACTACTTCCAGCCGGAGATCGGCGAGATCCTGATCGACACCGACGACATCTACGAGCAGGCCCGCCAGTTCATGGCGCACGTGATGCCGGGCAACGTCGCCAAGGTCAAGCGCTATCACGACGACGTTCCGCTGTTTTCGCGCTTTCAGATCGAACACCAGATCGAATCGGCGTATTCGCGTCAGGTCAACCTTCCGAGCGGCGGCGCGGTCGTCATCGACCACACCGAAGCGCTCGTATCGATCGACGTCAACTCGGGCCGCTCCACGAAGGGTGCGGACATCGAGGAAACGGCGCTGCGTACCAATCTCGAGGCCGCGGACGAAATCGCCCGCCAGCTCCGCCTTCGCGACCTGGGCGGGCTGATCGTCATCGATTTCATCGACATGGAGTCGCAGAAGAACCAGCGCGAAGTCGAGAACCGCCTGCGCGATGCCCTGCATTTCGACCGGGCACGCGTCCAGACGGCACGCATCAGCCGCTTCGGCCTGCTGGAACTGTCGCGCCAGCGCCTGCGCCCGGCCCTTGCCGAGACGAGCTACATTCCCTGCCCGCGCTGCAACGGCACCGGACATATCCGGAGCACCGAGTCGTCGGCCCTGCATATCCTGCGCATCCTCGAAGAGGAAGCCATGAAGGAGAACACGGGCGCCGTGCACGTTCAGGTCCCGGTGGACGTGGGCACCTTCCTGCTCAACGAGAAGCGCTCGGACATCGCCCGCATCGAGATGCGGCACAAGATCCTGCTCATCATTGTCCCGAACCGCCATCTCGAGACGCCGCAGCACGAGATCGTGCGGCTGCGCCACGACCAGTTGAATCAGGAAGACATCGCCCTCGCGAGCTACCAGATGGCCACGCCGGCCGCCCCCGACGACGTGCGCCTGCGTGCGGCCGAGGGAGACGGCAAGCCGGCACGCGCCGAGGCCGTGGTCAAGGGCATTGCCCCGGGGCAGCCTGCACCGACCGTCGAGGTACCGATCGAAACGGCGATCGCCGCCGCCACGACTCCTCGACCGGGCCTGATTTCCCGCCTGTTCGGCTGGTTCCGGAAGGACAAGAGCGCCGAAGCCGCAGTCGCAAAAGTCCAGGACGAACCGGTCACGGGCGCCACACGCTCGCGAGGCGAACGTGGAGACGCTCGCCGGGGTGGCGGAAACCGCAAGCGCGGACAGCGCGGAGAAGCATCCGAGACGACCCGAGGCGGCAAGCAACAGGACAAGCAGCAGGACAAGCGGCCGGACGCTGGCGAACGCGCAGCGACCTCCGGACAGGACAAGGAAAAGGACGGGGGCAGCGCTCGCAACCGACGCGGTCGCGGACAACGCGGTCAGCAAAAGGACGAGCTCGCCCAGCCCAAGCCTGCCGAGACGCTTGAACCCGGCAACGTCGCTGCCATCGAAGCGCCTCCGAGCACCGACAAGGAAAGAGTCACGGACGAAGCGGAAGGTGGCGCAACCGGTCGTCGTCGACGCCGCGGACGCGGACGTCGTGGCGGACGCAGCGAGGAACGTGCAACCGCAGTATTGGGTGGCACGGCAACCGATGCGATGAGCGACGAAAAAACCGAAGGCACGGCCAGCCTCGCAGCCCTCGAATCGTCCGACGTAAACGCCATGCCTTCGCCGGAAATGGCAACGGGCACTCCGGAGCAGCCTGAAGCCGCCCCGATGCCGGTGGTCGCAAGCGAAGCCAGCCCCATTGCAGTGACGCACGAAGAGACTCCGATGCCGGTCCTGGCCGAGAAGCGTGAGGACACCACCGGGGCGAAGCCCGAAGCCGAACGCACGGAGGGAAGCGCCGGGACGGCCGATTCTCTCGAAACATCCAACCGTGTGGCCCCCTCGGTCGAAGAGCCGGCCGAGGTCACCGCGCCAACGATCGAACAACCCCCGCTTGCAGCCGAGGACGTGATCACGGAAGCCGAACCGGCCACCTCGTCGTCTCTGACCGACACGCAGCCCTTCGAGCCAGTCCGTCTGGCGACTGGCGAGTTCGACGAGCTGGACGAAGTGTCGGCAAGTGCAGGTGAAAAAGAAGTGCCGGAGATCCGTGCAGCGGTCCCCACCACGGAAAGCCCGCAGGCTGCAGGGACTGCCGAAGCGGACACGCCCGCTACCGACGATTCGGGCGCGGTCGAGCCGCTCGCAACCGGCGCCGCCCCGCATCCCGACGAGGCCGAACATCCAGCCGATCCCGACGCCGAAAAGCCCCGTGCTAGCGCTCCGATCGATCTCGGTGCGGTCCTGGCCGAAGGGGGTCTGGTCATGATCGAAACGGATCGGTCCAAGGCACCCGCTGCGGCGAGCGGTGCAACCGAGCCGGCGGCAATACCGCTCGGACGACGCCCACGACCCGCACCGGTCGTCCAAAACGAAGCACTCGAACAGGTCGAGACACGAAAGTAAGCGAACCGTCGATCGACCGGCGGATCGCGACGGGCTGCTCCTGCCAGGGGCAGCCCGTTTTCTTTCAGCGGTTGCGCAACAGCACGTCGATCAGACCCAGCGCGCCGTCCTCGCAGTAGTCGAGAACGGCCCGGAAGCCGGCATCTCCCCCGTAGTACGGGTCGGGCACCTCATCCAGATCATGATTGCGCGCATAGCGCATGAACAGGCCCAGTTTGGGCCGATAAACCTCCGGGCAGGCACGCCGCATCAACTCCAGGTGTCCGAGGTCCATCGCCAGAAGCAGATCGAAGCGCTGGAAGTCGGCGCCTTCGAGTTTGCGGGCACGCAAGGCCGAAAGGTCGTAGCCGCGTGCGATCGCCGCCTTGCGGGTGCGTGGGTCGGGCGGTTCACCGACGTGGTAGCCGTGTGTACCGGCCGAATCGACCTCTACCCATTCGTCCATGCCGTTCGCGACGACCAGATGGCGCATCACCCCTTCCGCCGTCGGCGATCGGCAGATATTCCCGGTACATACGAACAGGATCCGTTTGACGCTCTCTTCCATCCCTTTCCTCTTACTCTGGGCGCACGCGCTTCAGTCGCCATCCGCTCCGTGCTGGTCGGCACCGAACGCCCGCCGTCGCAAGCGGAACAATTCGTCCCGGGCCGCAGCGGCCTTCTCGAACTCGAGATTGCGCGCATGATCCTGCATCGCCTTCTCGAGCTTGCGGATCGCCTTCGCCAGCGCCTTTTCGTCCATGACCGCATAGTCCACACCGGGCTCCGCCGCCGCATGCGCCGGCTGCGCATCCGCGGATCCCGAATACACGCCATCGATGATGTCCTTGATCCGTTTCGAGACCGTGCGCGGCACGATGCCGTTCGCCTCGTTGAATGCGATCTGCCGCGCACGACGCCGTTCGGTTTCACCGATCGCCGCCGTCATCGAACGCGTCACGGTATCCGCGTAAAGGATGGCCGTGCCGTGAATGTGGCGGGCAGCCCGGCCGATGGTCTGGATCAGCGAGCGCGCCGAGCGCAGGAAGCCCTCCTTGTCCGCATCGAGAATCGCAACCAGCGACACTTCAGGGATATCGAGCCCCTCGCGCAACAGGTTGATCCCGACCAGTACGTCGAACTCGCCCAGGCGCAGGTCGCGGATGATCTCGACCCGCTCGACCGTATCGATGTCCGAGTGCAGGTAGCGGACGCGAATCCCGTGTTCGGCCAGGTAGTCGGTGAGGTCTTCGGCCATGCGCTTGGTGAGCGTCGTCACCAGCACCCGCTCCCCGACCTCGATCCGTCGCGAGGCCTCGGACAGGAGATCGTCGACCTGGCTGCTTGCCGGGCGCACGACCACCTCGGGATCGATCAGGCCGGTCGGCCGTACGAGCTGCTCGACCACCTGCCCCTGGTGTGCTTCTTCGTAGGCCGCTGGCGTGGCGGAGACGAAGATCGTCTGCGGCATCAGGCGTTCGAATTCCTCGAAGCGCAAAGGCCGGTTGTCGAGCGCGGAGGGCAGCCGGAAGCCGTATTCGACCAGGTTCTCCTTGCGCGAGCGGTCGCCCTTGAACATCCCGCCGATCTGCGGAACGGAGACATGCGACTCGTCGACGAACAGCAAGGCATCCGGGGGGAGGTAGTCGATCAATGTCGGCGGCGGCTCACCCGGCCCTCTTCCCGACAGATGCCGCGAATAGTTCTCGATGCCCTTGCAGAATCCCATCTCGGCCAGCATCTCCAGGTCGAACCGGGTGCGCTGCTCGATGCGCTGTGCCTCGACCAGCCGGCCCGAGTGCTGGAAGGTGGCGACACGATCGCGCAATTCCTCCTTGATCGCCTCGATCGCCTTCAGCACGGTCTCGCGGGGGGTCACGTAATGGCTGGATGGGTACACGGTAAATCGCGCCAGGCGGTGACGCAGGTGTCCGGTCAGCGGATCGAACAGCGTCAGGTGCTCGATCTCGTCGTCGAACATCTCGATCCGCACCGCATACTCCGCGTTCTCCGCGGGAAAGACGTCGATCACGTCGCCGCGAACGCGAAACGTCCCCCGACGGAAATCGATGTCGGCCCGCGTGTATTGCATCCCCACGAGCCGGCGGATCACGTCGCGGTGCCCGATGCGCTCGCCCTCGCGCAGATGCAGGATCATCGCGTGATAGTCGACCGGATCGCCGATCCCGTAGATGCAGGACACGGTCGCCACGATGACCACGTCGCGGCGCTCCATCAGGCTCTTCGTCGCCGACAGGCGCATCTGCTCGATGTGCTCGTTGATGCTGGAGTCCTTCTCGATGAACAGGTCACGCGAAGGCACGTAGGCTTCGGGCTGGTAGTAGTCGTAGTAGGAAACGAAATACTCGACCGCATTCTCCGGCAGGAACTCCTTGAACTCCGCGTACAACTGCGCGGCAAGGGTCTTGTTGGGCGCCAGCACGAGCGCCGGGCGCCCGCAACGGGCGATGACATTGGCCATCGTATAGGTCTTGCCCGACCCGGTCACCCCGAGCAGGGTCTGGAACATCAGGCCGTCGCCGATACCCTCGACAAGCTTGGCGATGGCCTCGGGTTGGTCGCCGGCCGGCTCGAAGGGACGATGGAGCCGGAAGGGGCTTCCGTCGAAGGTGACGATCGCTGCACCGTCGATCGAATGGCTCATGCTAGAATTTCCTGTTGGTCGTTCGGAGCCCGTTTCGGATGCTCGCATCCGCACCGGCGGCTCGCCGACCTCGCATTATTTCGTACTTTACCGCGCAAGGCACGGCCACATGGACCGGCGACAACCCGCCGGGTTCCCCCGGCCCGTCCGGCGCACCGACAGGAGCCCAAATGTCCGCCTCGATCTTCGTCAACGTCGAAATGGCCCCGCGTGATCCCATCCTGGGGCTGAACGAAGCCTACAACGCCGATGCACGCACCGAGAAAGTGAATCTCGGCGTCGGCGTCTATTACGACGACAACGGCAGGATTCCGCTCCTTGCCGCCGTTCGGGCGGCCGAGAAGGCCCGTTTCGAAGCCGCCGCACCGCGCGGCTACCAGCCCATCGAGGGGCCTGCGACGTACAACAATGCCGTCCAGTCCCTGCTCTTCGGCCAGGATTCGGATCTCACCGGTGCCGGCCGGGTCGTGACCGTCCAGGCACTCGGCGGAACCGGCGCCCTCAAGGTCGGGGCCGACTTCCTGAAGCAGTTGAACCCGGCCGCCGGCGCCTTCATCTCCGACCCGAGCTGGGAGAACCATCGCGCCCTGTTCCAGAACGCCGGCTTCACGGTCGACAACTACCCGTACTACGACCCGGCCACCCGCGGCGTGAACTTCGGCGCGATGAAGGCCGGCCTGGAAGCGCTTCCGGCCGGTTCGGTGGTCGTTCTGCACGCCTGCTGCCACAACCCCACCGGGGCCGACCTGGACGAATCCCAGTGGGCCCAGGTCATCGACGTCTGCCGTGAGCGCAAACTCGTCCCCTTCCTCGACATCGCCTATCAGGGTTTTGCCGACGGAATCGAACCCGATGCCGTCGCCGTACGCATGTTCGGCGCCAGCGGCCTGCAGTTCCTGGTCTCGAGCTCCTTCTCGAAATCCTTCTCGCTGTACGGCGAGCGCATCGGCGCCCTGTCGATCGTCACCGCCGACAGGGCCGAGTCGGCCCGCGTACTGTCCCAGGTCAAGCGCGTCGTACGGACCAACTACTCCAACCCGCCGACGCACGGCGGCGCCGTCGTCGCATCGGTGCTGAACTCGCCCGAACTCCGGCAGATGTGGGAAGACGAACTGGCCGGCATGCGCGACCGCATCCGCCAGATGCGCCATGCGCTGGTCGCAAAGCTGGCCGAAGCCGGGGTACGCCAGGACTTCTCCTTCGTGACCCGTCAACGCGGCATGTTCTCCTACACTGGACTGAGCGCCGGTCAGGTCGAGCGGATAAAGGACGAGTTCGGCATCTACGCCGTTTCCACCGGACGCATCTGCCTCGCCGCACTCAACTCCGGAAACATCGATTACGTCGCCAAGGCGATCGCCTCGGTAGCGGCCGAATAAACGCGGTATCCTTGACGCTGAGCCGCGCCTTGCCTACAATGCGCGGCTCAATTCCCCGATAGCTCAGTCGGTAGAGCGACGGACTGTTAATCCGCAGGTCCCTGGTTCGAGCCCAGGTCGGGGAGCCAAAATTCAACGGAGCACCGTTTCATCCGGTGCTCACCAGCACCGAAATTCCCCGATAGCTCAGTCGGTAGAGCGACGGACTGTTAATCCGCAGGTCCCTGGTTCGAGCCCAGGTCGGGGAGCCAGCCATCACGCAACAATGCCATCCTTCGGGGTGGTATTTTGCGTTCACAGGCGCGAAATGGGCATCACGAACAGCGCCGTCGCCGCGACACCCTTCCACCTGCTTCCGATGCTCGGCTGAACGAAGTGTCGATTTCCGAGCCATTTTAGGGCTATTGCAGGAGTATTACAGCCACTGAAAATCTGGCCTCGACCTTCCGCTCTTTGGCGGTGTCCCGAAACCGATAACGCACCGAACCTCGGTGCGGGAATCTGGCGGAAGATCGATTTCTGGCATAGATTGAAAATGCACCGCACACATGTCAGTGCCATTCCAACCATCTTGCCGGATCGGAAATGGGGACTCGTCCGAGGTTCGACTCGTTCGATCGCCGAACTGCCGTAATCACGGCAGCTGCGTGTTGCTGGGGATTGTCTGCCTGTACCGTACCCACCATCACTGACAAGCCTCCCGGACCTGGTGTCGCGGTGCTGATCAACCGTACCTGGGTGGAGCACGATCCACGCGGATTCACCTGGGAAGTCTGGAAGGACGAGGAAGCGCTCGAACAGCGCTTCGCAAGCTGCATCATCCAGGCCGGCGACCGGCGCGGCTTGCCGGTTCGCGTGTTCACCGGCACCGATTTCCGGTCAAGGGTCTTCCGCGACCTGGACAGGCGCATGGCCCCACGTGGCATCGATGCTTTCCGCACCCTGATCCCCGATCGTCGTTTTCAAGCACGCCTCGAGGCAGAGGGAATACGTTACCTCGCGATTCTCGGTGGGCAGACCGAAACCTCCGAAACCCAAGGTGGCATCACCTGCGTCGGGGGGTACGGCGGAGGAGGCTGTTTTGGCCTGCTGTGGTGGGATCACGAATCACATCTGTCCGCCCTGTTGGTCGACCTCGTACTGGGTACGGAATGGTTGTCCGACGAGTTCGGCTCAGCCGGCACTTCAAGCTTTGCCATGCTTGCGATCTTTCCGGTCGCGATACCCTCCAGCCACGAATCGGCTGCATGCAAGCGATTCGGCGACGCGGTCGCCGCAGCCCTGGTTCGGGATTTCCTCAGGGAGGACTAGACATGCGCAAACGAGGATACCGAGCCCCGTGCCATCAGGGCATGCGTATACGACGGCTGCTCATGACCACCTTCGCCCTTTTGCTGGCCGCCTGTGCGGAGACGCCGCAAAGACATGCAAGCTCCGAGGTCTTCCGCGACACTCGAATCCTCGAAACCCGGCTGACGAGAGGTACGTCCACGACCGGGGACATCAGGCGGCTCCTGGGAGCGCCGACCGGTTCAGGTGCAGTATTCCTTGCAAACGTTCAGCACGCACCGCAGGAAATCTGGTTCTACCAGGATATCGAACTGACCGACATGAAGGCCTTGAAGAACGAGATCGATCTGAAGATTCGTCAGCAGATCCTGATCATCTTCGTACGCGACCAACTGTTCGATGGATTCATGTGGTTCTCGAACGAAGACGAAGCTACCGCGTGGGTCAAGGATGCCCTGCAGGGACGGGTGGCGAGATGAAGCCGGATTCGTCATGGCCCCGCCTTTTCGTTCTTGCACTGCTCCTGATGACGCTTGCCGGATGTGCTGCGCGTCTGGAAATTGGCGCCCCTCCGCAGTTCGATCGCTTGGCCGGACTGACCCCTCATATATCCACTCGCAGCGATGTGCTGCTGGCCATGGGCGAACCACGCGGCCACGGTGCAGCACGCCTCAATCCGGCACTGGCCCGTCAGCAGGTGTGGATGTATGAGCACAGCATCAGTGAAGGCAAGAACATACGCCTCACGATGCTCCTCGTGTTCTTCTCCGGAGAGCACTATGAAGGCTACATGTGGTTTGCCGACAACCTGAACCTTCAGAGCTACCCCAACCGTGGAGGAGAAAAATGATGGCGAGATGGCCGCGGATGGCCACTGGCCTGACGGTGGCGCTGCTCGCAGCGTCGCTCTCAGGCTGCGGACAGATCAAGGTGCGCGCCGGCAACCCGGTCACCCCATCATTGATCGAATCCAGCCTGACGACAGGAAAATCGACCGCTGAAGACGTTCGGAGAGCGCTCGGCGAACCGGTCGGCGTGGGTCGGGAGTTTCTGCCCTTCCACGACCGCGCTCGAACGGTGTGGTCCTATCATTTTGAAGAAGGCCAGGTTTCACTCTCGGGAAGCGGAGATTCACGGCGGATCTTCATCTGGGTATTCCTGACCGAAGAATGGAGCTACGACGGCTTCCTCTGGGTTTCCAGCTTTCCCGAACACCGCAACATTCCCTGACCCTGTTCACACTCGCTGGACGGGCAAGCCCCTTGCTGCAACCCTTCTTCTGTTGATTGTGCGCACGACCTTCGTCGTCGCACTCCTTTCGGCGAATCAGGTTCGGGTCAGCGAGCGGGGCTTGCCACGTGCGGCCGACAGGCTCTCCTGGTTACGAAACGCATCGAGAATCTGCCCTCGCAAGTGGGCCTCGTCCCACGGCTTGGTCATGAACTTGTAGATGGCCCCGGTGTTCACCGCCTCGATGATGCTCTCTGCCTGTGCATAGCCGGACAGCACGATCCGCACCGTCTCCGGATAGAGCTTCCGAACCTGTGCGAAAAGCTTGGCACCGCTCATATCGGGCATCCGCTCGTCGGACAGGATCACCTGCACATCGTTGCTCGCGAGCAGTTCGAGCGCCTCACGACCACTCTCGGCGGTCAGAATGCGGTACTCGTCGTCCTCGAGTGCACGGACGATCGAGGCGACGACTTCCCGCTCGTTGTCGACAACCAACAGCGTTCTCGTGGATTCTCCGGGGCCGGGCAATACCAGGCGACGACCCGAGCGGAGCAGGACGGCAAAGTCGTCGGGCGGCACGGGCCGACTGAAATGGTAGCCCTGCATTTCATCGCAACCATGACGAATCAGGAAGGAGAGTTGCTCGGCAGTCTCGACGCCTTCTGCGATGACCTTGAGTCCCATCTGATGCGCCAACGCGATCACCGAGGTGGAAATCGCAGCGGCGGTCGGCTCACCCGGCACCTGCCTGATGAAACTGCTGTCGATCTTGAGCTGATCGACCGGGAACTGGCTGAGGTAGGCCAGGCTGGAGTAGCCGGTCCCGAAATCGTCGATCGCTACCCGCACCCCCAGTGCCTTGAGGCGGTTGAGGATGAGGTTGGCCTGATCGGGATTGTCCATCAAGGCGCTCTCGGTCAGTTCGAGTTCAAGCAGGTCCGGTGCGAGCCCCGTCTCCCTCAGCACTTCCGCGATCAGATCGACGATATCCGGTTGACGCAGTTGCACCGCCGACAGATTGACTGCGATGACGATCGGCGCAAGACCATCCTCCTGCCAAGCCCGACCCTGCCGGCAGGCTTCGCGCAGCGCCCAGGCCCCCAGATAACCGATCAGGCCGGACTCCTCGGCAATCGGGATGAAGCGCTGGGGCGAGACGTATTCGTTCGCGACCGGGTGAAGCCAGCGAGCCAGCGCCTCGGCGCCGATCACCCGCCCGGTGACCAGATCGACCTTGGGCTGATAATGGAGTTCGAGCGTGTTGCGTTCGATCGACAGGCGCAAGGCGTTCTCGAGCGACAGACGCTCCTGTGCGTCGCGGTCGAACGCCATCGTATAGACGCAATGGCTCAGCCCCTGGCTCTCGGCATGGTGCAGGGCGACACCGGCCTTGCGCAGCAGGGTGTCGAGCGCATCGCCGTCATGGGGGACGAGGCTTAGCCCAGCACTCACGCTCGGTTGGAGCTTTTCGCCCTTGATGATGGTCGGCAGATTCACCGTTTCGATGATGCGCTCGAGAAGCTGACCGGCCTCTTCAAGATCACTCAGCCTGGTCAGCATCATCGTAAACTCGGTCCCGGCATGGCGGGAAACCGTATCGCAGGGGCGGGCACAGTGACTGAGCCGCTGGGCGATCTCCTTCAGCAACTGGTCCCCCACATCCCGCCCGAGGCTGTCGTTGATGCGCTTGAAGCGACTGATCCCGAGCGATACGATGCCGATCATCGTGCCGTCCTCGACTGCTTCCGCGCAAGCCAGCTCAAAGCGACGTGCCAGCAGACTGCGATTGGGCAGATGGGTCAGTTCGTCGTAACTGGACAGAAAGTTCAGCCGCTCCTCGATGCGGCGTCGCTCGCTGATGTCGTGCTGAACACCGATGAAATGCGTGATCAGCCCCTCCCCATCGAAAACCGGACTCACGCTCACCGAAGCCCAGTACAACTCCCCGTTCTTGCGCCGGTTGATCAATTCGCCTTCCCAGACCTTGCCCTGCAGGACCGTGTCCCACATTTCGCAATACTGCGCGGTCGACGTCAGGCCCGAACGCCAGAACCCGGCCTTGCTGCCGAGGGCTTCCCTCGGGGAGTAGCCCGTCACCTCCTGGAAGCGGGAATTGGCGTATTCGACCTTCCCGTCGACATCGGTCACGATCATGGCGCTCGCGCTGTGTTCGATCAGGGCGCTGAACTTGCGCAGCTCTTCCGTGTAGGCCTCGCGTTGCCGGATGTCTTCCAGCAAGGTGCGGCGCATGTGCTCGAACGCGCGTCCGAGTTGCCCGAATTCGTCGTTCCGCTGTGGCGGCAGGGCTTGCGACAGGTCTCCTGCCGAAATCGTCGCCGCAGCGCGTTCGAGTACGTTCAGCGGCTGCAGGACGCGACGCCGGAACGCCTGGACACTGATGGCAAAGAGCCCGCCCAGAAAGGTGACGAGCATCGCGAGCAAGGCCTGCGTACTCACCGCATGCTGACGAAGGCCGCCAATGTTCCGTTCGAACAGGTCGCTGACCGCAACAGACAGGCCAAGAACCGCATCGATGCCGTCGGTCGCTTGCCGGTACCACTGCTCCGCATCGACCGGGTAGGGGTGCCCTTCGCGGCTGCTGGCATAGACCCGTTCCCGCAGGCTTTCGTAATCACGCAGGAAATCGCGCTCGAACACCTGACGCGCCCGGGCGAGATCCGTATTGTCGGGAAGATGCCGCACGATGGACTCTACGCGCTGGATGGCACGCACCGCGATCACCCGATAGTCGGCCAGTACGCGTTCCTCCGCCGCCGTGAGCGGCGCACCGCGCGCGATCGCCACGCCCACCATCGCCCGTTCGCGTCCGACATGCTCGCTCAGCGTGAACAACACATCCTTGATGACCGGCAGCGATACGTTCGTATACACGTTGCCCTGGAGCGGCAGCATGCTGATCGCCGCCAGATTCTGCAGCCCCTCGATCCGCCGCGTCATCAACGCGATCCACTCTTCAGCCGCGAGACCGTCGTCCTCTCCGCCCAACAGCGCATCGACGCGTTGGCGAGAACGCTCCATCTCCACCCGGCTGGCGCGCAGTTCCCCCAGCTTCGCAAAGACAGGATGTGCCGGAACGGATTTCTCGAGCTCACCGGTGAGTTCGGACAATCTTCGATGATAGCCGTCGACCGAAGCGCGAACCCGTGCCATCTCGGCCCGCATGCCCGGGGTCGCTTCGCCAGGACTGGCCAGGATCGCCGCCGTGATGCCCCGCTCCATGGCCAGGCGCGCACTCGCCCGCTGGGCCACGTCCGCAAGGTGATTGGCTCGCTGGATCCAGTCGACGGCCTGTACCTTCTGCCGGCTGTCGGCGAGCTGCCAAAGGCCCGCCCCTGCCGAAAGAAGGGCGAACGCCAGCGCGAGGAGAAACATCAGGCGCCGGATCGTCACGCCGCCATCCCCCCGCTTTCCGGCCCCGTCCTGTCACGGCCCTGCGCTTCCATGTTCCGATGTGCTCCCTATGAACCGCAGAATTCGCCGTCGGAACGTTTCGGAATACAGCCCGAAACGACCTCAAACGAACCGGACGATCTTCACAGGGCAGGTGCTTGGCCCGACTTTCCGAGAACGCCGCGTACACGGTTGGCGGCAAGCAACGGAACGCACCTGGCAAGGTTCGGGGCAGGGCGTCCAAGCCGCCGGGGAGCTGGCCCCGGCACGAATCATCGTATCAGAAAGCACTTGAACACTGAAGGACTATTCATCCACTCGAATGGCATGATCCGTGATGCATGCAAAAATGATTGGATGATCGTTCCATCACGCACACAGCCAATATGCTTCAGTTCGGTTCAGACCCGAAAAACCCGAACGGCCGACAAGGTGCCCATGGCGAGCTCCCGAAGCTGCTTCGCGGTCGCGTGCGCCTGCTGGGTCGCGGCACTGTTCTCTTCGGACATCTGCGCGATCTTCTCCACATTCGCGGCGATCTCGTTGCTGGCCGTGCTCTGCTCCCGAAGCGCGTTGGAGATCTCGTTGACCGACGACACCGCATGCTGGGTCCCGTCGGTGATCTCGCGCATCGAGTCGCCGGCCTCGCTGGCCAGCCTGACGCCCTCGCCGACCCGCGAGACCGCCTGCTCCATGGTGTGCACCGCAGCCCCTGCACTCGACTGCATGCCCTCGATCATGTTGCTGATGTCGGTCGTGGCCTGGGCGGTACGCTCGGCGAGCTTGCGCACCTCGTCGGCCACGACTGCGAAGCCGCGCCCCTGCTCTCCGGCACGCGCAGCCTCGATGGCCGCATTCAACGCAAGCAGGTTGGTCTGGTCGGCGACATCCTTGATCACCTGCACGATCGTGGAGATCTTCTGCGAACTGTCGCCCACCGCCTGGATCGTATTCGCGGCCTCGGAAACCGTATCCGAGATCGCGCGCATTTCCGCCACGGTCCGGTCGATCACCTTGCTGCCGCTGTCCGACTTGCTCCCGGCCTCTCCGGTCACCTTGCGGGCTTCCGCGGCACTGTCGGAGACCTGATTGATGCTTACGGTCATCTGCTCGACGGCACTGGCCATGCTCGAGGCCGCATCGCTCTGATGCGCCGAACTGGTCGCGATCTGCTGGGATGAAACGGCGAGCTGCTCGGCGGCACTGGCCACGCCGTTGGCGTTTCCGGTCAGCTCGCCGATCATCTTGCGCAGGCTCTGCTGCATCGCCTGCAAGGCTGCGAGCAGACTTTGCGTATCGCCACGGCGAATCGGGATCTCGGCCGTCAGATCCCCCTGGGCGATCTGCTCTACGGCGCGCTTTGCATCCTCGGGTTCACCACCGAGCGGCCGTGTGACCGCGCGGACGATCCAGACCGAGAGAACCCCAGACAACACGACCGCCAGAAAGAGGAATGCAATTAGCTGATTTCGGGCCGTAAGGTAATTGGCAGCCGCGAGCTCACCGCTTTCCTCAAGGATCCGTCCCTGTAGCCGAATCAGGCGATCTATCGACGCCAACAGCGCATCAAGTGCGGGGACGGTTTCTGCGGCCATCAAGTTCGAGGCCTGATCGCGCTGCCCCGATTCAAGCAGCCGCGAAACATTCTGGAAGGAGGCGACATAAATTTTTCTGTTTTCGCGGATTTCAGCCAACATCGCCTTACCCTCGGGCAGGTATAGCAGTCCGTCAAGTCGTTCAAGAAGCTGTGTAATCGCTTGAACATTTCCTGCGATCCGTTGACGTACGGGAGTCGGATCCGACACATGGAACAGAAGAAACGTTTCGCGTGTATTCGCATTCATCAGGTCGATCGTATCGTTAGCCAACACCGTCTTTTGCCAATCCTGGGTCACGATCCGGTCGATCATCCTGTCGACCATTGCCAATCGGCTCAGTCCCAGCACGACGGCAACGACCAGCAGGACAAGCAAGACGCCAAATCCGAGTGCCAACCGCATTGCAATGGTCATTCTTGCGAACATGTCGATTCCTCGTATGCAAATGTGCAGCCGCCCCTGGATAGAGCGGGGTCGGCTCGCATCGATTCGAACAAGGCGGGAGTTGGGCCTGGGGTGCTGACTTGCCGCAAGCAGGGGCGGCGAACCGGTTGGGGAGGACAGGACGGGACGTTCGGTCCGTTCTCCGCGTTTGGCGTCGGAGTATTCGCTATAAAGTCGACGCTGACAAGATCCTGAATCGGCACGGCACCGAAGAACTTTAGGAATGAATCTCCGGTTTCGGCATCCCGTCGCCCCAACCCGATCGACGCTGTCCCCGCGCGATCCTCAGACCGTTTCCCGATGCCCCAGAGCCGGCCCGACTCCGTCCGGGTCATCGGCAGGTTCGTGCAGAACCACGATGGGCGGTTCGATGGACACCTCGACCTCGACCACTCCCGTGCCCTGGCGAAAGGCGACGGACATCCCCGGCTGTGGCATCAGCGCGCGCACCAGACCCAGACCGGTCCCTACCCCACGTCCGGAATCGAAATCGAAGCCAGGGTCGAGGCTGCCGGGGTTGAGGATTCGCACTACCCCCCGGTCACCTTCACGCGAAAGATGCACTCGCGGAATGCTGGATGCCTGCCCGACCGAGTGCTTCACCGCGTTGGTCACCAGCTCGTTGAGGATCAGCGCCACGGCGACGGTCTCGCTCTCGTGGATGAGCAGCCCACCCGTTTTCGGAGGAAGCAGCCCATCCTGCCCGATCGCTACGCTGGTCAGATCCGCAACGCTTCGCACCACGGCAGGCAACAACTCGCACAACATGACGCTGTGCCGGGTGACGCGACCGTAGAGTCCATGGACGACGGCCACGGACTGGACCTGGGCGATGGCCGACTCGATCGCGACCCGCACCGCGGGACGCTTGTCGGCCTCACGGCGCAACAACCCGACGACGGTCTGCAGGTTGTTCTTGATCCGGTGGTGCACCTCGCGTACCAGCGCATCGCGAAGGCGGATCGCCTCGGTCAGCCGCGCGGCCTCCGCCTCCCGCCGGTCCGTGATCTCACGGTCCACGCCACGATAACCGGCAAAGTCCCCCGAATCGTCGAAGAACGGCCGACCGCTGCTTTCGAGCACGATCCGACGGCCCGACTTGTGCAGGTTGACGTTCTCCAGGGTCGCGATTGCCGACAACCCGGATCGGCAGGCTTCCACGGCAGCCCGCACCCGCTCCGCCTCTTCCGCAGGCATCAACTCGAACGGGGTCCGGCCGATCAGTTCTTCCGGTTCGTAGCCGAGAATCTCGCGCACCTGCGGACTCGCGTAGGTGTAGCGCCACTCGGCGTCCACTTCCCAGATCCAGTCGCGCAGGTTCTCGACCAGCTCCTGGAAACGCTGCCGACTCTCGCGCAGCGCCCGATCCGCACGGATCCGCGCGTCGATCAGCTCGCGCAGATTGCGCTGCATCGTCCGCATCGCGGCCAGCAGGCTGTCGGCATCACCGGGTCGCAGGCGGATCTCGGCGTCGAGATGCCCCGATGCGATCCGCTCCACGACAGCCCGTGCATCCTCGGGTTCGCCCCCGAGCGGTCGTACGACGGCGCGGATGATCCAGATCGACATGAGCAGCGACGCGATGATCGCAGCGACCAGGAACACCACCAGGGTCTGCCGCGCGGACTCGAACGTGCGCAGCGAATCCGATCCGGTGTCGACCAGGATGTCCCCCTGCAAGCGGATCAGCGCATCCATCGAGGCCAGCACCGTATCCAGGGCCGGAACGGTTTCGACGATCATGTGGCGCGACGCAGCTTCGCGCTGGCCAGCCTCGAGCATGGCTGCGACTTCGGAGAACGAGGCTACGTAGGCGGCCCGTTCGACCAGGATCCTTTCGATGAGTGTCCGGCTGCGCGGGTCGACGAGCCGGCGATCCAGTTCGGCAAGCAACTTGCCGATGGTCTCCACCCGCTGCACGATGCGCTTGCGCACAGGCGCCGGATCGTGCACCTGGAAGAGCAGCAAGGTATCCCGCGTCTGCGCATGCATCAGGTCGATCGCGTTGTTCGCGAGGACCGTATGCTCCCAGTCATGGACGACGGCACGCTCGACCACATGGTTGAGCACCTTGAGCCGGTTCAGCCCCAGCGACACCGACAGGACGAGCAACAGCAACAACACTCCGAATCCGAGCGTGAGCCGTCCTGCGGTCGTCATCCTGCCGTGCATCGTATGCGCCCTTGTCGAAAAGACTCCCGCCCAAACCGGAAAGGACCGGTACGGGGCACGACATCAGGGCAGGGTTCGGGCCCGGACACGTCGCAGACGCCCCAGGTGAGGCGACCGAACGGGCAGTTCATCGCCCGGCGGGAATTGGGCCGGGCAGCATTGCGATACCGTCGCACGGAATCCGTGCAACGGCAAGGTCATCGTTCACGAGTCGCGCAAAACGCGGTTGATGGCTTCGACCGACGAGATCAGTTCCTCGGCGAGATCGCCGATCTTGCGCCGCTGGGACCGCGCGCGCGCGCGCAGGTGGTCGAACGCCTCCTGGCGGTCGAGCCCCTTCTTCACCATCAGGATGCCAACCGCCGTGCGGGTCTTCTGCTCGACCGACAATGCCTTCTCGAGATGTCCGGTGGTCGTGCGCAGGCCTTCCATCTCCCGCGCCCGCGCCATCGAAGCCTCGATGAAAGGCACGAGTTGCGGGATGTCGACGGGCTTGATCAGATAGCCCATCGCACCGGCCTCCGCCGCCTCCTTGACGACCGACTCGTCCCCGAACGCCGACAGGAAGACGAAAGGCGGGCCTCCGGCCGTACGTAGCGAGCGCGCCAGTTCGAGGCCGGACACGCCGGGCATGCGCATGTCGAGCACGGCCAGGTCGAAGGTCTGGTCCGCCACGAGCGCAAGGGCATCGGTTCCGGACACGGCGGTCGACACCGCATAGCCCAGATCGCGCAGCCCCTCGGCAAGCAGATTGAGAATCACCCGGTCATCATCGACGATCAGCACACTTTTCATAGGTTTGCCCTTCACAGTTGGACTGCTCGCCGGCACTGGTCTTCAATACCGGCGGTTCGACGACGATCTCGGTCACGACTTGAGAGTCCGTCTGGGTAAAATGGATGGACATGCCGGACGACGGCATGAGTGCGCGGACCAGCCCGAGTCCGGTCCCCAGCTTCCTGCCCGCCACGAAATCGAAGCCTTCGGGCAGGTGCCCCGGATTGGCGATGTGAATTCGTCCGGTGGCCCCCTTCCTGGTCAGCTTCACCAGGGGATGATCGCGATCACCAGTCCCCTCGGTCGCGGCATGCTTGACCGCATTCGTGATCAGTTCGTTCAGGATCAGGGCGACGGCGACGGTCTCGCTTTCCTGGATCAGGAAGCGGTTACAGGACTCATGGACCCCTTTGCGCCCGATCGGCACTCCGGACAACGCCGCCACATTGGCGACGATCGCGGGCAGCAGCTCGCACAGCATGATGTCCCGCTGCATGCCCTGCCCATAGAGACCGTGTACGACCGCGACCGACTGCACCTGCGCGACTGCCGACTCGATCGCCTCGCGCGCCTGGGGATGCTTTCCGGCCTCGCGTCGCAGCAAGCCCACGACGGTCTGCAGGTTGTTCTTGATCCGGTGATGGACTTCGCGCGTGAGCGCATCGCGCAGGCGCAGGCTGTCCTCGAGACGAAGCTGCTCGGCCCGCTTGCGTTCGGTCACGTCCTCGACCAGCCCCGCATTCATCGCCCGACCGTGCTCATCGAAGGGAAAACTGCGCACCTGCAACCAACGCAAGCCCTTGCGCGGGTGATGAATGCGGTATTCGACGTGCGACGCCTCACCCCGCCTGGCCTGGGTGATCGCCGCCTCGTGGCGTTCCAGGTCCTCAGGATGGACATGGCGTCGGCGCAGCGCAGCATCGGAAACAAACTGTCGACAGTCGACGCCGAGCACTTCATTGCAGTGCGGGCTCAGGTAGACGAAGTCGCCGATCGCCTGATCCGAGACCCAGAACACCTGCTCGATATTCTCGGCGAGCTGATTGAAGCGCAGTTCGATCCTGCGCAGCGCGGCTTCCTTCGCCCGCAGTTTCTCGACCAGGCACCGCCATTCCTCATCGGGAACCGCGCGATCGCCGATCCGCGGATCCCGCGCTGCCGACACACCGTCGTCGGCCGGAGCGCTCTTGCGCTTTCTGGTCATCGCGTCCTCGTCGCGTCCTTCTGTCAGCCGGACATCCGCATCTCCGATGACAACGACTCCCATTCGGAATGCCCATCAGTCATTCTGACAAGTCCAGCGCCCGACGACAAGCCACACCAACCGCCACACAGATCAGCCGGCACGGTCTCAACGGGTGTTCCGGCCGCGCCGCTCCCGCCCACGTGCACCGCCTTCCCAGTCGCTGCGGGCCGCAGCCATCTCCCGTATCGTCGCGGCCACCTTGTGATTGATCGAACCCTTCGGCATGACGCCCTTGGCATCCGGCACGCCCGAAGGCAGCCCGGTTAGGACGGACATCGCCTGATCCACGGTCTCCACCGGAATCACGTGGAAACGCCCTCTGCGTGCGGCCTCGACCACGTCCTCGCGCAACATCAGATGACGCACGCTCGCAGCCGGAATCACCACGCCCTGGTCCCCGGTCAATCCACGCACCGAGCACAAATCGAAGTAGCCCTCGATCTTCTCGTTGACACCCCCGACCACCTGGGCCTCACCGAACTGGTTCACCGACCCGGTCACCGCGATGCCCTGGCGGATCGGCACGTCGGCCAGCGCGGACAGCAGCGCGCACAACTCGGCCAGAGAGGCCGAATCGCCCTCGACCTGGGCCTAGGACTGTTCGAACACGAGGCTGGCCGATAGCGACAGGGGCTGCAGACGCGCATACCGTGCGGCGAGAAACGCGGTCAGGATCAGGACCCCCTTGGAGTGGATCGCGCCGCCCAACTCGGTTTCCCGCTCGATGTCGACGACGTCACCGTCACCCAGCCGTGCGGTGGCCGTGATCCTTACCGGATGCCCGAAGTGCTCACCCGCCAGTTCGACGACGACCAGTCCGTTGATCTGGCCCGCTCGCTCGCCCGTCGTGGAGATCAGGGTCGTGCCTTCCACCATCGACTCGAGCACCCGTTCGGCATAGCGTCCGAAACGCCGGGTGCGCGCCGCGATCGCGCGCTCGACAAACTCCCGCGACACCACATCGGCCGCCTTTGCGCGCGCATGGAAATCGGCTTCGCGCATCAGGTCGGCGAGCTTGCGCGTCTGCAAGGACAGCTTGCCCGCATCCTCGGCCAGGCGCGCACCCTGCTCGACCAGCAAGGCAATCGCGTCGCGGTCGAAGGGCAGCAGATCCGCATTGCGTCCCAGCATGGCCAGCAGATGTGCGTAGTACTGGACGTTCTCGTCCGTTCGAGACATCTCGTCGTCGAAATCGGCCGCGACCTTGAACAACTCCGCGAAGTCCGGATCGTGCTCGTTGAGCAGATAGAAGACACTGCGATCGCCCACGAGGACCACCTTGACCTCGCAGGACACGGCCTCGGGCTCCAGCGTCACCGGCGTGTTCCAGCCCTGGGCCTCGGCCGGGGCCTCGATGCGGATCTCCCGGTTGCGCAGGACCCGCTTGAGCCCCTCCCACGCGAAGGGCTGGGCGAACAGGCGCTCGGCATCGACGACGAGATAACCGCCGCGGGCACGGTGCATCGCGCCCGCGCAGATCAGGCCGAAGTTCGTGACCTGGTTGCCCATGTGCACGAAATGCTCGATGCGACCGATGAGGCTGCCAAAGCCCGGATTGTCCTCGTAGATGACCGGGGCTCCGCTCTGTTCGGCGTTATCGACGAGCAACTTCACGTGGTAGCGGTGAAAACGGCTACCGGTATCCTCGTCACGGCCTTCGTCCTCCTCGCCGCTGCTTCCCCAGTCGGCATCGCTGTCGAGCAGATCGGCCTGAACCGCATCGAGAAAAGCCTGCACCTGCGGAAGATCCGCATAGCGCTCCCGCAGACCGCGCGACAAGTGCATCACGGTGGGCGACAGGGCCTCGCGCTCGGCACGCCGGACCCCCTCGCGCAAGGCCTTGCGCCAGCCCGGGAACTCTTCGAGCAGGTCGGCAAGCCGGTCGCTCCAGCGGCCGACTTCCTTCTCGATCTTCTCCTTCTCGTCCGCCGGCAAGGCCTCGAAGGCCTCGGGCGACATCGTCTCACCCTCGCGGGTCGGCGCGAACACGAAACCTTCGGGCGTGCGCAGAAGGGAAACGGCGGATTCGGAGCAGGCCTGCCCCAGTTCGCGCAGCGCGGTCTCCTCCCGTTCCTTGTGCGCCTCCTGCAGCGCCTCGACCCGATCGACGTGCGTCTCGCTGTCCAAAGCAGCCTCGAGGGCCGGCCCGAGTTCGCGCACGAACGTCTGCATGTCGGTGCGCAGGGCATCGCCGCGACCGGCAGGCAAGGTCAGGACCCGCGGCCGGCGGGGATCGTCGAAGTTGTGCACGTAGCACAGGTCGGGCGGCACTTCGCCATGCGCCGCGAGTTCCTTGAGGAGGCGAAACACGATGGCGTGCCGGCCGGTTCCGGACTCCCCGAGCACGAACACGTTATATCCGGGCTGGCGCATGGCCAGACCGAACCGCAGGGCTTCGTCGGCCCGCGCCTGCTCCAGCCCGTCCGGCAGGTCCCCGAGGCCGGCCGTGGTCTCGAAGCCGAAACAGCCCGGGTCACAGCGGCTGCGTAGCCGCTCTGCCGCCAGTGCGTGGACGTCGCTCATCTGCCTCTTCTCCTTCGTTCCGATCCGCCCCGGCTCCGATCGGCCTTGCACCCCGGATACGCTGTGCCGATAATCGTAACAGGAAGCCGGCAGCCGTCTCCAGCCGACCGACGCGAACCCGTGCCGTCCGATCCTGTCCATCGTCAAGGACGGGTTTCTCAGGTTCTGTCAGGCTCCGCCCCAACCCTCTCGAACCGGCACCGATCATGAAAGCGATTCCGATCTTTCCCGCTGGCCCGACGATCGGTCCCGACGACGTCGCGTCACCCGATCTCCCCACCGACGGTCCGTTGCAGGACCGGCGCGGGCGGATGGTTCACGATCTGCGCATTTCGGTCACCGACCGCTGCAACTTCCGCTGCATCTACTGCATGCCCCGCTCGGTGTTCGGCAAGGACTACCCGTTCCTGCCACGGAAGGAACTGCTCTCGTTCGAAGAGATCGCACGCATCGCGCGCGCGTTCGCAATGCGAGGCGTCAAGAAGATCCGGATCACCGGCGGCGAGCCGCTGTTGCGCAAGCATCTGGAAAACCTGATCGAGCTGCTGGCCGACATTCCCGGCGTGGAACTGACCCTGACGACGAACGGCGTCCTGCTTCCCCGGATGGCAAAGGTGCTCCGCAGTGCCGGTCTCGACCGGGTGACCATCAGCCTGGATGCGATCGACGACGCCACCTTCCGCCGGATGAACGACGCCGATTACCCGGTCGAGGCCGTGCTCAAGGGAATCGATGCGGCCGCCGACGCGGGCCTGGGCCCGATCAAGGTCAACATGGTGGTCAAGCGCGGCATCAACGACCACGGTGTCGTCGACATGGCCCGGCATTTCCGGGGCAGCGGCCACATCGTGCGGTTCATCGAGTTCATGGACGTGGGCAGCTCGAACGGCTGGAAGATGGACGAGGTCGTGCCCTCACGCGAGGTGATCGAGCGCATCGATGCCGTGTTCCCGCTTGAACCGGTGGACCCCAACTACGTTGGCGAAGTCGCCGAGCGCTGGCGCTACCGCGACGGATCGGGAGAAGTCGGCGTCATTTCCTCGGTGACCCAGGCCTTCTGCTCGACGTGCACGCGCATCCGGCTGTCGACCGAGGGCAAGCTGTACACCTGCCTGTTCGCGCAGGGAGGCCACGACCTGCGCGACCTGCTGCGCGGAGGCGGATCGGACGCCGCACTCGACCGTGCGATCGCGCGGGTCTGGCTCGCACGCGAGGACCGTTATTCGGAAATCCGCACGGCCAATACCGCTGCACGGCGCAAGATCGAGATGTCGTACATCGGCGGCTGAAGACCGCGGTTCGCTACGCACGGAGATCCGGCAATCGGCCCTCGGCTGCGTCGACTTCCGCAGGTTCGTCCTGGTCCTCGAGTTGCACGGACTCGATCTTCTCGAAATGCGCGGTGATCTTCCTGGAGCTGACCTGGACGTCGCGAACGTCGCGATTGGCCTGCTCGATGTGGCGTGCGAGCGCGGCCATGCGCTCGTCGAACCGGTGAAAATCCCGCGCAAGCCGGGCCAACGCATCCTTGATCACATGGATCTGCTTGCGCGTCTCGACGTCCTTGAGCACCGCACGTGCCGTGTTGAGCACGGCCATCAGGGTCGTCGGGGAAACCAGCCAGACCCGCCGGGAGAGCGCATGCTCGACCAGTTCGGGGTGATAGGCGTGGATCTCGGCGAACACCGCCTCGGCCGGCAGAAACATCACGGCACCGTCGGAGGTGACCTCGGGAAGAATGTATTTCGAGGCGATCGCATCCACATGCCGGCGCACGTCGGTGCGAAACGCCGCCCGCGCAAGCCGGCGATCGACGTCGGACAGGCTCGCATCGAGCATCCGTTGATAGTTCTCGAGCGGAAACTTTGAATCGACCGCAACCATGCCCGTCGGCTCGGGCAGATGGAGGACGCAGTCGACACGCATGCCGTTGGGAAGGCTGTACTGGAAATCGAAGGCATCGGGCGAGAGCAGGTTGCGCACCAGGGCCTCGAGCTGCACCTCGCCGAACGCGCCGCGCGCCCGCTTGTCGCCCAGCAGCTCCTGCAGCCCCACGACATTGGTCGTCAGCCCGTCGATCTTTTTCTGCGCTTCGTCGATCGTCGCCAGTCGTGCCATGACGCTGGCGAAGGTCTCGTTGGTCTTGCGAAACCCCTCGTCCAGCCGCTGATTGACGTGCCCCGAGATGCCTTCCAGGCGCTCGTCGATCATCCGGGAGACACCCTCAAGACGCGCCGAAAGCTCGGCCGACGCCGCTCCCAGCCCCTGCTGCAGCAGTTCGCGGTCGGCCCGTGCATGCTCGGCGATACGGGTGAGCAAGTGGTCGAGCAGCTCACGACGTAGCCGCTCCTGGGCGGCGGCCAGCCCGCCGGACAACTCGGTCAGACGCCGAGCAGACTCCTCGCGCTGCGCAGCGAACGCTGCCTGCATCCCGAGGTTCAGCTTGTGCAGCGCTTCGCCGCTGGACTGCAGCGACCGGTCCAGCGTCACGCGCACGCGTTCCGACCCGTGTTCGGAGCTTGCCGCCAGGCGGTCTGTCTGCTGCGCCAGGCCTCGGTGCAGATCCTCGATCAGACCGCGGTGCTGCGCGGCCAGCACGCGCTCGAGGTCTTCCGGACGGAAACGCCGTTCGATTCGCACGAGCCGCCACACCACGACGAACAGCAGGCACAGCACCGCTACGAGCATCACGAGCAGGGCGATGAATGGGTCGATCTCGTGACCCATCAGACGGTTTGCGGAATCCATCAGCCTCCGAGGACCTGTTCGAGCTTGTCGAGGGTCATCGGATGATAAAAGAAATATCCCTGCAGCGACTCGCATCCATGCTCGAGCAGGAAGGCGCGCTGTTCCGCCGTCTCGACCCCCTCGGCAACCACGCGGAGGTCGAGCGAGTGGGCCATCGCAATGATGGTCTGCACGATCGCCGCGTCATTGGGGTCGTCGCTGATGTCGCGCACGAATGACTGGTCGATCTTCAGCACCGAGAGCGGAAGCTTCTTCAGATAGTTCAGCGACGAGTAGCCCGTGCCGAAATCGTCGAGCGAGAAGCTGACCCCCTCTGTGCGCAGGGCCGACATCCGCGTGATCGTTTCGTCCAGGTTGTCGAGCAGCATGCTCTCGGTAATCTCCAGTCGCAGCCGCGTGCCGTCCGCACCGGTCTCGCGAAGTGCGGTGAGCACCCGGGCAACGAAGTCGGTCTGAACGAACTGGCGGACACTGACGTTGACCGCAACCGACCAGCCCGAACGCTGCGGATGGCGCTTCCAGGCCGCCAGCTGTTCGCAGGCTGTCCGGATCACCCAGTTGCCGATCGGGACGATCAGTCCGGACGCTTCGGCCACGGGAATGAACTCGCCCGGCGAAACCATGCCGTGCTCGGGATGACGCCAGCGCAACAGGGCCTCGACTCCGGTGACGTCCCCTTTCACATCGACGATGGGCTGATACGCGAGCAGGAACTCGTCGCGCTCCAGGGCCAGGCGCAGTTCGGCTTCGAGCCGCATGCGTCGCTCGGCCACCGCCTGCATCTCCGGATCGAAGAAGCGGAACGTCCCCTTGCCGGCCGCCTTGGCCTGGTACATCGACAGGTCGGCCTTCTTCATCAGTGTCTCGGAACTCTCGTCCTGGTCGCGGAACAGCGTCACGCCGATGCTCGGCGTGAGGTGATGCCGGTGCTTCTTCAGCACATATGGCGTCGAGAGCGATTGCAGCACTTTCAACACCGCACGCTCGGCCTTGCCGACCGCCTGCTCCTCGTCCGTATCGAGTTCTTCGAGCAGCACGACGAACTCGTCACCACCGAGTCGTGCGACCGAATCGCCACTGCGCATCACGCCGTTCAGGCGCCGGGCGACTTCCTTCAGCAACAGATCGCCGTAGTCGTGGCCGAGGCTGTCGTTGAGATTCTTGAAGTTGTCGAGATCGAGAAAGAACAGCGCCCCGAAAAGATGCGTGCGCGTGCTGGCCGCCTGGGCATGGCGCAACTGTTCGAGAAACAGCCGTCGATTCGGCAGCCCGGTCAGTTCGTCGTAGTACGCAAGATGCTCCGCATGGGCCTCGGCTGCCTTGCGCAGCGTGATGTCCATCTGCGTACCGCACATCAGCACCGGTTCGCCTTCGGCATCCCGCCGCAGCACGCGCCCACGTGCCAGCACCCACACCCACGAGCCGTTCTTGTGGCGCATGCGGTGCTCGCCCTCGTAGTAGGGCAGGTCCTCGTCGAAGTGACCCAGCATGCGCTTCATGCACCGCGCCCGATCGCTCGGATGCATCAGGTTCCGCCAGGCCGCCGTGCTGAGGGGCGACAACTCCTCGAGCGCGTAACCGAGCATCTCGGCGTAGCGCGTATTGATCGCGATCCGGCCACCGGGCACATCCCATTCCCAGGTGCCCACGTTCGCCCCTTCGAGGATCCAGGAAAGGCGCTGGCGCTCGTCCTCGAGCGCGATCTGCGCCTCGCGGATCGCGGTCTCGTCGATCAGGTAGCCGCGGATGCGCAGCACCGGATCGCCCTCGATGCGCTGCGGCATCGAGTACTCCCGATACCAGCGATATCCGCGGTCGCGGCGCCGGATGCGGTAATTGAGCACGTAGGACGTACGACCCTCGGCCAGGTGGGCGTTCTCCTCCTGTTCGATACGCCCCTGATCGTCCGGATGCAGCAAGCTACCGAAGCGGAACTCCGGCCGGGTCATCTCCTCGGGGCGATAGCCGAGCTCCTCGAACACGTTCGGCGAGACGTACTCGACCGGCCACCCCTTTTCCAGCCGCTGCACGAACACGATCGCAGGCCCTGCTGCAAAAAGATCGCGCTCCGCGCGAAGGGCGTCGAGGATCTCGCGCCGCTCGGTCACGTCCATCAGCGTGCCGTAGCTGCCGCGCGTACGCCCCTGCGCATCGGAGGCCGGATGAACGAAGAGTTCGACCCAGCGCGTTCGTCCGTCGACGCGCAGCACGCGCACTTCTTCGCGTACGTCGTCGTGCCCGCCACGCATCATTTCGCGGACGCGCGCGGTCGTGCGGACGCGATCCTCCGGATGGAAGAACTCGATCGCCTTGCGACCCAGCGAATCCGGGATCTGATAGCCGGTCAGATGTTCCCAGGCAGGATTGAGGAAGCTCCATCGCCCCTCCGAATCGGTGCGGTAGATGACCTCGTGGACGTTGTCGACCACTTCGCGGTAGCGCTTCTCGCTCGACAGGAGCCGGATCTTCGCCTGGCGCTCTTCCGTGACGTCGCGGCGGATCACCAGCAGCGAGACGGCCCGACCGTTCTCGAGGTTCGGCATCTTGCGCACTTCGTACAGGCGTCGATGCCCGTTGTGGACCACGGCATCGTCATAGACACACAGTTCTCCCTCACGCAGAACCTCACGATCCTGCTTGGCCGCGTATTGAAGAACGTCCGCGTACTGCGGACGCATCCGGGCGATCTCCGCATCCGTCCGCCCCTTCCAGTCGGCATCCTCGAGATCGAGCAACTGCAGGCCGGCCTGGTTCACGAACAGCCAGCAACCCGACGCATCCTTGAAATACACCGGATCGGGAATCGTCTCGACCAGGGAACTCAATTGCACGTTCAGCGCACGGGCCCGCAGTTCCTGCTGCCGGCGCTTGGCCGCAGCGATCAGCAACAGCCCGAGCACCGTTCCGAGCGACACGATCACGATCCCGCCGACCACGCCCTGCAAGACGTACGCCTCACGCGCCTCCACCAGTTCCGGCGCCTCGGCAATGGCAAGGACGAACCCCACGTTCTCCCCCGCGACGTCGTTCACCGGAACGAACGAAGCGAAGTAGCCATGACCGCCGCTCAACACTGGAACCGACATCGGCGCATCGAGTTGCGCCATGGATTCGAGATCGCTGCCCACTCTCAACGCCGCCAGCACCTCGCGACCCCGGGCGGATTCGACGAACTCGCGCGTGAACAACGACAACTCGTCCCCCGCGATGAAGTAGCCATCCTTGAGTCCGGACGGCACATAGAGCCAGCGCATCTCCTCGGTCACGAGATCGAGTGTGTGCTCACGCTTGAACACCATCAGGAACGTGTTGCCGGGCAGCAACTCCTCGAAGCGCTCCTGCAGCCGGAAGAACGGAACGGACAATTCGACGCTGCCCAGCAGGCGCTTGTCGTATTCGACCGGAAACAGGTGGCGCAGCGCCGGATACGAGCGCCCCCCCTCGAACCCGACGACGTTTCGACGCTCGGCATGCGAGCGTCGGACGGACGCCCGCACGTCGGTCAGGTTGTCGCCGTAGAACTCCGGGCGGTGGAAACGGCGCAGCACCGTCCCGTCGGCGAGATGTATCTGGAACTGCACGAAGCCCTCGTCGCGCAGCCGCAGGTAATCAGGTTGCCACAGGCTCCGCAGCCACCCCCGGATACGGTCCCGGTCCGCCTCGCTACCCTCGTTCGCCGACTCGAGCCAGTCGATCATCGCGGGATGACGGCTCATCTCTCGATACATGATCCCGGCACTGAGCTGGTACATCCGTGCCGAAGCACGAAAGGAGGCCTCGACCGACGCACCGTGCTGCGCGCTCAGGAGTTGGCCAACGGACCGGTATTGCTCCTGCGTGAACCGCGCCCAACCGGCGAGCACGACGATCGTTACGGCGACGATCAGGTGCAGCGCTCGGGGATGGAAGAGGATTCGTTTCCGCGACATGTCGGGGGGAGCGGTCCGGTAATGGGCGTGCATTGTACTGGCAGCAACGTCCGCCCCGGCGTTAAGTGGTACGCGTTCAGAGGAAACGAATGCAACGGATTGACGCAGGGCGCATTCAGCTCAAGGCCCGCAGGCTCGCGATCGGGGGGCGGGCGAGCAGGCCACGCGTTCCGGCCCAGCCACCGAGCACGACCGCCACCGCCCCTGCCAGCGCACCGACGGCCATCGGAAGCACGCCGGGCAGATAAGCCATCTTGAATACGTGGTGCGCGATCGCCCAGCCGATCGCACTGGCCCCCATCCCGGAGAGCACGCCGGCTACGACGCCAAGGACCAGGAATTCAGCCAGCAGCGCCTGCCGCACCTGGACATTTCTCGCTCCCAGCGTACGCAGCATCGCCGCCTCGAAGTCGCGCTCATCGTGCGTGGACTGAAGGGCGGCATACAGCACCACCAGTCCGGCCAGGACAGCGAATCCGAACACGAACTGCACGATCAGCACCAGCTTGTCGGTGACGGCCTGGACCTGTGCGAGGACCGCTGCTACGTCGATCACGGTGAGGTTCGGAAAGGCATTGACCAGCCCGGTCGTGAAGGCGTGTTCGCCCGCCGGCTGGTGGAAACTCGTCACAAGGCTCGCCGGCGCCTCGCCCAGCACTCCTTCGGATGCGATGAAGAAGAAGTTCACCCGCATCGAATCCCATTCCAGCTCGCGAATACTGGTGATCGGCGCCTCGATCGGGCGCCCGGCAACCTCGAACCGCACTCGGTCTCCGATGCGTAAATCGAAGGTCCGTGCCAGCCCGGCCTCCACCGAGAACTGCGGGGAGCGGTCCGTGCCGTGCCACTGGCCAGCGACGATACGATTGGCCTCGGGCAGGTGCGTTGCATAACTGAGGTTGAACTCGCGCTCGGCCAGCCGTTGCGTGCGCGACTCCTCGTACTCCTCGGCCCGCACCGGACGGTCGTTGATCGCCGCCAGGCGTCCGCGGATCATCGGCAGGATCTCCGGTGGCTCGAGACCGTTCCGGGCAAAGTGCGCCGCCACCGCTTCACGCTGGTCGGGCTGGATGTTGACGATGAATCGATTGGGTGCGTCGGGCGGGGTCATCTGGCGCCAGTTCTCGAGCAGATCGCCGCGAATCAGGGTCAGCAGCAAGAGCGCGGTCATGCCCAACCCAAGGGCGCTGACCTGAATGACGCTGCTCCCCATGCGCCTTTTCAGGGATGCGAGACCATAGCGCCATCCGCCGCCACGCAAGCTGCCCTCCCCCTTCATCAGCGCGAGCAGGCGCAGCACCCCCCAGGCCGCAAGGGCGAACACGCCGAGCGCCAGCGCAAATCCGACCGCCACCATGCGTCCGAGTTCGAAGTCCGCGGCCAGCCAGAAGATCATCGCCAGCAAGACCGCCGCACCCATCCCCCAGGCAAAGCCGCTCAGGGGTTCGATCGCAACGAACTCACGACGCAATACCCGCAGGGTGGAAACCTGACCAAGCCGGAGCAACTGCGGAAGGACGAATCCCACCAGCAGCGCCAGCCCAACCACGAGACCGTGCGCCAGCGGCAACGGCGAGGGCGCAGGCAAGCTCACCTGCAGCAGATCCGCCAACAGCGTGACCAGGCCGAACTGGACCAGCCATCCCAGGGCGCATCCGGCCAGCGCCGCAGCAAGGCCGAACAGTACGAACTCGCCCACGACGATGCCGAGCACCTGGGCCTGTCTCGCGCCGAGGCAACGCATCACCGCACAGGCATCGACATGACGCCGCATGAAGCGACGGGCAGACAATCCTACGGCAACCGCCGCAAGTACGACGGCCAGCAGTGCCGCAAGCCTCAGGAATCGCTGGGCCTGGTCGAGTGCAGCCCGCACCTCCGGACGTGCGTTGTCGATGGTCTCCACCGCTTCGCCCCGTCCCAGGCGCGCGATCGCCCACCGCTCGAAGGCATCGACCTCGGGCAACGCACCGGCGATGTGCAGCCGCCAGGTCGCACGGCTTCCCTCCACGAGCAATCCCGTCTGCTCCAGATCGGTGACGTTGAACATCGCCCGGGGCAGCAGGCTGAAGAAATTTGCTCCGCGATCCGACTCGAAGCTGACCATCGCGCCAACCTCGAACTCGACCTTCCCCAGCCCGACCCGGTCGCCCACCGCAACGCCGAGACTTGCGAACATGCGCTCGTCGAGCCATACCTGGCCCGGCGCAGGCATCTCTTCCGCGACCCGGTCGGGCTGGTTGGGACCCGGGGCGATTCGTACCGAACCCCTGAGCGGATAGCCGTGTTCGACGACCTTGACGCCGGCAAGCTGCGCTTCTTCCTCGGTGCTGACCATGCTCGTGAACAGCACGGTTTCGACTACATCCAGCCCTCGCGCGCGGGCTTCGTCGGCGAAGGTCTCACTCCAGGGATGATCGGCACGCAACAGCAGATCGCCCCCCAAGAGCTGGTTGGCCTCGCGCTCCAGCCCGCGGGCGACGCGGTCCGTAAGGAATCCGACGCTGGTGAGGCTCGCGACGGCGATGACGATCGCAAGGCCGAGAAGATGCAGTTCGCCCGCACGCAGGTCGCGCAGGAGCATCCGGAACGCAAGCTTGAGGGAATTCATGACAGGCTGTGGACGACGCGCACGAACAGTGGTTCAACCGGCGCGACCGAGAATCGTCTCCACGAGACGGACCCAGTAGGCACCTCCGACCGGAATGATCTCGTCATTGAAGTCGTACTGCGGGTTGTGCAGCGTACAACCACCCTCGCCCGGGCCATTGCCGATCCATACGTAGCAACCCGGTTTGTGCTCGAGGAAGAAGGCGAAATCCTCCGCTCCCATGCTCGGACGTTCGGCCAGCGAAACCCTCGCCTCGCCCACGAGTTCACGCGCCACGCCGGCGCACACGGCCGCCTGCTCGGGCGCATTGACCGTCGGGGGATATCCTTTCCGGTACGTCATCCGGATCTCGACGCCATGGGCCGCCGCGATTCCACCGCACAGCTCTTCGAGGCGCTTCGCAATGCGATCACGCACGGCCGCATCGAATGCCCGGACGGTGCCCGACAGACTGACGCGGTCCGGAATGACGTTGTAGGCCTCGCCGGCATGAAACATCGTCGTCGACACCACGGCCGCGTCGAGCGGGTCGATCGTGCGGCTGGCGATCGTCTGGAACGCCTGGACCAGCGATGCGGCGGCAACGACCGGGTCGATCCCGAGATGCGGCATGGCCGCATGGGTGCCAGTCCCGATCACCTCGACGTCGAAGCGATCGGCACTGGCCATGACCGGCCCGACGTGCACTGCGAACTGGCCCGCCGGCATCCCGGGCCAGTTGTGCAGACCGAAGATGGCTTCCATCGGAAAGCGCTCGAACAAGCCGTCGTCGATCATCGCGCGTGCGCCCGCCTCTCCCTCCTCGGCCGGCTGGAAGACCAGATACACCACGCCATCGAAGTGGCGCTCGCGCGCGAGCACCTCCGCTGCGGCCAGCAGCATCGTCGTATGCCCGTCATGTCCGCACGCATGCATGCAGCCGACGTGCTGCGAACGGTGCTCGAAGGTATTGCGCTCCTGGATCGGAAGGGCATCCATGTCGGCCCGCAGGCCGATCGCGCGCAACCCCTTTCCGCCGCGAATCGCAGCGACCACTCCAGTCTTGCCGATGCCCCGGTGCACTTCGCAGCCGAGCGATTCGAGATGCGTGGCCACGAGTCCCGCCGTGCGGTGCTCGGCGTACGCGAGTTCGGGATGGGCATGGATATCCCGGCGGATGCCGGCCAGCCTCGATTGTTCACGGCGAAGGTTGTCGATGACGCTCATGGGTCGCGCAGTCCAACGGGAAGAAAGGGCGACGGTTCAGACACGGAGGGTGCCCGCGTCCACTCCCGTCGCGCAACGCTTAGTGTAGCCTGAACGCGGACATCGCCCCCAAGGCGAGGTTCCCTCGGCATGATCCGGTTCGCGAGCGACCGGTCGCGGCGCTGGTCATCCCGTCGCCAGGCCGCTATGCTCCGAACATCGATCACGAACCGGCCGCCCGACCCGCCACGCGTGGATGCGGCCACCGCCCTTGGAGCCGTGCATGAGCGCCGATCCCCCCCACACCGATGAATCCCACATCGCACTGCTCATCGATGCAGACAACTGCCCCGCGTCGAAGATCGAGGTCATCCTCGACGAACTCGCCAAGTACGGCGTCACCAACATCCGCCGCGCCTACGGGAACTGGAAAAGTACGGGACTGAAGAACTGGGAACAGGTACTGCACGAGTATGCGATCCAGCCGATCCAGCAGTTCGCCTATACGAAGGGAAAGAACGCCACCGACAGTGCGATGATCATCGACGCGATGGATCTGCTCTACGGGCAGAAACTCGACGGCTTCTGCCTCGCCTCCTCGGATTCCGACTTCACTCCGCTGGTGATGCGTATCCGCGCCAACGGGCTGAAGGTCATCGGATTCGGCGAGAAGAAGACCCCCATGCCCTTCGTCAACGCTTGCTCGAAGTTTCTCTATCTCGAGAACCTGGGCATGCCGAGCCAGACGGAAGAAAAGCAGGAGGCTGGCGAACAGAAGAAATCGGCCAGGGAACTGCGCGGAGACGCAAAACTGGTCAACCTGCTCCGCAGCGGTATCGAGGCCGCAGCCGACGAGGACGGATGGGCGGCCCTGGGCGGAGTGGGCTCGCACATCGGCAACCAGACCTCTTTCGATCCGCGCAACTACGGGTACAAGAAGCTCAGCGACCTGGTGAGCGAGATCGGCCTGTTCGAACTGAAGAAGGTGAGCAACCACATCTATCTGCGCGACAAGCGCACTGGAAAAAAGGGCTGAGCACGCCCCATTCTCGGTTTTCCGCTCCCGAACAAACCACTTTTCCCCTGTACCGATTGAGGTTATGCTCTGCCAAGCCTAGTGCTTTAGTTATAGGCGGAGCACACTCTTTCGGATTTCAGCGGAATTGAATCGACCCCTAACATTCCCCGTCCCGACGGACCGGTCCCGATGGTGACCGCAAGGGTTCGTCACCGGCTCGGGCACGTCTTCATGTCGGGTCTGCTTGTCGCGGTCCTGTGCTTCGGCTCGGCCAACGCACAGGAACTCAGCCCACTGTCACCGTTTCGGCAACACAGTGCGATGATGCTGTTGATCGATCCGGAAACGGGGCGGATCATCGATGCCAACAACGCGGCCATCGACTTCTACGGCTACCCCCATCGCACCCTGATCGGCAAACCGATCGACGCACTCAACATTCTCGGCCCCGCCGAAGTCGAAGCCGAACGGAAGCGGGCGCAGGCCGAGGAACGCAGCTATTTCATCTTTCCGCACCGGCTCGCCGACGGCCAGATCCGGACCGTCGAGGTACACTCCTCGCCCCTGCCGATGCAGGACGGACGCATCGTGCTCGCTTCAATCCTTCACGACATCAGCGGCAAGCCGGTCGGCGAAGCGCAGTTGCTCGCCTACAAGGATCAGCTCGAAGCCCTGGTCGACCAGCGCACCCGCGAAGCCACTCGTGCCCAGGCATCGTTGCGCAACGCCCTGATCGTCGGCGTACTGGTGCAGTTTGTCGTCATCCTGTTGCTGATCTTCAACGTGATTCGCAAGCGCTGCGCAACCGCCGCCCTTGCGCAGCGCGAGCGGCAGCTCAAGACGCTGATCGATGCGATGCCCGACATCATCCGATTCAAGGACGGCAGCGGGCGCTGGCAACAGGCCAACCGTTTCGCACTTCGGCTGTTCGGACTGGAAGGCGTCGATTACCGCAATCGCACCGACGCGGAACTCGTCGCGCGGCAAGGACCCAACCACGAAGCCCTGCTCGAGGACGGGCGCCCCGACGCGAGGGTCTGGGCCTCGGCCGGAGCAATTCGGACCGAGGAGCGCTTGCCGACGCCCGATGGCGGCACGCGGATATTCGATACGATCAAGGTACCGCTGTTCAATCCGGACGGGAGCCGCAACGGTTTGGTCGAAATCGGACGCGACATCACCGAGCGCAAGCACCAGGAATCCGAGATCGAACGGCTGGCCTATTTCGACTCTTTGACGGGCCTCCCCAACCGCAGGATGCTGCTCGATCGGCTGCACCACGCAATCGCCCTGGCACGCCGCAACGAGCAGATCGGCGCCCTGATGTTCGTCGACCTCGATCACTTCAAGACACTCAACGACGCCCGCGGCCATGACATGGGCGATCGCCTGCTCAAGGCGGCCAGTGCGCGTCTGATCCATTGCCTGCGCGACAGCGATACGGTGGCACGCTTCGGCGGCGACGAGTTCGTGCTGCTGCTTCCGGCTCTTTCGTCCGAAGCAGAAGCGGCCGCCGACCAGGCGCGCAGCGTCGCCGAGAAGATCCGCCAGACCCTGACCAATCGCTTCGAACTCGAAGGCGAGGACATCTCGGTCAGTGCAAGCATCGGCGTGACCCTGTTTCCCGGCGCCGAAGACGAACGTCTCAGCGACCTGCTCAAACAGGCCGACACCGCGATGTACCAGGCCAAGGAAGCGGGCCGGAACCACGTCTGCTTCTTCGAGCCGGAGATGCAGGCCCGTGCCGAAGCACGCTTCGCCCTCGAGGCGGACCTGCGCAACGCGATCGACGCCCGGCAGTTGCGGCTGTACCTGCAGCCCCAGGTCGATTGCGAGGGGACGGTGCGCAGCGCGGAAGCCCTGCTCCGCTGGCATCACCCGGTTCACGGGTTGATCCCGCCGGGAGCGTTCATCCCGATCGCAGAGGAAACCGGCCTGATCGCAGACCTCGGCCAATGGGTGCTGCGCCAGGCATGCGGGCTGCTCGCGCGGGCGGAACTGGCCGACCCGGGACTGTCCCTTTCGGTCAACGTCAGCCCCCGCCAGTTTCACCGCCCCGACTTCGTCCCGCGGGTTCGCGACATTCTGGTGGAGACCGGCGCGGATCCGGCGCGCCTGACGCTGGAAGTCACCGAAGGTCTGCTGGTCGATGCAGTCGAACCGACGGTGTACAAGATGGCTGAGCTTCGGCGACTGGGTGTACGTTTCTCGATCGACGACTTCGGGACCGGCTATTCGTCACTGGCCTATCTCAAGCGCCTGCCGATCAGCGAACTCAAGATCGACGCCACCTTCATCCAGGATGCCCCCACCGACCCGGACGACGCCGCACTCGTCGACACCATCCTGGCGATGGCGTCCCACCTGCGCCTGAACGTCGTCGCCGAAGGGGTCGAAACCCGCGAACAAGCCGAGTTTCTGCGAAGCCGTACCCCGATTCTCTACCAGGGCTACCTCTTCGGGCGCCCCGAACCCGCGGAGGTCTTCCTCGATCGCAGGTTGCGCAGGGATATCGCAGCTTAGAAACAGAAACGGCGCGGGGTCACCGCGCCGTTTCTGTTTCCGCAAACGCGGGCGGCTCGCGCCACCCGCCACCGGGATCAGATCACGCCCTGTGCCAGCATCGCATCGGCAACCTTCACGAAGCCGGCGATGTTCGCGCCGTCCGAGTAGTTGACCGAGCCGTCCGGACGCGTGCCGTACTCGAGGCACATGCGGTGGATGCCCTGCATGATCTCGAGCAGGCGGCCGTCGACTTCCTCGCGGGTCCACGACATCCGCATCGCGTTCTGGCTCATTTCCAGGCCGGACGTTGCGACACCGCCGGCATTGCTGGCCTTGCCCGGCGCGTAGAGGACACCGTTCTCCTCGAACACGCGCACCGCTTCGGCATTGCAGGGCATGTTGGCCCCCTCGGCAACGCACACGACACCGTTCTTCACCAGGATGCGGGCATCGTCGCCGTCGAGTTCGTTCTGCGTCGCACCCGGCAGGGCGATGTCGACCGGCACGCTCCACGGACGCTTGCCCGCCTCGAACGGCAGCCCCATGCGCTCGGCGTACTCGCTCACGCGGCCGTAATGCACGTTCTTCACGTCCATCAGCACCGCCAGCTTTTCGGGGGTGAAGCCGTCCTCGTCGATCACCGTGCCGCTCGAATCCGAGCAGGTTACGCACTTGGCACCGAGTTCCATCGCCTTCTCGATCGTGTATTGGGCGACGTTGCCCGACCCCGAGACCGCAATGCGCATGCCCTTCATCGAACGGCCTGCGTGCTTGAGCATCTCCTCGGCGAAATACACCGTGCCGTAGCCGGTCGCTTCGGGGCGGATCAGCGAACCGCCGAAGCTCATGCCCTTGCCGGTGAACACGCAGCTCGACTTGTTCGAGAGCTTTTTCATCATGCCGGCCATGAAGCCGACTTCGCGGCCGCCCACGCCGATGTCGCCGGCGGGAACGTCGGTATCGGAACCGATGTGACGGTACAGTTCGGTGATGAACGACTGGCAGAACCGCATGACTTCACGCGGGCTCTTGCCTTTGGGATCGAAGTCCGACCCCCCCTTTCCGCCGCCCATGGGCAACGTGGTCAGGGCATTCTTGAAAGTCTGTTCGAAGGCGAGGAACTTCAGGACCGATTGATTGACCGAGGGGTGGAAACGCATGCCCCCCTTGTAGGGGCCGATCGCAGAGCTGTGCTGGATCCGGTAGCCGCGATTGACGTGGACCTCACCACTGTCGTCGAGCCACGAAACACGGAACTGGATGATGCGCTCGGGTTCGACGAGACGATCCAGAACGCCGTGCTCGGCATAACGGGGGTTCTCGGAAATGAAGGGCCACAGGCTCTCCATGACCTCTTCCACCGCCTGGAGGAATTCGGGTTGGCCGGGGTTGCGCTCGGCGACGTTGCCGAGAAACTCTTCAAGGGACTTGTAGCGCATGATGACGGAACTTCCTCCTCACGAATGAACAACCGAAACCCCGCCTTTTTTGCGGGAAACCGGTCGATTTTCGCGAATTTTTCCGTCGATTGCACTGCTTTCGTGCAGAAAATGCAAAAAAATGGTGCGTGTTTTTTGGCTTCTCTGCCCTATGCACCACGTTGGACCATCAAATCTTTGTTGACGCACCATCTTGAAGCGTTTTTGAGCGACCTTTCGTCGTCTATGCACCATTTTGTTGCATTCCGTCCACATTGGACGACGGGCCCGCAGGGGCCTTTCGACGACGCATCCGATTCAATTGATCTCGATTCTCAGGGTTCCCCCCGCTCGGCGTACGCGCTCGGCCTGGATCAGCTCGGCGATATTCGTATTGGCGTTGGACAGCGCCCAGGTTTCGGCTGTATAGCCGCGGTCGCTCGCCTGCTCCAGGTCGATGTCGGTCTCCAGCAGGCGCCGGACCACGGCGATATGTCCGTTGCGTGCCGCGAACATCAGCGCATTGGCATCGTTCGGGGCCAGCAGGTTCGGATCCGCACCGCGCGCCAGCAAGCGCTCGAGGAGTTCGAGGTGCCCTTCGAAGGCCGCATACATCAACGGCGTCCAGCCATCGTGGTTGAACGGGGCCCCCGCATCGAGCAGGAGGTCGACGATCTCCCCGTGGCCGCGCAGCACGGCCAGCATCAGGGCCGAATCTCCGGACAGATTGCGCCGCGACGGGCTGGCACGATACTGCAGCAACGCTGAAACCGTGGCCGTATGTCCCTGGTGCGCGGCAATGATGAGCAAGGTATTGCCGTGCTCGTCGACCGTGTCCGGATCGATGCCGCGGTTGAGCAGTTCGACCAACTGCCGGGTATCGCCCACCCGGGCAGCATTCAGCGAATCCGTATAACTGTCCGCGACCGCAAGGGTCGACAGGCCGAACAGGAGGAGTGCAAGGATCAGCCGGAAGATCCGTGTCGGGTCAGTGTGTCTTTGCATGGCGGAACAGTCGGAAGAAATTATCGGTGGTGGACCGTTCGATGCATTCCAGAGTTTCACCGCGCAGGCGTGCGATCTCTTCGGCCACATGCACCACCCAGGCGGGCTCGTTGGTCTTGCCTCGATGCGGCACCGGCGCCAGGTACGGTGCGTCGGTCTCGATCAACAGGCGGTCCAGCGGCACGTACCGTGCCACGGCCTTGAGGTCGACGGCGTTCCGGAAGGTGACGATTCCCGAGAACGAAATGTAGAACCCGAGATCGAGCGCCGCTTGCGCGACCTCGCGCGACTCGGTGAAACAGTGCATGACGCCGCCGGCCTCCCCCGCGCCTTCCTCGCGCATCAGCCGCAGCGTGTCTTCCGCGGCTGCGCGGGTGTGAACGATCAGCGGTTTGCCGCAACGACGGGCTGCGCGGATATGCGTACGAAAGCGCTCCCGCTGCCACTCGGGCGCATCCTTGTGCCAGTAGTAATCGAGGCCGGTCTCGCCGATCGCCACCACCTTGGGATGGTCGGCCAGCGCGAGCAGCCGCTCGACGTCCGGCTCCTCGACCTCCGCACCGTCGGGATGGACCCCGACCGATGCGAAGAACCCCTCATGACGGTCGGCCAGGGCGAGCACCCGCGGAAAATCCTCGATTCGAACATTCACGCACAGGACGTGCCCCACCCGATTGGCGGCCATGGCCTCGACGATGGCGGATTCGCGTTCGAGGAGCTGCGGAAAATCGAGATGGCAATGCGAGTCGACGAACATGGAACGTCCGGACGGTCAGAGCGTGTGCGTCGGGCGATTCGAGCTGAGCAGGCCGGCCAGGATCGTCTCGATGCGGCTGCGCAAGCTCTTGCCCGCATCGTCGGAACTGAAGTGCAGCCCGATCCCCTCGGTCTTGCCACCCTGCGCACCGTGGGGCGTGACCCATGCCACCGTGGCCGCGACCGGGTGCTTGGTCGGATCGTCCATCAGTTGCAGCAGCATGAATACCTCGTCCCCGATCGAGTACTTCTTCGGGGTCGGCACGAAGATGCCGCCATTGACCAGAAACGGCATGTAGGCCGCATACAGGGCGGACTTCGAGTTGATGTTCAGCGACAGCACGCTGGGGCGATGCACGCCGGATTTTGCGGGTTCGCTCATGGTCGGTGCCTGGTCAGGACGCGCACGTAGCGCAACAGCATGTCTTCCAACATCAGCCGGGCGTTCAGCGGATGCTGGGCGACCCGACGGATCCTCGAAAAATCATTGTAGCAGTTCGATACCGCGGCAACCGTCGAACGTGCGGCCAAGGCGCACAGCGCCGCTTCCTGGCCCGGGAAATAGCGAATCCGGCCGCCCAGGCGCGCCGACGCGAGATCGGTCACCCAGCGCTGCATCCAGCCGACGAGTTCGACCATGCCGAAGCCGGCCGCCAGGGCCTCCTTCGATTTCAGCCAGGCTTCCCATCGTCCTGCCAGCACGAGCGGGTCGGCATCCGGAAGCTGCACGATGTCGCCGACGAACCGGGCCAGCAAGGCCCCGCCCCCCATTCCGGCAAGTCGTTCGGCAGCGAGCGGCATGCCTCCACTGACCGCCAGAAGCGGTGCCAACTCCCGGCTTCGGCCATCGAGCCAGGCATCGACCCGGTCCGATCCGGGCCGCGTGACGGTCCATTGCTGGCAGCGGCTGCGCAGGGTGGGCAGCAGGCGCCGTGGAGACGAACTCACCAGGATGAAGACACATCCCTCCGGCGGTTCCTCGAGCAGCTTCAACAGCGCGTTGGCGGTGTACACGTTCATCGCGTCCGCGGGGTCCACCACGACCGCGCGGCGGCTGCTCTGGTGGCCGGTCACGCCCAGGGCCTGCTGCAAGGACCGGACCTGCTCGATCACGATCTGTGCGGACTTCGCTTTTCCGGCAGGTTCCGCGCCCCCGGACTCGCCCTCCTCGGCCGCGGCGTCGACCGCCGGCACCAGCCGGACCAGATCGGGATGGTTTCCGGAAAGCCGCAACTGGCAGGTCGGGCAGCGGTCGCAGGCTTGCCCACTCACCGGGTCGGGCTGGCCGCACAACAGTCGCGCAGCCAGCGCTTCGGCCAGCTCGCGCTTGCCGAGGCCGGAAGGACCGGTGAGCAGCAACGCATGCGGAAGCCGATCACCGACCTCGACGAGACGATTCCACAGTTCGGTGAGCCAGGGATGGATCATGCGAACCAGCGCTCCCGCACGACCGCTTCGATCTCCTTCCGGATCGACGCCTGGGGACGATCGGCGGCAATCACGTGGATGCGCTCCGGCGCCATTCCAGCGCGCTCCAGGTAGGCGGCACGAACGCGCTCGAAGAAGTCCCGCTGCTCGCGTTCGAACCGGTCCGGTGCCTGGCCGGTTCCGGCAAGACGCGAAGCCGCCACGGAGGGATCGAGATCGAACACCAGGGTCAGGTCGGGCTGGAATCCCGGGTGGACCCAGGCCTCCAGGGCCTCGAACCGGCGGGGATCGAGCCCCCGTCCTCCAACCTGGTAGGCGTAGGTCGCATCCGAGAACCGATCGCAGACGACCCAGCGCCCGGCTTCGAGCGCGGGGAGAATCCTCGCGGCCAGGTGCTCGCGACGCGCCGCGAACATGAGCATCGCCTCCGTTTCCAGGTGCATCGTTTCGTGGAGCAGGATCTCGCGCAGGCGCTCTCCAAGGGCCGTGCCGCCCGGCTCGCGGGTCTGTTCGACGGCGACCCCCAGTTCCTGCAGCAACGCCACCAGCGCAGAGATCTGGCTGCTCTTTCCGGCACCATCGATTCCTTCGAACGTGATGAACCGCCCCGTGCGCGACGTCGGTCTCAACTGCCTCTCCCTCTCTGGTAACGGTTGACCGCACGGTTGTGGTCGGCAAGATTGCGCGAGAACTGGCTGGTGCCATCGCCGCGCGCCACGAAGTAGAAATACTCGGTCGCCTCCGGGCGCACCGCCGCCAGCAGGGCGTCGCGCCCGGGCATCGCGATCGGCGTCGGCGGCAGGCCGGCACGCGTGTAGGTGTTGTAGTCGTGATCGGTCTGGAGATGGTGCCTGCGCAGACGGCCCTCGAACGATTCGCCGAACCCGTAGATCACCGTCGGATCCGTTTGCAGCCGCATGCCGATGCGCAAACGGTTTGCGAACACCGAGGCGACGAGCGCACGCTCCTCGGCACGGCCGGTCTCCTTCTCGATGATGGAGGCGAGAATCAGCGCTTCATAGGGCGATTCGAGCGGCAGGTCCGGATCGCGCGCCGCCCAGGCCGATTCGAGCTGGCGTTGCATTGCCTCGTACGCGAGCCGGAACACCGCCAAGGCGCTGGAATGGCGGTCGAACCGGTAGGTATCGGGGAAGAACAGTCCTTCCGGATGGCCTTCGGTCGCACCGATCCGTTCGAGCAACTCCGCATCGGACAGGCCTTCAGTATCCTTCGAAAGGTAGGGATGGGACTCGATCGCCGCCCGCACCTGGCGAAAATTCCAACCTTCCACGAGCAGCAACTCGGCAAGCGTGACGTCGCCGCGATAGAGCTTGGAGATCACATCGAGCGCACTCATGCCTTCCCGAAGCTCATAGCTGCCGGCCACGATACGGTCGGCCTTGCCGTCGATCCGCGCGATCCAGTACAGCAGTTCGGGATGCACGCCGACGCCGGCTTCGGCAATGCTTCGAGCGGCCTGCCGCATGTTGTGGCCCCGCTGCACGGTCACGTCGATCAGCGGCGCGTCCATCGGCAGCGGCCGGTTCGCGGCCCACCATCCGGCGGCAGCGCCCCCCGCGGCGAGGACGACGAGAAACAGGACGGATCGGAACAGGAATGCAATCATCGAAGACGGATTCGGAAAGTTTCGTCGGGTCGGCCGGCTTTCCCTCGCGCGACACGGGAGAACCTTGCGACCGAAAGACCCCGATCACATCGGGGAGGACCGACGGTCGCACACGGCCCTATAATACTTCATCGCATTTCCCGACCCGAGACCCGAACATGAACTCTGCCTGGACTGACTTCCTCGCCCGCGAAGGCGCCGACCTGGAAACCGGTTCGATCGCCTTTGCCGACTCGCCGGACCCGGTGGCTGCCGACGCGATCGCGGTGCCGCTGGTCCATCTTGGCCTCATTCGCAGTACGGGAGACGATTCGGCGACGTTTTTGCACAACCTTGTCTCGAACGACGTCAAGAATCTGCCGGCAAACGCCGCGCAGTGGAACAGCCTGAACTCGCCGAAGGGGCGCATGCTTGCCAGCCTGCTGATATGGCCGGAGCCGGACGGTCACCGGCTGGCCCTGTCCGCCGACATCGAACCGGCAATGCTCAAGAAGCTGTCGATGTACGTGCTGCGCAGCAAGGTCAAAGTCACCGAGGGCACCGCGGAGACGGCGCTCATCGGACTGGCCGGAACGCAGGCGGCAAGCGTGCTGGAACGGGCGGGTCTGACCGCCCCCACCGACGACATGCACCTGACGCACCCTTCGGCGGCGACCTGCATCCGGCTGAACGCGACGAGCTTCGTTCTCGCCGTGCCCGCCACCGACGCGCCCCGGATGTTCGCCCAGCTGGTCGAGTCCGGTGCGGCCCGGGCCGGCACCTCGAGCTGGCAGCTTGCGATGATCCGCGCCGGCGTCCCGCTGATCACCGCACCGACCCAGGAAGAGTTCGTTGCCCAGATGCTCAACTACGAACTCATCGGCGGCGTAAGCTTCCACAAGGGCTGTTATCCCGGACAGGAAATCGTGGCACGCACCCAGTACCTGGGCAAGCTCAAGAAACGCATGTACCGCGTCCAGATCGCGGGAGACACCCCGCCCGTCGCAGGCACGGATCTGTTCACACCCGAGTTCGGCGAGCAGTCGGCAGGCAAGATCGTGAACGCCGCACCTTCTCCGGGCGGCGGTTTCGAGGCGCTCGCGGTCATGCAGATGAGCTGTGCGGAGGCCCGGGATGCACGCCTGGGAAGTCCGG
>JBJHDM010000021.1:0-50437 GCA_050486545.1 Rhodocyclaceae bacterium | reverse complement strand
TCGCGAATGTAGAGCATCGCGAAGATGCCCAGCACGAGCAGGAGCGAGCCGAGATAGACGATGTTCTTGCCCGGCGAGCGCGTCAGTTGCAGCACCGTCGCCTGCACGTGATCGTAGCCGGCGAGTTTCAGATAGACGGGTGATTCGTAGAAGCGGCTGTCGGACAGTGCGCTCAGCGTGTTGTGCAGAAACACCATCCGACCGGTGTCCAGTGCGAGTTCGCCCAGTCCCGCCTCTTCACGGGACAGCATCCAGGCTTCCCAGGCGAGGCCCTGGAGGATGCCGATGAAGAGGTCCGTTGCCCGTTCGTGCTCCGCGGCGGGGACCGTTTCCTCGACGAAGCGGCCGATGCTGAGGAAGCCTCGATCGGAGAACAGGGCGACGGTCCGCTCGGCGGTGCGCGTGAAGCGTTCCAGCGCCTCCGGATCGGTGTCGGTGCCGAGGTTGCGCCGTGCCAGGCGGTCGGCGAGCGAAGCGTGGCGGGCGGGATCGAGCAGGCGCGCATGGATCGCGAACCAGGTGTCCAGGCCGCCGTCTTCATCCAGTGGGAAACGGATATAGCGGAAGTCCTCGGTCACGCTCTCGCGCATGCCCGAGAACATGAACCAGGCGCCTTGCCGCTCCATCGGCAGCATGTAATTGTGGAATTCCCGTGCCTGCCCGGTCTCGTCGCGCAAGCGGAACTGGAAACTTGGCCCGACGTTGCGGAAATCGCGCCCGCCGGCGATCGTAGCCCCGCTCCCCAGGCGGTCGCGCAAGCCCGCCGAGGGGGCTTCGGCAGCCGCTGCTTCGGCCCGGTTCATGTCCTCGACGTTGAAGACCTGGAAGTCCGTCAGTTCGAGTGCGAACGCTTCGCCTGCGTGGGCGAGGGGAAGGATGTCGCCGATCGCCCCCTCGAGTCGTCGCGTGTCGGCTTCCGTTCCGGCGACGAGCGATCGTACGTCTATCTCGAGTCGCGACCCGCCGTCCTCGAATCCGGACTGATAGATCGTGATGCCGCGGTGCTCGAGTGGTTTGTTGACCTCGAGGACGTGCGTGAAGGATTCGCCCGTGTCGAGGTCGGTGACGATCAGATCGCTTGCGAAACGGCTGGGCATGCCGTTCTCGTAGTGCTCGACGTGAAAGCGTTCGAGCGCGACGGCGAACGGCAGCGCCTGCAGCAGGATTCCGTCTCCGAGTTGCAGCACGGCGTAGCGGTTCGAACGCCCTTCGGGGATGAACAGGTTGCCGCGAAAACTCCAGTTGTCTGCGCTCAGGCGCGCACTGTCCGGGATTTCGGCGATCAACTGGTTGGCCGTGGTCGGCTGTTTGCCCGTCGTCGCGAGCTGGATGCGCAGGGGCAGATCCCCGTCGAGCAGCCCGCCGATGCAGATGAGGACGATCGCCCCGTGTGCGAGAAAGTAGCCGGAGCGGCCGGCGCTGCCCTGCCGTGCCGCGACCAGTACACCGCCGGCGCGTTCGTTGAGGCGTGTGCCGAAACCGCTGGCCCGTAGATATTCGACCACGGCCGCCTGCGCCCGGGCACGGGGCAGCGGGGTGGCGAGGGTGGCCTGATGGGCGAACCGGCGCAGCGATACCTCCCGTGCATGTTCCCGGAAGCTACGTATTTCACGCAGCATCGGGGCCGTCTGGCGCACGATGCACAGGCTGGTCGACAGGACCAGGAAGGCGAGGATCACGAGGAACCAGGTGGCGTTGTAGACCGAATACAGCCCCAGTTTTTCGAATACCGGGAACCAGAATGGACCGAACTGGTTCAGGTAGTTGTTGAAGGCCTGGTTCTGCTCGACCACCGTGCCGATGATCGACGCGATCGCGAGCACGGTAAGGAGGCTGATCGCGAAACGCATCGAGCTGAGCAGTTCGAACAGATCGCGGGACGTGCTGCGCTGCATTCTGGTTCCTGCCGAAAGGATTGCCGGAACGTTGGTCGGTGTGTGCACGAAAAAGGGGTGGACCGGCCACCCCTCGCTCGTAACCCGTGTGTCGCTCGGACTCGGGCTTAACGCAATCCCGCCGCGTAGTCAGCCACGGCCTTCATCTCCGGGTCCGTCATCTTGAGGGCGATCATGCGCATCATCTCGTTGGGATCGTTGGAGCGGACGCCATCCCTGAAGGCCTTCAACTGGGTGAAGGTGTATTGCGCGAACTGGCCCGAGATGCGTGGATACTCGGCCGGGATGCCGTTGCCGGCGGGGCCGTGGCATGCGGCGCAGGCGGGAACGCCCTTGTCCATGATGCCGCCACGCCAGATCTGGCGACCGAGTTCGATGGTTTCGCGGTTTGCGGCTGCTTCGGGCTGCAGTTCCTGGGCGGCGAAGTACGCAGCAAGCGAGCGCAGGTCGGCGTCATCGAGGCTGGCGACCATTGCGTTCATCACGGCGTCTTCCCGGATCGGTGGCTCGCCTTCGATCGACTGGTACTCGCGCATCTGCTTGTACAGGTACTCGGGGATCTGTCCTGCCAGTTTCGGGTTGTCGGGCATCTGGCTGTTGCCATCGACGCCGTGACAGGCGACACAGATCGTTTCGGCGATCTGTCTTGCCTTGTCGAGGTCGGGAGCCTGGGCCTGAAGGCTGCCTGCAACCAGCAGCAGCGAAAGCAGCAGGGAACGCTTGATCATAGTGTCCTCGGAAAAGCCGTGAGCGGTTGTCTCAAACTTGGTATTCTATAACAAGAACCCATATTTGCGCGACGCAGTCGGGCTTTTCCTTCTAATGCGAATGCCCCGGAGCGCACCGTCCGATGCCGATCTTCCGTAATGCCCGATTCGAGACTTCCATCGCCAAGCCTGGAGGTCTGCCGCCGCCCGTCGGAGCCGAAATCGCGTTCGCGGGACGTTCCAACGCCGGCAAGTCGAGTGCGATCAATACGCTCGCAGGGCATACCCGGCTAGCCTATGTCTCGAAGACCCCGGGCCGGACGCAACTCATCAATTTCTTTCGGCTCCATTGCGGTGCAGCGCTTGTCGACCTGCCCGGCTATGGCTACGCCAAGGTGCCCGAGGCGATCCGCCGTCAGTGGCAGAACCTTCTCGAAACCTACCTGCGACGGCGCGAGAACCTGATCGGGCTCGTCCTGATCATGGATTGCCGGCATCCGCTCACGCCGCTGGACCGCCAGATGATCGGCTGGTTCGCGCCGACCGGCCGTCCCATTCACGTCCTCCTCACCAAGAGCGACAAGCTGTCGCGCAACCAGGCCGCGGCGGCCCGGACGTTCGTGCAGCGTGAGCTCGCGGGGATGGAGAGTCAGGTCAGCGTGCAGTTGTTTTCCAGCCTCCACAAGACGGGAGGCGAGGAGGTCGAGCGCGTCGTTGCCGGCTGGCTCGGTCTGCTGCCGGCCGACGCCGATGGCGAGGAAAAACCGCTGCCCGGAAAAGAAAAACCCCGGGCTCAAGGGGATGAAAGCCCGGGGGGAAACAACGCCTTGTCAAAGGCACCCGCTCAGGGAGGGAAAGCGGGGGATGGCTTGGCCCATCCGTAGCCTGTGACGGCGCCTGTACGGAGAAGTTCCCGAGTAATTTAGTCAACGTATTTCAAATTGTGACTACGGTGCGAATGCAAGCCCCGGCATGAACCACATAGACCATTACAGGAATGAAGATGCGACCGACCGGAAGTTTTCCTGCCACCCGCATGCGGCGGATGCGCCGCGACGAATTCTCGCGCCGTCTGATGCGCGAATCGCGCCTTTCCGCGGATGACCTGATCTATCCGGTGTTCGTCCTCGAAGGCAGCGGACAGACGGAAGCCGTGCCCTCGATGCCCGGGGTCCAGCGGGTCTCGCTCGACAATCTGCTTCGCGTCGCCGAGCAGGCGCTCGAACTCGGGGTGCCGGCGCTGGCCCTGTTCCCGGTCATCGGGGCGGATGGCAAGACCGCAGGCGCCGAAGAGGCCTGGAATCCGGATGGACTGGTCCCGCGCGTGGTCCAGACGCTCAAGGCACGCTTTCCCGAGCTGGGCGTGATCACCGACGTGGCGCTCGATCCCTATACCAGCCACGGCCAGGACGGACTGATCGACCCGGACGACCCGCGTGGCTACGTGCTCAACGACGAGACCCTGGAAGCCCTGGCCCGGCAGGCGCTGTGCCATGCCCAGGCGGGCGCGGACGTGGTCGCGCCGTCCGACATGATGGACGGGCGGATTGCACGCATCCGCGCCGAACTCGACGGCGACGGACGGATTCACACGCGCATCCTCGCGTATTCGGCGAAGTACGCGTCGAGCTTCTATGGGCCTTTCCGGGATGCCGTGGGTTCGGCCGCGAACCTGGGGACCGGCAACAAGTACACGTACCAGATGGATCCGGCCAACACCGACGAGGCGATCCGCGAGGTGGCGCTGGACATCGCCGAAGGCGCCGACATGTTCATGGTCAAGCCGGGCATGCCGTACCTCGACATCGTCCGTCGCGTGAAGACGGAGCTGCAGGTTCCGACGTACGTCTATCAGGTCAGCGGCGAGTACGCGATGCTGCGTGCGGCGATCGCGAACGGCTGGCTGGCGGAGGAGGCTTGCGTGATGGAAGCGCTGCTGTCCTTCAAGCGGGCCGGCGCGGACGGCATCCTCACGTATTTCGCGCTCGATGCGGCACGCTGGCTGAAGTCGGCCGGCTGAGAGCGGCGATCAGGCGATCAGCCTGGCCGCCGTCCGGCGCAGATCGAGAATCGAGCCGATCCGCACATCGACGTAGGCGGGACGTCCGGCTCCCCGGCCCACCAGCACCGTCTTCATGCCAAGCCGCTTGGCAGTGCGAAGATTGGCCGCGGTGTCTTCGACCAGGATGCAACGGTTGGGGTTGAGCCGGTGGTCGTGCAGCAGGTGACGGAAGGCGCGCATGCCGGGTTTCGGCTGGAAGTGCATCTGCTCGATGCTGTAGACGTCGTGGAACTGACGGCGGATGCCCATTGCGTCGAGCACGGCCGTCGCGTAGCGTTGCGGGCCGTTCGAAAACACGATCTTGCGTCCCGGAAGCTGACGCAGCATGCCTCGCAAGGCGCGGTCGAACACCATGAGGCCGTGCAGGGCCTCGAAGCGGTGCGTGGCGTCGAGGAAATGGCGTGGATCGGTGCCGTGATGCCGCATCAGCCCGAGCAGTGTCGCCCCATAGCGATGCCAGTAGTGCAGGCGCAGGGCATTGGCCTCCTCGGCACTCAGCGAGAGGTGCTGCTCGAGGTAGGCCGTCATGCTGCGATTGATGTGCGGAAAGATGTGGGCACTGGCGTTGTGCAGCGTATTGTCGAGGTCGAACAGCCAGGTCGTGGTCATGTCCGTTTCTCGAAGCGGATCACCGAACGTCCGTCCGCGATCGTCTTCGGGGCTGTCTTCCACGCATGCCCCTGGATGATCTCGAAGGTGATCGGCAGGCGTCCGTCCACGCGCATCGCCTCGAGTGCCTGCCGGGCTTGCTCCCAGCCCGCCTTGCCGCTCAGTCCGCGAGGCCTGGCTAGGCTGGCATTGTTGGCGCCGGCACGTCGCAGGTCCGCGAACAGATCTTCGGCACCAGAGTAGGTCATCGTCATCACTTCCATGTCCATGACCGGGTCGGAGAATCCCGCCCTGACCAGTGCATCGCCCAGGTCGTGCATGTCGATGAAGCGATGGACGCGCTCTCCGTGCGTATCGGGCAAGGCAGCTCGCACCTCCTTCAGCGTGTCCGGCCCCAGTGTCGAGAACATCACCATTCCGCCGACTTCGAGCACACGATGCAGTTCGACGAAGGCGGGGAGCGGGTCGGTCAGCCATTGCAGCATCAGGTTGGACCACGCCATCGAAATGCTGCCCGTCGCAAGCGGCAGGGCAAGGGCGTCGGCACAGGCGAGGACAGCCGGGGGCGGGCCACGACGCAACAGCCGGTCGAAGACGCCGCGGGAGTCCCGGGCTTGCATGATCGGCGGGGCGATCCAGTCGATGCCCACGCGCATCGCAGCGGGAAAACGTTTGCCGAGGGAAGCGAGGCCGCGACCGGTTCCACAGCCCAGGTCGAGGATGCGGCGGGGCTCAATGCGGATGTAGTCGAGCCGCTCGTCCATTCGTCGGGCGATTTCGTGCGCGAGCGGTTCGACCTCGCCATGGGTCCCTGCCGCGCGGGCGAGCCGGCGCCGCAACAGCTTGCGGTCGAGCTCGAATGGGGCCGCGGCAGTCATCGGGTTCAGATCGCGCGCAGGCCGAGACGCGAGAACAGCCGATCGTCGCGCTCCGTGTCCGGGTTGCCGGTCGTGAGCAGACGGTCGCCGTGGAAGATCGAGTTGGCCCCGGCCATGAAACACAGTGCCTGGAGTTCGTCGCTCATCTGCTGGCGTCCTGCCGACAGTCGCACGACGCTGGTCGGCATCGTGATGCGCGCGACCGCGATCGTGCGTACGAATTCGAACGGGTCGACCGGCTCCGCGTTCTCGAGCGGCGTTCCGGGTACCGGGACCAGGTTGTTGATCGGGACGGAGTCGGGCGGCGGCGCCAGATTGGCAAGCTGGGCGATCATCGAGGCGCGTTCGCGCCGGCCTTCACCCATGCCGACGATTCCGCCGCAGCACACGTGGATGCCGGCGTTGCGCACGCGTTCGAGCGTATCCAGCCGGTCACGCAGCGTGTGGGTGGTGATCACCTCACCGTAGAACTCCGGTGCAGTGTCGAGATTGTGGTTGTAGTAGTCCAGTCCGGCCTCCTTGAGGACTTCGGCCTGGCCGTCCTTCAACATGCCCAGTGTCACGCAGGTCTCGAGCCCGAGCTTGCGGACTTCCCGGATCATTTCCGCCACCGGCGCGAGGTCGCGGTCGCTCGGGCCACGCCATGCCGCACCCATGCAGAATCGCGACGCGCCGCGATCCCTGGCGGCGCGGGCATGTTCGAGGACCTCGGTCAGCGGCATCAGGCGCTCGCGTTCCAGCCCCGTGTCGTGGCGCGCCGATTGGGAGCAGTACCCGCAGTCTTCAGAGCAACCCCCGGTCTTGATCGACAACAGGGTCGATCGCTGGATCTCGGTGGTGTCGAAGTGCCGGCGGTGGACTTCGCGTGCGTCGAACACCAGGTCGAGCAACGGCCGTTCGAACAGTGCAGCGACCTTTTCCACGGACCAGGGGAGTGTGCGCTGGGTGGCGCCCGCTAAGGTGCCTGGATCGACGGTAGTCTGTGGTGATACGATTGTCATAGAATCGGCTCTCGGCATGTGTGCGGTTGCGCAGGATCGGATACGGGGCGGAATGCGGTCAAATCGATGGTCGTCGATACGGGATGGGTTGCGGTGGGCGGCCGGGGTGTTCGCCGCGCACGATTGCTACGTTTGCGGGAGTCCGGTTCGCGGAGCGCTGCTGTGTTCGCGCTGCGAGTTCGAGCTTCCGTTCCATCCGCCCGAAGCATGCCCCGTCTGTGCGCTGCCCACGCCTGGCGGGTCGTGCTGTGGGGCCTGCCTGCGCAAGCCTCCCGCGTACGCGTCGACCGCGGCGGTCTTTTCCTACGGGTTTCCGATCGACCGGATGGTTCAGGCGCTGAAGTATCAATCGCGTCTCGCGGTGGCCGCGTATTTTACCGGCTTGCTGGAAAACTGTGGGCCGCTCGACGGAATCGATCTGATTGTCCCGATGCCCTTGCATCGGCGACGGCTGCAGGAGCGAGGATTCAACCAGGCCGTTGAACTCGCTCGGCCGCTCGCCCGGAAGTGGGCTCTGCCGATCGAACTGGCGGCGGTCGAGCGCTGTCTGGACACACAGCCCCAGGCGGGCTTGCCGTGGGCGGCACGGCGTGCCAACCTGCGCGGTGCGTTCGCGTGCCATGGTAAGCTCGCGGGCGGGTCCGTTCTCGTCATCGACGACGTGATGACCACTGGAGCGACGCTCGATGCACTCGCCCAGGTGCTTCGGCAGAACGGGGCGGAACGGGTGTCCAACCTCGTCGTCGCCCGTACGCTCCCACCCGCCTGATCGCAACGCCGTTGCGATCTTCGCCTGCTCCCGAGCGGGGGCCAACTCGTGTCCGTTCGCACCATGTTCAATGTCGTCCTGTTCCAGCCCGAGATCCCGCCCAATACGGGAAACGCGATCCGCCTCGCCGCCAATTCCGGGGTACGCCTGCACCTGATCCGACCACTGGGTTTCGACCTCTCCGATCGGCAACTTGCCCGCGCGGGGCTCGACTACCATGATCTGGTGCGCGTGTCCGTCCATGACGAGTGGACGCATTGTATTGCCGCACTTGGACAGACGCGCGTGTTCGCACTGAGCACGCGCGGCGCCACCCGCTACGACCGGGTGGCGTTCCGGCCCGGTGATACCTTCGTATTTGGTCCGGAGACGCGGGGTCTGTCGGCGGCGTTTCTCGATTCGATACCGACCGGACAAACCTTGCGGGTCCCCATGACTCCATCGTGTCGGAGCATGAACCTGTCGAATACGATCGCAGTCGTGGTTTTCGAAGCCTGGCGTCAACAGGGGTTTTCCGGCAGTACGGACACGGGGAACGGCTGAGGGTCCGCGGCGGCCTTCACTCGTGCCGGGGTTCTCGGGAGAGGAGGCCTTCGACCGCTTCACGCGGGCCGATTCCATCCGAATGCAGCAAGGCGTCGATGGCCTCGGTGATCGGCATCTCGACCTGCTGCCGGGCGGCCAGCCCGATGGCTTCGCGCGTGGTTGACACCCCTTCGGCGACATGGCCCAGTTCGCGCAGGATGTCCGGCAACGACTTGCCCTGAGCGAGCGCCAGGCCGACGCGGCGATTGCGCGAAAGGTCGCCCGTGCAGGTGAGTATCAGATCGCCCATCCCAGCCAGCCCCATCAGCGTTTCCGGTCGCGCACCCAGCGACTGGCCTAGGCGGGAGATTTCGGCGAGGCCGCGCGTGATCAGTGCCGCACGGGCATTGAGGCCCAGACCCATGCCGTCCGAGACGCCGGCTGCGATCGCCATGACGTTCTTCAGGCCGCCGCCGATCTCGGCACCGATGAGGTCGGTGTTGGCGTACATCCGCAAGCGGGGCTGGTGCAGGACCTGCACCCAGCGCTCGGCGAATGCCCGGTCGGTCGCGGCCAGGCACACCGCGGTCGGCAGCCCGCGGCCAACCTCGGCTGCGAAACTCGGACCGGTCAGTACGCCGCAGGGTGCGTCGCGGCCGATCTCTTCATGGACGATCTCGTGGGGGAGTTTTGCCGTGCCGGCCTCCAGACCCTTGCAGGCCCAGATCAGCGGAACGGTCCGGTCCAGTGCGGCTCCGAGCCTGCGCACGGTTTCGCGAAGTCCGGACAGTGGGGTGACGACCAGATGCAGGTCGGCGTTCACCGCGGCGTCCTCGAAATCGGCCGTCGGGCGCAATCGGTCGGGAAACGCGACGCCGGGCAGGTACCGTTCGTTGCGGCGGGCCCCAGTCAGGGCGTCGATCAGCGTGTCATTGCGGGCCCAGAGGCGGACGTCGTGCTCACGGGCGAACGCAATGGCCAGCGCCGTCCCCCATGCGCCGGCTCCGAATACGCTGATCCGGATCGGATCAGCGGACGGTGCGGCAGGCATCGGATGTCCTTCGCGGCACACTGCCCACGCTTCAGAGCCCCCAGACTTCGGTCACCCGCAGATAACCGGTGGCTCCCCCTTGATGACGGACCTGCACCCAGCCGGCGACCGGTGGGGTCGCCAGTTCGAGGACCACGGCACGCGAGGCTTCGAACACCACCGGCGCCTGGGAATCCGGCTGCTGCCGGACTGCGGCACTGGGCGAAGTCACGATCAGCGTGCGCTTCGGGCTGAGGCGTGCGCGTTCGATCCAGGTGAGGGCGCCTTCCGGATCGCGCACCTTGACCCACTGTTCGAGTTCCACGACGACTTCGACCGGCGTGCCCGGTGCGACGATGAACAGACGGCGGCCCTGATCCGAGGGGCTGTCGAAAAGAATCGAAGCCTCATTGACCGAGCGGAATTCGATCCCATGCGCCGAGGAGATGGCCGCCACGCCCAGAACGATCGAAAGACACAGGGTGCGAAGTCGCCGCGCGTTCATGTCGGGCCTGCTACTGGGGTTGCGCCTCGCCGTTTCCGGCGGACTGTGCGGTGGCCGATTCGGCCTGCTGCTTCTTGGCCTGGTACATCAGCTCGAAGTTCACCGGGGCAAGGATGACCGGCTGGAAGCCCGCGCGGGTCACGGCATCGGATACGGCTTCCCGGGCATACGGGAACAGGATGTTCGGGCAGCCGATCATCATCAGCGGCTCGAGATCGTTCTCGGGGATGTTACGGACCTGGAAGACGCCCGACTGGGCCACTTCGACCATGAATAGCGTCCGGTCGTCCGGAAGCTTCGCCGTCGCGGTGACCGTCAACGTGACTTCGTAGATTCCTTCCTCGATCACGTTGCCGTCGGTGCGCAACTGCACATTCACCTGCGGCGTTTCCCGCTCCAGGTAGACCTTGGGGGCGTGTGGAACCTCGAGCGAGAGATCCTTGACGTAGAGTTTCTCGATCGAGAAGACGGGCTGAGCTTGTTCGGTCATTTGCTGCCTTGAGTGTGGTTGAAGTAGGGGGTGGCACCGGATTCCGGCATGGCCGGAATCAGGGATTCAGCAGTGCCTCGAGCTGTCCCGAGCGGTCCAGTTCGAACAGGTCGTCGCATCCGCCGACGTGGTGGTCGCCGATGAAGATCTGTGGAACCGTCCTGCGGCCGGTCAGTTGCATCATCTCGTCGCGGCGGCCCGCATCGAGGTCGATGCGGATCTTCTCGACGCCGGTGACGCCCCGGCGGGTGAGCAACTGTTCTGCACGAACGCAGTACGGGCAGACCGCGGTCGCATACATTCTGACGTGCGCTGTCATTTCGCTTTCTCTTTCTCCCTGGCGCGTTCCTTCTTCCTGGAAGCGGACTTGCCGGAATCGGTCTTCTGGCTGACGGGCTGGCCCGACTTCTCCCACTCGTGCATGCCGCCGCGCAGGTGGAAGATCTTTTCAAAACCGGCCTTCTTCAACATGAGCAGCCCGGCCCTGGAGCGCATGCCGCTCGCGCAGCACAGGATCAGCGGCGTCGACTTGAGCTTCTCCAGTTCCGCGGTGCGCGACTGCAGCTCGGTGATCGGAATGTGGCGGGCGTTCGGGATATGCCCGCTCTGAAACTGTCCGATGTCGCGGACATCCACGACCTGCGCGTCCTCGCGGTTCATCAGCAAGGTCGCTTCGAGGGGCGAGAGCTGCGACTTGTCTCCATAGTTCTGAATCATGTCGAACACCAGCCAGCCGCCGCTGATTGCCGCGAGGGCCGCCCAGTACCAGTTATCCTGCAAGAATTCCACGTTCGAGCCTGCTCCGTTGTCCAGTGGTTTCAGTTGTCGAGGTCGTCGTTGCCGATGCCGCAGAAGACCTCGCGCATGAGCTCGATGAGTTGCAACGTACGTTTGTCCCCGACCCGGTAATACACCCTGTTCGCATCCTTTCGCGTCTGCAGGACCCCTTTGTCGCGCAGGATCGCCAGGTGCTGGGAGATGTTGCTTTGCGAGGTTCCCACGGCATCGACGATGTCCTGCACGCAGATCTCGCTGTCGCCGAGCACGCAAAGAATCTTCAGCCGCAGGGGATGAGCAATCGCCTTCAGCGCCCGTGCCGCCGTTTCGATGTGCTCATGCTTGTCGATCAAGTCGATGATGGCCTGATTGTTCACGATGGTCCGGAGGTGTAGTCAAGGGGACTAGTATAAAATATTGCGGGCGGGTCAAGCGCGAGTTTGGCGGTTCGGTCGCGATTTATCCGGTGCACGGCTCCGAACGGATTTGCCTGCGCCTGCCGATGCCGGCCCGCGTTGCCCGCTTCCTTCTTCAATCGACTCCGAGAACCCATGTACAAAATCGTTCTGCTTCGCCACGGCGAATCCACCTGGAACAAGGAAAACCGCTTCACCGGCTGGACCGACGTCGATCTTACCGAGAAAGGCGTCGAGGAGGCCAGGATGGCCGGCCGCCTGCTCCGGCAGGAGGGCTACGCATTCGACCTGGCCTACACGTCCGTGCTCAAACGCGCGAACAAGACCCTCAACATCGTTCTCGAAGAACTCGATGCGCTATGGATGCCGGTGGAGCATTCCTGGCGACTGAACGAGCGACATTACGGCGCGCTGCAAGGCCTGAACAAGGCCGAAACCGCCGCGAAGTACGGTGACGACCAAGTGCTCGTCTGGCGCCGTTCCTACGATACCCCGCCACCGGCACTGGAAGAAGGCGATGCGCGGCTGGCGCTCGACGACCCGCGCTACGCATCGCTGCCCCATGCGCGCTACCCCCGGACCGAGTGTCTGCGCGACACGGTGGCGCGCTTCATCCCGTACTGGGAAACCGTGATCGTGCCGAGCATTCTCGTCGGCAAACGCGTGCTCATCGCGGCGCACGGCAACAGCCTGCGAGCCCTGATCAAGTATCTCGACGACATTTCCGATGCGGAGATCGTTGGCCTCAACATCCCGACCGGACAACCCCTGGTCTACGAACTCGATGCTGATCTGAAGCCGTTGCGCAGCTACTATCTCGCCGACGAGGAGACCATACGGGCCGCCGAGGCGGCTGTGGCGGGTCAGGGAAAATCGAGCGGCTGAGAGACCTCCCAAGTGGGGAGTTTTCGTCCGTTGCCGCCGGCCTGGGTGCTGCTCGTCGCCCTGGTCGCGTCGACCGCACTCCATGCCGGTGACCGGGAGCTCGTTCAGCGCCGAGCCGAGATGGAGGACGTGCAGCGCCGCATCGGTGAACTCGAGACGGCATTGGGTGCGGCCGAGGCCAGTCGCTCGAAGGCCGCTCGCGAACTGGCCGAGGCGGAGCGCGCCGTCTCGGAGGCGAACCGGCAGCTTCGTGCGACGGCCGCGGAGCGTGACGACACCGAGCAGGCGCTGGCAGGCGAGGAGTCGGCACGGCGCGAGGTCGAATCGCGCATCGCGACGCGGCAGGAGGAACTCGCGGGCTGGCTGCGCCGTCATTACATTCACGGCGGAAGCGATGTGGCACCGCTGCTGTCGGCACGCGATCCCAACCAGCTTGCGCGTGACATGCACTACCTGGAGCACGTCGGTCGGGCACGGCTCGAACTGATCGAGTCGCTGCGTGCCGATCTGGATGAGCTTGCGCGCCGCATCGCCGCCATCGAGGATCGAAGGGGCCGGCTCGCCGCGATCGAGGCGGAGCAGCGTACACAACAGACCCGATTGCAGCAGCGACAACACGCCCGGGAAAAGGCGCTGGCCGAAGTGACGCAACAGATCGGTTCGCACGCCTCGCAGATCGAGGCGCTGCGCCGGGACGAGCAACGGCTCGGGCAGGTGCTGGAAGTCCTGACGCTTCAGGCGGCACGCCGGGACATGGAGCGGGCCGCTCGGGCGATGCGGTCGGAGCCTGCGCCGGTGGCGGTCGCGCCTGCGGTTGCGACGCCCGCGTCTCGCGCACCTGCGCGGCGCTCTCCCGGTGCAGGCAGCGAGCAGGGCGATGACAGGCGTAGCGAAGGGCGTCCTCCCTCGCAACCCACGCCCCTGGGTGTGAGTTTCGCGCAATTGCGCGGGAAGATGGTTTTTCCGGTCCGCGGAGAACTGATTGGGCGCTTCGGTGCTCCAAGAGCGGACGGAGGCACGCGCTGGCGTGGCGTGTTCATCCGCGCCCGTGGGGGCGAGGAGGTGGTGGCCGTCGCGCCGGGCGAAGTGGTCTTTTCAGACTGGCTGCGGGGATATGGCAACCTGATCATCGTCGATCACGGAGACGACTACCTGACGATCTACGGCAACAACGATGCATTGTTCAGGGTGGTCGGGGAGCGAATCGGCGGCGGCGTCGCGATTGCGAGCGTCGGAGCGAGCGGGGGCGGTCTGGAATCGGGTTTATACTTCGAGATCCGGCACAAGGGCGAACCCGTCGATCCGATGCTGTGGATTCGCGGCAAATGAGGTCGGCGACCAGGTCGGCGCGGTGTAGAAAGATGGAGTTGTCATGGGCAACAAGTTGCAGAAGCTGAGTCTGATCCTCACCGGTGTGTTTGCCGGCATCCTGATCAGCCTGAATTTTTCGGCCAGTGCCGACCGTTCGCTGGCACCGTTGCCGGTCGAGGAGCTTCGTGCCTTCGCCGATGTCTTCAATGCCGTCAAGCAGGGCTACGTCGAGCCGGTCGAGGATGCGGACCTGATCAAGCATGCGATCAGCGGCATGCTGAGCGGACTCGATCCGCATTCGGCCTATCTCGACGTGGATGCGTACCGCGACCTGCGGGAGGGTACGCAAGGCGAGTTCGGAGGCCTCGGGATCGAGGTCGGGATGGAGGACGGCTTCGTCAAGGTCGTCTCGCCAATCGAGGATACGCCGGCCTTCCGCGCCGGGATCCTGGCCGGCGACCTGATCATCAAGCTCGACGAGACGCCGGTCAAGGGCATGACCCTCGCCGATGCAGTCAAGCGCATGCGGGGGCGTCCGGACACGAGCATCACCCTCACGATCATGCGACAGGGCGAGAGTGCGCCGATCGTGCTGACGATCGTGCGGGAGGTCATTCGCGTCCAGAGCGTGCGTTCCAAGGTCGTCGAGCCCGGGTACGGCTATCTTCGCGTGGCCCAGTTCCAGGAGAACACCGCGATGAGCGTGGTGGAGCACCTGAACCGTCTCGTTGCCCAGGGCGAACTCCAGGGCCTGGTGCTCGACCTGCGCAATGATCCGGGCGGCCTGCTGCATGGTGCCATTGGCGTGGCTGCGGCCTTCCTGCCGCGGGATGCGCTGGTCGTGACCACCGACGGCAGGGCGCCCGATGCGCGGCGTGAATATCGTGCCGCACCGGAAGACTATCTGCGCGGCACGCGGCGCGATTTCATTCGTGACCTTCCCGGGGTCGCGCGCGACGTCCCGATGGTCGTGCTCGTGAATGCCGGCTCGGCTTCGGCGAGCGAGATCGTCGCCGGTGCGCTGCAGGATCACGAGCGGGCAACGGTCATGGGGACCAAGACGTTCGGCAAGGGGTCGGTGCAGACGATCCTGCCGCTGAACAACAACACGGCGATCAAGCTGACCACCGCCCGTTACTATACCCCGAGCGGACGTTCGATCCAGGCCAAGGGGATCGATCCGGACATCGTCGTGGAAGAAAGCGAGAACGGGTCCGCACGCCGACTGCGGGAATCCGACCTGCAGGGCCATCTGGGCAACGGACGGAGCGATGCCGCGGACGAGGCGGCTCGCGAAGCCGAGCGCACTCCGGAAAGTGGCGAGTCGCCTGGCGAGCCGACGCCGCGCTTCACCCTGGGTGGCGAGGACGATTACCAACTCCTGCGTGCCCTGTCGCTTCTCAAGGGCGAGGAGTTCGTCCAGAATACGCAGTAAAGGCACGAGGGGGCATTCGATGCGTCGGGAGACGGCGTACAAGCTGGCCGGCAGGAATCACGAGCACCCGGTTCCCGGAACCGGGGTGCACAAGGAGCGCGAGATCCGTTTCGCCGCGATGCCGCCTGGCCAGACGGCACGCGCGCTGGCGGCGCTGCGCATGCTCAAGGGGCTGATCGTCAGTGAGGCGGACCGGCCACAAGCGCTGGTCGTGCGCTACTCGGTACTCGACTACTCTCTGGAGGCGATCGAGGACGCATTGCGCGATGCCGGATTTCATCTCGACAACACCTTGTATTCGAAGCTCGTGCGCGCACTCGTCTATTTCTGTGAAGAGACGCAGCGTCACAATCTCGAGTCACCGGAACGCCTGATCAAGAAGTCCAACGAGGTCTACATCAAGGTGTATGACCAGCATCCGCACGGCGACCACGACGACACGCCCGTCGAATTGCGGGAATACAAGTAGTTCCGGTGTCGCCAGTACTTCGGTGCCGTCCCCTGTCCTGATGCGGTGTCGCGAAGGACTCCCTGGTTCACGAACGCCTGAGACGCCATGACCGACGATCAACTGCTGCGGTACAGTCGCCACATCCTTCTTCCCGAAATCGGTGTGGAGGGACAGGAGGCCCTGCTGGCCGCGCGGGTCCTGGTGGTCGGAGCCGGCGGTCTGGGTTCGCCGGCCGCGATGTACCTCGCTGCGGCGGGCGTGGGCACGCTCGTATTGTGCGACCACGATACGGTTGATCTGACCAATCTCCAGCGCCAGATTCTCCATTCCGCGGAGAACGTGGGTCGGCCCAAAGTCGAATCCGGACGGGAAACCCTGCTGCGTTTGAATCCCGAAGCGCATGTCGAAACGTTTGCGCTGCGTCTGGAAGCCGAGGCGCTCGACGATCAGGTGGCGTTGGCCGACATCGTGCTGGATTGCTCCGACAATTTCGCCACCCGCCATGCGATCAACCGCGCGTGCGTGCGTCACCGCAGGCCGCTGGTGTCGGGTGCGGCGATCCGTTTTGATGGGCAGGTGTCGGTGTTCGATCTGCGCCGTACCGAAAGCCCCTGCTATCACTGCCTGTTCCCGGAAGGGCAGGACATCGAGGAGGTTCGGTGTGCGGTGATGGGGGTATTCGCCCCGCTTACCGGCATTATCGGTGCGACGCAGGCTGCGGAGGCCCTCAAGCTGATCGTGGGCTGCGGTACGTCGCTGGATGGACGTTTGCTGCTGCTCGATGGCCTGGCCATGGAGTGGCGCAGCATCGTGCTGGGGCGCGATCCGGCCTGTACGGTATGCGCCGGCCGCCGGCAGGCCTGAGGCGCGTCGCGATCAACCGGATTGCGGACGTGCGAGAATGCGCAGGTCCGGACCGAGCATACGCAGGTCGCGCACCTGCATGCGTGTCGCCTGGTCGAGCGCGGTGAGCTCCGGAAAGTCGAACAGGCCCTGCGCACGGTTACCGACGATCATCGGGGCGAAATAGAACAGCCATTCGTCCACGCACCCTTCGCTCAGCAACGACCCGTTCAGGCGCGAACCCGCTTCGACATGGACTTCGTTGAGTCCACGACTGCCCAGTTCCTGAAGCAGGGCAGGCAGGTCTACCTTGCCTCCATCGTTCGGCATGTGCAGGGTCTCGATGCCGCGCGCGGAGAGTTTCTCGACCCGTGCCGCATCGTCCGTCGCCGTCACGACCAGACAGTTTCCGCCGTCCAGGATCCGGGCCGATTCGGGGACCTCCAGGCGTGAGTCGACGAGGATGCGCAAGGGCTGTCGCTCGCACGGGACCTCGCGAACCGTGAGGCTCGGGTCGTCGTCACGCACCGTGCCGATGCCGGTGAGAATGGCGCAGGCGCGCGCACGCCAGGCGTGACCGTCGCGCCGGGCGGCCGGCCCGGTGATCCATTGACTTCGCCCGTTGTTCAGCGCGGTCTTTCCGTCCAGGGTGGCGGCCGCCTTGAGGCGTACCCAGGGTCGCCCGCGCGTCATCCTGGAGACGAAGCCGATGTTCAGTTCGCGGGCCGCGTCTTCGAGCAGTCCCGTTTCGGTGACGACTCCACTGGCGCGCAGACGTTCCAGTCCGCGTCCGGAAACCAGGGGGTTGGGGTCGGCCATGGCGGCTACGACCCGTGCGATGCCCGCATCGATGAGGGCGTCGGCGCACGGGGGGGTGCGACCGAAATGGGAACACGGCTCGAGCGTCACGTAAGCGGTCGCTCCGTGCGCCCGATCGCCCGCCATCGCCAGGGCGACGATCTCGGCATGCGGAGCGCCCGCGCGCTTGTGCCAGCCCTCCCCGACCACCTCGCCGTCCCGGACGATCAGGCAGCCGACCCGCGGGTTCGGCGTCGTCGTAGCGAGGCCACGTTCGGCCAGCGCCAGCGCGTGGGCCATGTGCTCGTGGTCAGCCGCCGAAAAGGTCATTCTCTGAGCTGGGTTCGGTCTTGCCGGGTTTGCGTCCCCGGCGCGGTCGCGCCTGGACTTCCCGGATGACTTCGGAGAACTCGTCTACATCGGCGAAGTTGCGATACACCGAGGCAAAACGGATGTAGGCGACCTTGTCGAGGCGTTTCAGCTCGCGCATGACCAGTTCTCCGAGCCTCTCGCTGGGAACCTCCGGCTCGCCCAGCGACAGCAACTTCGCCTCGATTCGCGCGATTGCGCTATCGACCGCCTCGACCGTCACCGGTCGTTTGCGCAGTGCGAGCGTCATGCTCGCGGCAAGCTTGGCGTGGTCGAACTCTGTGCGATTGCCGTTGCGCTTGACGATGTGTGGCATCTTGAGGTCGATGCGTTCGTAGGTCGTGAAGCGCTTGTCGCAATTCAGGCAGCGACGGCGACGCCGTACGACGTCGCCGTCCTCGTTCTCCCTCGTGTCCGTGACCTGGGTGTTCGGATCGTCACAGAATGGACATTTCATGGTCACAGGCCCGCATGCAGGAAGTCGGCCGGAGGGCAGTCACCGGGGTCTGCCTCCGGATCCAGTCAGGCGCCGTAAACCGGGAACTTCGCGCACAGGGCGGCCGCCTGTCCGCGTACCCGCTCCATGGCCGAATCGTCCTGCGGGGCGTCGAGGACATCGGCGATCATGTGGGCGACCTGTTCGGCCTCGATCTCGGTGAAGCCGCGCGTGGTCATCGCGGGCGATCCGAGCCGGATGCCCGAAGTGACAAACGGCTTCTCGGGATCCTTCGGGATCGAGTTCTTGTTGACGGTGATGTGGGCACGGCCGAGGGCCGCTTCGGCATCCTTGCCAGTGATGTTCTTCGCGCGCAGGTCGACCAGGAAGACGTGGCTTTCGGTGCGGCCGGAGACGATGCGCAGGCCGCGTTCCTCCGCGAGCACGCGAGCCATGACGCGGGCGTTGGCAATGACCTGCTCCTGGTACAGCTTGAACTCAGGCGTCAAGGCTTCCTTGAAGGCGACTGCCTTGGCTGCGATGACGTGCATCAGCGGTCCGCCCTGGAGTCCGGGAAAGATCGCCGAGTTGAGGGCTTTCTCGTGCTCCTCCTTCATGAGGATGATGCCGCCGCGCGGGCCGCGCAGCGTCTTGTGCGTGGTCGAGGTGACCACGTCCGCGTGCGGAACCGGGTTCGGATAGTATCCGGCCGCGATCAGACCGGCATAGTGCGCCATATCGACCCAGAGGATCGCGCCGACGTCCTTCGCAACCTTCGCGAAGCGCTCAAAATCGATGTGCAGCGAGTAGGCGGATGCCCCGGCCACGATGATGCGCGGCTTGTGCTCGTGGGCGAGCCGTTCCATCGCGTCGTAGTCGATGGCTTCCTGCGCGTCCAGGCCATAGGCGACGACGTTGAACCACTTGCCCGACATGTTCAGCGGCATTCCGTGGGTGAGATGGCCGCCTTCGGCCAGGCTCATTCCCATGATGGTGTCGCCGGGTTTCGCAAAGGCCATCAAGACGGCCTGGTTGGCCTGGGAGCCGGAATTGGGCTGGACGTTTGCCGCTTCGGCGCCGAACAGTTTCTTCAGGCGATCGATCGCGATCCGTTCGGCGACGTCGACATGCTCGCAACCACCGTAGTAGCGCTTGCCAGGGTAGCCCTCGGCATACTTGTTCGTGAGCTGGGAGCCCTGTGCCTGCATGACCGCGTGGGACACGTAGTTCTCCGAGGCGATCAACTCGATGTGATCTTCCTGGCGACGGTTTTCTGCGATGACGGCGGCCCAGATTTCCGGATCGACCTTGGCGAGGGTGTCTTGCGAAGAGAACATGGGAGGGTAGGCTCGAAGCGATTGTAAAAAAAGAGGATCGTACCACGCAGCCCCGTTTCGCTGGCAGATGTCACCGGTTTTCGGGGTCAGCTTCCGGCCAGTTCGTCGAGCGTCGTGACGAGATGGCGGAGATCGGCCCACTCGGTCAGGTGCCAGTGCTCTCCGTCGGTTTCGAGCCGGTTGAGTGCGGCATTCGGGATCGGGAAGTCCCGAGGGGCTTCCAGCGCAATGGCCATGGTGCTGCGGTACAGGATGTCGAGGACGCCGCCGTGTGTGAACACCAGGATCCTACGGCCGGCGTGTTGTCGTGCGAGGGAACCGAAGGCGGCGAGAATCCGGTCGCGAAATGCAGCCAGGGTTTCGCCGTCACCGGGAGGAGGGGTTTCAGGTTCGCGCGCGAGCAGGGCGCGGTGTTCGGATGGAAAGCGCGCTTGAGCTTGCGCGTGCGTGAGCCCCTGGAACGCGCCGTAGTGGCGTTCGCGTAGTGCGGCCAGCGGTGCTGTCGTCAGCCCTAGCGAGAGTGTGGCGATTTCAGCCGTATCTTGTGCCCGTCGCAGGTCGCTGCAATAGGCCGCGTCGAAGTTCTCGCCGGTGAGCGCACGACCGACGGCTTCTGCCTGGCGCCGCCCGGTCGGGTTGAGTGGCACGTCCAGGTGGCCCTGTAGCCGCTTGTCCAGATTCCAGGCCGTTTCGCCGTGGCGAACGACGTAAAAAGAGGTCGGCTGCATCAGTCCCAGGCGCCGCCGCCGTCTCCCCATCCGCCGTCGTTGGTTACGCGCGGGATTTCGATGGTGTCGAGATCCACCTCGACCCTGGGACCAAGACTTCCGGTGACGAGGTTAGGGAAAGCGATCAGCAGCGCCAGCACGAAAACCTGGATCAGTACGAACGGGATGACCCCGCGGTAGATTTCGGTGGTCTTGATGCCTTCGATGCGTTTCTTGGTGATCCGGTCGACGAACGCGCTGACCGGTGCGACGCTGCGCAGGTAGAACAACGCGAAACCGAACGGTGGGGTCAGGAAGGAGGTCTGCAGGTTGATCGCGATGAGGATGCCGAACCAGATCAGGTCGATTCCCATGTTCTGTGCAACCGGCGCGAGCAGAGGGATCAGGATGAACGCGATCTCGAAGAAGTCGAGAAAGAATCCCAGGAAGAAGATCATCGCATTCACGAAGATCAGGAAGCCCACCTGGCCACCCGGCAACTGGTCGAAGAGGTGTTGCACCCATTCTTTGCCATCGACGGCGGCGAAGGTGAAGCTGAAGATCGTCGCGCCGATCAGGATGAACATCACGAATACCGACAATTTTGTCGTCGCTTCGAGGGCCTCGCGGAGTCGAACGAGATCGAGCCTTCTGCGGATCAACGCCATCGCGATCGCCCCCACCGCGCCCATGGCGCCGCCCTCGGTCGGGGTCGCGAGTCCGATGAAGATCGTGCCGAGAACCAGAAAGATCAGTGCCAAAGGTGGAATAAGCACGAAGACGACGCGTTCGGCGATGGCAGAAAGGAGCCCAAGATTCAGCAACCGGTTGGCGCCGGCCAGCACGAGCCCGAGAACAGCCCCGAACATTAGAGACATCACGATGGTTTCATCGAGCGGGGCCGTGACCGTCCGGTCCCGTAACAGGCTCAGTACTTCGGAATAGAATTGTGCGAAAAGCACCGATGCCGTCACAAGCAGGACCATCAGCACGGTCAGCGAGCGCATTCCCGACGAACCGTCGGGCTGACGAAACTTTCGGGCCTCCAGCGGGAGGGCCGGCATCAGGCGCGGGCGGAAGATCGAGAGTGCGATGACGTAGAGCGTGTAGCAACCGATCAGCATGAATGCGGGAATGAACGCTCCGCGGTACATGTCGCCGACGCTGCGCCCGAGCTGGTCGGCCAGAACGATCAGGACGATGGAAGGGGGCAGTGCCTGCGCGAGCGTACCCGATGCGGTAATCACCCCGGTGGCGATCGAACGCCCGTAGCCGTATCGCATCATGATCGGCAGCGAGATCAGGCCCATCGAAATCACCGAAGCCGCGACAACGCCGGTCGTCGCGGCGAGCAGGGCGCCGACGAAGATGACCGCCAGGGCGATCCCGCCGCGAATCGGCCCGAACACCTGTCCGATCGTGTCGAGCAGGTCCTCGGCCATGCCGCTGCGCTCGAGGATGAGGCCCATCAGTGTGAAGAACGGGATCGCCAGCAGGGTCTCGTTCTGGATGATCCCGAACACGCGTAACGGCAGGGCCTGGAACAGCGTGGCCGGAAGCAGTCCCAGTTCGATGCCGATGAAACCGAAGACCAGGCCGCAGGCGGCCAGGGAAAAGGCGACGGGAAAGCCGGAAAGCAGGAACAGGACCACCGCTCCGAACATGATCGGAGCGATGTTGGCCGATACGAACTCGATCACGGGCGCGTCTCCCCCGGGCCGCGTTCGCTTTCAGGTTTCGTCGTGGACGCTGCGTCTTCTACGAGCCTGTCCGGGGAATCGTCATGTCCACCCAGAAGCAAGGGGTCCGGGCCGGTGCCGTTGAGGAAGGAAAAGCGCTTGATCAGTTCGGAGATTGCCTGCAGCGCGAGCAGTGCGAACCCTGCTGGAACGAGCGCATAGACCGGCCAGCGGATCAGCCCGCCGGCGTTCGAGGACATCTCTCCGGTTGCGTAGGCACGTGCCACGATCGGCCAGGCGAAGGTGATCATGAAGTAACACAAGGGCAGCAGGAAGAGAACGATACCGAAGATGTCGATGAACATGCGGGTACGGCGCGACAGACGGTTTGCGAGCACGTCGATGCGGACATGGGCGTTCTGCATGAAGACGGCGCCGGCGCCGAGAAGGAAGACCGCCGCATAGAGATACCACTGGATCTCCAGATACGCATTGGAGCCGATATTGAAGGCCTTGCGCGTGATCGCGTTCGCCGCGCTGATCAGCGTTGCGGCGAGAATCAGCCAGATCAGGGTCTTGCCGACAAGATGGCTGAAAGCGTCGATCAGCCGCGAAAACTTCAGGAGGAGGGACATGGAGGGATTCCCTGCCGGGGAGACTCGTGACCACGGGTGGTGCGCATCGTTTCGCGGATCCTGGAAATCGACCGCCCACGCGTGGCGCGTGGGCGGCGATCGTCGAGCATCAGGTCAGGCTTCAGAGCTGCTGCGCCCCCATGTAGGCGGAGTAGGAATTCTCGGAGAGGTTGAACCACTGGTTCGAGTCGCGCAGGAAGCGCTCGTAGTCCGGGTAGATCTTGCGCCAGTTGGGGTTCTTTTCCATCAGCTCGGCGTAGACTTCGTTGCGGGCCTTGAACATCGCGTCCATGATGTCGCGCGAGAAGCGGTGCAGCTTGACGCCTTCGGCAATCAGCTGCCGCAATGCATTCGGGTTGCGCGAGTCGTAGATCGCCTGCATGCGCACGTGTGCATCCGAGGAGGCTTGGCGGATGATCGACTGGTACTGCGGCGACAGGGCGTTGTAAGCCTTGTCGTTGATGTACAGCGACAATTGCGCACCGCCTTCCCACGGCGCCGGATAGTAGTAGTTCGGCGCGACCTTGTGAAATCCGAACTTCAGGTCGTCGTAGGGGCCGACCCACTCGACGGCGTCGATGGTTCCGCGTTCCAGCGCCTGATAGATCTCTCCGCCAGGGATATTCTGCGGCACGACGCCGAGCTTGGCGAGTACGCGCCCCCCGAAGCCGCCCATTCGGAACTTGAGGCCGCTGAGATCGGCTACCGAATTGATCTCCTTACGGAAAAAGCCGCCCATCTGCGCGCCGGTGTTGCCCATCGGGAAGTTGATGATGTTGTACTGGGCAAAGAATTCGCGTGTCAACTCGAGGCCGTTGCCGTCGTACATCCATGCATTTTGGATGCGCGAGTTCATCCCGAAGGGGATGGCGGTGTCGATCGCGAAGGTCTCGTCCTTCCCGAAAAAATAGTACGAGGCGGTATGCGCGCATTCGATGGTGCCTTGTTCGACTGCGTCGGCCACGCCGAAGGCCGGTACCAGCTCGCCGGCTGCATGCACCGAGATCTCGAACTTGCCGTCGGTCGCCTCGGTGACGTTCTTCGCGAAGTACTCTGCAGTGCCATAGATGCTGTCGAGCACCTTCGGAAAGCTGGATGCGAGGCGCCAGCGGATGTTCTCCTGGGCCATCACCACGGCTGGGGCGGTGCCGGAGGCCAGTACACCGGCCAGACCAGCGCTCTTCAGAAATTTGCGACGTTCCACGACTCTCTCCTTTGTTTTCGGTCTAATGCATGTGGGGATTGCTGCGCCAAAATTATAGGGTGTTCGTGTGGACTGCATACCGCGGAAAACCCTAACACCTGCCATTGGTTGTTCGGCTCGGGCCCCTGCCCTTGTCCGGCTCAGCTTCCGGCCACAGTCATCCGGTCGATGAGCAGCGATCCGCAGTGCTTGGCTCCGCGCGGCAGGGCATCGTTCCCGACGGCGACGATGCCGCGGAACATGTCGCGAAGATTACCGGCGATGGTGATCTCTTCGACCGGATGGACGACCTCCCCGTTCTCGACCCAGAACCCGGCCGCACCGCGCGAATAGTCACCGGTCACGTAGTTGATGCCCTGGCCCAGCATTTCGGTGACGACCAGCCCACGGCCCATTTGCCGGATCAGGCCCTCGAGATCCAGTGTGCCGGGTTGCACGACGAGCTGGTGCGAGCCGCCTGCATTGCCGGTGGTCGGCATGCCGAGCTTGCGACCCGAGTAGCTCGAGAGGAAATACCCCTGGAGGATGCCGTCGACGACCACGTCACGGTCGCGGGTGGCGACGCCTTCGGCATCGAATGGCGTGGCGCCGAAGGACTTCCGGATATGGGGACGTTCGAGGATCGTGACGACGGGCGAGAAGATCTGCTGCCCGAGGCTGTCGAGCAGGAAGGATGACTTGCGATACAAGGCGCCGCCGCTCACGGCATGGACGAAGCTGCCGATCAGGGAGACGGCCACCGGCGCCTCGAACAGCACCGGGACTTCGCCGGTCGGGACCTGCCGTGCGCCCAGCCGGGCCAGTGCACGCTCGCCGGCGAGCCGGCCGATCTCCGCGGCACCCGTCAGTTCGGAAGCATCGCGTCGCGAGTCGTACCAGTATTCGCGCTGCATCCCGTCGCCCTCCCCGGCGATGACCGAGCACGACATCGAATGCCGGGAACTGGCGTATCCGCCGATGAAACCGGCGCTGTTCGCCGCGATGAAATGCGACTCCTGGCTGGAAACGCTCGCGCCTTCGGAGTTCGTGATCCGGGGGTCGACGGCGTAGGCTGCGCGCTCGCACTCGCGGGCCAGGGCGATGGCCTCTTCGACGCCGAGGCGCCAGGGATGGTGCAGATCGAGATCGGGAATGTCGCGTGCCAGCAGCGCTTCGTCGGCGAGCCCGGCGCACGGGTCGGGCGCGGTGAAGCGGGCGATCGAGACGGCGGCATCCACGGCCGCCCTGAGCGCGTCGGGCGAGAAGTCGGAAGTGCTCGCATGGCCGCGCTGCTGACCGAGGTAGACGGTGACGCCAACGCCCTTGTCCCGGTTGTACTCGATGGTGTCGACCTCGTCGCGGCGCACGCTTGCGGTCTGGCCGAACCCTTCCGAGACCTCGGTTTCGCACGCGGTCGCGCCGCGCATGCGGGCGTGATCGAGCACATCGGCGGCGATCTGGCGCAGGGTGTCGGTCGTGAAGGAAAAGCCTTGGTCGGACATGGGAAGGTCGCTCGGTGCAAAGGCTATAATCTTACCCCGATCCCGAAACCGACACGTCCGATGATTGACCGCGCATCCGATCCGCAGCTTCCCGACGACGAGGAGGACTTCGAGCGTCCGAGCAAGAGCAGCCGCAAGCGTGCGATGCACGCCCTGCAGGATCTGGGCGAGCAGCTGGTGGCGTTGTCGCCCGAACGGCTCGCGCGGGTGCCGCTGCCGGATGCGGTCCGGGATGCGGTCCGCGAGGCTCGCCGCATCACCGCCCACGGAGCGCGCCGAAGGCAGATGCAGTTCATCGGACGCCTGATGCGATCGGTCGATCCCGAGCCGATCCAGGCACGCCTGGAAGAATTCAGCGGCGCCTCGCGAATCGAGACCGCGCGCATGCACCGGCTCGAGCGCTTGCGCGAGCGCTTTCTCGAGGACGAATCTGTGCTCGGGACGATTGCGCGGGACTGGCCGGGCGCCGATCTGCAGCATCTTCGGGCACTTCGGCGCAATGCGCTGCGCGAGCGGGAACTGGGCAAGCCCCCGCGTGCGTACCGGGAGCTGTTTCGCATGCTGCGCGAACTCGACACCGGCGCGACCGACCACGGTCCGCAATCGATGGAGCAAGGAGAATGATGGGCGAACACGCAAGAATCGGCCTGGTCTCGATCAGCGACCGGGCCTCCGACGGAACGTACGAAGACCAGGGCATACCGGCCCTGAAGGACTGGCTGACCGGTGCGCTGACGTCTCCCTGGGAGGCCGAGTGCCGGTTGATTCCGGACGAACGCGCGATGATCGAGCGCACCCTGGTCGAACTCGTCGATAGCGGGTGTTCGCTCATCCTCACGACGGGCGGAACCGGTCCGGCGCCACGTGACGTCACACCCGAGGCCACGCTCGCCGTGGGCGACAAGGAAATGCCCGGGTTCGGCGAGGAGATGCGCCGCATCAGCCTGAATTTCGTGCCGACGGCGATCCTGTCCCGCCAGGTCGCCGTGATCCGGGGGCAGTGCCTGATCGTGAATCTGCCGGGTCAGCCGAAGTCGATCCGCGAGACGCTGGAGGGTGTGCGCGATTCGGACGGGAGCGTGAAGCATGTTGGCGTATTCGCGGCCATCCCCTATTGCATCGATCTCGTGGGAGGGCCCTATATCGAGGCCGATGCTTCGGTCATCAAGGTGTTCCGTCCCAAGCACGCACTCCGCGTGCAGGCGGAGTAGAATCGAGCGCTTCTCCTTCGTTTACATGAGTGTCTCCAGCATGTCCGCTTCGGTAAAGATCCATATCGACGATGTCCGGATCCAGGAAATCAAGGAACTGATTCCTCCCGCCCATGTGCTGCGCGAGTTTCCCGCGACGCCGAAGGCGGCCGAAGTCGCATTCCATACCCGCCAGGCGATCCACCGGATCCTGTTCGGCGCCGACGACCGCCTGCTCGTGATCGTCGGGCCCTGCTCGATCCACGACGCGGATGCGGCACTGGAGTACGCTCGCCGCCTCAAGGGCGAAGCCGACCGGCTGCAGGACGATCTGCTCATCGTCATGCGGGTCTATTTCGAGAAGCCGCGCACGACCGTCGGCTGGAAGGGGCTGATCAACGACCCCTACCTGGACAACAGCTTCCAGATCAACGAAGGCGTTCGCCTGGCGCGCAAGCTGCTGTGGGAAATCAACGAACTGGGGCTCGCTGCGGGAACGGAGTTCCTCGACATGATCACGCCGCAGTACATCGCCGACCTGATCTCCTGGGGCGCGATCGGTGCGCGGACGACGGAAAGCCAGGTGCATCGCGAACTCGCCTCGGGCTTGTCCTGCCCGGTCGGGTTCAAGAACGGGACGGACGGCAACGTCCGGATCGCGGTCGATGCGATCAAGGCCGCCCAGTCACCCCATCACTTCCTGTCGGTCACCAAGGCCGGCCATTCGGCGATCGTGTCGACCCGTGGCAACGAGGACTGCCATGTCATCCTGCGCGGCGGCAAGACCACGAACTTCGATGCGGCAAGCATCGATGCGGCGTGCAATGACCTCGCGACTTCGGGGGTCCCCGCCAAGGTCATGATCGACTGTTCGCACGCCAACAGCCGCAAGCAGCATCGTTTGCAGATCGAGGTGGCGCAGGACGTGGCGAACCAGCTTGGAGCGGGCGAGGACCGGATCATCGGCGTGATGGTCGAGTCCCACCTCAAGGAAGGGCGTCAGGACCTCGTGCCGGGCAAGGAACTCGAGTACGGCAAGAGCATTACCGACGCATGCATCAGTTGGGAGGACACCCTCGGCGTGCTCGAGATGCTGGCCGAGGGGGTTCGCAATCGTCGTGTCGCGCGGGCGGCGACACTCGAATAGGCGGTTCAGCGCCGGGGAAGTGCTCCCCGGTCAGATACCGGTTCGGGGTTCGGCATCTTCGTGATGACCCCGGACGATGAGGACCGACACGCCGACCTTGCGGACGAGATTTTCGGCCACGCTGCCGAGCAGCAGACGGCGAACACCGCGCCGGCCATGCGATCCGACCACGAGCAGATCCGCACCCGAATCGTGTACGGCCCCGGCGATCAGGTCGTCGGTGTGCTCGCCGTGGCCCTTGAGCAGATGGGTGCGGGCCTGTATGCCGGCGGCCCGGGCCTGTTCGAGCGCACGCGAAAGAACGTCCTCTCCACTGCTGACCAGGGCGTGCTTGAGTTGGTTCGTGCTCGTCGTGGTGACGCCGCCGGCGTGAAATACATGGACGAGTTGTTCGTCGACGGCATGGGCGATCTCCAGCGTCGCGCTGTGGACCCGGGCGACCGTGATTGCCTCTTCCAGGGCCTTGCGTGACGTATCGCTGTCGTCGATCGCGACGAATACGTGTCGGTACATGTAATGCTCTCCTTGCCTTGCAGCGGGTGTCGGCGCGAGCCGGCACCCGCTACGGTTGCCGTTAGGTTCAATCCAGGCCGCGCGCGACGTTCCTGGGGTTGATGAACTTCCTCTGGATCACGAACACCAGCGCCGCCGCACCCAGACCGATGATGTCCGACATCAGGCCGCCCGCGATCATTGCCAGTGCGGCAATGACGAGCACGATGCGCAGCACGTTGCCGACGTTGCCGAAGAACCAGCCTTGAATCCCCGAGGCCAGCAGGTAGATGCCGAAGGCGGCCGTTACGAAGGCATGAAGGTTCTGGTGCCATTCGCCCTGCATCAGCAGCGGAGATGCATAGAAGAACATGAATGGCACGACGAAGGCGGCTAGGCCAATCTTGAAGCTTTCGACACTGGTCTTCATCGGATCCGATTGCGCAATCGCGGCACCGGCATAGGCGGCCAACGCAACCGGTGGGGTGATCGCCGACATGACTGCGTAGTAGAAGATGAAGAAGTGCGCGGTCAGCGGCTCGATCCCCAGTTGGATCAGGCCCGGGGCGATGACGCTGGCGGCCACCGCGTAAGCGGCCGTGGTCGGCATGCCCATCCCGAGGATGATCGATACGCACATCGCGAAGAACAGCGCGATGAGCTGGCTCTGGCCGGCCAGTCCGAGCAGCATCGACGAGAAGCGGGTGCCGATGCCGGTGAGTGCGATGACGCCGACGATCACACCGGCGGCGGCGCACACCGCCACCAGTTGCAGTGACATCCGTGCCGCGATCTCGAAGGCGTACAGAATCTGCTTCGGGCCCATGCGGAAGGGCGTGAACCAGCTCACGACGGCAGCGGCGGCCATCGCCAACGTACCGGCGCGAATGACCGAGTAGCCCATGAACAAGGCGCCGATCAGGGTGAAGATCGGGATGAACAGGAAGGCCTGGCGCGCGAGCTTGGCGAACTCGGGCAATTCGTTGCGGGGCAGGCCGCGCATGCCCTTCTTCAGCGCTTCCTTGTCGACCATGAAATAGATCGAAAGGAAGTACAGCGCCGCAGGGATGATGGCCGCAATCACGATATCGGCGTAGGCGATGCCGGTGATCTCGGCCATGATGAAGGCGCCGGCACCCATGATCGGCGGCAGGATCTGTCCGCCCGACGAAGCGGCAGCTTCGATCGAGGCCGAGGTTTGCGGTTTGTAGCCCACGCGCTTCATCAGCGGGATCGTCAGCGAACCGGTCGACACCACGTTGCCCGCCGAGGTGCCGTTGATCGTGCCCATCAGGGCGGACGAGAACACCGCGACCTTGGCCGGGCCGCCCCGTGCGCCGCCGGCCGCGGCGAAGGCGAAGTTTACGAAGTATTCGCCGACGCGGCTCGCCTGCAGGAAGGCTGCGAACGTGATGAACAGGATGATGTAGGTCGAGGAGATGGCCGTCGTCGGGCCGAGCACGCCATTGTCGGTATACAGGAAGGCGAAGAAGCGCTGCGGGGCGTAGCCGCGGTGCTCGAGTACGCCGGGCAGCCACGGGCCGACGAAGCCGTAGGCGATGAAGATCGCGACGATGATGACCAGCGCCAGGCCCGCAAGGCGGCGGGTCAATTCCAGAATCAGCAGGATGCCTGCGATCGAGGCGTACATGTCGTTGATATGGGGAAAGACCTGTGCGCGGATACGCAGGAATTCCGCGTGGGAGATGATGTACGCGCCAACCGTGATGGCGGCGACGGCCAGCAGCACGTCGGGCAGGGCGATCTTGCCTCGGTTGCGTACCGGCGAGGTCCAGGAGGCGAGCAATGCCAGCGCCGTACCGGCGATGATGGGGTAGCCGTAGGTCGTCAACAGCTTGTCCTTCGGCGCACCGGTGCGCACGAGGTCGCCGGTGGCGATGGCAAAGATGATCTGACCCAACGCGGTGAAGATGAGAACCGCGGCAGGAAGCAGAAGAATCCATTCGAGCGGCGTGGCGGACTGCTTGCCGCCGGATTCGGCCGGGAAAGCCCGAGCCGAGAAGAAGATGAAACCGAGCGCCAGACCGCCGGAAACGTGGATCAGGCGATAGATCCAGGTCTCGAGCGGGTAGAGGTTCATCACCCCGACATGAAACGCGGTGTAGACGACGCAGGCCGCGGCGAAGAGCAGGCCGAGCTTGCCGGTGAACACCCGCTGGTTGGAAACGACGACCTCGGCATCGACGCCGGCGGCGATGTTCTCCTTGTCGCGGATTTCGAAGTCGTTGCCACTGTCGGCGGTTGTCGCCTCTTGGGGCGATTGGCTGGTCATTTGGGATGCCTCCCGGTGCTGTTCTCGATGTACTGACAAGAAGGGCCAGAGCGCCCGTGTCGCGGCAGTCTCTGGCCCATCGGTTTCAGGGGTGGGTGACGCTCAGTCCCTGAGGTTGGCCGGGATGTCCACGCCCTTTTCCCCGTAGTAACGGACGGCGCCTTCGTGGAACGGCAGGAAGCCGTTGTTGCCGACGTTCTCGATCAGCGTCGCACGTGCGGCGGCGTGGATCTGGACCATGCGGTCATTGTTCTCCATCACCAGCTTGGTGACCTCGTAGGCCAGGCTCGCCGGCATGTCCTTGTGGGCAACCGCGAAGTTCCACATCGCGACCGAGTTCTGGTCGTTCGTCTGCACGGTGTAGGTGCCGGCCGGAATGGTGAAGCTGGACACTTCCGGGAAGGCCTCGAGGATCTTCGCGTGCTCGGCATCGCTGAAGGCGAAGGTCACGACGTCGGCTTCGGCGGCCAGCTGCGAGAAGGCGCCGATCGGCAGGCCGGCGGCGAAGCAGAAGGCGTCGATCAGGCCGTCCTTGAGCTGGCTGGCCGCGTCTGCGGCACCGCTGTTCGACACGCGGGCGTTGACACCGAGGCTGTCGAAGAAGCGCGGCCAGTAGGTGCCCGGGGTGCCGCCGGCAGGACCGACGCTGACACGCTTGCCGGCGATATCGCCAACGGAGTTGATGCCGGAAGCACGCATTGCGACGCACTGGAACGGGGTTTCGTACATCGGGAACAGCGCGCGCACGTCGGTATGCGGCAGTCCGGGTGCCAGTTCGCTCTTGCCAGTCCAAGCTTCGTACATCGGACCCATCGTCACCAGACCGATGTCGTGTTCCTTCATCTGCACCAGGGTCACGTTCTGCACCGGTCCGCCGGTCACTTCTCCGCTCGCGTTGATGCCAAGGGATTCACCGATATAGCCGGCCAGGCCGTTGCCATAGACGAAATAGACCCCCCCCTGGCTGGCGGTGCCAACCGTGAGGTCGCGCGGCCAGCCGCTGCGGTCCTGTGCGAACGAGGCGCCCGCAGTGACGAGTGCCGCACCGGTCATGAGTGCTGCGATCGTTTTGACGATACCTTTCATACTTGTCTCCTGGTCAAGTGATGTACCTGGATCGCACGAGGGTTCGTGCGAAACAAAGGTGCGATGGCCCAGCGACCTCTTCGGCGGAGCGACTTCAGGGCGGACGATGGAAAGGCCGGACTCTGCGATCCGCGCCGTCGGAGGCCGGTGGTTCCCGTACCCCCTCCGTATGCGTTCCTTTCCGTCCATTCCGCCTCGAGGCTACTGACGGCTCAACATACAGATTAGTCGCTGGTCCACGGTGCGGCTATTGTGGATTGTCCGTACAGCGGCGTGAACGGCCCGATCGGCCGCATGCGCCGTCTTCAGGCGTTCTTTCCCTTTTGCCACAGCACGTCCCCGCGCCCGCCGGCCCGGTTGAGCGCACGGCCCAACACGAAGAGCAGGTCCGACAGGCGGTTGAGATACTGACGCGGCCCGTCGTTGACCGCTTCGTCCTTCGCGAGGGCGACGAGCATGCGCTCCGCCCGACGGCAGACCGTGCGGGCATGGTGGGCGAGTGCCGCAGGCCGGGTACCGCCGGGGAGAATGAACTCCTTCAGGGGAGGGAGCGGTGCGTTGAGGCGGTCCAGTTCCCGCTCGAGCCCGTCGACCTGGCGCTCGGTGATCATGCTCATGCCGGGAATGCACACTTCCCCGCCGAGGTCGAACAGGTCGTTCTGGATGTCGGTGAGCAGCGTGCGAACGTCGTCCGGCAGGGATTCGCACAGGAGCAGTCCGATGACCGCGTTGAGTTCGTCGACTTCTCCCAGGGAATGGATGCGAAGGCTGTCCTTGGAGACCCGCTTGCCGTCGCCCAGTCCGGTGGTGCCGGCATCGCCGGTGCGCGTGTAGATCTTGGAGAGTCGGTGCCCCATCTCTTTTGCCTCCGTAGGTCGTGAAAGCGATTATAGGCGATGCGCCGTCGAGGACTGCACCCTGTGCCGCGACGGCGACGGCGCCTTCCGAGCGCTTGCGTCTCCTACCTCCGCATCATTTCACGTTAAACTCGACAATTCCCCCGCAGCTTCGCGGTTCCAAGCCCAATCCGATACCGGTCGCCATGAAAAGTGCAGAGATCCGACAGCAATTCCTGAAGTTCTTCGAGTCCAAGGGCCACCAGGCCGTGGCGTCCAGTTCGCTCGTGCCGCACGAAGACCCCACGCTGCTGTTTACCAATGCCGGGATGAACCAGTTCAAGGACGTCTTCCTCGGCTTCGACAAGCGTCCCTACACGCGGGCGGCGACGGCCCAGAAGTGCGTCCGCGCGGGCGGCAAGCACAACGACCTCGAGAACGTCGGCTATACGGCGCGGCATCACACGTTCTTCGAGATGCTCGGCAACTTTTCCTTCGGGGACTACTTCAAGCGCGAGGCGATTTCCTATGCGTGGGAGTTGCTTACCCGGGTGTATGGGCTCCCGGCCGACAGGCTGTGGGTGACCGTCTATGCCGAGGATGACGAAGCGTACGCCATCTGGACGCAGGAGATGGGGGTTCCGGCCGAACGGGTCGTACGGATCGGGGACAACAAGGGGGCCCGCTACGCGTCGGACAATTTCTGGATGATGGGCGACACCGGCCCCTGCGGCCCCTGCACCGAAGTGTTCTACGATCATGGCCCCGAGATCTGGGGAGGCCCCCCGGGGAGCCCGGAAGAAGACGGCGACCGCTACATCGAGATCTGGAACGTCGTGTTCATGCAGTTCAACCGCGACGACCAGGGCGCCATGCATCCGCTGCCCAAGCCCAGCGTCGACACGGGCATGGGCCTGGAGCGGGTCGCCGCGGTGCTGCAGGGTGTGCACTCGAACTACGAGATCGACCTGTTCCGGAACCTGATCGCCGCCGCGGCGCGTGAAACCGGATGCACCGACCTGGCGAGCCCCAGCCTCAAGGTGCTGGCCGATCACATCCGTGCCTGTTCCTTCCTGATCTCGGACGGGGTCATCCCGGGCAACGAAGGGCGTGGCTACGTCCTGAGACGCATTATCCGCCGTGCGATCCGCCACGGCTGGAAGCTTGGCGTGCGAGCACCGTTCTTCCACCGTCTCGTCGCCGACCTGGCGGCCGAAATGGGTGAAGCCTACCCCGACCTGCGCGAGAACAAGTCGCGCGTGTCGGCGGTGCTGCGGCAGGAAGAGGAGCGTTTCTTCGCGACGATCCAGAATGGCATGGAGATCCTCGAATCCGAACTCGGGCGCATGGTCGAGGACGGCGTGAAGGTGTTCGACGGCGAGACCGCGTTCAAGCTGCACGATACCTTCGGTTTTCCGCTCGATCTGACGGCGGACGTCTGCCGTGAGCGTGGCTTCGGTGTCGATGCGGACGCCTTCGATGCCGCCATGGCCCGCCAGCGCGAGCAGGCGCGGGCAGCCGGAAAGTTCCGGATGGCGGCGGCGCTCGAGTACGAAGGGCCGGAAACGGTCTTCGAGGGCTACGACGGGCTCGAGACCCGTGGATGCGTTCTCGCCCTGTACAAGGATGGCAGCGCCGTCGATGAACTGGCCGAGGGCGAGTTCGGCGTGGTCGTGCTCGACCAGACGCCGTTCTACGCGGAGTCGGGCGGGCAGGTCGGTGATCGGGGCGAGCTGCGCGGAAGCGCCGGGATCTTCGCCGTCGAGGATACGCAGAAGGTCCAGGCGGCGGTGCACGGGCACCACGGCGTGGTGCGTACCGGTACGCTGTCGGTGGGCCAGGAGGTCAGCGCCCGTGTCGACACCGCCGCCCGCGCCGCAACCGCGCGCAACCATTCGGTCACGCATCTGATGCACAAGGCCCTGCGCGAGGTGCTCGGCGCTCACGTGCAGCAGAAGGGTTCGCTCGTCGACCCCGAGAAGACCCGCTTCGACTTCACCCACAACGCGCCGATGAGTGCCGAGGAGATCCGCGAGGTCGAAGAACTCGTCAATGCCGAGATCCTCGCCAACGCGGAGACATGCGCCCGGATCATGTCGCTCGACGATGCGCGTGCGACCGGCGCGATGATGCTCTTCGGCGAGAAGTACGGCGACGAGGTCCGCGTGCTGTCGATCGGTTCGTCGACCGAATTGTGCGGCGGCACGCACGTGGCGCGCACCGGGGACATCGGCTTGTTCAAGGTCGTTGCGGAAGGCGGCATCGCGGCGGGCGTTCGTCGCGTCGAAGCGATTACCGGTGCCAATGCGCTGCGCTACGTGCAGGAGCAGGAGCGACGCGTGCAGGGTATGTCGGCCCTGCTCAAGGTACAGCCCGACGAAGTCGCCGAGCGGGTGGCTGCGATCCTCGACAACGCCCGTGCGCTGGAAAAGGAACTGCAGCGCCTGAAATCGAAGCTGGCTGCCAACCAGGGGGCCGACATCGCGGCGGGAGCCATCGAGGTTTCCGGCAGCAAGGTGCTTGCGACGACGCTCGATGGGGCCGACGTGTCGACCTTGCGCGAGTCGGTGGACCGCCTCAAGGACAAGCTCGGATCGGCCGTGATCGTGCTTGCCTCGGTGGCCGATGGCAAGATCAGCCTGATCGCCGGGGTGACCGCGGACCTGACCGCAAAGGTGCGGGCCGGCGACGTGGTCAACATGGTGGCCGCACAGGTCGGGGGCAAGGGCGGTGGCCGCCCCGACATGGCGCAGGCGGGTGGAACCGATGCGAGCCGCCTGCCCGATGCGCTGGCAAGCGTGAAGCCCTGGGTCGAAGAGCGGCTTTGATCCGGGAGCCGATCACAGGCTCCGGCGCGAAGGCCGGGGCGACACACAACGGAGACGGGACATGAGTTATCACTTCAGCAAGCGTTGCGATCTGTCTTTCGACGAGGCCATCGACAAGGTCACGCAGCAGCTCAAGGAGGAGGGCTTCGGCATCCTCACCCAGATCGACGTAACCGACACCCTGAAGAAGAAGATCGATGTCGATTTCCGCAAGTACCGGATTCTCGGTGCGTGCAATCCCGGCCTTGCCCATCAGGCCCTGCAGGCCGAGGCGCATATCGGCACGATGCTCCCGTGCAACGTCATCGTCCAGCAGTACGATGACGGCGCGGTCGAAGTCTCCGCCATCGATCCGGTCGCTTCGATGGCTGCGGTGGATAACCCGCGCCTTCAGGAGATCGCTGGCCAGGTGCGCGACAAGATGAAGGCGGTCATCGAGCGCTTGTAGTCACGTCTCGACCCGCACATCGCTCTTCCCCGAAGACCCTGGAGCGTCCCTTCCGGGTGTGGGAGGAGGTTCTCGGCTTCCGGTCGGGGCGTACGCTCGATCCGTTCAGAACGGCAGTTCCAGTCCCGGCCAGACCGCAGCGATCGCGTTGCGGAAGTCGTTCTCGATACGCGCCAGGGCGTCCCGGTTGTCGGCTTCGAAGCGCAGTACGACGACGGGCGTGGTGTTCGATGCGCGGGCCAGACCGAAGCCGTCCGCGTATTCGACACGAACGCCGTCGATCGTGACGATGTCGCGCGCGTCGGTGAAGCGCGGATGCGCCTGCAGGCGCCGTACCAGTTCGAAGGGTTCGCCTTCTTCCATCGCGAGATTGAGTTCCGGGGTGCTGACCGCGTCCGGCAGGCTTTCGAGGACGGTGCACGGATCGGCGTGGCGCGACAGGATCTCGAGCAGGCGCGCAGCCGCGTACAGGCCGTCGTCGAACCCGTACCAGCGTTCCTTGAAGAACATGTGACCGCTCATCTCGCCGGCCAGCGGTGCACCGGTTTCCGCAAGCCGTGTCTTGACCAGCGCGTGGCCGGTCTTCCACATCGTCGGTATCCCCCCATGGTCCCGTATCCAGGTGGCCAGGTTGCGGGTGCATTTGACGTCGTAGATGATCTCGCCGCCGGGGACGCGCGACAGGACGTCGGCCGCGAAAAGCATCAGCTGGCGGTCGGGATAGATGATGTGGCCGCTGCGGGTGACGACACCGAGGCGATCGCCGTCGCCGTCGAAGGCGAGCCCGATCTCCGCCTCTCCGGACTGGACGGCGCGAATGAGGTCCCGAAGATTGTCGGGCTTCGACGGGTCGGGATGGTGGTTTGGAAAGTTTCCGTCGACTTCGCAGAACAGTTCGGTCGACTCGCATCCCAGCCGGCGGAAAAGCTCCGGCGCGACGACGCCGGCGACGCCATTGCCGCAGTCGATCGCGATCTTCATTGGTCGAGCCAGCCGGACGTCGGACACGATGCGGTCCACATAGGCTTCGACCACGTCGGCCCGGCGCAGCGTCCCCTGTCCGTGGAACAGGTCGCCGTCCACGATGCGCCGGCGCAGGTCCTGGATCATCGTCGTGTGCAAGGTCTGCTGACCCAGCACCATCTTGAGTCCGTTGTAGTCGGGTGGATTGTGGCTGCCGGTCACGCTCACACACGAAGCGGTACCCAGGTGGTGGGCGGCAAAATAGGTCAGTGGTGTCGGGACGCATCCGATGTCGACGACGTTCATGCCCGCGGATCGAATGCCGTCGGAGAGTGCGGTGGCCAGGGCAGGGCCCGAATGGCGGCCGTCCCGTCCGATGGCGATCTCGGTCTGTCCGCGCTGGCGCGCCTCCGTGCCGAGCGCGTGACCGATCGCGCGTACCGAATCGACGGTCAGCGTATGATCGACGATGCCGCGGATGTCATAGGCCTTGAAGATCTCGGGTGCCGGTGGCGAGTAGGGGTTCGGGTTCATATGCAAAGTCGTCGTGATGCGAAATGGGCGTCGTCAGGGTACCGCAAACGCGCGAGGGTCGGGACTATCGGAATGCTTCGAAGTGGGCCAGCAGGCGCTGCGGCAGCCAGCCAATGTGCCCGGGCCAGGGACCACGCAGGAAGCCGACATGCCCCCCCGTGGCGGTACATTCGAACGTGACGTCGGGCGACAGCTCACGGGGTCCGGGCAATGCCGCAGCGGGGACGAAGGGGTCGTTGGCTGCGCTCACGAGCAGCGTGGGCGTGCGGATGCTCCGCAGCCACGGTTTGCTCGATGCCCGGATCCAGTAATCCTCCACCCCCGCAAAGCCATGCACCGGTCCGGTGTAGACGTCGTCGAAGTCGTACAGGCTGCGGGCGGAGCGGATACGTTGCGGATCGAACAATCCGGGATGGCGGTCCGATTTCTCGAGCGCCTTGCGCTTCAAGGTGACCAGAAAGTGTCGGGTGTAGGCACGATTGAAGCCGCACCCGAGGGCTCGCCCTGAAATCGCCAGGTCCAGTGGCGGGCAGACGGCGGCAGCGGCCGCGATGACGTTCCGGCAGCCTGCTTCGTGCTCGCCGAGCCACTTGAGCAGGGCGTTGCCACCGAGCGAAACGCCGACGGCGAACAGCGGGGCCTGTCCGGTCCGTGTGGCGAGGAAACGGAGAATCCAGTCGATTTCCGGGCTGTCGCCGGAGTGATAGGCGCGAGCCAGCCGGTTCGGCTCGCCCGAGCAGCCCCTGAAGTGCGGGACCACGCCGCGCCAACCGAGCGATCGAACTGCGTGCATGAGGCTGCGCGCATAGTGCGAGCGGCTGGAACCTTCGAGACCGTGGAGCAGGACGACGAGCGGGGCGTCGGCGGATGCTTCCGACAACCAGTCGAAGTCGAGAAAGTCACCGTCGGGCGTGTCGATGCGCTCCCGCCGATAGGCCGGAACGGTTCCCTTGCGGCTCAATGGGTAGATCGTCTGGGCATGTCCGCCCGGGAGCCACCACGGAGAACCGAACGGAGGCGGGCGAGGCATCGGTCAATGCACGACGCGGCGAAGGTCTTGTCCGGAAAGATCCGGAATCTCCGGCATGGTCGAACCGTGATGCATGACCATGCGCCATCCGAGCGGGCCGCGCATATAGGCGTTGGTGGCGATCATCGGCGAATGCAGCCGGTCGTCGCCCTCGACCGCGACATGTTCGACGACGTTGTGCACGGTCAGCAGCATGCTGGAGCTGACGACCTGATGCGAGGTGCGCACGACGAGGCGAATTCCGCCGGCAAACAGCTGCCGCCAGGATTCGCGTACGGCCGCCAGTCCCACCTGGCGCGGACCTTCCGGATGGATGCAGACGACTTCCTCGTCCTCGGCCCATACTGCCATCATCGCGTCCAGGTCGGAGCGCGCGAGCGCCTCATAGAAGGCCGCTTCGACCTCGGCGGCAGAACTGAATAACGGCTTCTTCACGTTCGTTCGGGTGTGTTGCGACCGGGATTGCCCGCATTGAGGGCAATCCCGGTCAGTGATGTCCCTTGGGCGCTTCGCCCGCGAAGACGTAGTGTGCACTGCAGTACGGACAAACCGCTTCGCCCGTCCTGAGGACGTCGAGATAGACGCGCGGATGCCGTGCCCACAGGGGGGCATCGGGACGCGGACAGGCCAGAGGAAGGTCGTTGGCGCCTACCTCGACGGGTCGGGTCGCTTCGGTCGTATCGGTCATCGCAGGCCCCTCAGACGCGAGACAGCCAGTGCTCGTATTCCGGGGCACGGCCATTGACGACATCGAAGAAGCGCGACTGGATCTTCTCGGTAATCGGTCCGCGTCGGCCTTCGCCGATCCTGCGGTTGTCGAGCTCGCGAATCGGGGTGACCTCGGCGGCGGTTCCGGTGAAGAAGGCCTCGTCGGCGATGTAGATGTCGTCGCGCGTGAGACGCTTGGCCTGGACTTCCAGCCCGAACTCGCGGGCGATGGTGATGACCGAGTCGCGCGTGATCCCGGTCAGCGCCGAAGCGATCTCGGGTTCATAGATCTTGCCGTCCTTGATGACGAAGAGATTCTCTCCGGCGCCCTCGGCGACGAAACCCTGGGTGTCGAGCAGCAGTGCCTCGTCGTAGCCTTCCTGGGTGACTTCGAGGTTCGCGAGGATCGAGTTCGCGTAGGTGCTGGCGACCTTCGCGCGCGGCATCGTCACGTTCACATGGTGCCGGGCGTACGACGAAGTCTTGACGCGAATCCCCTTCTCCAAGCCTTCCTCGCCCAGATAGGCGCCCCAGGGCCAGGCGGCGACTGCTACGTGGATCGTCGAGCCGCGGGTCGAAATCCCCATCTTCTCCGAGCCGTAGAAGGCGATCGGGCGCAGATAGCAGGATTCGAGCTTGTTCGCGCGCACGACTTCGAGCTGGGCCTCCATCAGGACGTCCTTCGAATAGGGGATGTCCATGTGGTAGATCTTGCCCGAGTTGAGAAGCCGCTGGGTGTGCTCGGCAAGGCGGAAGATCGCGGTTCCCCTGTCGGTCCGATAAGCCCGTACCCCTTCGAACACCGCAACGCCGTAGTGCAGGGAATGCGTGAGCACGTGGGTGGTCGCATCGCGCCACGGCACAAGCTTGCCGTCGTACCAGATGAAACCGTCGCGGTCAGCCATGGACATGTCGGAACTCTCCAGCGGTGTTTGGAATGGGGGGCGATCCGGAGCAAGACTCCGGATCGACAATTCTAGCGCAAAGTCGCGCGATCGAGTCGTGTCGGCTTTCGCGTCGGTTGCCAGGACGCCGTGCGGTGCGGTCATCGACTACGGGCCGATGGAAGCCGAAAAAAAAGCACGGCCGATGGCCGTGCTTCGAGCTGGGGGTGCCGAAACCTACCAGAGCTTTTCGAGCGCCTTGAGGATGTTGCGGCGGGACAGCTGGCCGATGAGCTTGCTCTCGCTGACGACCGGGTAGCAGCGGTAGGGCCGGGTAACGAACAACTCGGCCGCTTCGGTCAAGGTCGTATCGCCTTCGAGCGTCATGATGTCGGTGGTCATGAACTCGCTGACGCGTCCGCCGCGTTCCTCGTGATACGAAGCGCTCAGTGCGACCTTCAGGCAGTCCTTCTCGGACAGGAAGCCGACGACCTTGCCCAGATGGTCGATGACCGGGGCGCCGGTCATCTCGTGCTGGAGCAACTTGTGGATCGCGTCGAGCACGTCCATCTCCGGTGAGAAGGCGAGCGGGTCGCCGGACATGTAGTCCTTTACGAGGAGAGACTGGAGCATCTTCTTCCCTTTCATGGTTATTGATCTTCTGCGTGCAGGCGTGCAAGGCGCTTGGGACAGGGCTTGTCGCAACCGGCGAAGCATTCGACGCCAAGCTTGTCCATGCCGCCACAGCTGCCGGCGATGGGCTTTCGGCCGGCCATGACCCCGACGGCCATGCCGAGAATGGCAAGGCCCATGATGAGGAAGGTAACGAGAAAGATCGTCATGGTGCCTCCTGTTGTTGGGCTCTCCTGCCTGTTGGACACGCAGGAGAGCCGGTGTTCCATCAACCGCCGAAGTCGTCCAGCATGATGTTCTCGCGTTCCACGCCGAGGTCGAGCAGCATCTGGATCACGGCCGCGTTCATCATCGGGGGGCCGCACATGTAGAACTCGCAGTCTTCCGGCGCCGGGTGATCCTTGAGATAGTTCTCGTACAGGACGTTGTGGATGAACCCGGTGTAGCCCGTCCAGTTGTCGTCCGGAAGCGGGTCGGACAGGGCGACGTGCCATTGGAAGTTGTCGTTCTCTGCGGCGAGCATGTCGAAGTCCTCGACGTAGAACATCTCCCGCCTGGAGCGGGCGCCATACCAGAACGACATCTTGCGCTTGGTCTTGATCCGCCGGAGCTGATCGAAGATGTGCGAGCGCATCGGCGCCATGCCGGCACCGCCGCCGATGAAGACCATCTCGGCGTCGGTGTCGCGTGCGAAGAACTCGCCGAAGGGGCCGGAAATCGTCACCTTGTCGCCCGACTTCAGGCCGAAGATGTAGGACGACATCTTGCCCGGGGGCACGCCTTCGGCGCGTGGCGGTGGGGTGGCGATGCGCACGTTGAGCATGATGATTCCGCGCTCCTCGGGATAGTTCGCCATCGAGTAGGCGCGCACGACGTCTTCGTCGACCTTCGACTTGTACTGCCAGACGTTGAAGCGGTCCCAGTCCTCGCGGAAGCGCTCCTGGATGTCGAAATCCTTGAAGTCGACGACGTGCGGCGGGCACTCGATCTGGATGTAGCCGCCGGCGCGGAAATCGACGTGCTCGCCTTCGGGCAGCTCGAGGACCAGTTCCTTGATGAAGGTCGCGACGTTGTCGTTGGAGCGCACCGTGCACTCCCACTTCTTGACGCCGAACACTTCTTCCGGGACTTCGATCTTCATGTCCTGCTTGACCGCGACCTGGCAGGCGAGGCGCTCGCCTTCGCGCGCCTGGCGCTTGTTGATGTGGCCGGTCTCGGTCGGCAGGATCGCACCGCCGCCCTCGAACACCTTGACGCGACACTGTGCGCAGGTGCCGCCGCCGCCGCAGGCCGAGCCGACGAAGAGTTGCGCACCAGCCAGTGCTCCGAGGAGCTTGCCGCCGGTCGGCACTTCGATTGTCTTTTCGTTGTTGACGACGATCTTGACGTTGCCCGAAGCGACCAGCTTGGAGCGTGCCGCCAGGATCACGAAGACCAGCAGCAGGACGATCGCCGCGAAAAAGATGACTCCGAGAATGATTTCAGTCATTGAAAAACCCTCTTGCGCGTCAGAGCTGGATGCCGGAGAAGGCCATGAAGCCCAGTGACATCAGTCCGGTCGCGATGAACGTGATGCCCAGCCCCTGCAGACCTGCGGGAATGTCGGAGTACTTGAGCTTCTCGCGGATGCCCGCCAGTGCGGTGATCGCGAGCGCCCAGCCGACCCCCGTGCCGACCCCGTACGTGATGCTCTCGCCGAGGTTGTAGTCGCGTTCGACCATGAACAGCGTTCCCCCGAGGATGGCGCAGTTCACCGTGATCAGCGGCATGTAGACCCCCAGCGCGTTGTAGAGCGCCGGCACGTGCTTGTCGAGGAACATCTCGAGGATCTGGACCATGGCGGCGATCACGCCGATATAGCAGATCAGGCCCAGGAAGCTGAGATTCACTTCCGGCAGTCCGGCCCAGGCGAGTGCGCCGTCACGCAGCAGGTAATAGTAGATCAGGTGGTTCACCGGGACCGTCAGGGTCTGGATGAAGACCACGGCTACCCCGAGCCCGAACGCCGCGCCGACCTGCTTCGAGATCGCGAGGAACGTGCACATCCCGAGAAAGAACGCGAGCGCGAGGTTCTCGACGAAAACCGCGCTGATGAACAGGTTGAAATAGTTCTCCATTACTGCACCTCGCTACGATGAGCGGTCTGGATCTGGAAATCGGGCTTCTCGACCTGAGCGGGCTTCCAGCTGCGCACGGCCCAGATGATGAGACCGATGATGAAGAATGCGCTGGGCGGCAGCAGCAGCATGCCGTTGGGCACGTACCAGCCGCCGTCGCGGGCGAGGGCGAAGATCTGGACGCCGAACAGCGAGCCCGATCCGAACAGTTCTCGGATGAAGCCGACGACGAGCAGGATCACGCTGTAGCCCAGGGCGTTGCCCAGGCCGTCCCAGAAGCTGGGCAGCGGCGGATTCTTCAGCGCGAAGGCTTCGGCGCGGCCGAGCACGATGCAGTTGGTGATGATCAAGCCGACGAAGACCGACAGTTCCTTCGACAGGCCGAACGCGAAGGCCTTGAGCAACTGGTCGACCAGGATCACCAGCGAGGCGATGATCGTGATCTGGACGATGATCCGGATGCTCGACGGGATGTGGGCACGGATCAGGCTGATCAGCACGTTCGATGCGCACAGCACGAAGGTCAGGGCGATGCACATCGTCAGCGCGGTCGACATCTTGGTGGTGACCGCTAGCGCCGAGCAGATCCCGAGCACCTGCAGGATGATCGGGTTGTTGTCGGCGACCGGCTCGGTGACGAGCTTTTTCGTATCGCTGGCCATGTCTCAGCCCCTCTCGTTGCGCAGGCGGGCGATGAACGGGCCGTAGCCGTCGTCCCCCAGCCAGTAGTTGATCAGGTTCTCCACCCCGCGTGCGGTGAGCGTGGCGCCGGCCAGGCCATCGACCTTGTGTTCGGCGCCGGGCATGCTGGCATCGACCGTGCCCTTGACGAGTTCCACGGTCGGGCGCCACTGGTCGTCATAGACGACCTTGCCCCGCCACAGCCCGCGCCAGTTCGGGTTGTCGACCTCGCCGCCCAGGCCCGGCGTTTCCGCATGCTGGTAGAACTTCAGGCCTTGCACGGTGCGCAGGTCGCCCTCGAGTGCGAGGAAACCGTACAGCGTGGACCACAGGCCCGCGCCGTGAACCGGCAGGATCAGGGTCTCGATCTCGCCGTCGGCGCCGCGAACCTTGTACACCGGCATGTAGTCGGGCAGGCGCTTGATGTTCGCAGGATCTTCGGGCCGCGACAGCGCACGCGAGATCTGCGGATCCTTCGTCGCCCGCTCGATGCTGAAGGTCTGCACGTCCAGCGCATCGGTCTCCTGGCCGTCACGGAGGCGGATAAGGACCGCCTCGACGTGCTGGAACGCTTCCTGGATCGTCTGGCCGGGCTGCTGTACGCCGGCGACCTCGACGATGTTGCGGATCCGGTCGGCCTCCTGGTTCGCGATCTGCATCGGACGCAGGCCGACCGCAGCCGAGGCGACGACGATCGAACACGACAGGCACACTGCCAAGGCCATGAAGATGGTCTTCTTCGGGTGGTCGTTGGGCAGGGCGAGAATGGACGCCAGCGGGCCGCCGGCGGATTTTTGGTCAGGCGCTGACATGGCGGCGCTCCCTCCGTCGGATATTCATCTGGATCACGACATAGTCGATGAGTGGCGCAAACAGGTTGGCGAACAGGATCGCCAGCATGATGCCTTCCGGAAAGGCCGGGTTGATTGCGCGGATCAGCACGGTCATGAAGCCGATCAGGATGCCGAACACCCAGCGGCCGGCATTGGTCATCGATGCCGAGACCGGATCGGTGGCCATGAAGACCAGGCCGAAGGCGAGGCCGCCGGTGACCAGGTGCCAGTGGAACGGCATTGCCATCATCGGACGGGCATCGCTTGCGAGCAGATTGAACAGCAGCGATGTACCGAGCACCCCGAGTACGACGCCAAGCATGATCCGCCACGAGGCGATGCGGGTGTAGAGCAGGAAGGCCGCGCCGATCAGGATCGCGAGCGTCGAGGTCTCGCCCAGCGATCCGGGCATCAGGCCGATGAAGGCCTGCCACCAGGTTACCCCGCTGTCCGCGATCGCGGCCATCCCTCCGGTTTCGCCGAGGCCGAGCGGGGTCGCATGGGAGAACCCGTCGACCGCGATCCATACCTGATCGCCCGAGATCTCAGCCGGATAGGCGAAGTACAGGAAGGCCCGGCCGGTCAGCGCCGGGTTGAGGAAGTTCTTGCCGGTGCCGCCGAAGATCTCCTTGCCGATCACGACGCCGAAGCTGATGCCGACCGCCACCATCCACAGGGGCATATCGGGGGGGAGTGTCAGCGTGTACAACATCGAAGTAACGAGAAAGCCTTCGTTGACTTCATGGTTGCGCACCGTGGCGAACAGCACCTCCCACAGGCCGCCGACGATCAGGGTCGTCAGGTAGATCGGCAGGAAGAGCAGGAAGCCGTGGGCCATGTTGGCGAATGGATTGCCGGGGTTGAAGCCAATCCCGAACAGCGCCAGCAGGCCGCCACGCCAGTCCTCGCGCACCATGCCGAGCTCGGCGAGCGCGAGGTTGGCCTGGTAGCCGGCGTTGAACCAGCTCCACAGGATGCAGGGAATCAGGGCGACGACCACGTAGCTCATCATGCGCTTGAGGTCGATGCCGTCGCGCACGTGCGGTGCGGTGCGGGTGGTGTCCGGCGGCGAATACAGGAACGTATCCACCATTTCGTACACCGCGTAATACTTCTCGAACCGGCCGCCCTTGTGGAATTGCGGCTCGATGCTGTCGAGGAAGCGTCGAATGCGTGACATCAGCCTTCCCTCTCGATCTGGGTTAAGTTCTTTCTGAGCACCGGCGCGTAATCGTATTTCCCGACGCAGACGAAGGAGCACAGTGCGAGGTCTTCTTCTTCCAGCTCCAGGCAGCCGAGCTTCTGCGCCATGTCGGTGTCGCCGACCAGCAGGTAGCGCAGCAATTGGGTCGGCAGGATATCCATCGGCACGACGTCTTCGAATGCGCCGACCGGAACCATCGCCCGCGGACTGCCGTTCTGCGTCGTCGTGAACGCGATCGGGTTGCCGGCCTTGCGCGAGAAGCTCGAGAACATCACGTTCAGGAAGGAATACTTCTTCTTTCCGGCCGGGTTCAACCAGCCGAAGAATTCGCGTTCGGTGCCTTCGCGGAGCACGCTGATCTGCAGGTGATGCCGGCCCAGGTAGGACGACCAGCCGGCCGCCCGCCGCCCGGACCAGATCGAACCGGAGATCGCCCGGTTGTCGCCTTCGACGAGTTCGCCCTCGAGCAATTCCTCGATACAGGCCCCCACGCGCGTACGCAGCAACCTGGGCTGCTTGACCTGTGGCCCGCCCAAGGCAGCGATCCGTTCGTTCCAGATCCGTCCGGTGGTGAACAATTTGCCGATCGCGATGACTTCCTGGTAGTTCAGGTACCACACGCACTTGTGGGCGTTCACCGGATCGAGGAAGTGGATGTGCGTTCCTGGAAGTCCGGCTGGATGCGGGCCTTCGAAGCTGGCGACGCGGACCCTGTCCGGACCCTCCAGCGACGGCAACTGGGCATTTTCAGCCTTGCACACCCACAGGGCCCCTTCGCTCAGGTGGGACAGCACCGTCAGTCCGTCGCGGAAGGAGTCGGATTCGGCGCCGATGATCGGTGCCGGATCGGCCGCGAGCGGATTGGTGTCGATGGCGGTAACGAAAATGGCTGCCGGACGTGAGGAAGGATCGGGGATCTTGCCGTATGGGCGGGTGCGCAGCGCGGTCCAGAGCCCCGAAGCGAGGAGGTTCTCAACGACCTGTTCGGCCGACAGTTCGCCGAGCTTGTCGGCGGCGAAAGATGCGAATCGCTCTTCCTGCTCGTCCTCGTCCAGGCGGATGACGACCGACTGGAGCATCCGGCGTGCGCCACGGTGGATGGCGACGACTTCGCCGCCTCCCGGTGCGGTGAAGATCACGCCCGGAAGCTTCTTGTGCTCGAACAGGGCTTGACCCAGCTTGACCTTGTCGCCCTCGGCGACGTGCATGGTGGGCTTGAGATCCACATGATCCACGCCCAGGAGTGCCACGTGCCGAACCGCCGGAGCGGGGTCGACCCGCTGCTCCGGTTTTCCGCTGATGGGCAGATCCAGGCCTTTCTTGATCTTTATGTGCATAGAGGTCCCGATCCTGGTTGACGGTTGCCGACCATGGCCAAAAAAGCGTTGGGACCGTCTCCGGATCACGGAAGGCGGTCCCGGCGCTTCGTCCCGGGTCGACGAAACAAAACCCCCGAATTTTACGGTTTTTGGGCGGTCTCGATCAAACAGGCAATGATGATATGCGATCGATCGTGGGTGTAAATCCGTGATTCTACGGGCGTGTGGTAGGGGCTTCCGACCGTTGGACCTTGCGCGGATTGCGCGGGTTCGTCCGTCTAGCAGGTAAAATGCGACCCTTTGGAGGAACGGGGACGGCATGGACCGGATCTGGAAGCCGAACGTGACCGTAGCGGCGGTCGTCGAGCACGATGGCCGATTCCTGATGGTCGAGGAGCAGACCGACGAGGGGGTTCGGATCAATCAGCCGGCCGGTCACCTGGAGGCGGGTGAGACCTTGCTCGAGGCGGTCGTGCGCGAGACGTTCGAGGAGACCGCGTGCCGTTTCGTTCCGGTTTCGGTCGTCGGGATGTACCAGTGGCAGATGCCGCGTGGCGGGCGAACCTATCTGCGGGTCGCCTTCGCCGGCACGGTGGGGGCGACCGAACCGGGCGTGGCGCTGGACGACGGAATCCTGCGCACGCTGTGGATGACGGCGGACGAGTTGCGCGCGTGCGTCGATCGGCACCGCAGCCCGCTGGTGCTCGACTGTGTGCAGGACTGGCTGGCGGGTCGCCGGTTCGCGCTCGATCTGATCCGCGCGCGGCGTTGATGCGTTCCGTCGTCGTGATTCTCGCGTGGATCCTGCCGGCCGTGACCGCGCACGCAGGGCTGCGGGTGGAGGTCTGTTTCAATTATTCTTGCGCGGCCGTGGCGTCGGCCTACTACAGTGTCGCCGATCGCGAGGCGCTCGGGCACAAGCTTGCCCAGGCAGCCGGCCCGGAGGACGAGCGCCGGGCGATTGCGGCGGCGGTCGGTGCGATGTACCGGATCGCCGGCAGGCAGACGCCGATCCGGGCCGATCGGGCGGGCAATCTGGCCGATGCGGGCGTACATGGACGCATGGACTGCATCGACCACTCCACGACGACGACGCGCTTGCTGCAGCTGCTCGAGACGGAAGGCTGGATGCGTTATCACCGGGTGGTGGAACCCGCGCGCAGGACGCGCGCGGCGATCTTCCAGCATTTTTCGGCGGTGATCGAGGAGATCGAGCCCCGCCCCGAGCGGGTCCAGCCGGAGAGCGGCGACGAAGTTCCGGATCACGTTCCGGTGCTGCTGGCGCTTTGCGAGTGCGGGACCGGGGTCGGGCCTGTACCTGGCCCGGTCGAGGAGGAAATGGTGGGCGATCCTGTGCCGGGCGCGCGCTTTGTCGTGGATAGCTGGTTCGTCGAACATGGAGAGCCGGCGGTGATCCTGCCGCTGGCTGACTGGTTGAAGGGAGAAGGTCCGAATGTCCATTGAGAGGGATCCGAACGGGATGAAGGTCGTCGTCGGAATGTCGGGAGGCGTCGATTCGTCGGTGGCCGCGCTGTTGCTGAAGCGTCAGGGTTACCAGGTGACCGGCCTGTTCATGAAGAACTGGGAGGACGATGACGACGGGGAGCACTGTTCGACACGGCAGGATCTTGTGGATGTGGCCTCGGTCTGCGACGTGATCGGCATCGATCTCGAAGTCGTCAATTTTTCGAAGGAGTACAAGGATCGGGTGTTCGCCGACTTCCTGCGCGAGTACGAGGCGGGGCGGACGCCCAACCCGGACGTGCTGTGCAATTCGGAGATCAAGTTCCGCTGCTTTCTCGATCATGCGGTGGGGTTGGGGGCGGAGCGGATCGCAACCGGGCACTACGCGCGCGTGCGGCGCTGGGAAAACGACGGACGCGTCGAGCACCAGCTGCTCAAGGCCGAGGACGGCACCAAGGACCAGAGCTATTTCCTCTACCGCCTCAACCAGGAGCAGCTGTCACGGACGATGTTCCCGCTGGGCGATCTGTACAAGCGCGAAGTGCGCCGGATGGCGGCCGATGCCGGACTGCACGTGGCCGACAAGAAGGATTCGACGGGAATCTGCTTCATCGGTGAGCGCCCCTTCCGCGAGTTCCTGATGCGCTATCTTCCGACTCGGCCGGGCGAGATCCGCGGACTCGACGACGATCGGGTGCTGGGCGAGCATCAGGGCCTGATGTATCACACCATCGGACAGCGCAAGGGGCTGCACATCGGAGGCTTGCGCGGAAACGAGAGTGATGCCGGTGAGCACGAGGCCTGGTACGTCGCAGGCAAGGATGTTGCCCGCAACGTCCTGTATGTGGTGCAGGGGCACGACCACCCGGCGCTGCTCAAGGAGCGACTCGTCGCGACCGACCTGAACTGGATCTCCGGCCGGGATCCCCATACGCACTGGGTGTACACCGCCAAACCACGTTATCGCAGCCCGGATTCAGCCTGCGAGATCGAGGCGATCGCCGAGGGGCGTGCGGAGATCGTCTTCGCCGAGCCGCAGTGGGCACTCACGCCCGGTCAGAGCGTCGTGATCTACGAATCGATGGTCTGCCTGGGAGGCGGGGTGATCGTCTGAAAGAGTGCGGACAGCCCCGCCGTGGTGGTGTCGTTCAGCCCGACGCCGCAGCGGTGAAATGGGTGCGCGCCATCGCACCATAGCATTCGCAGTGTTCCATGTATTCGCGCGTGCTCTTGGGCATCGTCACGCGGGCGCGGGTGATGTAGGTGACCAGCTCCTTGCCCTTTACGAGCAGTTGCTTGCCGTCGGCGGCGATTTGCACCTGTTCGGGGGTCGGGGCCGGGCCGAGCCGCGGCGTGAACGCCAGCAACTCCTCGGCGGCAACGACGAAGTCGGTCCACACGTCGAAGATGTCCAGGTCGGTGCGTAGCGTTTCGCACTTGACCTTGGCCGCTTCCGCGAAGGCGAAGACGCGTCCTTCGATCCCTTCGAACAACGGGTTTGCGGCAAAGGTCGAGGCCATCACCGCAGCGATCCGGTCGATGTCCCGCAGGGTCTGGGAGATCTTGATGTAGCGGCTCTCGTAGAAGGCCTCGATCGGGATCGAAAAGGCCCGGAAGGGCTCACCCCACAGTTCGTCGATCCCTTCGTCCCCACTGCGATGGAGTACCATCTTGCCAAGCGTCAGGGCTTCCTGCAGGCACTGACCGCATTCGCGCATCAAGGCGCTGTCCTGGGTGACATCGACGCCTTCCTGCTGGAGGTCGACAAGCTTGGTGAAGATGTCGGTGGCGCGATTGAACAGCGCCCCGGCCAGCATGGCCCCCTTGACCCGGCGACGGGCCGGATCGGCCTCTTCGTCGAACGCCTGGCGGGCTTCCTTGAGACGCTTGCCGGGGATGTTGATGCCGTGCTCGACGTGGTTGAACAACCGCCGCGTCAAGGCTTCGATCAGGCGGCGCTTGGCCTGGAGCGTGTCCGCGGGGGCTTCGTAGGTCTTGACCCAGTACCCGTCGTAATACACGCGCCGGACGCCGTCGATGATCCGGACCGTTCCGTTTGCAGCGGATTCGTTCATGGCTGGGGAGTTGATGCAGGGCTCATCGCGCAAAGGATACGCCTGTTGTGCACGGCAAAAAAGCCCCGAACGGACCTGGTCTCAGGAAGGATCGGCAGCCCGGCGTACCGCAAGACGCTCGATGCGTTGCCGGCGACGCTTCAGGACGACCTTGAGCCGCCACAGGAGGAGAATGCTGACATAGCCGATCACCGCCGCCGTGACGGCCATGAGCAGCATGCCCAATACGAGTGGGCGTCCGATGCCGGTCAGCCAGTGGACCATGTCGACCAGCCACTGCAGCGTGGTGGTGGCATGGTCGTCGGCGACTACCGCACCGCTTGCCACGGCAGGTGGAAGAATGCTGCTGCCGAGCTTGTAGGCGAAGATGTAGATCGGCCCGTAGGTGAAGGGGTTGCTGATCAGCGTCGCAATGGCTGCGATCCACAGGTTCGCAC
>JBJHDM010000020.1:0-50466 GCA_050486545.1 Rhodocyclaceae bacterium | reverse complement strand
CACATCGATGTCGGGAGGAGGACTTCGCTCAGCGGTGGGCCGGATCGTGCTGAATGGACGGGAAGCCGATTCTACACCACGGTTTCGGCGATCAGATGACCTTGGAGTAGCGGGCGCGCTCGCGGTCGGAGCGCAGATACCGGTCGAACACCATCGCGATGCCGCGCACCAGCAGACGGCCGGCGGGCTGTACGCTGATCCACTCGTCGTCGACGGTGACCAGACCGGCCTCCTCCATGACGCGAAGATCCTTCAGTTCGTCGGCGAAATACTCTTCGAACTTGATCAGGTGGGCGATCTCGATCGACTCGATCGAAAGCTCGAAGTGGCACATCAGCGCCTGGATGATCGCCCGGCGCAGCAGATCGTCGGCGGTCAGCTCGATCCCGCGCAACACGGGCAACTCGTCGCGGTCGAGCGCGTCGTAGTACTCGTCCAGCGTCTTGACGTTCTGCGCATAGACCGGCCCGATCTTGCCAATCGCCGACACACCGAAGGCAAGCAGGTCGCACTCGGCCTGCGTCGAATAGCCCTGGAAGTTGCGATGCAGGCGGCCCTGGCGCTGCGCGACGGTCAGTTCGTCGTCGGGCTTCGCGAAGTGGTCCATGCCGATATAGACGTAGCCGGCCTCGGTCAGCCGGCGAATCGCGAGTTGGAGGATCTGCAGCTTGGTGTCCGCGTTCGGCAGCTCGACTGCGCTGATGCGCCGCTGCGGCTTGAACAGTCCCGGAAGATGCGCGTAGCTGTATAGCGAGATCCGGTCCGGAGAAAGCTCCAGTACCTGCTCGAGCGTACGGTTGAAGCTGATCACGTTCTGCTTCGGCAGGCCGTAGATCAGGTCCATGCTGATCGACTTGAAACCGGTCTCGCGCGCCGAATCCATCACCAGTCGCGTCTCGTCGATGCTCTGGACGCGATTGACGGCCGTCTGGACCTGGAGATCGAAGTCCTGCACCCCCACGCTCATGCGGTTGAAGCCGAGGTCGGCCAGCAGCTTGACGGTCTCGAAATCGACCTTGCGCGGATCGACCTCGATCGAGTACTCGCCGTTGGGAATCAGCGTGAAACGCGAACGCACCGACTCCATCAACTGGTGCATTTCCTCGTGCGACAGGAAGGTCGGTGTCCCGCCGCCCAGGTGCAACTGGGTCACCTGGCGGCTTCCACCCAGGTACCCAGCCTGCAGGCCGATCTCCTTGTCCAGGTATTTCAAATACTTGGCGGACCTACCATGATCCTTGGTGATGATCTTGTTGCAGGCGCAGTAATAGCAGATCGTGTTACAGAACGGGATGTGGAAGTATAATGACAGCGGCCGGCTCACCCCACCGATGGCGCGCTTGGCCAACCAGTCCTGCAATGCCCGGGCATCGAACGCTTCGACGAACCGGTCGGCGGTCGGATAGGACGTGTAGCGGGGTCCGTTGACGTCGAAGCGGCGGATGAGTTGCTGGTCGAAAACGAGATCGGTCTGGCTGGTCATGTTCGTGAATACTCGATTGTGCGTAACGATGTCAGAAAGCGTGAATTTTGTGGTTGACGTGGATCAACGGAGTGCGCCATCAACAATGACAGCTGTCAACGGAGTTCATCCATCGTGCCCATGAAGGCGACCGTTCCGATCACTGCCGCCGACATCAAGTCCGCATGTTCACAGTGTAACCTTCTCGAACTCTGCCTGCCGTTCGGAATGACGGAGACGGAGATCAATCGGCTCGACGAACTCGTCGGAACCCGCCGCCGCATCAAGCGCCAGCAGCATCTGTACCGCGCGGGCGACCCGTTCGAGGCGATCTATGCGATCCGGATCGGCTGGTTCAAGACCCACGTGGTCCTCGAAGACGGCCGCGAACAGGTGACCGGATTCCAGATGACCGGCGAGATGCTGGGCCTGGACGGGATCAGCACGGAGGCCCATTCGTGCAACGCCATCGCCCTGGAGGACAGCGAAGTCTGCGTAATCGCTTACAACCGCCTCGAAGAACTCTCCCGTGAGATCGAAGGATTGCAGCATCAGTTCCACAAGGTCATGAGTCGCGAGATCGTACGCGACCACGGGGTGATGATGCTGCTCGGATCGATGCGCGCCGAAGAGCGCCTCGCCGCCTTCCTGCTCAACCTGTCGCAGCGATTCACCGCGCGCGGATTTTCCGCCGCCGAGTTCCACCTCCGCATGACCCGGGACGAAATCGGCTCCTACCTGGGACTCAAGCTCGAAACCGTCTCGCGCGCCTTCTCCAAGTTCCAGGAGGAAGGTCTGATCGCAGTCCAGCAGAAGCACGTCCGCATCACGGATCTCGACAAGCTGAGGAAGCTCATCCAGCACCCCGCAGCGATGCGCTAACCGCACTCCGGCCAGTCGCTCGGCTGGCGTCGTCTGGCCGTCATCGAAACGGCCAGTGCCGACACGTCCGCGTCGCCGAGCAACGCACGTGCATGCGGGAACAGTTCGCCTTCCTCGCGCGCGATGTGGAAACGATAGATCTCCACGAATCGTTCCACCTCATCCATCTCGAGGCTGCCCGCCTCACCGCGGGCCAGCGGTTCAAGCTGGGCACGCATCGCCGCCCAGGCGGCGAACATCCGCTTATGATCCGCGAGCACCCAGTCGATCAGGTCCTGCAACCGGTCGCGACGTGCGGCATCGACACGTTCGAGCAGCAACGGGAACAGGTCCTCCTCCTCGTCCAGATGGTGATTCACCGCCGCAACGTCGAAGTAGCGCATCACACTGGCCGCAGCCTGTTGCGCCTGCCGGTCGGTGCCGTGCTCGGGCAACCACTTGGCCAGGCGGTCGAGCGTCGCAAGCTGGGACTCGAGCCGTTCGTGGCAGGCTTCGAGCATCTCGAGCGGCGTCTCGAAACCCGGTGCGATCGGAATCAGCGATTCGTTCATGACTTCCTCAAATGGGGAGGAATCCGGAGGGATCCTTGCTCACCGCGACGGAAACGATCCATGCATAGGTTGCCAACGCACCGACCAGCGCCGCCACGCGCACACGGAGGGTTCGACCGCGCTTGAGCGCGATCGTGCCCAGGACGATGTAGGCGATCAGGCCCAGCACCTTCGCCGTCACCCAGCCGGCGACGAACGGATACTGCTGCATCATCACCGCCAGGACGAGCGCGGTCAGGAGCAACAAGGTATCGACGACGTGCGGCAGGCTGCGCGTGATCCGATGCTGCAGGAGCGGGCTGCCGAGCAGCATCCAGATCGCACGCAGCAGGAAGCCGGCGATGCTCAGCACGACGAAGGCGACATGGAGGTTCTTGATGGTGTAGTAGATCATGGTTCAACCGGCCTTGCCATCGACACGCGGCCGCAGATACATCGGCAGATAGCGCCACGCCCACGCGATCAGGATGGCCAGCCATCCAAGCGAAGACGCGAACATGAAGCCGCCCGACCAGGACCAGGGCACCCAGTCGGCAACCAGCCGAAGCAGCACGATGAACTGCAGGCCGACGAACAGCCCCCAGGTCAGCGTGTCGGCCTGCAGTGGCCGGCCCGAGTGGCCGAGCGTCACGCGCGAAACCATCGCCAGCAGGATGGAACCGAAGAAGCCCAGGCCGAGCGCATGCAACGGCGCCATGCCGAACATGGGATAGCCGAGGCTCGCCGCCAGCCCCTGGATCGAGAACAGCAGGAACGCGATGCCGAGCCAGGCGAAACCGATGTGCAGCATGCCCAGCAAGCGCACCTTCAGCGAGGCAACGAGCCGCCAACGATAGGACAGCCACAGCGCCGCCGCGGCCGCGGGCAGGTCGACCAGCCAGGTCCAGGTGCCAAAGCCGGCGATCGACAGTGCACCGTGCACGACGCCCGCACCGACCAGGGCCGCCAGCGCCCAGCGCGGACGCACCATGACGTAGTCCGGAATGATGTTCGACGAGAAGAACGGCACCATACGGTGGCACACCGACACGAACACGGGCAGGAGACAGCCCCAGATGCTCAGGTTGATCGCGACCCGCGCCCATGTGCCGTCGCCGAGAAGAGCGAACAACAGCCAGGCGGCAAGCGCCGCACCGCCGCCGATCACGCCCCAGCAGGTCAGGCGTGCATGCATGCGGTCCGGGCGGGGCTGATGCGCGACTTCCCACAACACGCGGGCCACCAGGATCCATCCCGCCAGTACGATCAGCAAGCCGGCGGCAAGCAGCCAGGGCACCACGAGCCCGACGATGACCATGCTCCAGCCGGCGGCAAGCAGTCGCCACGGCGTCAGCCAGAGGTCCCTGGGAAGGTCTCCCATGCCCTGCCAGCGCGGCATGGCAGTGAGCAGGAAGCCGAAGATGAAGAACGGAAACACCCCCAGCGACACCAGCAGGGCATGCATCCAGCCACCCGGAAGCTTCCATGCCACCGCCGGCAACCATCCCACACGGGCGACCAGTTCAAACAGCCAGAGGGTGAAACCGACCAGCAGCATGACGCCACCGGAAAGGAACATCGGGCGATGGGGGGCTGCGAACAGCACCGGCATGTCCCGCACCGGAGACCCTGAATCCTGCATATTGCTCATCCTGTATTGTTCGACGCGAACCCGACGGTGGCCATCCTGTCCGATCCGGCCATCCCGCAGGGTAAAATGCCGGGACTAATATCTACAACGGAGCCGGACATGCCCCAACCCAACCAGGACATCACCGCCCTGCTCGCGCAAGTCCCGATTTTCAGCGAACTCTCCGACGAGGAAATCTCCCACGTCTCGCGCTATACCCGGGAACGGCGTCTCGACAAGGGCGAACTGCTGTTCCAGCGGGGCGATCCGCCACACGGTTTCTACTTCGTCGTGTCCGGTCAGGTCAAGCTTGCGGTGTCGTCGGCCCAGGGCAACGAGAAAGTCGTCGAGATCATCGGACCGATGCAGACCTTCGGCGAAGCGGTCATGCTGATGGACCGGCCCTATCCCGTGTTCTCCGAAGCACTGGTGGCGACCCGTCTGCTTCACATCGGCCAGAGCGTCGTCTCCGAACTGATCGACAAGGACCCCGGCTTCGCCCGCCGCCTGCTCGCGGGCATGGCCATCCGCCTGCACGGCATGGTGCAGGACGTCGAAACCTATTCCCTGCGGTCCAGCACCCAGCGGGTCATCGGCTATCTTCTGCAGCAACCCGAACGCGACGCCGACGAGGATGGCGGTTCCCATATCGAACTACCCACCAGCAAGCAGGTCATCGCCTCGCGCCTGAACCTGACACCCGAAACGCTTTCGCGGATCTTCCACGACCTGTCCGAAGCCGGGCTGATCAACGTGCAGGGCAAGCACATCGTCCTGCTGGATCCCAACCGGCTCGCACGCTACCAGAACTGATCATTCTGGGCTCACCCCGGGATTGTGTGCAAGCGAAGACGTGCCGGCATTGACTCGGGTCAAGCACGTCGCCCGCCGGCCCGCGTCGCTCAGGCCGGCAATGCAGGCATCCGCCCGGTGACGAGGTAGTCGAGCAGTTCTCGCACCGGCCGGATGGCCTTGCCGAACGGCAGGCGGGCCGCACCGCGGAAGAACAGGCCCTTTTCGAGATCGCCGCGCAAGGCGGCGGCGAGTTGGTTGTCGATACAGAACTGCCCCGCCTTCTGCAGGCCGTCGCGCAGGCCGCAGGACACCAGGCAGTCCCAGGCCAGCGTGCACTTGTGAGCAGCCGAGGCAAGATGCTGGAGCTTCTTTTCCCGCCGCAGATAGCGTTCGAGCCACGGCGTGCGCACCGCGCGCGCCGGCAGGCCGGCGACACTCATGAAGGTCACCACGTCCTCGGGCTCGGCTTCCGCCAGCACCTTCTTGAAGACCGGGTGGGCGTCGCCTTCGTCGGTCACTGCGAAGGCAGTCCCCAATTGTACGGCCGACGCCCCCAGCGCAAGGATCTCCTGTGTCTGCTCGAAGCTGTGGATGCCGCCGGCGACGATGATCGGCACGTTCTCCGAAGCGATGCCGAGTTCCTCGAGCACGCGCAGCACCGCCGGCACGACAACGTCGAAGTCGAAGCGCGGGTCGGCGAGTTCTTCCTCCCGGGCGGCGCCGAGGTGACCGCCGGCATAGCGGGGATGCTCGATCACGATCGCATCGGGCAGGCGGTTCTTGCGCATCCACTTCTTGAGCAGCAGGTTCACGCCGCGCGCATCCGACAGGATCGGGATCAATGCAAGATCGGGATAATCGGCGCACAAGTCCGGCAGGTCCAGCGGCAGGCCGGCCCCCATGACCACCGCATGCGCACCGCTCTCGGCCGACTGTCGCACGCATTCCGCGTACTGCGTGACCGCACGCATCACATTCACCGCGACGGCGCCACGACCGCCGGCCAGTTCGAGCGCGGCGCGGATCTCGCGGTCGAGGGCGACCAGGTTGCTGCGCTCGATCTGCTCGCGGTTGCGCGAGCGTCCGGTTTCTTCCATCAGGTCGGGATGCAGCCTGCGCAAGTCCACGCTCGCGATCGTACCCATCGCCCCACAGGCGGCCACGCTGCCAGCCAGCCGATGGGCCGAGACCCCTACCCCCATCCCCCCTTGCACGACAGGCAGGAGGGTCTTGCCGCGCAGTCGCAGCGGAGGCAGGGCTTCTTGGATCATCGGGATTCTCGCGAGCGGATGGACAAAGGACGGAAGCTTAGCGGCAATCGCCCCGCTTCCGCTTGATCTGCCGCAAATGCCGGCGGCACGGATCAGGGCTCGAGGACGTAGGTGCCGGGTGCCGCGGCCAGCTTCGGAAACCCGCGCCGGCTCGTCGGCGGCGCCTTGACCTTCGCCCCGCAACGCGGTTTGAGCCACTCCATCCAGTCCTCCCACCAGCTTCCAGCATGCTTCGGTGCCGTCGCGCGCCACGCCTCCGGGCGATCGGAGCGATGCGCATCGGCGGCCCGGTAGCTTCGTCGCGACATCGGCGAAGGCGGGTTGACGATGCCGAGGATATGGCCGGAGCTGGACAGCACGAACCGTTTCGGCCCCGTGACATGGTTGTTGATCTTGTACGCCTGCTCCCACGGCGCGATGTGATCATCCTCCGCCCCCACCGCGTACAGCGGCTGCACGATGCGCGTCAGATCCAGCTTCTGCCCGGCGACCTGTAGCGCATCCTTGCGGATCAGGCGGTTTTCGAGGTACAGCTCGCGCAAATACCACGCATGCATCGCATGAGGCATGCGTGTCGTGTCCATGTTCCAGAAAAGCACGTCGAAGGGGGGCGGCGTCTCGCCGTACAGCCAGCCATGGACGACGTAGTGCCAGATGAGGCTGTTCGAGCGCAGCAGGCGGAACGAGGCTGCCATCTCCGAGCCTTCCAGATAGCCCTTGCGCGCCATGTTCGCGACCAGGAAGCGCACGCTGGCCTCGTCGATGAACACCTCGATATCGCCCGGGCTGTGGAAATCGACCAGCGTCGTCAGCAGCGTGAAGTCCCGCACGGGGACCTCTTCGGGCGCGTACTTCCGGTTCGCCCAGGCCATGTACATCGCCAGCGCCGTTCCACCGATGCAATACCCGACCGCGTGCACCTTCGGTGCGCCGGAGAACCGCCGTGCCGTCTCCACGATCGCATGCACGCCTTCGGTCAGGTAGTCGTCGAAGCTCGTGTCGCGCATCGATGCGTCCGGGTTCTTCCAGCTCGTGACGAACACATCGAGCCCCTGGTCCAGCAGGTAGCGGATCATGCTCTTGTGCGGTGCCAGATCGAGGACGTAGTACTTGTTGATCCAGGGCGTGACGATGACGACCGGTTCGGCATGGACCGTGGCCTGGGTCGGGGTATAGTGGAGAACCTCGAGCAGTGCGTTGCGAAAGACCACGGCACCGCGTGTCGTCGCGAGATTCCCGCCGACGACGAAATGGTTCGGATCGGTCATGCGCACCTGGCCCGCCCGCAGATCCTCGAGCATGTTCCGCAGGCCACGCTGCAGGCTCTCGCCATTGCTCTCGGCCGCCTTGCGGATCGCAACCGGGTTGGTCCAGAAGAAGTTGGTCGGCGCAACCGCATTGAGCCATTTCCGCCACCAGAACGCGGCCCTGCGTCGTTCCTTGCCCGACAGTCCCGGGGTGTCGTAGAGCATGTCCTGGACGTTGTGGGTGATCGCCAGATACCCCTCCTTGGCGAGATCCCAACTGGCCGACTCCGACCAGGCCGGGTCGGTGAAACGCTGGTCATCCGGATTGGGGCGGACCGGATCGGGATGCGGCGCCCCGAGCAGGCGATGGAGAGAGTGCCACTGCAGCTTCCACAGGTCGCTCGACAGTCGGGCCATCCGCTCGGACAGTTCCTGCGGGTGGGAAAGCCAGGCAAGCTGCGCATGCACGAGGGGGGCGACCACCCCGAGCGGGTCTACCATGCCCTCTACGGTGCCGTGGATGCGGCGCATGGCATGGTTCACGAGGGCTGCCGGGTTATCCGGGTTCTTTCGATCCATCTTCCGTCATCGTCCTTGGCCGGTATTCGGCCTGCATGGCGTGGGGGCGAACGCAGGCGGTGCGCCCTCGGCCTATCCGAACGTAAAGGGTTCGCCCTCCACCGGAATGGTGACGTCCTTCCACTCCAGTTCGGAGCGGATTGCATCGGCAAAGGTTTCCGAAGCCATTTGCTCGCCGTGCACCACGTATACGCGCCGGGGAGGCCGTTCGAATCCCCGCAGCCAGTCAAGCAGTGCCGGCTGGTCGGCATGCGCCGACAAGCCGCCGATCGTATGGACGCTCGCGCGCACGGCCACCTGCTCACCGAACAGGGTCACGCTGCGCGCACCGTCCACCAGCCGTCGTCCCAGCGTACCGCCGGCCTGGAAGCCGCACACGACGATGCTGCATTCCGGTCGCCCAAGGTTGTGGCGCAGGTGGTGCTTGATCCGCCCCGCCTCGCACATTCCGCTGGCGGAAATCACGACCAGCCCCGAGCGCTGCCGGTTCAACGCAATCGATTCTTCGACGTCCTCGACGAATCTCAGCCCGATGCGATCCGGGTGTTCGAGCACCCAGTCACGAAGCTCGCGCGTCTCGTCATCCCACAGGTGATCGTAGCGCAAGGTCAGTTCGCTCACCGCGGAGGCCATGGGGGAATCGACGACGATGTCCAGGCGGCCGACACGGCCCTGCCGGACCAGGCGGGCGAGGACGAAGATCACTTCCTGGGTACGGCCCACCGCGAAGGCCGGAATGATGACGTTGCCGCGCCGGCGCTCGAGCGTCTCCTCGAGGATTCCGACCAGTTCGTCCTCGGTCAGCGCCATCGGGCGATGCGCCCGGTTGCCGTAGGTCGACTCGATCACGAGCAGGTCGGCATGCGCTATGCGTGCAGGGTCGCGAACCACCGGTCGCATCGGCTGCCCGAGATCGCCGGTGAACACCAGCCTTGAAATCTTGCTCCCGGCCTCGAGATCGAGTTCGATGATGGCCGATCCGAGGATGTGTCCGGCCTCCCGGAAACGGCAACGGACCTTGGGGTGCAGGGTGATCTCCTCGTCGTACTCGACCGCCTTGAGCCGCATCAGGCTCGCCCGAGCCTGCTCGACCGTGTACAGGGGTGCGGCGTTCGACAAGCTCCTCGCATTGCGCGCCCGGCTGCGCCGGTTCGCCCATTCGGCTTCCTTTTCCTGGATGTGGGCCGAGTCGAGCAGCATGATCTCCAGCAGATCGACCGTGGCCGTCGTCGCATAGATCGGCCCCCGGTATCCCAGGGAAACAAGCCGGGGCACCAGGCCCGAGTGGTCGAGATGCGCGTGCGTCAGCAGTACGAAATCGATCTTGCGCAGATCGAAATCCAGGGCGCGGAGGTTCTTGAGGTTCGCTGTCCGCCCTCCCTGGAACAAGCCGCAATCGACCAGAAACGCGCCGGACTCGTGCTCGACCCGTGCGCACGACCCGGTCACCTCTCCGGCCGCTCCATGAAACGTCACCCTGATCGTCATCCTGCCTCGTTCCCCTTGTGTAGCGCCGCTGCCTCTGCGCTCGTGCGCATGTTGCCCCTGCCCGCACGAAACCGCCATTCCGCCTTCCGTACGATTTCACGTATCAGGGCATCATGATGGCTATAATTGACGCAATATCCAAGCAGGGAGAAGGAAGCCATGTTCAAGCATCTGCTCGTCCCGACCGACGGCTCGGCCCTTTCCGATGCGACGACGGCCCGCGCCGTATCGTTCGCAAAGGATGCCAACGCACGGATCACCTTCTTCTACGCACAGCCGGATTTTCCGATGCCCATCTATGGCGAGGGCGCATTGATCGATCCGACCACGCCCGAGCAGTTCGCCAAGTCGGCGGCGGAAGAAGCCACGAAGATCCTGGACAAGGCGAAAGCGATGGCAGACGACGCCGGCGTCGTCGCCGATGTCGACACACTGGTCAATGAAGTCCCCTACGAGGCGATCATCGACGCGGCCAACCGTCACGGCTGCGATCTGATCTTCATGGCATCGCACGGACGCCGCGGGATCGCCGGGCTGTTGCTCGGCAGCGAGGCGCAGAAGGTCCTCACCCATTCGAGAATCCCGGTTCTCATCCACCGCTGAGTCCGGACCGCAGGAGAAATGGGCCCGGCCGTACGGGACGGCACAGGCCAAGCGGCCCGGGGTTTCAGCGGGTACGGTGGGCGCGGTTCAATTCACAACGGTCGCATTTCAGGAAGACCGTGAGCAGGCTCGATGCGGCGCAGACCGCCCAGAATCCGAAGAAGGCGATCGAATAGGTCGCGATCGGTGAAAAGTCCACCGGCTCGCCGAACAGGTACAGCTCCTGCGGGCTGATCACCGTGAAGAAGAAGATCTCGGCAACGGCCGCGATCAGGAACGACGGCCACAGCACCAATATCCATTTCATCATCTGCTGCACCCTCCTCTGCCGGGGTGGTTGGATTACGGCCTTTGGCCTGTTGTCTTCCGCCCGTCCAACCGATGAGAACCCCGGTTCAACGGACGTGTATCGTTCAGGATTCGTAAGGCAGGATGCGCAAGGTCGCCTGGGCCGGCAGATACACCGCCCCGCGCAGCCGCCACGTCTTCGCCTCGTCCTCGAGCTGGATCAGCCAGCGGCCGGCCGTCAACGGTGCCACCGGACCGGAGAACGCCCCGCCGTTGCCGCTGAGCACGAGGTTCTGGTCCTTTCCACTTCGAGTCGGATGGGCGATCGTCACGACGAGGGCCTCGGGGAGCGACGTCGCTTCGTTGGCTGAAAGCCGGATCGACAGTTCCTCGGCACGGATGTCCAGATCGGCCATCAGGCCCAGCTCCGCGGCGTGAATGGAACGGGCGATGGTCCGGTCGATCGCGCGCCCCTCGCGGTAGTAGTCGTCCACGACGAGACCGTCTGCGGTGGTGATCGCGAAATACAGGAGCGTCATCCCGAGAACGACCGAGGTCGCCGGCAGCGAGATCAGGATCCAGGGCCAACGCTGCTTGTACCAGGGCACCACGCTTGAATCGTTCATGCTCATGTTCGGCATGCTCCTCTATCTGGGAAAGATGAACGTGCTCCGTTCCCGGACGGCGACACGCGGGTCGTCGATGACCGCGACTCCGAAATGAATGTCGTGCGGTCCCGGCTCGGCCGCATCGTATGGCGCCCGAACCTGGATCGTGACCGAATCGGTCGTGATCGGTGCGAGCGTGAAGACCTGTTCGCCCTCGATGTGCAATCCCTCGATGCCTTCGACGTCGACCTGCACCGTTCGTTCTTGCTCGACCATGTTGATGATCTGCAGCCGGTAGACGTTCTCGATCATGCCGTCCCCGATCTCCCGCGCGAGCGTCGCGCGATCGCGAATGATGTCGAAACGCAGGTCCGAGCGTGTCACGAGCCCGATCACCATGGCCACGAAGATCGCACCCAGCATCGCACCGTAGACGAGGGTTCGCGGACGCGCCACGTGGGTGGCGATGTCCTTCATCCCCCAGTGCTCCTTCATCGCATTCTCGGTCGAGTAGCGGATCAGGCCACGCGGGTAGTTCATCTTGTCCATGACCTGGTCGCAGGCATCGATGCAGGCGGCGCAGCCGATGCACTCGTACTGCAGACCGTTTCGGATGTCGATACCGGTCGGGCACACCTGCACGCAGATCCCGCAATCGATGCAATCGCCCTTTCCGACCGTCTGCGGGTCTACGCCCTTCCTGCGTGCGCCGCGCGGCTCGCCTCGCTCCGGGTCATAGGTGATGACCAGCGTGTCGGGATCGAACATCACGCCCTGGAAGCGCGCATACGGACACATGTAGAGGCAGACCTGCTCGCGCAGGATGCCCGCGAAACTGTAGGTGAAGGCCCCGTAGAAGAGGATCCAGAACAGCTCCCAGGGTCCGAAGCCGAACGTGGCGATGGACGCCAGCAACTCCTCGAGCGGCGAGAAGTAGGCGACGAAGGTAAAGCCGGTCCACAGCGAGAAAAGCCCCCAGGCCGTGAACTTGGCCGTGCGCAGCCCGAACTTGCGCGCATCCATCGGCGCCTGCTCGAGCTTCCTGCGCTTCATGTGGTCGCCTTCGATCTTCTCCTCGATCCACATGAAGATCTCGGTGTAGACCGTTTGCGGACAGGCGTACCCGCACCACAGGCGCCCGGCGATCGCCGTGAAGAAGAACAGCGCAAAGGCGGAGAGGATCAGTAGGATCGCGAGGTACAGGACATCCTGGGGCCAGAAGACCCAGCCGAAGAGGTAGAACTTGCGTTCGGTGAGATGGAACAGGACGGCCTGGCGGTCGTTCCACTGCAGCCAGGGCAGTCCGTAGTAGAGCAGCTGGGTGGCCCAGACCAGGATCCAGCGCCAATTCGCGAACAAACCGGTGGTCGATCGGACGTGCAGTTTCTTTCGAGAAACGTAGAGGCCTTGCGGCTCCGGGGATTCCTGCTGAATGGGGATTACCTTGCCGCCTGGCTTGCGTCCGGGCTCGGCCATGATGAAGACATCCGTACTTGCTGTTCTGTTCGGGGAAAGCCTTCCCCGGAAACGACGTTCCGGGGAAGGCGGATGTGCTTTTTATTATAGGGTCAGCGCCGGCTTACCGGGCCGGCTGGTTCGACAGGCCCCACACGTAGGCCGTCAGCAGATGCACCTTGTCCTCGCCGAGGAACTCGCCGAATCCCGGCATCCGGTTCATGCGACCGGAATTGATCGACTCGAGAATCGCGGCCTCCGAGGACCCCCACAGCCAGTTGTTGTCGGTCAGGTTCGGCGCGCCCATCGCTGCCATCCCCTCGGCATTCTGGCCATGGCAGGCGACGCAGTTCTGCTGGAACATCTCCTGGCCGCGCTGGGCACGCAGGGAGTCGTGCGCCAAGCCGTTGAGCGAACGCACGTAGGCGGCAACGTCCCGGGCGCCCTCAGGCCCGAGGATCGACCCGAAGGGGGTCATCACCCCGGTCCGGCCGTTGGTGATGGTCGCCTTGATCGCATCGGGGTCCCCACCCCAGTGCCACGCGCCGTCGGTGAGATTCGGGAATCCCCGCGCCCCGCGAGCATCCGAGCCATGGCACTGCGCACAGTAGGTAAGGAACAGGCGTTCGCCCATGCCACGGGCCTCGGGATCGGCAGCGACCGCCGGCACGTCCATCTCGCTGAACTTTGCAAAAATCGGACCATAGCGTTCATCGGCACGCGCCATTTCGGCCTCGTACTGTCCCACCGAACTCCAGCCCAGCACCCCGCGGACGTTGCCCAGTCCAGGATACAGCGCCAGATAGATCACGGAGAAGATCAGGGTGATCCAGAACAGGTACAGCCACCAGCGCGGCAGCGGGTTGTTCAGTTCCTCCAGATCCTCGTCCCACACGTGGCCGTGCGACTGAACCGGACCGGTCTCGCGCTTGTTGTTGGAAATCAGCACGAACAGGCAGAACAACAAGCTCAGCACGGTCAGGCCGATCACATATACATTCCAGAAGCCGCTAACGAAGTCAGCCATTTTCTTATCCTTCCTTGGACTGCCGGCCTTCCCTGGCTACCGGCAGATCATCGTCGGTGAAGGGGAGCTGCGCCGCCTCCTCGAACCCGGACTTGGCGTGCCTGCTGTAGGCCCAGATGCAGATTCCGACGAAGCACAGGAATCCGACGACGGTAACCAGTACTCTCAGGTCATTGAGTTCCACGACGCAATCTCCAACGCTTTACTTGAAGTTCGACAACGCAGTGCCCAGCCCCTGCAGGTAGGCAATCAGCGCGTCCATCTCGGTCTTGCCGTCGAGCGCGGCCCGCGCGCCGGCGATCTGCTCGTCGGTGTACGGATGCCCAAGCGCCCGCAGGGCACGCATCTTGCGCTCGATGTCGCCCGGGCGAACCGGGCGCTCCAGCCAGGGGAATGCGGGCATGTTCGACTCGGGGACCACCGCACGCGGATCGATCAGGTGAACCCGGTGCCACTCGTCGGAGTAACGCCCCCCGACGCGATGCAGGTCCGGACCGGTCCGCTTGGACCCCCACTGGAAGGGCCGGTCGTAGATGAACTCGCCGGCGACGGAGTAGTGCCCGTAGCGCTCGGTCTCCGCACGGAACGGACGGATCATCTGCGAATGGCAGTTGTAGCAGCCCTCGCGGACATAGATGTCCCGGCCAACCAGTTGCACCGCATCGTACGGCTTGATGTCCAGGGGGTTGCCCTGACGGTCGATCGGCTGCGTAAGCGACTTCTGGAAGAACAGCGGGACGATCTCGACGAGACCGCCGACGCTGATGGTGAGCAGGGTCAGCACGATCATCAGGCCGACGCTGCGTTCGATCATGTCATGTTTGAACTTTGCCATGGTCTCTCTCTCCGATCAGGCGTGCGCGGCAGCGGGCGCGATGACAGGCGCTTCGTACGCCTTCTCTCCGGCAATCGTCTTCATCATGTTGTAGAACATGATGAACATGCCACCCAGGAAGAGAATCCCGCCGACCAGACGGATGGTCCAGAACGGATAGCTCGCCTTGACGCTCTCGATGAACGAATAGGTCAGCGTGCCGTCCGGGTTCGTCGCGCGCCACATCAGGCCCTGCATGACCCCGGCGATCCACATCGACGCGATGTAGAGCACGATACCGATGGTCGCGATCCAGAAGTGCAGCGTGATCAGCTTGGTCGAGTACATCTCGGTCTTCCCGTACATGCGCGGGATCAGGTAGTAGACCGCACCGATCGAGATCATCGCGACCCAGCCCAGCGCGCCGGCATGGACGTGGCCGACGGTCCAGTCGGTGTAGTGCGACAGCGCATTGACCGTCTTGATCGACATCATCGGACCTTCGAAGGTCGACATGCCGTAGAAGGACAGCGACACGATCAGGAACTTCAGGATCGGATCGGTGCGCAGTTTGTGCCAGGCGCCCGACAGCGTCATGATCCCGTTGATCATCCCGCCCCACGACGGCGCCAGCAGGATCAGCGAGAACAGCATGCCCAGCGACTGGGTCCAGTCGGGCAGCGCCGTGTAGTGCAGGTGGTGCGGACCGGCCCACATGTAGGTGAAGATCAGCGCCCAGAAGTGCACCACCGACAGCCGGTACGAATACACCGGCCGCTCGGCCTGCTTCGGCACGAAGTAGTACATGATCCCGAGGAAGCCCGCAGTCAGGAAGAAGCCGACCGCATTGTGGCCGTACCACCACTGGATCATCGCGTCCTGGGCACCGGCATAGGCCGAGTACGACTTCCACATACCGACCGGAATTGCCGCGCTATTGACCACGTGCAGCAGGGCCACTGCGAGGATGAACGCCCCGAAGAACCAGTTGGCGACGTAGATGTGCGCGACCTTGCGCTTGGCGATCGTGCCGAAGAACACGATTGCGTAGGAAACCCACACCAGCGTGATCAGGATATCGATCGGCCACTCGAGTTCGGCGTACTCCTTGCCCTGGGTAAAGCCCAGCGGAAGCGTGATCGCGGCCAGCACGATCACGAGTTGCCAACCCCAGAACGTGAAGGCCGCCAGCTTCGGCGCGAACAGGGGTGCGTGACAGGTACGCTGCACGACGAAGTACGAGGTGGCGAACAGCGCACAACCGCCGAACGCGAAAATGACCGCGTTGGTGTGCAACGGACGCAGCCTGCCGAAGTGGAACCATTCTCCCAGTTCGCTGAAGTTCAGTGCGGGCCAGACAAGCTGCGCGGCGATGAGTACGCCGACAAACATGCCTACGATCCCCCACACGACCGTCATGATCGAGAACTGGCGAACGACTTTGTAGTTATAAGTCGCCTGCGATTGCATGTGAGTCACCTCTTTGATTGAAAGCCTATTTTTCTTGCAAGGCCGCGTGAGCAGGCCTTTTGCGCCAAGCCAACCGGCCAAAGCATACGCCGAACGCCAACCCCGGATTTGACCTATATCAAGTTTTTATTGCGGCGCAGTAATTTTGCGTATTCTAGCGGATAAACCTGTTCTAAAACATCAAAGGCTGATAAAGTGGTGACGTTGCGGGTCGAGAACCATGAGATGCCGACAGGCGAAAAAAAAGGGTGCGTACGAGACGCACCCCCAACCCCAACAGAGAGACAAAAATTCGGAAAATCCCGGTCGCGCTCATGCTGTTGCGCAGACCTTCAAAAACCATGGGTCGAGTATGCCTTTCGTACGAGAGAGGGGCTTTGACCTATGTCAACAATTGTTTCCGAAGCCGGAAACACGCTTTCAGGACGGGTTTTCACCCTCGCCGTCATGCCCGTTCATGATCGGTCGGTTCGTCCGTCCGGGCTTGCGGCATCCCCCGCGGCATCGTCAGCTCCCGCAAGGTCCACATCCCTTCCGACCGCTCCCCCGGGATCTTTCCGGGACGCCTGCCCGTCCCCATCTCCGGGCACGGGATCCTTGTCGTCGAGCAGCAGCCGGTAGGCCGGCCCTTCGAGATCGTCGAACTGGCCCGAGCGAACCGACCACCAGAAGATCACCCCGATCACGAACACGATGACCACCGAGACGGGAATCAGCAGGTACAGCCCCATCGTCATCCTCCTTTGGCAGGGCGTACCTGCAGGCGCAGGGCATTGAGCACCACCAGCAGCGAGCTGCCCGCCATGCCCAGGCCCGCCATCCAGGGCGTGATCAATCCCATCATCGCAAGCGGAACCGACGTGAAGTTGTAGGTAAAGGACCACCACAGGTTCTGGCGGATGATCTGCAGGGTCCGCCGCGACAGGCTGACCCCACGCGACAGCCCCGCCAGCGACTCCGACAGCAGGACGATATCGGCCTGGTTCCGCGCCAGGTCGGTTCCACCGCCCATCGCCACCGACACCTGCGCCTGGGCAAGCACCGGCGCATCATTGACGCCATCGCCCACCATCGCGACGACTGCGCCCGGCACGGCCTGACGACGTTCGACCCAGGCCTGCTTGCCTTCCGGCGTCATCTCTGCATGGGATTCATCCACCCCGACCCGCTGCGCCACCATCTCGACTGCGGAACGCGCGTCGCCGCTGATGATCGCGGTCGGGATCCCTTCGCGCGCGAGCCGCCCGATCAGTACCGGCGCCTCCTCCCGGGCGACGTCCGCAAGCCGGAACAGGCCGTGCCAGCGGCCCGGACTGCCGAGCGCCACGACGGTCGCCCCGCCCTGCTCCAGCCGGGCCAGTGCCTCCGGAACGGCCGAACCCACCAGCGCAGCGACAAAATCCGGACGCCCGAGCCGGACCCGTTGTCCGTCGATGACCCCTTCCACCCCCTGGCCGGTCACGGCCCTGAGATCGTTCACACCGGGCAGTTCGCGATCCCCCGCCGCGATCCGGATCGCAGCGGCCACGGCATGCTCCGACGCCTGTTCGAGCGCAGCGGCCCATGCGCGCACACGCTCCTCGTCCGAACCGTCGAGCACGCACACCTCGTCTACACGCATCGTCCCTTCGGTGAGGGTACCCGTCTTGTCGAATACGAAGCAGTTGGCCCGCGCGAGGGTTTCGATCGCGTGCCCGCGGGTCACCAAGACCCCCATTCGCGCCAGGGAATCGGTCGCGACGGTCAAGGCAGTCGGGGTCGCCAGGGACAGCGCACACGGGCACGCAACGACGAGCACCGAGACGAAGATCCACAAGGCCCGATCCGGATCGATGAACTGCCAGAGGATCCAGGTCAGCGCCGACAGGCTCAGCAGTGCAACGATGAACACGCGCGCGACGCGGTCGGCCTGCGTCGCGATGCGCGGCCGGTCCGAAGCGGCACGGTCCATCAGCTTGCGGATCGCCGCCAGGCGCGTGGAATCGCCGACCTGGGTGACCCGGATCACGAGCGGACTGGCCACGTTGATGCTGCCGCCGGTCACTCCCGCTCCGGCCGCCTTGGCTACGGGCCGGCTCTCGCCGGTCAGCAGGGCCTCGTTCGTTTCGCTCTCGCCTTCGAGCACGATGCCGTCGGCTGGGATGACCTCACCCGGCCGCACCCGGATACGGTCGCCCGGCACCAGTCGCGAGACCGGAACCCGCAGCCCCTGCGCCGAATCGGGTTCGAGACGCTCGGCGAAAACCGGTAGGACCTTGCCCAGTTCCTCGACGCCGCGCACGGCCTTCTGGCGTGCCAACATCTCCAGGTAGCGCCCGCACAGCAGCAGGAACACGAACATCGTCACCGAATCGAAATACACCTCCGGCCCGTCGATCAGCGTCGCCCAGACGCTCGCGACGAACGCGCTGCCGACCCCCAGCGCCACGGGCACGTCCATGCCGAGCTGGCGCAGGCGAAAATCGCGCACAGCACGCTGGAAGAACGGCGCCGCGGAATAGAACACCACCGGCACGGTCAGGATCAGGCTGGCCCAGCGCATCAGGCGGTCGGCTTCGGCCGACAGGTCGCCCTCGCCGGCGATATAGGCTGGGTAGGCGTACATCATTACCTGCATCATCCCGAAGCCGGCGACGAACACCCGCCACAGCATCGATCGCCGCTCGCGCTGCGCGATCTGTTCGGAACGTTCCGCATCGTAGGGATAGGCCCGGTAGCCGATGGCCTGGATCGCGGCGAGAATCTCCGAGAGCTTCGTGCGTTTCTCGTCCCATCGCACGCGGGCCCGCCGCGTCGCGTAGTTGACCTCGACCAGCGAGACGCCCGGCTGCCGGGCCACATGGCGCTCGTTCAGCCACACGCACGCTGCGCAGGTGATGCCCTCGAGAATCAGCGAAGCCTCGCGCTCGTGCTCGCCGATGGGCTGGACGAAGGTCTTCTGGAAGTCGGGGTGATCGAACAGGCCGAGTTCGCGAAGCTCGACCGGCAGCGCTTCCTTCTGCGGCTCGGGCATCGCATCGCGATGGCGGTAGTAATCCGTCAGTCCGTTGTCGACGATGGATCGAGCGACGGCTTCGCACCCCACGCAGCACATCCTGCGTTCCCGCCCGTCGATGTCGACGCGGTGATCGCTCTCGGGCGGGACAGGCAGTCCGCAGTGGTAGCAATCACCCGCTTCTTCGGCAGCAGGGGATGGGGATACGGCGATATCAGCAGAACTCATGGGGATCGTCGGCAGTTCGGAAAACCCACCCCGGAAACGTGGGCATTACGGGACGCGCACCTTGTAGCACACTTCCCCCTACCTGACCAACGCCCCGGCCAAAAGGTTCGCCCGCACTCCGCCTCGGACGAACCGCGCCGTCCTCACTTCGGCTGCATGCGGATCGCGCCGTCCAGGCGGATCACTTCGCCGTTCAGATAGGCGTTCTCGACGATGTGGCGGACCAGGGCGGCGTACTCCGCGGGACGCCCCAGCCGCGAGGGGAAGGGGACCATCCTGCCCAGCGAGTCCTGCACTTCCTGCGGCATGCCCATCAGCATCGGGGTTTCCATGATTCCCGGCGCGATCGTCATGACGCGAATCCCGGAACGCGCTAGCTCACGCGCCACCGGCAGCGTCAGACCGACGATGCCGGCCTTGGACGCGGCATACGCGGCCTGGCCGATCTGCCCGTCGAAGGCCGCGACCGAAGCCGTGCTGACGATCACCCCACGCTCGCCCTCCTCGTTCGGCTGCGCCTTCGACATCGCGTCGGCCGCCAGGCGGATCATGTTGAAACTGCCGATCAGGTTCACCCCGACGACGCGCGAAAAGGACTCCAGCCGATGCGGCGCCTCGCGCCCGACCACTTTTTCGGCGGGGGCGATCCCCGCGCAGTTGACCAGGCCATGCAGCCCGCCGAAGCCCGACACCGCCCGATCGATCGCCGCCTTCGCGCTCGTCTCGCTGGTCACGTCGGTCTCGACGAAGACCGCGACCGACCCGAGTTCCGCCGCGACGGCTTCCCCTGCCTCGCGGTTGACGTCGGCCAGCACGACGCGGCCACCGCCCTCGACCAGCATCCGCGCCGTCGCCGCGCCCAAACCGGATCCGCCGCCAGTCACCACAAATACGCCGTTCTCGATCTTCATGCGATTCTCCTCGGGATGTCGGGAATGTCGAAACTGGCCGCGAACATAAGCCAGGTTGACGTTAGCGTCAACCGGCTCGAAACGACCGCAGCAGAAAGTGCTTGTGTTGTCGCCACAATGCGCCCATACTCCGCCCCGCGGGTTTTCAAAGTATGTCAGCTCTTACGCAGTGCCCCTTTCCAGCGGTACCCCAGTTCGTCAGCTCCAAGCCTTGAGTTCTCGTCACCAAGGGCCTCGCCAGGCCCAAATCAAATCATTGCAAGGAAGCACATCATCATGGCAACTGGTACCGTTAAGTGGTTCAACGACTCCAAGGGTTTCGGGTTCATCACGCCGAGCGACGGCGGTGAAGACCTCTTCGCACACTTCTCCGCGATTCAGGGCAACGGCTTCAAGACCCTGGCCGAGAACCAGAAGGTCACCTTCGACGTGACCACCGGCCCGAAGGGCAAGCAGGCCGCGAACATCCGCCCCGCCGAATAAGCGGCGCGACTCGCGATCAAGAAAAAGCCCGGCGATGCCGGGCTTTTTTCATTTTCGCCCGGTCCTTCCGGGCTTTTTCATTCCGCGCCGCCGAAGGCCGCCGCGACCGCGAGGATGCGCTCGGCGCGCGCGATCACCGGCGCATCGATCATGCGCCCATCGACCACCGCGGCCCCGCCCCCCGCGGCCTTGGCCGCATCCAGCACCGCCCGCGCCCACGCGAGATCCTGTTCGGACGGCGTGAACGCGGCCGCGACCGGCGCGACCTGTTTCGGGTGGATCAGCAACTGGGCGCCGAAACCGTGGCGGCGCGCCCGTACGGCGTAGCGGACCAGCGCCGCCTCATCGCCGATCCCCGTGAACACGCCATCGACCGGGGCCGGCAGGCCCGCGCGCCGGCTCGCGAGCACCAGCATCGCGCGCCACGGCAGGAACACCAGTTCCTCGGGGTCGGATTCGTCCGGCACGAGATCGAGTTCGACCGCGAGATCCAGCTTGCCGAACACCAGCCGTGCGCACCCGGGCGCGGTTGCGATCTGCGTCAGCGCCTCCAGCCCCTGCGCGGTCTCGACGATGGCCAGCACCGGCTTGCCGCTCGCGCGATGCGCGTGCTCGACCTGCGCGGCGCTGTCCGCCTTGGGCAGCAGCACCCCGGCCACCCCGGCATGTCGGCACGCGGCCAGGTCCTCCTCGTGCCAGGCCGTGCCGGCGGCGTTGATGCGTACCGTGACGCGCGCCTCCGGGTGGGCTTCCAGCCAGCCGAGCAGGAAAGCGCGCGCCGCCGGCTTGTCGGCCGGCGCAACCGCATCCTCGAGATCGACGATGACGACGTCGGTACCGGTCGCGACCGCCTTGGCGATGCGCTCCGGGCGGCTCGCCGGCACGAACAGGAAGGTTCGCGCGCGGCCCAGGTCGGGCGTGCGGGTCGTGCTCATATCACCTTTCCTTCACGCAGGGCGGCGATGCGCTCGCCGAAGCCCAGTTCGCCGAGAATCGCCTCGGTCTGCGCGCCCAGCGCGGGCACCGGCCCCATCTGCGCCGGATGCCCGGCGCCGAACCCCGGCGGCTGCAGCGCGGGCAACGGCCCGGCGGGCGAGTCCACCTGCGTCCAGCGGTCGCGCGCCGCGAGCTGGGGATGGGTCCACAAGTCGTTCATCGTGCTCACGTGCGCGTTGGCGATGTCCGCGGCATCGAGCCGGGCGATGACCTCGTCCGCCGTGAGCGCCGCGAAGCGCTCCTCGATGAGCGCGCGGACCGTTTCGCGATTCGCGGTGCGCAGCGCATTGCTGCGAAACCGCTCGTCGCCGGCGATGGCCGCGTCGCCCAGCACCCGTTCGCAGAACACGCCCCATTCGCGCTCGTTCTGCAGACCCAGCATCACCGTGCGTCCGTCGCCGGCACGGAACGGCCCGTACGGGTAGATCGTCGCGTGCGCGGCGCCGGAGCGCGGCGGCGGCTCCTGGCCGTCGTACGCGTAGTACATCGGGAAACCCATCCACTCGACCATCGAGTCGATCATCGCGATCTCGATGCGCCGGCCGCGCCCGGTCCGCCCGCGTTCGATCAGCGCGGCGAGAATGTTCGAGTACGCATACATGCCGGCCGAGATGTCGGCGATCGAGATGCCTGCCTTGACCTGTTCCCCGGGCGTGCCGGTGATCGACAGGAATCCCGACTCGCTCTGGATCAGCAGGTCGTAGGCCTTCTTGTGCGTGTAGGGCCCGCCATCACCGTAGCCCGAGATGTCGCACACGATGAGCTTCGGCAGCGCCGACGACAGCGCCTCGTACGACAGCCCCAGGCGCGCGGCGGCGCCCGGCGCGAGGTTCTGCACCAGCACGTCGGCCTGCCCGAGCAACGCGTGAAGGATTTCCTGCGCCGCAGGCTGCTTGAGATCGAGCGTAAGGCTCTCCTTGGAGCGGTTCACCCACACGAAGTGCGAGGCAAGCCCGGCGACGCGATGGTCGTAGGCGCGGGCGAAGTCGCCCACCCCCGGCCGCTCGACCTTGATTACCCGTGCCCCGAGATCGGCCAGGTGGCGCGTCGCCAGCGGTGCGGCGATCGCGTGTTCGAGCGAGACGACGGTGACGCCTGCCAGGGGCAGCGTCGCCGAAGCGGCTTCGGGATGTGTCATGTCCGGCCTCCGTGAAGGGTCAAAACAGGCTCGCCACGTCGGGCGCGGCATTGAGCGCCCACACGCGCTCGACCAGCGCATCGACTTCCGCCGCGCTCGCCGCGCCCGAGAACGCCGCCAGGCGCCGCGCCTTGTCGGCCAGTTCGGTTCGCGACAGCGTATTGCCGGGATCGCCCTTGGGCTCGTCGATCGCCCCCTCGAAGCGCATGCCCGCCTGCGTCGTGAGCTCGACCCGGCCGAGCCAGCGACGCGGATAGGCGGCGTCGACGGCCTCGTCCAGCACCATGCGCACCTTGTCGCGGAAGGCCGCCACCGCCGGATCGGTCAGCGCGTGATCGCGGAACTCGACCAGCCCGGCCTTGCCATGCACGGCGATCAGCCCGAGCACGGTCCCCATCGAGAACTTGGCCTGGTGCACGGTCTGCGGCACGTCGACGACGCCGAGCACCTCGATCGCATCCTTGTGCACGCGCGCCACCACCGACGCGACATCGCCTGGCGAGAGCCGCTCGCGCTGCATCACCGCGAGCAGTGCGTCGGCGGCCGGGTGCGTGTGGCGGCACGAGGCGTGGAACTTGAACGAGGTCTCGAGCAGTGCCCAGCGGCGCCCCAGGTCGGCATCGATGCGGCTCACGTCGGCATCCGACGACATGCCCGCCGCCAGCCCCTTGGCGCCGTCGAGGATGCGTTGCGCACCGGTCACCCCGTCGCGCGCCAGATACGCCGCGGCCAAACCGTTCGCGGCTGCATGGGCGGTATGAAGCTGCTTGGAGTCGGCCGCGTCGCGCAGGAATTCCCACAGCCCGGCAGCCTGGGTGCCGGCCGAGCCGAGCGCGTTGACCATCTGCGCCGGCGTGAGCCCGAGCACGCGACCGACCGCGACCGCCGCGGCCAGCGTGCCGACCGTGGCGGTCGTGTGGAACACCCGGTAGTGCGAGCGCCCGAGGAACTCGCCGATGCGGATGCCGGCCTCGTAGCCCGCCACCGAAGCCGCGATCAGCTCGGAGCCGGAAGCACCCACGTCCTGCGCGGCGGCGAGCGCGGCCGGAAACACCACCGTCGCCGGATGCAGCACCGAGCTGTTGTGCAGGTCGTCCTGCTCGACCAGGTGCGAGGACGCGGCATTGACCCACGCGGCGAACCAGGCCGAACTGCGCGTGCGGCTGACGAGGATTTCCGCCCGCCCATCGGACGGCCCCATCGCCCGCGCGAAGGCCTCGAATTGCGGAATCGGGTGCAGGCCCTTCGCGGCGAGCGCCGAGGCGATCCAGTCGAGAAACAGTTCTTCGGTGCGCGCGACCACCGCCGCGGGCAGGTCTTCCGGGCGCAGCGTCGCGGCGAACGCGCACAGTGCGGCGCCGGGGTTCGGGGAGTCGGTCATCGGGAGGTCTCCGGCGAAAGTCAGAACGAACGCGGCAACCCGAGCAGGTGCTCGGCCACGTACGAGTAGATGAGGTTCGTCGAGATCGGCGCGACCTGATACAGCCGCGTCTCGCGGAACTTGCGCTCGACGTCGTATTCGTGCGCGAAGCCGAAGCCGCCATGGGTCTGCAGGCACACGTTGGCCGCCTCCCACGAGGCCTTGGCGGCAAGGTACTTGGCCATGTTGGCCTCGGCGCCGCAGGGCTGGTGGGCGTCGAACAAGGCGCAGGCCTTGAAGCGCATCAGGTTGGCCGCCTCGACCTCGATGTAGGCGTCGGCGATCGGGAACTGCACCCCCTGGTTCTGGCCGATCGGACGGTCGAACACGATGCGCTCGTTGGCGTACTTCACCGCGCGGTCGATGAACCAGTAGCCGTCGCCGATGCACTCGGCCGCGATCAGCGTGCGCTCGGCGTTGAGCCCGTCGAGGAGGTACTTGAAGCCACGCCCTTCCTCGCCGATCAGGTTCTCTTCCGGGATCTCGAGGTTGTCGAAGAAGAGTTCGTTGGTCTCGTGGTTGACCATATTCGGGATCGGCCGCACCTCCAGCCCCTTGCCGACGGCCTCGCGCAGGTCGACGAGGAAGATCGACATGCCTTCGGATTTCTTCCTGACCTCGGCCAGCGGCGTGGTGCGCGCGAGCAGCACCATCAGGTCGGAGTGCTGCACCCGCGAGATCCACACCTTCTGGCCGTTGACCACGTAGCGGCCGTCCTTCTTCACCGCGGTGGTCTTGATCTTGGTGGTGTCGGTACCGGTGGTCGGCTCGGTCACGCCCATCGACTGGATGCGCAGCCGGCCGGCGGCGATCTCGGGCAGATACTTCTGCTTCTGCTCCGGGCTGCCGTGTCGAAGCACCGTACCCATGTTGTACATCTGGCCGTGCACCGCGCCGGCATTGGCGCCGCAGCGGTTGATCTCTTCCATGATCACCGAGGCCTCGGCCAGCCCGAGGCCGGAACCGCCGTACTCCTCGGGAATCATCGCCGCCAGCCAGCCGGCTTCCATCAGCGCGTCGACGAAGGCTTCGGGGTAGCCGCGTTCCGCATCGATCCTGCGGAAATACTCGTCGGGAAATGCGGCGCACAGGCTGCGCACCGCATCGCGGATCTCCTGGTACGGGTCGGGGGTATCGAGTCGGGACATGAACATCTCCAGGGGTGCCGGTCGCGTGACCGGACGGTCGGTTTCAATCGAAGACGACTTCGGCCTTCATCGTCACGCGCCCGTCGCAGTCGGTCCATAGCGCGGCGCTTCCGGGGCCGGTGAGGCAGCCACAGACGTCGAAATCGGTCGTGTCGAACAGCGGACCCACCGCGCGGAACGCATAGCGCCGCACGCGCTCGATCGGATGCGCGGCGCGGAAGGCTTCGAGCAGCAGCGTCGCGGTCAGCGGACCATGCACGACGAGGCCGGGATAGCCTTCCTGCTGCGTGACGTAGGGGTGGTCGTAGTGGATGCGGTGGCCGTTGAAGGTCAGCGCCGAGTAGCGGAACAGCAGGACCGGATCCGGGTGGATGCGCTGGCGGAACTCGGCTTCGGCCTCAACCCGCTCGCCGCCCGGCGGCGTGCCGCGCGGGGCCGGTTCGCGATACACGATGTCGTGCTCCTCGACCAACGCCACGCCCCGCTCGCCCGAGATCGTGTGCGCGACGGTGACGAACACCAGCTCGCCGCTGCGCCCGCTCTTGCGTTCGCAACGCACGATGCGCGAGTGGCGAGTGGCCGCCTCGCCGACCCGCAGGGGCTGGCTGAATTCGAACCGCCCGCCCGCCCACATGCGGTTGGGCAGCTCCACCGGCGGCAGGAAGCCGCCGCGCTGCGGATGGCCGTCCGGCCCGATCCCGTTGCGGCGCACGGTGGGCGTGAAGTACACCCAGTGCCACAGCGGCGGCAGTTCGGCCCCTTCGGCCATCGTGTCCGGATCGAGGTCGAGCGTGGCGGCCAGCGCCTGGGCGATGCGCGGGTCGATGCGATCGGCGCGCGTTTCCTCGCGCCCGACCCATTGCGAGACGTCGGCCTTCGGGCTCTCGACGCGGTCGGTCATGGCAGTTCCTCCGTTCCGTCTTCCGTGGGTTCGATCAGCAGCATGGTCCCTCGTCGCGGCATCGGCGACAATTCACGATTCGTGTATCGGGGCTTCATTCACGCTGAAGCCCTTCGAAGTGAAGGACGCAATGGCGGCGAGCGCAAGCCGCCCGGCGCGCACCGCCACGGTACACCCTGAACGAAACGGGAGACGGGACGCATGCACATCGACCTGCGCGATCTGAACCTGATCAGCCTGATCGCCGAATGCAAGAGCCTCACGCGTGCGGCCGAGCGCAGCCACCTGTCGCTGCCGGCGGTGAGCGCGCGCGTCAAGGATCTCGAAGCCGAAGCCGGCGTGCGCCTGCTCTACCGCACGCCGCGCGGCGTGGCGCTCACGCCCGCCGGCCAGAGCCTGCTGCGCCACGCGCGCACCATCCTCGGCGAGATCGAGCACATGAAGTCCGAGCTGCAGCGCTATGGCGAGGGCGTGCAGGGCAGCATCCGCGTGTTCGCCAACACGACCGCGGTCACCGAGTTCATGCCGGAGGTGCTGGCGACCTTTCTCGCCGCCCATCCCAAGGTGGATGTCGACCTGCAGGAGCGCCCCACCGCCGAGATCATCCGCGGCGTGCTCGACGGCACCACCGACCTGGGCATCAGCTCCGGCCCGATCCAGGCCGAGGGCCTGGAGGTCCACACCTTCAGCGCCGACCGCCTGGTGCTCGCCGTCGCCCCGAACCACCCGCTGGCCGCGGCCGGCCCGGTGCGCTTCGCCGACATCGTCGACCACGACTACATCGGCCTGCACGAAGGCAGCACGCTGCAGGCCTTCGTCGACGACCTCATGCGCAACGCCCGCCAGCGCCTGCATATCCGCGTGCAGGTGAGCAACTTCGAGTCCGTCTGCCGCATGGTCGAAGCCGGCGTCGGCGTCGGCATCGTCCCCGAATCCGCCGCGCTGCGCCACCAGCGCACGATGAAGATCCTGATCAAGCCCCTCGACGAGCCCTGGGCCCTGCGCGAACGCCACGTCCTCACCCGCCGCGGCGACGCCCTGCCCCGCTACACCCAGGCCCTGATCGACAGCATCATGCAGCACCCGGGACACGCCGCGAGCCGGGAAAGCGGGAAGAACCGCGCGAAGGCCGGCGGCGGGCGATCGAAGCCATCCGCCAGACCGGCACCACACGGGAACGCGACATGAAGCTCTACGACGAACTGGCCCCGTGGTGGCCGCTGATGTCGCCGCCCGCCGACTACGAGGGAGAGGCCGCGGACATCGCCCGGCTGCTGTGCCCCGAAGCGCCGCCCAGACGTTTGCGCGTGCTGGAGCTCGGCTCGGGCGGCGGCCACCTCGCCTCCCACCTGAAGCAGCACTTCACGATGACCTTGCTCGACCGCTCCCCCGCGATGCTCGAGCTCAGCCGAACGCTGAACCCGGAGTGCCGGCATGTGCAGGCGGACATGCGCACGGCGCGACTGGGCGAGGCGTTCGATGCGGTGCTGATCTTCGACGCGATCTCGCATCTCCACGCCCCCGAAGACCTCAGCGCCGCCCTCGAAACCGCCCGGGCGCACCTCACCCCCGGGGGCATCGCCGTGTTCTGCCCCGACTGGACCACCGAATGCTTCACCCCGGGCACCACCACCGGCGGCACCGACGGCCCCGACCGCAGCATGCGCTACATCGAATGGATCCACCCCGAGGTCACAGGAACGACCTACCGAACGGACATCGTCTATCTGCTGCAGGAATCCGGCAAGGCGCTGCAAATCGAGCACGACGAAGTCCGCCTCGGGCTCTTCTCCCGAGCGCAATGGACCGATGCGTTGCTGGATGCCGGCTTCGACGCGCCGCGGGTCAGCACGCATTCTTCGCGGGACGTGTTTTCGGCGAGGGTGCGGGCTTAGTTGGCAGGAGTTCGGCCTCATGTGGAGCCCCACATAAGGCCGATCGGCAGCCCACAACCCCACTTCCGCGCTCAGCTGCCCGCCAGATCCGGGAACAGTACCTCCGTAAACCCGAAGCGGCTGAAGTCGCGCACGCGCATCGGAAAGAGCGTGCCGGCGAGGTGGTCGCATTCGTGCTGCACGACGCGGGCGTGGAAGCCTTCTGCGATGCGGTCGATGGGTTTGCCTTCGGGGGTGAAGCCCTGGTAGCGGATGCGGGTGAAACGCGGGACGACGCCGCGCAGGCCGGGGACGGAGAGGCAGCCTTCCCAGCCGTCTTCGGTTTCGTCGGTGAACGGCGTGAGGACGGGATTGACGAGCACGGTGCGGGGCACCGGGGGGGCATCGGGATAGCGTTCGCTGCGTTCGAAGCCGAACAGAACGACCTGCAGGCCGACGCCGATCTGCGGGGCGGCGATGCCGACGCCGCCGCGGGCCGTCATGGTGTCGAAGAGGTCGGTGACGAGTTCGGCCAGTTCGGGCGTGCCGAAGGCCGTCACGGGCGCGGCCGGCTGCAGCAGGCACGGGTCGCCCATGCGGAGGACGGTTCGGACGGTCATGGGCGGTTCCTGTCGGCGTGGGTTCGCGGCGGCATCAGCGGAACGAGGATCCTGCCACGAATCAGGCCGTATGGGATTCGAACAATCCGGCGAGGATCGGTGACAGCACGAAATCGAACTCCGCCGCGAATTCGACGACCGGATCGTCCACCGGCCGGAAGTCGGCCAGCAATAGCGGGCGCAGGTCTTCCGGAACCCGCTGGAACAGGAAGTCGCCGTCGTTGAGAGGTTCGCCGACGACGTAGATCTGCGTGACGAAGGGACGCTTGCCCTCTTCGAACACCGCGGCGTGGATGTGCGGCGTGCGGCCGGGATAGGGGACCGGGCGGATGGTGCGGAAACGGTAGCGGCCTTCGGCGTCGGTCACGGTATGGCCGAAACCCTGGAAGTTCGGGTCTTCGGGCACGGAGCGACGATCGCGCGGATGGCGGTAGCGGCCGTTGGCGTCGCACTGCCAGATCTCCACCCGCAGGCCCGCGAGCGGCCTGCCGTTCAGATCGAGCACCCGGCCGGCGAGATCGCTGATCTGCCCCGCGGCCTGACCGGAACGGCCAGCCACGCGGGTGAGATCGTTGTCCTGGTGGAGCGGCGGCGTGACCGGGTAGAACGGCCCGGCGGTCTGGCTCGGGGTAAGGACACGCTGGGCCGCCCCCAGCGGTGCGGCCAGCAGCGCGGCCCCGCCGCCCAGCACCAGCCGCCTGCGCAGATTCGTTCGATCGGACATGGCTCGGCCTCGCGGAAAGGGAACATGGAGGATACGACTTCCGGTGCGGGGCAGGCGTTCCCCCATGCTTTGTGCGATACGCATGGTCGCCCGCTACCGACCGCATCCGGCCCTCAAACGAAATGCGTACAATGCGACACGCTGGTTCCGGATCACACGCAACCGAGATCGGCAGACACTCTGCCAGACGCTCCTCCCGGATCCTGCTCTTTACACCGCGGATCGAACCGCAGATCCATGAAACGCTACGAACTTCGACTCGATATCTCCGCCGAGGAGTACACCGCCTGGTACACCGGGTCGGTTCGCCACGTGCTGGCGCGCTGCAGGAACGGCCAGACCATACGGTTCCCGGCGTCCTTGCTGCAGGGGTTCGTGACGCCGTCGGGTATTCACGGCGATTTCGTGCTGAGCTGCGACGACGAGCACAAGGGTGCGATGCTCCGGCGTACGTCGAACGCCTCCTAGCCGCCCTTGCGCAACAGCGCGACATTCCGGCGCGGGAACGCGCAGCCCCAGCCGTGGCGTTGCGCCAGGCAGCGGAACGTCTCTTCACGGTAGAAGACCACGTGGGTCGCGTCGCGGCGGTAGTGCCAGGTGGCGAAGCGGGTGTCGTCGGTCTGGAAACAGGTCATCACCGCGAGCCATCCGCCGGGACGCAGCAGCCGATCGAGCTGACGGAACGCATCGGCCGGACGGTGGAAGTGCTCCACCACTTCGGTGCAGGTGACGAAATCGTAGTGCCGAGCCATCACCTGCGGGTCGTCGAAGAACAGCGGGTCGAAGAGTGCGACCTGGTGGCCGGCCTCGCGCAGCATCTCCGCGAGCACCGGACCGGGGCCGCATCCATAGTCGAGCCCGCATTGCGCCGGTGGCAGGCGTTCGAGCAGGGGTTCCGCGAGCTGGCCGAGAAAACGGCGATAGCCTTCGTCATCGACATCGTTGCAGTGCAGGCGGTACTCCGCATGCTCCGCTTCAGGGCCTGGCAACTGCGCCGGATCGAGGAAGGTGGCCCGGCAATGCTCGCAGCGCCAGTAGTCGCGCCGATCGACGTGCAGGAAGTATCGCGCACCAGGCGTCTCGCACACGGGGCAGCGCAAAGCGGTCACGAACTCCCCTCGCTGATCGAGGGTGGTGTCCGGTATGGCGTACTGTCGATGGATTCGTTCGTGTTCGGGAGCGACTTCGGGGCAATGATAGCCCGCATGGAAGCGTCCTTGCCGTCGATCCGGTCGGCGACGGCGCGGCCCCAATAGGACGTGGGCGCAGCCTGCCAGACGCAGCGATGCAGCCACTCGAGCATTTCCGCGTCCTTCGCGAGCATCGACAACTCCCGCCCGGACAGGCCTTCCGGCCCTTCCTCGAGGCAGCGCCGGGCAAGCCGCACCAGCACTTCGCGTTTGATTCCGCGATTGCCCACGCGGGTGCTCGCCACGTGGATGCGGTTCAACGCCGGATCGACGATAACGTTCACGAAGGCGGAACGGTCACCATGTTCGCTCACCCTGGTCAGGCCGTCGGCGAGTTCGTCGAGCAATGGCACCGGCGCAAGCTCCGACCCGACCAGCAGCAAGCCGCGGCGGCGCATCGCCGAACCGGCAGCGACCCGCGCGAACAACACCGAGGTCGGCGCAGCCAGAAGCAGTGGCACCGCTACAGGCAACGACCAGTAGAAGAACACCGGATCAAGCCACCATGCGAATCCTGCCCAGCTTGCCGCGAGAATCGAACCCGGCGCCTGATCGATCACCGCTGCGCGCCAGCCGGTTTCCGCACTGCGGTTCTGTCCCGCCCAGCGCAGGGTTACGTTGAACAGCGCCTCGATCACGTATCGGCTGTGCGCGAGCATCCGAATCGGCGCAAGCAAGGCCGAGACGACCGTTTCCAGCAACATGCTTGCGGTCAGCCGCCCGAAGCCGCCGTGCGCGGCCGTCCGTCGGGTCAGGAGCGCATCGAGCACCGCCAGCAACTTGGGGGCGAACAAGAGCACCAATGTCGCTCCGGCCAGGCCGATGGCCCATTCCGGTCGCCATCGCGGCCATAGCGGAAAGAGACTGTGCTCGACGGGAAAGTAGTCGATCGGCTGCAGCACCATTCGGGCCGTGGCGACGGTCGCGAGCGCCAGAAAGCACAGCCACAGCGGCGAGGCAAGATACGACATGATGCCGTTGGCGAACGCCATCCGATGGGCCATGCGCAGGCGCCGGCCGAACAGCAGCAGCCACAGATGCTGCAGATTGCCCTTGGCCCAGCGTTTGTCTCGTGCCAGTTCGTCCACCAGACTCGGGGGCGACTCTTCGTAGCTGCCGCCGATGTCGGGCTCGAGCCAGACCTCATGACCGGCGCGGGCCATGTACGCGGCCTCGACGAAATCATGGCTCGATATCGGGCCACGAAACACACCGAAGCCACGCAGCTTCTTCAAGCCGCAGTGGTCCATGAACGGGCGAATGCGAATGATGGCGTTGTGCCCCCAATAGGCTGCCTCACCCAACTGGTACGCCGCCAGCCCCGCGGTGAACAATGGCCCGTAGAGCTGGCTCGAGAACTGCTGCACCCTGGCAAACAGGGACTGCGCATTCACGATCGCCGGACTGGTCTGCAGGATCCCGACCGCGGGTTCGAGTTGCATCAGGCGAACCATGTCGACCAAGGTGCGGCCCTCCATCAGGCTGTCCGCGTCGAGCACGATCATGTACTCGTAGCGCCGGCCCCAGCGGCGCAGGAAGTCGGCAACGTTGCCGCTCTTGTAGTTCATGTTGATCGGACGACGGCGGTAGAACAACCGTCCGAACGCGCCGAGTTCGTGACACAGCTGATACCACACCGTCGTTTCCGACAGCCAGTAGTCCGGATCACGGCTGTCCGACAGAATGTAGAAATCGAAATGCCCGATCTCGCCGCTTGCCTCCAGCGAGAGATAGACCGCGCGCAGACCGGCCAGCGTCCGATCGACCTCTTCGTGATAGATCGGCATCACGATCGCGGTGCGCGCGAGCGGCGTGCGGTCCAGTTCCTCGCGGCCATGGCGATTGAGCAGCGCATGCGGATCCCCACCAAGACGCCGGATCACGAAGCCGGTGACCCCGACCCAGAAACCTACCGAAATCCAGAGGAACAGAATTCCGAACAACACCAGGATGGCGATCTCGACGGGATTGCCGGCGCGATAGGGCAATACCGTCTGCATCGCCGCCACCCCCGCCGCCGTCTGCGTCAGCACCAGCGCGGTGAGCAGCACGCGCCGCCTTTTCGCCGCGCCTTGCCACGCCGGTGGGCGGGCCCGTTCTTCGAATCGCCGATTCGCCTTCATGCGCTGGTCATCTCTCCACCCATCGGGCGTCGTCGTAGTGAATGCTGCCGCGTTCCAGCGGAGGCGACACCGGCGGCAGTTCGCTTACGGGAAGATCGAAGCGATGCCGAAAGCGCAGCATGACCTGCTCGATCAGGGCGAGCTCGTCCTCCGGACCGGCTGTTCCGGCCGACTCGGCAACGACTTCCTCCACTAGTCGGAGCGCCGCGAGGCGGATCTCGCGCGTGTCCGGAACACCGCACAGGCGCAGGTAGCCAAGCACACGCGAAAGGGCATGCTCACATGCGGAACGCGCCATCTTCACCTTTCCTTGATACCGATGTCGTTCGCCGGTGGCAGCCGGTAGGTCCAGGTTTCGCTCAGCGCGGCACTGTCGTCGGCAAGATAGGCACGCAGGTCGAGCGAGCGACCCTTGGCCGGGCGCGCCAGAATCGAGAGTCGCCAGGCTTTCGAGGCTTCGTTGTACTCGACGAAGTGCTCCAGCACTTCGCTGCCATCCAGCCCGGTGACGCGCGCAATCACTGGCGACGAAGCCTTGCGTCGGTCGAGGGGGCCGCCGCTGAAATCGACGATGACACGGTAGGCGCCCGCCACATTGCCGCCGCCGATGATGCTGCCGTCGCCAACGAAGGTATTGCTGACCCGCGCCATCCCAGTGCGGACCGGTTCGGGGTCTCCGAAGCGCACCGTCCATTCGAACGGCATCGCGCCGCCCGCCTCGGCCTTGGCCGATGGTGCCCAGAAGGCCACGATATTGTCGTTGGTCTCCACGGTGGTCGGCAGCTGCACCAGCACAACATGGCCGGGGCCCCAGCCGCCGCGCGGTTCGACCCAGGCACTGGGACGCCGCTCGTAGCGCGCACCGAGATCCTGATAGCTGGTGAAGGCCGTGTCACGCTGTAGCAGGCCGAAGCCGTCCAGCCGATCGATCGCAAACCAATCCATTTCCAGGTTTACCGGGTTGAGCAACGGCCGCCATAACCACTCGCCGCTCGAAGCCTCCTGGAGCAGGAGGCCATCGGAATCGTGCACCTCGCTGCGCCATTCGCCCACAGGCCGGGCGGTATTCTCGCCGTAGTAGAACATGCTCGTCAGTGGTGCGATGCCGAGCAGCTCGATCGCCTCGCGCGGGAACAACACCGCCTTGACCTCCAGGCGCGTAACCGCGCCTGGATAGGCAACGAACTCGTAAGCACCACTCAGGGACGCCCCGTCGAGCAGGCCGTAGAAACGGATCGCATCGGCGCCGGGCGAAGGCCGCTCGAGCCAGAACTCGACGAAGGAAGGAAACTCCTCGCCCCGGGGCAGGCCGGTGTCGACCGCGACTCCTCTCCCCGAGATTCCCCATGCATTGTCGCGGCCGACGCCCCGGAAGTAGCTCGCCCCGGCAAACACCAGGAACTGGTTGTGCTCGCCTGAACCGTCCATCGGAAAGCTCAGCCGAAAGCCGGCATAGCCCAGATCCGCCGGAACCCGCCGCTCGACCTCCGGATCCGCGAATTCGAACAGGCTCTTGCGAAACGCGAGCGGCTTGACGCCATCCGCCTCCACCACATTGATTCTCACCGGATGCGTGTAGAACAACCCGGCCGCAAAGAGCATCACCTGAAAGCGTGAATTGGAATCCCGCCACAGGCTCTGATCCGGATCGAAACGGATGCCCTGATACTGGTCGTAGCTGAGCTCCCGCATGAAGCGCGGGATCTGTGCCGGAGGCGCATACGGCTGGGCAGCGAGTGCTCGGGCACGTTCGACCACTTCGTCGAAACCGAACGCATGTGCCAGCGAGCACTGCACGAGAATGAGGAGGCCGAAGCCGTAGCTTCGAAATACGAGGCGAAGGGAATGCATTGTCTGATCGCTGAGGTGGGTTACAAGTCGGAAGGGAAGTCCGAGGCCGCAGGATGGCTGGCCTCCGTCCGACCAGGCTCCAGGCAGGCATCGGCTGGAATCGCCAACTGCGGGAACGGGGCGACGAGGCTGTTCGTCAAGGGGATTCGCTCGACTCGCCCGGGCATCAGGCGATCGACACGGTCGCGGGACAACGGCGGAATGCGCAGAACGAAGGCTAAGACGGGTGCTTCGAAGATGGCCTGCACGAAGGCTATGCGATGTCGCGCAATCTACACCTTCGCAAGGGAAAATCAAGTGCCTGGGGCGGGCGTGATTCGGTGCCAGACAGTCCGATGCGGCGCAACTGGTCGTGGGTCATTGAGGGCCTCGTAGCTCAGTCCAAGCGTCACAATCCCTTGCATCACCAGCGTGCGCACCGTGGGCTCGAGGCTCCGGACCGCACCCATCCTCAAAGCAGGCCGCGACCAGCTCGGTCAGCGGCAAGGTGCGATTCAGGGTCCAGTGAGGCTGAAAGATCAGTTGCCTACTGGTGGTTCCGGCTCGTTTTCGATTGCCGTTCCGGCATCCGGTTCCGGCAGACGAACCGCCAGCACTTTGTCAATGCGCTTGCCGTCGAGATCGATCACCTCCAGGCGCCAGCCCTCCCAGGTTGCCACATCACCTGTGCAGGGGAGCCGCCCGAGCAGCCACATCATCATCCCCGACAAGGTGTTATAACGCCCCTTGTCTTCCTCCGGCACACCAGACAAGTCGAGTCGATCCTTCATCTCCACGACAGGTATCAAGCCATCGAGCAACCAGGATCCGTCTTCGCGCTGTACCGCCCAGGCGTCTTCTTCGCCTTGGATGACGAATTCGCCCGTCACGGATTCGATCACGTCATGGAGTGTCACCATGCCGAGAACCTCGCCATACTCGTCGATCACGAACACAAAATAGGTGCCCGAGCTTCTGAATCGATCGAGTAACTCCATTCCTGTGAGGGATTCCGGGACGTAGACTGCTTCCTGAAGGTCTTTCGCAAGGTCCAGGGTTTCTCCACGGAACATCTGCGCAAAAAGCCTCTTGGAGCTTGCCACCCCTACAATATCGTCAAGGCTTCCGCGGCAGACTGGATAGCTCGAATGCGCGGATTCGGCAACCAAGGTGAGGTTTTCGTCGAGCGGACGATTTAAATCGAGGTAGATCACGTCCGAACGCGGCACCATCAGCGAACCGATCTGTCGCTCATCGAGGCGGAATACATTGCGTACCATCTCATGTTCGCTCTTCTCGATCACCCCTGCCTCCGAACCCTCGTTCAGAAGGGCGTGAATTTCCTCCTCGGTGACCGTCGGCATCACGCTTTCGCGCTGCCCAAGCAGTCGCAGCAGCAATGCGGTAGAGCCTGACAGGAGGGAAACGAATGGTCGTGAGACGACGGCCAGCATGCTCATCGGTCTTGCGACAAGGCGGGCGATGCCTTCGGGATGAAGTTGCCCGAGACGCTTGGGAACCAACTCGCCGACCACGATCGATACGTATGTGATCGCCACCACAACCAGCGTGGTCGCGCCAATTTCGCTCGGTCGTTGTGCCACGCCAAGTGTTCTCAGCCACTCAGCCAACGGGCCGGCAAGTGCCGCTTCACCAAAAATACCGCTGAGGATGCCAATGGAGGTGATGCCGATCTGGATCGTAGACAGGAAATGGTTCGGATCTTCACCAAGCTTGATCGCGACTTCTGCGGAACCGTCGCCATTTTCAGCCAACCGCACGAGACGGACGCGTCGTGCAGTGACCAGCGCAATTTCCGACATGGCGAATGCGCCGTTCAGCAGGATCAGGGCGACGAGTATCAGGATATCCATGGCCGGTTCTGGTGCGGAAATGGGCGAGTACCGACCCACCACAAGGCGTATCGGCAAGAGGCGTGGACGAGTACGCGTGCGAATACGACACGCGAGGCAGACTCGCCAGGAGTGCTCAACGAATGGACGGGGTCGCCTGAAAACGGAGCTCCGAGCAAGCCGGCTGGCCTGAACTCAGCGCCGACGAGCGCATCATCGGCGGAGGAGATCGGTACGGTGACCGAGAGGGAAACGGGGCAACACATAGTGCGGGATCGAAAGAGATCCCGCGGCATCCTTCATCCTTGAAGACGATGTGGATCATGCCGGATCGCATGGATTTTGTCACCTTCGACATTAGGGCCTTGCGCACCGTTTGATGTAAGCAATCACCCGCTTGACATTGCAATGACGGAGCCTAAACTCGTGAAGACAAGGGGAGTAGCTTCACACGTCCCGGCATCGTCATCACGGAAGAGCGATCATCCGATCCTCTCCCGGTGCCGGGGGCGACGAACGCATCCGTTGCAAGCGAGACCTTGCCCGTGGGCAAGGTCCGTGCGTGCAAGGTGCATCAAGGGTCTGTGTCCTGCGGGAACAGGCCCTTTTCGATGTTGTGGAGCTGAACTTGGAAACGCACGCCCAACCCCTTGCCGATTCCTCGCACGCCCGGTCCGGTGAAGACGTCAGTCGCGAACTGAACGTCGCGCCCGCGACCGGCCTGTCGCAGACGGACATCGCCCCGCGTCTGCAGCACCACGGTCCGAACAGGCTCGCGGAGAAACCGCCGCGCGCCCTGTGGCTGAAGTTTGCCGACCAGTTCAGGAGCGTGTTGATCGGCATTCTGATCGGTGCCGCGCTGCTCGCCGGACTGATCGGCGATCTCAAGGACGCGGCGGTGATCGCGGTCGTTGTATTGCTTAACGCCACGCTGGGGTTCTTCCAGGAGCGCCGGGCGGAGAACGCGCTGGCGGCCTTGCGCGGCATGCTCGCACCCAGTGCAAGGGTAAGGCGGGATGGCGAGGCGCGCATCGTACCGGCTGAAGAGCTCGTGCCCGGTGACATCCTGCTGCTCGAAGCGGGCGATCGGGTGCCGGCCGATGCCAGGGTACTGCAGGCGCATGGCGCCGAAGTGGCCGAAGCAGCGCTGACCGGCGAATCTCACGCCGTCGGCAAGACATGCGAATCCGTCGATCCTGGAGCCTCGCTGGCCGAGCGTGTCGGCATGGTGTTCATGAATACCGTGATCACCCGCGGGCGCATCGAGGCGGTTGTCACCGCGACCGGCATGCACACCGAGATGGGGCGACTGGCCGGCCTGCTCGCGCAGACGGCCGAGTCCGCCACCCCGCTGCAACGCCAGCTCGATGCGCTGGGCAAGCGGCTCGCGCTGATTGCCGCCGTGGTCGTTGGACTGATGTTCGTCGCCGGCGTGATGCGAGGCGACGACCTGGTCACCACGGCGATGACTGCGATCGCCCTTGCGGTCGCGGCGATCCCCGAGGGGTTGCCTGCCGTGGTCACCGTGACGCTGGCCCTCGGCATGCATCGCATGGCCAGGCGCCATGTGATCGTCAAGAAGCTGGCAGCGGTGGAAACACTGGGTTGCACCACGGTGATCTGCTCGGACAAGACCGGCACGCTGACCCTCAACCAGATGACCGCCCGCGCGCTGCGCATCGGCATGCAGCGCTATACCGTCGAGGGTGAAGGCTATCTCGCCGCCGGCCGGATCCTGGACGAACAGGGCCAGGCGATGGGTTCCACCTTGCAGGGATACCTGCTTCCGGCGGCCTTATGCGCCGACGCGCGCCTGCGCGACGGGCTGCTCATCGGCGACCCTACCGAAGGGGCATTGCTCGCGCTGGCCGTCAAGGCAGGGGTGGATCCAGTGCTGCAGAACGAACATACCCCACGAATCGCCGAGTTGCCCTTCGACTCGGCGCACAAGTTCATGGCGACCTTCCACCACGATGGCGATGCGGTGCAGATGTGGGTGAAGGGCGCGCCCGACGTGCTGATCGCGCGCGCATCGCGCGTGTACGGCACGGGCGGGGAGGTCGCGCTGGACGCAGAAGCCCGCGAGCTTCTGCTGCGGGCGAATCAGGAACTGGCCGAGGGTGCGATGCGGGTACTCGCCCTTGCGGGACGGCGCATCCCGGCGCACGAATTCGATCCCGCGGGCGACCTGATGGCCTGGGCGACCGACCTGAGCCTGTACGGTCTCGTCGGCATCATCGATCCGCCGCGTCCCGAGGCATGCGCATCGATCGCCGAGTGCCAGGTCGCGGGCATCCAGGTGAAGATGATCACCGGCGACCATCCGTTGACGGCTGCTGCCATCGCGCGGGAACTGGGGCTGGTCGGCGAAGTGCACGAGGGACGCGAACTCGACGGTCTGACACCGGAGGCCACCGCCACGCTGGTCGAGCGCAGCGCGGTGTTCGCGAGGGTGGCGCCGGAGCACAAGATGCGCATCGTCGAATCGCTGCAGCGGCGCGGGCATGTAGTCGCGATGACCGGTGACGGCGTCAATGACGCCCCCGCACTCAAGCGTGCCGACATCGGTGTGGCAATGGGCATCACCGGCACCGAAGTCACCGAGGAGGCCGCCACCCTGGTGCTCACCGACGACAACTTTGCTTCCATCGTGGGCGCGGTACGCGAGGGGCGCACCATCTACGAGAACATCGTCAAGTTCGTCCGCTTCCAGCTGTCGACCAATATCGGCGCCATCCTGACCGTGCTTGGGGCCCCCTTCCTGGGGTTGGCGACACCCTTTACCGCAGTGCAGATCCTGTGGGTGAACATCATCATGGATGGTCCGCCGGCGATGACGCTCGGGGTGGAGCCTGCGCGTCCGGGCATCATGCGGCAACCACCGCGCGCTGACGATGCAATCATCCTCTCGCCGCAGCGCATGTGGCGCATCGCGCTGTACGGCCTGACCATGGCGGTGGGCACGCTGGGTGTCTTTGTCTGGGCAATGTCATCGGGGGACACCGCTCGTGCGATGACCCTGGCCTTCACCACCTTCGTGCTGTTCCAGTTCTTCAACATCTTCAACGCCCGCACCGAGCATGGCAGCGCCTTCAACCGCCAGTTTTTCAGCAATGGCAAGCTGTGGATGGCGCTGTCGGCAGTGGTGGCGCTGCAGGTCGTCGTCGTGCACTGGGGGCCGGCACAGGCGGTGTTCGATACGGTAGACCTCACCGCGCAGGACTGGCTGATCGCCACCGCCGTCGCCTCCACGACGTTGCTACTCGAAGAGCTTCGCAAGGCGTTGTGCAGGCTGGTGAGCTGACCCGGCCCGCACCGGACCCGGCCGGTTCTCACTGATCGCGGGAATCGGCCCCGGAAGGGCGCGCGACCGACGCGGCACCGTTCGCCGCATCCACCTCCAGCCCCAGCGCGCGCGCCCGCTTCACCCACAGCTGCCGGGCGAGATGCTGCATGTCATCGACCTTGTCGCCCTCGTCGACAATTTCGATGCCAAGCAGGGTTTCGACCACGTCTTCCAGGGTGACCACGCCCTTGGTCTCGCCATACTCGCCGATCACCACCGCGATGTGGTGGCGTTTGTCCAGCAGGAGTTCGAGCAGGGTCGACAAGGGGGTGGCGCCGGCGACGGCCAGGATATCGCGGCGTAGAGCGGTCAACGGCCGGTTGCCGGTGCCCTGCGTCTGCGCCAGCAGCAGGTCCTCGCGCAACACGAAACCGGTCACTGCGTCCAAATCGGTGGCATAGACCGGGATACGGGAAAAGGGCGTGTTCATCTTCGCCTGCAAGGCGTCGGAAATGTTCAAGCTCTCGGGCAGGGCCACCATCACCGTGCGCGGCGTCATGATGTCCTGTGCACGCAGTGAACCGAAACGGAACAGGTTGCGGATGATGCGTGATTCACGATCGTTGATGTGCCCGGCTTCCTGGCCGATATTGGCCATCGCGATGAACTCGTCGCGGCTGAAGACGTGCACCGTCTGCCCGCGCGCGATCAGCTTGGTGAGTTTCTCGGACACCAGGATGAGCGGATACATGCTTTTGATCAGGAAGTTCACGTACAGCGCGGTAACGCCGGTCAGACTGCGCCAATACACCGCACCCAGGGTCTTCGGCAGAATCTCGGAGAGGAACAGGATCAGCAGGGTCATCACGGCGGAGAACACGCCGAACCAGGCGCTGCCGAACACCACCGTCGCCTTGGCGCCGGCGCCGATGGCTCCTACCGTATGGGCAATGGTGTTCAGGGTGAGGATCGCGGCAAGCGAGCGGTCGATATTCTCGCCCTTGAGCTTCTTGAGCAGGGCGGCACGCTTGGGGTCCGAACTTTCAAGCTCTGCAATGAAGGATGGCGTGATGCTCAGCAGGACAGCTTCCGCCACCGAGCACATGAAGGAGAACAGCAGTGCGAGCAGCACATAGGTGAGTAGCAGGATGACGTCGCTGCTCGATGGGTCGGCAACCAGGCCGGTGTCCGCGGCTGCCGGAAGCGCCGAACCGAGTAGTAGCAGCCCGGCGCAGAACAGGAAACAAGAGGAAAGGTAAGATCGAGGCTCAGGGTCGTTCATGAAAGGCGCGTACCGGTGTGCCGGACGCTGCAGTTGAGAAGCCGCGAGACTAGCAGAAAATGCCTTCATCGGATGTGCGCTTGCGTTGCGTGAGGCATTCCTCTGTGGTGTCTGGAACGAAACGCTGGCGCGTCGGACGAATACGGGACCTTGTCTTTGATGGTCCGACCCCGACCCTGCACCCATGCCGGAGCATCATCTGCCGTACCAACCTGCCCATGAGATCAATGCCCCGATGATCCGACTCCAGAACCTGAGCATGCACTACACCCTGGGCGACTCGCGCATCGACATCCTGCGCGAGGTGAGCCTGAGCATCGCCGCCGGCGAACGCGTGGCGATCGCCGGCCCCTCGGGCACCGGCAAGACCTCGTTGCTGCTCCTGCTCGCCGGACTTGAACAGCCCGCTGCGGGATCGGTGCTGTTCGACGGACGCGCACTGGAGACCCTGGATCGCGATCAACTCGCCGACCTGCGGCGCGACCACATGGGCATCGTGTTCCAGTCCTTCCATCTGGTGCCCAGCCTGAGCGCACTGGACAATGCCGCGCTGCCGCTGGAGATTGCCGGCCGGCGTGATGCGCGCGAGCGCGCCCGGGCGATGCTCGACCGCGTTGGCCTGGGTGGGCGCCTCGACCACTACCCCGGACAGCTTTCCGGCGGCGAGCAGCAGCGCGTGGCGATCGCCCGCGCGCTGGTGCATGAACCCAAGCTGGTGCTCGCCGATGAGCCCACCGGCAACCTGGACGACCGCACCGGTGCGGCGATCGGTGAGCTGCTGCTACATCTGAACGCCGAGAGCGGAACGACCCTGGTGCTGGTCACCCACGACATGCGCTTCGCAGCACAGTGCGACCGTGTGCTCTGCCTGTCCGGCGGCCGGCTCGTCGAGAGTGACTCGCCAGCGGAGACGCTCGATGCACTCCCTGCTTAAGCTCGCCTGGCGCGATCTGCGCGGCAGTGGGCGCACCTTGTGGGTGTTCTGCGCCTGCCTCACGCTGGGCGTGACGCTGATCGCGGCTAGCGGCGGATTGTACCGCCAGGTCGGCGCCAGCCTGCTCGCCGACACTCGGGTGCTGTTCGGTGGCGATGTCGAGGTCCGCACCCGGGCGCCTTTGCCCGAGGCGATGCTGCAGTGGATGCAGGCACGTGGCACCGTATCGCGCCTGATCGAGTTTCGCACCATGCTGATGACCGAGAAGGGCGATACGCATCTGGTCGAACTCCAGAGCACCGACGACGCCTATCCCCTCTACGGCACCGTGGAACTCCTCCCGGCACACGCCTTGATTGACGCACTCGCCACTCGGGACGGCGTCCACGGCGCGGCAATCGACCGCGTGCTCGCCGACCGGCTGGCCTTGACCGTAGGCGACCGCATCGAGCTCGGCGCGAGCCTGCTTGAAGTGCGCGCCATCATCGCGCGCCAGCCCGACCGCAGCCTGCGTGCCGACTGGAGTGGTCCGCCAGTGCTGATCTCCGCCGCAGCGCTTGCGGAAACCGCCTTGCTGCAACCCGGGAGTCGCCCCGATTATCGCTACAGGGTGCGCAGCGAACTGCCGCCGGACGCCTGGCGCGACGCGTTCATGACCGCCTTCCCCGACAGCGAAGCCGAAGTGCGTACCTTCATCGAGCGCAATGCGCGCCTGGGCGAGGTGCTCGGGCAGATCGGCTCGGGCGTGCTGCTGATTGGATTCAGCGCGCTGTTCATCGGTGGGCTGGGGGTGTTCAACAGCGTACAGGCTTACCTGCAGGGCAAGCTCGGCACCCTCGCCACACTGCGCGCGATCGGCTTGCGCGACGGACGACTGGCGGCCGTGTATCTGCTGCAGATCCTGATCCTGGGCAGTGCATCGGCCCTGGCTGGGGTGCTGCTGGGCGCCTTGCTGGCGATGATCGGCAGCAGCGCAATGGCCGAACGCTTGCCGCTCGCCGGGGATTGGACGGTGTTGTTCGCGCCGCTCGCCGCAGCAGGGTTGATGGGGGTGTTGATCGCGCTGCTTTTCGCGCTGCCCGCGCTTGGCCGCGCCCTGACCGTCGAGCCGGCAGCCCTATTCCGTGGGGTGCTCGGCGTCACCACCCGCACCCCGGCCCGTGCCTGGTGGCTGACCGCGGTCTGCGCCTTGGTCGCGATCGGTTTTCTGCTGGTTGTGATGCCAGACCCGTTGTTCGGCCTTGCCTTCGTCGCAGCCCTGTTGCTGGTGCTGGCGATGCTCGAAGGGCTGGTGCGACTGTTGAGAATGGCGGCGCGGCGTCTGGCCGGAAGTCCCTGGCTGGTGGGGCGCTTCGCCTTGCGCATGGCGATCACCGGCCTGTACCGGGCCGACTCGCCACTGCGTCCGACATTACTGTCGCTGGGTTCCGCGCTCACGCTGCTGGTCGCGTCAACCCTGGTGGTGCTGGCGCTGCTCCACACCATCGAGGAAACCGTACCGGAACGTGCACCGGCGCTGGTCTTCTACGACATCGCAGCGGCGCAAAAGGACGGCTTCGAAGCCCTGGTGCGTGAAGCTCCATCGCTCAAGCAGCTTGATCTCGCCCCATTGGTGCTGGGCCGTCTCGCGGCCGTCAACGCCGAGGAACTGCGCGACAGCGCCGATCCGCGCCGCCGCTTGGAGGCGCGCGATGAACACAAGATAAGCACCCTGCAGAACAACTTCGACCAGGTGGTCGTCACCCGCGGCGCCTGGTGGCCGGACGACTACCGTGGCCCGGCGCAGGTGGCGATGGAGGATCGCGAAGCCGATCAGCTCGGCCTGCAGGTCGGCGACACGCTGGTGTTCGAGATTCTCGGCCAGCGGGTCAGCGCAGAGCTGGTCGCGATCTATGCCCAGAAACGCTTCCAGTCGCGTCTGTGGCTGGAGGCGATCTTCTCCGACGGCGCACTCGATCCCTTCATCACCCGCTATGTAGGCATGGCCTACCTGGACGGCGCGGATGCGGTCGCGACGCAGAACCGTATCGCCGCCGTGCAACCCAACGTGGTCACGGTGCGCACCGACCTGCTGCTAGACGAGGCCCGCGCCATCCTCGCCCGGGCCGCGGCTGGTCTGAGCGCGATTGCCGCGATCACCCTGACCGCCAGCCTGCTGGTGTTGATCAGCGTCATCGCCGCGAGCCGCGCACGGCAAATCTATCTCGCCACCTTGCTCAACACGCTTGGTGCCCGAGTCCGTGCCATCGGCCACGCCCTGTACCTGGAGTATCTGCTGCTCGCCACACTGACGACAGCCTTCGCCATTTTGGCCGGCAGTGCGCTGGCCACACTGCTGCTGCACTACCGGCTCGAACTCGATGCGCCCTTGGGCTGGTTCACCGGCAGCGCGGTTGCGGCGCTGATCAGCCTGGGCGCGCTCGGGTTCGGTGCGCACTATCTGCTGCGCCAGCTGCGCGTGTCGCCGGCAGTGCTGCTACGCAGCGCGGGCGTCTGATCTCAATGCCGGTCTGAGCATTCGCGCATGCTCATTGCTTTTCTGGGGCTTTTTCTGTCCGCCTTTGGCGCGGCGACGCTGTTGCCGATGCAGTCCGAAGCGGTGCTTGTGGCGCTGCTGGCCCGCGGCGAGTATGCGCCGTGGGCCTTGCTCGTCGTGGCGACGACCGGCAATGTCCTCGGTTCGGTGGTGAACTGGGTGCTTGGCCGTTATCTCGAGCATTTTCGAGATCGATCGTGGTTTCCGATACGCCAGGATCAACTCGATAAGGCCCAGGCGAAGTACCACCGTTACGGTCGATGGTCGCTGCTCCTGAGTTGGGTGCCGGTCATCGGCGATCCGCTGACCGCGGTTGCCGGCATCATGCGCGAACCCCTGTGGAGCTTTTTCCTGATCGTTACCATTGCCAAGGCCGGCCGCTATCTCGTGTTGGCCGCGATCAGTCTTCAGGTGCTCGGCTAGCCATTTCGTTTTGTGACGTGTTATAAGCGGCTGAGAAATTGAGAAGATGTCACTGAAGTGATCGCCCCTCGTGCCCATGCGTGCACGTACGTGGTCGGCGCGGCGACGACTAGCCGTAGCCTTGCATGCCAGCGGCTTGTCGGGCCATCAGGAGACCGTCGCGTTGCTGCCTGCCGTAGAACCGAGATGCTAGACTGCGAAGCTGAAACCCCACCAAATCCATGCAATTGAATCGAATATGACAACGTCGCTGCTTATCGCCATCGTAACCGATGAGGTCTCGGACGCGGCACTCAACATCGCCGAACGTGGAGGCATCCGCGGCGCAACCATCCTGCCGGCAAGCGGCATCAGCCAATCGCCGCTCAAGACCTTCTTCGGGCTGACCTTTCAGACCCCGATGACGATTCTCTTCTGGATCGCGGAAACCGAGACGGCCAACCGAACGGCCCGACAGCTAAGAGAGGAGCTTGACCTTGACTCGCCGCAGCAGGGTCTCGCGTTGACTTTGACGATCGATCAGTTGTTCGGGCTGGATCTGGGCAACAACAAGCGCTGATAGGCGCGACAGTGACCTTGACGCGAGGGAGCGCCTCGAGCGAACGCGCCAGGATTCCTGTACCCGTTTTCTATCCCAGAATGTTGGCTCGGCCCTGAATGGACTGGATGTTCACCACGATTCTTGTCGGAGCAGGGCTCATCGCGCTGTCGATTCTGACGAGTGCGCTCGCTTTTCGTTTCGGCACCCCGTTGCTGCTGGTGTTCCTCTGCATCGGGCTGATTGCGGGCGAAGATGGGCTGGGGTTGCAGTTCGACGATGCCGAAGTCGCTTATTTCCTCGGTAGCCTAGCGCTCGCGGTGATTCTGTTTGACTCGGGTTTTGGAACGCGCGTTCAGACCCTGCGCCGTGCCGCGGCCCCCGCCTTCGTGCTGGCAACGATCGGCGTATTTCTGACCACGATATTCGTCGGAATAGGTGCACGCTTTCTGTTTGATCTACCTTGGCTCTACGCACTCTTGATGGGAGCCATCATCAGTTCGACCGATGCGGCGGCTGTCTTCTTCCTGTTGCGCGCAGGCGGCGTCAAGATCTACAAGCGCGTACGCTCGATGCTGGAAGTCGAATCCGGGTCGAATGATCCGATGGCGATCTTTCTGACCATCCTGTTCATCGAGATGATTCTGGCGGAGACACGTGGCAGTGTCGTGACCAGCTTTGTCTACGGCTTTGGTCTGCAGATGGGGCTGGGGCTGCTGACCGGTGCCTTGGGCGGCTATCTGATCGTTGAAATCGTCAATCGGGTTCGTCTGGAAGAGGCGCTCTACCCGATTCTGGTGATGTCCTGCGCACTGTGCGTCTTTGGTGTCACCGCCTATTTCGGCGGCAGCGGCTTTCTCGCCATCTATGTCGCCGGGATCGTCGCAGGCAACCGCCCTATGAAGGGCGCCTCGGCCTTGCGCCGCTATCAGCAGGGCATGACCTGGTTGGCACAGATTGTGATGTTTCTGGTACTGGGTCTGTTCGTCACACCTTCCGAGTTTGGCTCGGTGCTCATGCCTGCGCTCTTGCTCGGGCTCTTCCTGATGCTGATCGGCCGCCCGCTTGCAGTCGCACTCTGCCTGTTGCCATTCCGCTACGACAGGCAAACGGTGACCTTCACGGCGTGGGTGGGGCTTCGCGGCGCAGTTTCCATCCTGCTGGGAATACTCCCGGCGGTCATGGGGGTAGAAGGCGCGGAGGTCTTCCTCAACGTTGCATTCATCATGGTCGTCACATCCCTGCTCGTCCAGGGCTGGACCATCAAGCCCGCTGCGCACCGGCTCAAGCTGATCGTGCCATCCAGGATGGGGCCACTTGAGCGCATCGAGCTCGAGTTGCCGGGCAATCCAAAGCATGAGCTACTGATTTACCGGGTGCTTGAGGAAAGCCCTCTGGTCATCGGGGGTGCCACACTGCCGCGTTGGGCACGCCCTTCACTCGTCGTTCGCAAGGGGCGATCGATGCAGCCGGAACATGCCGGGCAACTGCAGTCGGGGGATCTGGTGTATCTCTTCACGCCGCCCGAATACACGACACTACTCGACCGCCTGTTCTCCCAGATCAAAGGTCCGGATCAGAACGACAAAGAGTACTTCGGCCAGTTCATGGTCAACATCGATGCGCCCTTGGTCGATCTGATCAGTGCCTACGATTTGCAGCCCGCGAGGGACATCGCCCCCGATCTGACCGTCGGTGAATTCCTGATGTCGGAACTTGGAGCGCAGCCGGTTGTTGGCGACAGGGTCCCACTGGGCAAATTCGATTTTGTCGTGCGACGGGTTCATCAGGGGAAAAGCATTACCGAAGTCGGCCTTGCACTGACGGGAGAAGACCGGCCCTCTGCCTTTGTGCGCAAAGCGCGGCAGCCGAAGGTGGGCCTGCGGACCCGCTTCGCGCGGATGCTACGGCTCGAGTAGCTTCAGCCGTTTTCACACTGGCGACCCGTATTCGACGCTGACCATCCCATCAAAAGCCTGAGCCTCAGCGCAGATTTGAGCTTAACACCCGGCAGATCAGGGTTTGAGCGTCTGCATCATTCGGTCGGCCAGGTTATAGCATGAAATGAAAAGCGGTCACCGGACCATAGTTTCGTAGCTACGACCGCTGACTGGTGGGTTGCTAGACACAAGAGGGGACCGCTAGGCAATAAAAAACCGCCACAAGTGGCGGTTTTTTATTGGAAAGATCCATTTTGTGTGTGGTCGGGGAAAGAGGATTCGAACCTCCGGCCCCTGCGTCCCGAACGCAGTGCTCTACCAGGCTGAGCTATTCCCCGACGTGTTGCAGGCGATCAATAATTCCGCTCGACTGCAAAGGACGCTAATTTTAGCAGTGCGTCTTTGAAAATGGAAGATGGGAGTGGTGCGATCAATTCGGTCGCAAGGGCGGCCTCGGCTTCGGCCCGCTTGCGCGCTTCGGCAAGGGCGCCGGTTGCCACGATGGTCTCCAGCACGGCCGGGAAATCCTCCCGTCCGCCGCTCTCGATCGCGCGGCGCACGGTTGCGGCCTGGTCGGGTGTGCCGTGCAGCATCGCGAAGATCAGCGGAAGCGTGGGCTTGCCTTCGGCCAGGTCGTCCCCGAGATGCTTGCCCGTCGCAGCCTCCTCCGAGGAATAGTCGAGCACGTCGTCGATGATCTGGAACGCCGTGCCGAGGTGCATGCCGAACGCGGCGAGGCGCTCTTCCTGCGCCATGTCGGCACAGCCGAGAATGCCACCGAGCCGGGTCGCCGCCTCGAACAGCTTCGCTGTCTTGTAGCGGATCACGCGCAGATAGTCTTCGATATCGACATCCGCGTTGTGGCAGTTCAGCAGTTGCAGGACTTCGCCTTCGGCAATGACGTTGGTCGCGTCCGCAAGGACCTGCATGACGCGCATGTCGTCGACGCCGACCATCATCTGGAAAGCCCGCGAATACAGGAAATCGCCGACCAGCACCGATGCGGCGTTGCCGAACAGCGCGTTGGCGGTCTTGTTGCCGCGGCGCAGTTCCGATTCGTCGACGACGTCGTCGTGCAACAGGGTGGCCGTATGGATGAACTCGACGACCGCCGCCAGATCGTGGTGATGGGTACCCGAATAGCCCATCGCCTTGGCCGACAACAGCACGAGAGCCGGCCGCAAGCGCTTGCCGCCGCTGTGGATGATGTACTCCGCCACCTGCCGGATCAACACGACGTCGGAGTAGAGGCGTCGACGGATGACCTCATCGACGGCCTGCATGTCGGCGGCGATGGGGCCGAATAGCTGCTGAGTGCTCACGCCTGCGAAGCCCGGGGAAAAGAGCGGATGGTATGGGGCGTCCGCGCGCCCGTCAAGAATCGCTGTCAGGCCGGAGCCGATCTTCCGGAATCCGAAGGCCCGGCGTGGAACACGAGTTCGGGACGATCGGTGATCACGCAATCCACTCCCCAGTCGAACAAGGCCCTGGCACGCTCCGGATCGTTCTCGGTATAGACCACGATCCACAAGCCGGACTCGCGCACCGGGTCAAGCACCGAACGGTCTACGAAACGGGCATCGGCGTGCAGCGCGAAGACCCCCAGGTGCCGGCATCGCTCGCGCCAGTCGGGTGGAATCGCATCGACCAGCAAACCCCGGGGCAATTCGGGTGCGGCTTGCGCCGCGGCCTGCAAGGCCGTTTCCGAGAACGAAGACAACAAGGGCGGACGCCCCGCACCGGCCCACGACGCACGGACCTCAAGCGCAACGATCCGTCCGGTCGCCTCTTCCTCCCCGGTCGATGGCTTGATCTCGACATTGGCATCCAGTCCGAGTGCGAGACAGCGCCCGGCGGCTTCGACCAGCGTGGGCACGCGTTCGCCGGCAAAACGCGGGGCGAACCAGGACCCCGCATCGAGCGCCTGCAGGTCGGCCAGCAGGGTTGCGGCGACCCGGCCGCTGCCGTTCGTCGTGCGATCGAGGGTCTCGTCGTGGATCAGCACCGGCTCGCCGTCGCGGCTGAGCATCGCGTCGAACTCAACCCCGCTGCAGTGTTCGGCCGCCCGGGTGAGACCGACCAGCGTATTCTCGGGGGCGAGCAGGCCGCCGCAACGGTGGGCGAAGACGGGGCCGTAGGGCCATGGCGTCATGTCGGTGACTCCCTTCGCGTGGCCCCCATGGCGGCCGGAAAACCGCCTCGGCCAGGATGCCGGAACCGGAAACTTTCGGGATATCGATCAAGATTGCCGCAGACGTGTCGATAGTAGTTGCAAGCCCCTTTCCCCGCGCTATGCTTTCGACCATGTCCGTCAAACATCTTGTGCTCCTGCCGCTCTTTCCGCTGCTTGCGGGCTGCGATTTCCTGTACGACCTGCTCGAGATTCCGGACCCCCAGAAGGAGGCCGTCGCGCGGGAAGCCGAAGGTCGCGCGATCGGCAGCGCGTGCCGCCATTCCGGCCGCTCGCTCGAGGACTGCTACCAACTCAACCCGGCCGCGCAGAAAGCGGCGATCTTCGAAGGGTGGCGGGAGATGAACGACTACATGCTGATGAACGAGATGGAGATCGTTCCTTCGAAGATCCCGCAACCGGGCGAGGCGATGCTGCGTCCGCGCATTCTCCCCGAACCGATCGAGCGCGAAATCATCGAAACACCTCCTCCGTTTTCCGCACAGTAGCACTTCCCGCGCACGTCGCGAACTCAGGGGGCCGGGTTCGTGAAGCGCAGATGGATCGCATCGATTTCCTCCAGGATCGCCGGCGTCAGCCCGGTCCGCCAGGCCGCCAGATTCTCTTCCAGTTGCGCCATCGTCGTAGCGCCGATGATCGTGCTGGCCACGAACCAGCGGCGGTACACGAAGGCCAGCGCGAGTGCGGTCGGCGTCAGCCCGTGGCGCTCGGCCAGTTCCAGGTAAGCGTCGACGGCCGGCAGCACGTTCGGTT
>JBJHDM010000019.1:0-50730 GCA_050486545.1 Rhodocyclaceae bacterium | reverse complement strand
GGGTCAGGCGGTCGAGCAGTCTCCGTTCGTCTTCGGTCGATCCGGAACGACCCATGTCGTCCATCAGTCCAGCCAGTTCGGCCTCGGCGCGGGACAGGAGAAGACCGACGGACTTCGCAAGCGGAAACGCGAGCAGTGCCATGATGCGGTAGGTTTCGATTTCGAGCAGGCGCTGTACGGTGCGCCCGGCCTGCCGTGGGGTCAGCGATCCGTCGAGAACCCGGAAGCGGGAAAACCCGTCGTGAATCCTGAAGTCGGTCGATACCCAGCCGGCGCCATCGGCCACCCCGCAAACCACGACGCTGGTTTCCGAGCGGCTCGATTCGGCCAGAAGGGCCTCGAGCGAAGGGTTCCCCACCGGATGCAGGCCGATGTGCGTGGCGACGATCAGCTGCCCGGGAATGGACTTGCGCCATGCGGCAGGCACGTAGGTCAGGGCATGCTCGTCATCCCCGTCGATGTCGTCCGTGCGCCGGAAGAAGGTATAGGTCGAGAACTCGTTGTGACGTTCCCATTTGAGGCGAAAGTCCCCGGCGTCCAGCGAAAGCTGGCTGCTTTCCGTTCCGGGCGGGGGAAGATCGAGTTGCAGAGCGAGCGAACGAAGGTGTTCGGTTTCCTCCCCGGCCCCCCGTCCATCGTGCAGGAAGGCGAGATAGCTGACCGTTTCGGGCGAGTGCAGCGGTACCGGCGGGCGTGCATGGACTTCGTCGTTCAGCGTCTGGCGCAGGGGATGCGGTTCGAACAAGGTCATGGCTGAGATGATAGGTAAGGGTGGAGACAGGGTAGCCGGATGCGGTGCGCGGGCAAAGGGAATCCGTAGGAGCGATGCCGTCTAGACACGATCTGGACGGCTGGCACGGAAATCGCGTACGAAAACACGTAGGGCGGCTTCGCGAAGCAAGCCGCCATTCGGCGCTCGGAGCCGGCATACGTCAAAGCACCTTGGTGGATTGCGCCTTCGGCGCGAATCCACCCTTCGCGTTGCCGGTGCCTTCCCGGCGGGGGACTGGATGCGGTTTCGCTTATAATATACGGTTCCATGAACGGGATGGGCATCTGCCCCGTATCGAATCGACTCGACGACCGAATGACGACTTCAACCCCCGCCGTGACCTCCCGCAACGAAGAGGACTGCACCGAATCGGTGATGCTCTCGGTGATTGTCCCCGCCTACAACGAACACGAGAACATCGTTCCCTTGGCCGAGGAAATCGTCGCTGCGCTCGATGATTTCGAAGGCGGGTACGAGATCATTCTGATTGACGATGCGAGTACCGACGGAACGGCGAAGGTCATTGAGGAACTCGATCTGTCTGGCGTGCGGGGGGTCTTTCATCGGCTGAACTGCGGGCAGAGCGCCGCGGTGGCCAGTGGATTCCGTGCGGCCCGAGGGATCTGGGTGGCCACGCTGGACGGCGACGGGCAGAACGATCCGGGCGACCTGCCCGACATGCTCGCCCGGGCCGTGCGTGAGGGGGCCGATTGCGTCACCGGCGTGCGCAAACGCCGACAGGACAGTCTGATCAGGAAGGTTTCCTCCCGTGTCGCCAATGCTTTCCGTGACTGGGTCACGGGAGATCGGGTCTCCGACAGCGGGTGCGGCGTGCGTGTCGTGCGGCGTGAGGCTTTGCGGGAGATCCCCGTGTTCAATGGGATGCATCGCTTCCTGCCGACCTTGTTGCGAGGTCAGGGCTATGTCGTCAGCGAGCATCCTGTCAACCATCGCGAGCGTTTGCGCGGCCTGTCGAAGTATGGGGTTGGCAACCGGCTGTGGCGAGGCATCCGCGACTGTTTCGGGGTGCGTTGGTATCTGAAGCGGGCGGTTCCGTCGGACCGCCTGCGGAATTGAGTGGCATGAGTTTCAGGCAAGACGAACATCCCGATCCCGAACTGGAAAATTCTGTGGTCGAACCCGCGCTGGAAGAGGCTGCACGAGCGAGTTCGTTCAAGCTTCTTGTTCTATTCGGCGTCGGGGTCGTGCTTTTCCTGATCGTGCAGTTCACTCCGGTCGGCGAGCGGGTGGACGACTGGGAAGCGATGATCAGCGGGGGAGGACTCCGGGCCGCGGCCTTCTTCGTCGTACTGACGGCCGGGCTCATGGCGATCGGAATGCCGAGGCTGCCATTTTATGTCCTGGCGGGTTTCGCCTTCGACTTCTTCGGGGGGCTGGCGCTTGCACTATGCGGGAGCCTGATCGGATCGTTCGTGATGTTCAGAACCGCGCGCTGGGCGGGGCGGACGTGGCTCGTCGAGCGTTTCGGAACCAAACCCGCCTTGAAGCGGGTCATCGGGACGAAGCCTACCGCCTGGTCGGTGGCGCTCGTCCGGATGCTACCGATCAGTAATGCGCTGATCAACGTCGGGCTTTCCCTGAGCAAGGTCAGGAATCGGGCCTTCCTGCTGGGGACGCTGCTCGGCTTTCTCCCGCAGGGCATCATCGCGACGCTGATCGGGGCAGGGGTTGCCGACGACGTGACCTGGGAAGGGGCGGTTCAACTCGGGGTCGCCGGCCTCGCCATCCTGATCCTGCTGGGCTGGGCTTCGCACCGACTGGGTGCACGCGGGACGCAACCGACAAAATCGAATGGACACTAGAAACGACACCTCCACCGGCCTCTGGCTGCTCCTGGTCATCGGCCTGTGCGTTGTGGTCTTCCTGATCCGGGCGACGGGTCCGATGGACCTGGAAGGCTGGGCGCAGCACCGCAACGTCGGCTACGTCATGGACATGATGTGGCAGGGAAGCTGGTTGGCGCAGCACGATATCCAGGGCCGCATTCTGTCCAAGCCGCCCTTGCATACGTGGCTGATCGCACCATTCGCGGCAGTGCTCGGGGTCGATCGACTGGCGATGATCCTGCCATCCTTCTTCGCCATCCTGGCGCTCTCGCTGGTGGTCTTCTTCGAGGGACGGCGGCGCTTCGGGGTTCTGGCGGGTGGCCTGGCCGCGTTGTGTGTGGTGCTCGCGCCGATGGTGTCGAAGCACGTCGCCCTGGTCCGATCCGATCCGATCTTCGCACTGGCGATTACGGTGGGGGCGTTGGCCGCGCTGCGTGCATGGGAGACGGGCAAGGGGTGGACGCTGTTCTGGCTCGCGGGTGCGGCAGCGACACTGACCAAGGGGCCGCTCGGGTTGATCCTCGCCGCGGCCGGCTTGCTCGCGTGGTTCTGGGAGCGACGTACAGATCCGCAGGCGCCTCCGCCGCGTGGCTCCCATGGGACCGGGATCGCGCTTTTCCTGTTCGTCACGCTGTCGTGGTTTGTGCTCGCCTTGCTGGAGCAGGGATACGATCTCATCGACAAGATGTTCTTCGACGAGCTGCTCGGTCAGGCGACCGGTGCGCGCAAGGACAGTTTCCCCGGAGAGAACCTGCCCAAGCCGACCTTGTTCCTGCTGGTCCGCTTCCTTCCATTCAGCCTGTTCTTCTTCTACGGCTTGTGGCGGGTGTTCCGGTCGCCGGCGAGGGATCCGGCAGAGCGGCGTTTCGAGCGGTTCCTGACGATGTGGGTCGTGACCGGTCTGATCATCTTTTCGCTTGCCGCGCATCATCGTGCCGACCTGCTATTGCCGCTGTGGCCCGCCTGCGCGCTCCTGGCCGGACGGGAGCTGGCGAGAATCGCCCAGCGCATCGGCCGCGTCCGCTTCAACGCCGCTTTGGGCACGCTATGCGCAGTGATCGTGGCCGGCATCTACGTAAACTACCATGTGCCCTTCGGCAAGCGTGCCGACAATACCGACCATGCCGCCCAGGTCCGTGAGGCAGCGGATGCGATCGTTGCGGCGGGAATCGATCCCGACCGCCTCCACCATGCCGGCACCTCGGTGACGCTGCAGATGTACCTCGGTACCTTCCGGCCCTGGCTCCAACCCGGGGAGTTGGAGTCTCTACTCGATTCTGGAGCGTCCCCCGTTTATCTGGCAGTCGAGTCGCGCGGGTTCGCACTTGTCGACGCGCTACCTGAAACGGTCGAGATCAAGAACATACTCAAACACCAGGATGAGAGGTCCGGAGAACCTCTCATCCATGTCTTGCGGTTGATCCCCCGAGGGGGTGCAGTCACTGCTGGATCGGAATGATGAGCACTTCGACACGCCGGTTCTGCGCGCGGCCGGCAGCTGTGCTGTTGTCGGCGATCGGACGGGTGAAGCCGTAGCCGACAGCCTCGATACGGTTGCTCTCGACGCCGCGCTGGATCAGATAGCCAGCGACGGACGTTGCGCGATTCTCAGACAGTGTCTGGTTGTATGCGGCGGATCCGGTGGAATCGGTGTGGCCTTCGACGCGCACGATGGTGCCCGGGTATTGATTGACACTCATCGCGAGTTGGTCGAGCACCGGCCGGAACTGCGGCTTGACGTCGGCGCGGTTGGTGTCGAAGGTGATGTTCTCCGGTGCCTGCAGGCGAATCGTGTCACCCTCGCGCTGCACCTCGACGCCGGTGCCTTCCATCTGCCTGCGCAGTTCCGCTTCCTGCTGGTCCATCTGGCGGCCGATCAGTCCGCCAACCGTCGCGCCGACCGCAGCGCCGATCAGCACGCCCTTGGTCCGGTCGCCCCGGCTCGACACGACACCGCCGAGCACCGCGCCCGTGCCGGCGCCGATCGTGGCGCCGGTCGCCGTTCTGGCGTGCTCGCCCTGATAGGGGTTGGTTGCGCAGCCCGTTGCGATCAGGGCTGCTGCTGCAACAGACAGGATGCTCGTTTTCATGACGATAGGCTCCGTGAAATGGTGGCGTGAGCAATTCTCCCACCTTTGATGCTCGACATGCAGATCGGTTCGTTAATCCATGTAACGGCATATGCCGCGGAGACGTTGACGCATGGGTTGTGAAACTGAAGTTCCAACGCAGTGCGAGTCAACGTCCCGAACAGCTGCTCAGGTCTGCGGACATGCCGGGAGCCCCGGGTAGATCCCGGCCCCGAGCCGGTGCAGATCTTCAGCTTCGTCGATGTCGTGCAGCATGCGCCCGATACTGACCGTCCATCCCAGATCCGCGATCCGTCCCAAGGTCAGTTCGGCGACGCGTCCGGTACTCCACGGGATGTCGTGAAACAGGCGGGGGGAATAGCGATTGAGACCGATGACGGCGTATCCACCGTCCAGGGTCGGATGGAGCATGGTGTCGGTCACGTCGAGCAGTGCAGCAGCATCACGCAAGAGAGTCGGGCTCATCTCGGCACAGTCGGTTCCCACTAGCAGCAGTGCGTCGCCTTTTGCAAGGGCGCGCCGGGCGATCCGCGCCATGCGCCGACCGAGGTCGCCACGGCCCTGCGAAGTGACCTCCGTGTCGGCAGGAAGCTGGATATCGGCCCAAGCTCCGTTATCGAAAGCCGGTGTCGTGCATAGTTCGACTGGGCCGGTTCCGGCATCGATGGCAGCCTCCAGTGTGGTTCGCAGCATCCGTGCCGCCAACGCCGCGGCACCTTCCATGCCGAGCGCGGGAATCAACCTCGTCTTGGCGAAGCCTGGAAGGGGCGCCTTGGCGAGAATGGCGATACGCACTGTTCTCATCGATAGCGCCTGGCCAGTGCGTCGGGCGGCGTGCCGCGCCAGTAGGCCCAACGCAGTCGCCACATCAGCACGATCGTGCGCCAGATGCCGCGTGCTTCCCAGCGCCGGCCCGAAGTGCACGCCTTCTGGCGGACACAGGCCGGTGTGGAAAGGGTCCGTAGCCGGCGCGAGAGCTCGACGTCTTCCATCAGTGGCTGCTCTGGAAAGCCCTCGACTGCGTCGAATGCTGCGCGGGTCATGAACATCGCCTGGTCGCCGGTTGCGATGCCGGTCAGGCGCGAGCGCAGGTTCATTGCCTCCGCGACCACGCGCAGCATCCACGGGCGTCCTTCGATCGTGACGTCGAAACGCCCCCAGACGTGTCGACCGCTTGCCAGCGCCTCGCGTACGATCGCATCGGCGTGCGGCGGCAGCGTCGTATCCGCGTGCAGGAACAGCAGCGTGCCCTCCGTGGCCCGTGCCGCACCGGCGTTCATCTGGCGGGCGCGCCCGGGTTCGGTGCAGACGGTCTCGACACCGGCCGCGCGGGCGATCGCGACGCTATCGTCGCGGCTGCCACCATCGACGACGATGACTTCGACGCCGCGTGCGCGCATCCCCGCGAGCTGCGCCAGCGTCTCCGGGAGGCGGGCCGCTTCGTTCAGCACGGGGATGACGATCGTGAGCTTCATGGCGTCAGCCGAGCTTCCAGGCGTGGTAACGCCCCACCCATTCGAGCAGACGCTGCGGCGCATGCGCGCGTTTCCATTCGCCCGCGGCGTATTTGTTGGCCTCGGACAGCGTCGGATAGGTGTGGATGGTGCCGAGGATCTTGTTCAGCCCGAGGCCGTGCTTCATCGCGAGCACGTATTCGGCGAGCAGGTCGCCGGCGTGCTCGCCCACGATGGTCATGCCGAGGATGCGATCCTTGCCCGGCACGGTCAGCACCTTGACGAAGCCGTGGTCGGCGCTGTCGGCGATCGCGCGGTCCAGATCGTCGAGGCCGTACTTCGTCACTTCGTAGGCGATGCCGCGTTCGCGGGCTTCCTGCTCGTTCAGGCCGACGCGGGCGACCTCCGGGTCGATGAAGGTGGTCCAGGGAACCGTGGACCAGTCGACGCGGAACTTGCGCAGATCGCCGAACAGCGCATTGACCGAGGCATACCAGGCCATGTGGGCGGCGGTGTGGGTGAACTGGTAGGGTCCGGCGACGTCGCCGGCGGCGAAGATGTTCGGGTAGAGCGTCTCGAGGTACTCGTTGGTGATCACGGTGCGATCGGTCGGAATACCGAGCGCTTCGAGGCCATAGCCGGCGAGCCTCGCGCTGCGGCCGACCGCGACGAGCAGCGCGTCGAACTCGATGCGGCGCTCGGTGCCGGCATGCTCGACGATGGCGATGCGGCGTTCTCCGTCGCGCTCGAAGCGCAGCAGCTTGTGATCGGTGAGTACCTGCACCCCGTCCGCCTCCAGCGCGGCGCGTGCGAGTTCGGATACCTCGGCGTCCTCGCGCGGCAGGATGCGCGGGCCGCGCTGGATCTGCACGACGCCCGAGTCGAGCCGTGCCATGGCGTGCGCCAGCTCGCAGCCGATCGGTCCGCCGCCGAGCACGACCAGCCGTGCCGGCGGCGTGTCGAGCTTCGCGAACGCGTCCCACATCGTGTCGCTGGTCACGTAGCCGACCTCCTCGATGCCGGGCACCGGTGGCACGATGGGTTGTGCGCCCGCGGCGATCACGATGTTGCGCGTGGTGAGTCGGCGCGTGCCGCCGTCGTTCATCGCGATCTCGACCGTCCATGGATCGACGATCGTCGCATAGCCTTGCAGCACCTCGACGCCGAGTTTGGTATAGCGCTCGACGCTGTCATGCGGCTCGATCGCACGGATCTTGTCGTGCACCCGTGCCATCACCGTGCGGAAGCTGAAACGCGGCTCGTCGGCCGCAAGGCCATAGCGGTCCGCATGACGGATCTGATGGGCCAGTTTCGCGCTGCGGATCAGCGCCTTGCTTGGTACGCAGCCAGTGTTGAGGCAGTCGCCGCCCATCTTGTGGGCCTCGACCAGCGTGACCTTCGCCTTCACCGCCGCCGCGATGTACGCGCTCACCAGCCCTGCCGCGCCGCCCCCGATCACGATCAGGTTGCGGTCGAACTTCGCGGGCCGGCGCCAACTCGCATAGACGCGACGCTTGCGCACGATCTCGACGATGCGTTTGGCGATCAGCGGGAACACGCCGAGCAGCGCGAACGAGCCGAGCAGGGCCGGCGACAGGATGCCGGAGAGGCTGTCGATGGCCCCCAGTTGCGTGCCGGCATTCACATACACGATGGTGCCGGCGAACATGCCGACCTGGCTGACCCAGTAGAAGGTCCATGCGCGCATCGGCGTGAGACCCATCAGCAGGTTGATCAGGAAGAATGGAAAGACCGGCACCAGGCGCAGCGTGAACAGATAGAACGCGCCGTCGCGTGCCATGCCCCGGTTGATCGCCCCGAGCCGGTCGCCGAATCGCGCCTGCACCCAGTCGTGCAGCAGTAAGCGCGACACCAGGAAGGCCAACGTGGCGCCGATCGTCGATGCGAACGAGACCAGGATCGTCCCGGTAACCAGCCCGAACAGCGCGCCGGCCGCCAGCGTCATGATCGCCGCGCCCGGTAGCGACAAGGCGGTCACGGCCACGTAGAGAACGAAGAATCCGGCAGTCACCCGCCACGGGGCTTCGCTGCGCCAGGCGTCGAAGCGCGCCTGACTCTCCTTGAGGGCCTCGAGCGTCAGATGACGGTCGAGATCGAAGACGAAGAAGGCGACCACGAGTGCGGCGACGAGGACCAGCAACAGCGTTCTTTTCATGATTCTTGTCTCGCGATGGATCCGGGGACGGTCGCGAGGACGCGACCGGGCACTTCTACTTTCGTCGTCGTGAGACCGGCAACCTTGCCGTGAGCGTGTTCGCTGTTGCCTACAGCGCACCGCCGCAACTGCTGCCCTGTCCGGCCGTACAACCGTAACAGTGGTCGGCGACGCGGATCGAGCGGTTGAAAAGATCGTCTTGCAGCAGATCCCGCAGGTGCGGCCGGCTCGGCCCCGGCAGGGCCAGGCCCAACTGCTGGTTGAAGTCGCAGTCGTACAGAAATCCCTGCCAGTCGACGCTCACGAGGCTGCGGCACATCACGCCATCGAGATTGCCCACGGCATGGTTCTCCTTGAGCAGACGCATGTAGTCGTTGAACTGTCCCTTTGAGATCAGCATGCTGCCGAAGCGCTGGATGGGCATGTTGGCGAGCGCGAGCAGGTGGTTGAAGACGATGCCGAAATGCTCGAACAGTTCGCGCTTGTAGTCGGCCTCCAATGCCTGCTGCGGCGGCGGCAGCGCTGGGCCGAGCGGGTTGTAGACGAGATTCAGCACCAGGCCGCTGCCTTCGTGCCCGTAGCCGAGGGCGTTCAGCGTCCGGAGCGCGGCGATGCTCTTGTCGAAGACCCCGTCACCGCGCTGCTTGTCGACGTTGGCGGCGGAATAGCACGGCAGGGAAGCGACGACCTCGACCTGGTGGGCCGTGAGGAATTCGGCGAGCCCTTCCTGGCCGGGTTCGAACATTACCGTCAGGTTGCAGCGATCGATGACGTGAACGTGCAGCTCACGCGTCTTGCGGACAAGGTCGCGGAATCCCGCGTGCAGTTCCGGCGCTCCGCCCGTGAGATCCAGCGTCCCGATCGACCGCGTGGCGAGTACCTTCGGAATCAATGCCAGCGTCGCCTCTTCCATCGCTTCGGTGCGATTCGGTCCGGCATTGACATGGCAATGCACACAGGTCTGGTTGCAGCGGTAGCCGAGATTGACCTGAAGGGTTTCAAGGGACTTGCGGCGGACGCGGGGGAATTCGGTGTGCTGGAGCAGGGGGATGGTCGCGTGCATGCTGGGTTCTCGTTGTTGTGGTGGCGATGCCTGGTCGGGGTGCGCAGGATGCGCAGAGGGCCGACATGCGATCGGACCCTCCGGATGCCGACTGGTTCGTGCCCACAAGCGCAACCGCGCGTGCGGACCGACGCCTACTGCGCGGTCCACCCTCCGTCGACCGACAGCATGGCTCCCGTGATCGAGGCGGCACCGTCCCCGCACAGGAACAGCGCGAGTTCGGCCACCTGTTCGATCGTGACGAACTGCCGGGTCGGCTGGCCGGCGAGCATGACCTTGTCGATCACCTCCTGCTCGGTGATGCCACGCGTGCGTGCGGTGTCGCCCAACTGCTTCTCCACCAGCGGCGTCCACACGTAGCCCGGGCAGATGCCATTGACCGTGATCCCCGCCTGGGCGACCTCCAGTGCCACCGACTTGGTCAGCCCGGCGATGCCGTGCTTGGCGGCCACATAGGCGGACTTGTAGGGAGATGCCACGAGCGCGTGGGCCGAGGCGATCTGGACGATGCGTCCCCACTTGTGGCTCTTCATGCCCGGGAGGGCGAGGCGCGTGGTGTGGAAGGCCGAGCTGAGGTTGATGGCGAGGATCGCATCCCACTTGTCCACTGGAAACTCGTCGACGGGGGCGACGTACTGGATGCCGGCGTTGTTGACGAGGATGTCGACCGCACCGAACTCGGCCAGCGCGCGCCCGAACATCGCCTCGATCTCGTCGGGACGGCTCACGTCGGCACGCTCGTAACGTACCGTCACGCCTTGCTCCATGGCGATCCGTGCGCGCACCGCTTCGAATGCCGCCGCGCCGTCGATGCCGTTCATCACCAGGTTCGCACCGGCCCGGGCCAGCGCTTCTGCCACGCCCAGGCCGATCCCGCTGGTCGATCCGGTCACGAGGGCGGTCTTTCCCTGCAGATTCATGTCGAGTCTCCCGTTTGCCATCATCGCCGGGGCTTTTCCTGACGATGCATCCTGAACAAATCATCCTACGCCAGAATACCCCGTCAGTCCGATCGCCGGACACCGTTCGATCGCCGGACGTGCGCAACGGGAGGGCCTTAAGGCCGAATGCGACGTAGCCGCCTGCTGCCCTTGGCGTGAGCCGTTCGCAGCGCGAACGTTCCATCCGACGGGAAGTCCGACATGCGCGTTTCCCACAACCTGCCGACCCTCGACCCCATGAACCGATTCTCTGCCCCCCGCATTGCCACCGACTCCGCGCACCGATTTCCGTGGTTCGTGCGCCTGTTCCTCGCCAACCAGCGTCGTCGCTACGGCCGAGAGCTGGAGCCGGCTCGCCTGTGGGGGCGCACCCCGTGGGTGTTCGCGGCGCTTTCGCTGCTCTATGGCGCGCTCGACCGCCGGCGTTCGCCGATCGCGCCGGCCCTGCGCTCGCTGATCACGGTGCGCGTGTCGCAGATCAACTGGTGCGCGTTCTGCATCGACATCAACAGCGAGAACTGCCTCAAGCGCGGCGTGACCGAGGCGCAACTGGAGGCGCTGCCCGAGTTCGAAGCCTCCGATGCCTTCGACGAGCGGACGAAGGCCGCACTGGCCTATGCTGAGGCGATGACGCGCACCGACGCGGGCGTGGACGATGCGCTTGTCGAGCGGGTCAAGCGTCATTTCGACGATGACGCACTGATCGAGCTGACCGCGATCGTCGCCTTCCAGAACATGTCGAGCAAGTTCAATGCGGCGCTCGGCGTGCAGCCGCAGGGCTTCTGCCGCATCCCGACCGTGGCCGATGAAGCGAGACGATGAACCGTGCCGAGATCACGCGCGGGGCTGGCCGGACCTGCGCGTGAGCAGGCCCGGTTTGGCCAGGGTCACGCGGGGAATCGAGTTGCCGCTCAGTGACGGAAGCGCGATACGAGTGCGCCCAGATCCTTGGCGACGTCCTCGAGTTGCAGGGCGGAGGCGGCGGTCTGTTTCATCGATACGCTGGTCTCTTCGACCATCTGCGCGATGTTCTCGACCTGCTTGGCGATGGAGTTGCTGGCCGAACTCTGTTCGTGGGTCGCCAGGGCGACTTCGCGGATTCGGGACAGCGTGGATCCGGCCCCGTCGCGGATGTCGCGCAGCGACTGGGCAGCTTCCTGCGCAAGTTCGACGCCGCGTTCGACCTGCGGAATCGCATGTTCCATCGCGTCCACGGCGCTCGTGGTGTCGCCCTGGATCGCGTCGATCATTCCGCCGATCTCTTCGGTGGCTGCGGACGTGCGCTCGGCGAGTTTGCGGACCTCGTCCGCAACCACGGCGAATCCGCGCCCCTGTTCGCCGGCCCTGGCGGCTTCGATTGCCGCGTTCAGGGCCAGCAGGTTGGTCTGCGCGGCGATCTCCTTGATCACGTTGGCGATCGTCGAGATCTCGTTGGTGCGTGTCTCCAGCGATCGGATCCGCCCTGCGGCAGCCGAGACGCTGTCGGCGATCCGGTGCATCTCGTCGGTGGCCACGGCTACCTTCCGTTCCCCGCTTTCGGCCAGCGTGACCGCGGAAGCGGAATTGCCTTCGGTTTCGCGAGCACTGTCGGAGATGTGGTCGATCGAGACGGTCATCTCTTCGATCGCTGCAGCCATTGAGGAGGTCGAGTCCGCCTGGCGGTGTGCGGCGGTGGCCACCTCGCTCGATGCGTGGGAAATGTCTTCGGCGGTGTTCTCCAGCGTGCGTGCGCGATCCGCGATCTGTCCGACCATTTCGCGGATCGATGCCAGCATGCGCGACAGGCCGTGGAGCATGCTCCCAGGCGCGGCATTGCCGACATCGACGGTCAGGTCGCCGGCTGCGGCACGATCCATCAACGCGAGCGCATCGGCGGGTTCCCCGCCGATCTGCTTGAGGACGGAACGTGCGATCAGCACACCGAGCCCGATGATGATGATCATGATGAACCCGCCGATCGTCAGATCGGTGATCAGGCGGCGGGTGAAGGCTTCGGCGACATCGTCGACGTAGACGCCGGTACCGATGACCCAGTCCCAGGGCTGGAAGGTGGCGACGTATTGCAGTTTGTCGACCGGAACGGTCTGCCCGGGACGCGGAAACGAAGTGTCGACATAGCCATCGCCCTGGCTCCTCGCCACCGCCACGATGTCCTTTAGGGTGTAGCGCCCCTTGCCGTCGCGTACCTGGTCGCTGACGTCGCGACCGTCCCAGTCCGAGCGGATCGCGTGCATGACGACCACGCCGGTTCGTGCGAGCACGTAGAGGTATTCGGCCTTTCCGTCCTGACCACCGTAGCGGATGTCCTTCAGTGCGGACAAGGTGCGCTGGCGCGCCTCGTCATCGCTGATCTCACCTCTTGCGGCGCGGGCGTGGTTGGCCTCCGCGATCTGCAGCGCAGACTGCACGATCGACACGATCTGCAGCTTGCGCGCGTCCATGAGGTCGCCCCGAACGGCGAGGGCGCTGATCGTCATCGTCGATGCCAGCCCGATGAAGGCGGCAAGGACGAGCAGAACGATGTTGGTTCTGAGCTTGAATGAGGTGAGCATGTTCTGGGCTCCGGAGCACGGGGAACGAAAGACGGGTCTGCGTGATGGCGGACTGATCCTTTACGGCAGGATCGCTATAGACTTTAGAGGGTTTCCAGATGCTAGGACCGGGGGAGGAGAGGTCTACCGGGGATCGGTCCCGTTCCGCAATTCGAATGATTACGGATCCCCTGTGCTGCGGATCCGCGGATCCGTGGAGGTAGAATGGAAGCCGATCGTTCGGCCGGCGTACTGCCGCGCCGCCGGATCCGGCAACCGCGACCCACGATTCGTCCGGTTGGCTGCATGCTCTCCGTACCGACACAAGCTGCTTGTCCGGGCCGGTCCTGCTCTAGAGTACTTGCCGAAAGGCGAACTGGATGACCGCTGAGAATGCCGGGCGCGTCCGAGAACCCGACGCGCCGCTGACTGCCACCCCTCTGGCCTGGCTCCTGGCCGAGAGTGTGAGTGACGTGATCGCGATCCTCGATCCGCAAGCCCGGATCGCCTACGCGAATCATGCGAGCACTCGCCTGCTCGGTTATGACATCGATGCCCTGATCGGGCGCGATGCGCGCAGCCTAGTCCATCCGGATGATATCCCGCGTGTCGAAGAAGCGCTTGCCCGGGTGCTGACCGGGCCGGAGGCTCCCGTGGTCGTGCGCTGCAGAATCCGCCATGCAGCCGGGCACCACTTGGTGATGGAGACACGCGGAACGCTCGACCGGACGTTGCCCGCAGGCCCTGCCATCGTCATCGTGTCCAGGGACGTTACCTTGCAGCATCGTCGGGAATGCCTGCAGCGATGCTGGATCGAGGCCTTGAAGCAGGAGCATCCGGCGCCTGACGTAGTTCTCCTTCATTGTTGCGCTGCACTGGTCGAAACGTTCGAGCTGGAGCTGGTGTTCGCGCTTCGCCCGGGAGGCAAGGGCCGGATGACGGTCGTCGCGCAGGCCGGAAGCGAAGCGGCACTGAAGCCGTGGCTCGATTCCGGGCTGCATTGGTCGGGGCCCCGTGCCTTGTCGTGCCTTGCACGGGCGGTCCGGACAGGGCGGCCCACCCGCGTAGGGGCCGAGGAGCTCCGCTCCCTGTGCGTCCAGGAGGCTGGAGACAGCGCGGACCGGGTTGCACCGTACCTGTTGCCGCTGAAATCGATCGACGGTGAGGGAGGCGTGCTCGTTCTGGTCAGTACCGACCGCGGAAGGCTGGACGATGCGACCGCGTTGCTCGACGACTTCTCCATCCAGCTCGGCCTTTTGCTCGACCGGATTGCCCAGGAGGCGCAGCTCTCGCTGCTCGGCGGTGCGCTGGAGGCTGCGGCCAATGCGATCTTCATCACCGATCGCGATGCCGTGATCGAATGGGTCAACGATGCGTTCGTTGCGCTGAGCGGCTACGCGCGCGAGGAACTGATGGGTCGCACGCCGCGCATCCTTCACTCCGGGGTGCAGGGTCACGAGTACTACCGGGGGCTGAAGCAGGCGGTTCGTGCCGGGAAATCGTGGTGTGGCGAGATTACCAACCGCCGCAAGGACGGAAGCCTGTACACGGCCCACCAGACGATTACGCCGATCCCTGACGGAGGGGAGCGCGTCACGCATTTCATCGCGATCCAGCAGGACATCACCGAGCACAAGCGGATGGAGCGCCAGATCCGGGAACTGGCGTCCGGTGTCGAGCTTGCGCGGCAGTCGGAGCGGGGGCAGATTGCACGGGAAGTCCATGACGAACTGGGGGGGTCGCTGGTGTCGCTGCGCCATGACATTGAATGGCTGACGAAACGGGTGTCCGATCCGGTGGTGCTCGAACGCCTGCGGGTGATGCACGAGCTGGCGGTGCATTCGCTCGATGCTGCGAGGACGATCGTGGCCGGGCTGCGCCCCACCGTGGTCGACGAGGTCGGATTGGTCGACGCGATCAGCTGGCTGGCGCGCGAGTTCTCACAGCGCCACGGGTTCGAGGTCGTGCTCAACCTTGATCCGGAGCTTGGGTGCGTCGCGCCACAGCAGGCTGCGGAAATCTACCGTGTCGTGCAGGAATGCCTGACCAACGTTGCCAAGCATGCTTGTGCTTCGAGGGTGCGTATCTGCGGCCGGATCAATGAACGGTTGCTGGTCTTCGAAGTGATCGATGATGGGGTTGGGACATCGGTCGGACACGGAGCGTCCGGCACGCGAGGGATGAGCGAACGGGCCTTGCTCATGGGAGGATACCTCGAGATCGGTCCGGCAAGCGGGGGCGGTACGGAGGTTCGGCTCGTCGTTCCCCTGTCCAGTGTGGAGGGATGTACATGACAAGAGTACTGGTGGCCGACGATCACACCCTGTTCCGCCAGGGGTTGAAGCGACTGCTCGAAGAGGCGCCTGATCTGGAAATCGCCGGCGAGGCCGGCGACGGACTGCAGGCGGTCGAGATGGCTCGCAGCGGTTCATGGGGCTTGATGCTGCTCGACATCAGTCTGCCGGGCATCGGAGGACTCGAAGTCCTGCGCCGGATCCGTGCCGAAGGGATCGACGTTCCGGTGCTGATGCTGTCCATGCATCCGGCGGAACATTATGCGGCGCAGGCCGCACGCCTCGGGGCTGCCGGATATCTGGGCAAGGATTGCTCTTCGGAGCATCTGATCCATGCGATGCGCAAGGTGGCGGAGGGGGGATCGTATCTCGAGGCGCGGTGCGCCCGGGATCTGTTCTTCCGCCTCGCCCGTGGAGACGACGAACCCTTGCACCACCGGCTTTCGCCGCGTGAGCTGGAGGTGTTCGTCAACCTTGCCAAGGGCGGAACGATTACCGGGATCGCAGCGGAGATGGGCATCAATGCCAAGACGGTGAGCACCTACCGTAGCCGCGTACTGCACAAACTGCGCCTGCGGAACAATGCCGAGATCGTACGCTACGTGCTGGCGCACAATTTAATCTGAATCCGGTGTGCAAGTAGGGATTGTCTGACGAATTGGAAGGTTTGTCCCTTCATATTCGTCAGCCTCCTGCGACTATTCGGACGGCATCGGTCGGATTAGCATTGATTCGTACTGGACGTATGCCGAATAGGAGACGGTCGCATCAGGATGTGCCTGGATGCTGAACGGTCGGGAGTTCAGAAATGGAAAGCCGACTGTTCCGGGCTCAGGCTCCCGGAAGGGGAGTGTCATCGTTGCAGTTTGCGAGACGCGCCAGACGAAGTCGTTCCGGAATGGAGACCACCCACCTATGGATTGCCTGCGGCAGATCGAACTCAGTCCTGGGGGGCCTTACGACCCGAGGGATGCCATCGAGATCGCAGACCGCGTGTGGTGGGTCGGGGCCTATCTCGAGGACGATCCGTTCCAGTGCCATGCCTATCTGGTGGAGAACGGCGACGAGTCGGTCCTGATCGATCCCGGGTCACCCCTCACCTTCGCCGAGACACGCCGCAAGATCGAATCCATCGTGTGCTTGGGCCAGATTCGTCATATCGTCTGCCAGCACGCGGATCCGGACATCGTCTCGGCAATCGGCCTCGTGCATGACGAGCTGGTGCGCAGTGGCGCGAGGCTCATCACCCATTGGCGATCGGCGGCGCTGATCCGGCACTACGGCTGGAAGATGCCCATGGACCACCTGGACGAGTGCGGCTGGGCGTTGCGTGCCGGGGATCGAACCCTGCGCTTCATCGCGACGCCGTATCTGCATTTTCCCGGCGCGGTGTGCACGCTGGACGAGGCCACCGGCGTATTGTTCTCCAGCGACCTGTTCGGCGGATTTACCGACGGGTTCCAACTCGTCGCGGAGGATGAAGGCTACTTCGAGGCCATACGCTCGTTCCACGAACACTACATGCCGAGCCGCGAGATCCTGCAATCCGGATTGATGGAGATCGAGCGGCACCCCGTGCGCATGATCGCCCCGCAGCATGGCTCGATCATCCCCGAGCATCTCGTGACGCCGATGATCGACCGGCTCAAGACCCTCGAGTGCGGGCTGCTCGCGTCGGCTCCGGGACGGGTCGATATCGCCCGGCTGTCGCGGCTCAACGGCGTGATCGCGCAGTTGCGCCAGGCGATATCGGTGCATTCGGCCCTGGGCGAGATCGTACTGTCCATGCTGGCGGTCCTGCGTGGGGTCGTACCCGAAGCGCGTGCGCTTGAATTGTGGGCCCTGGATACGAACGGCGAGCGGGTGAATTTCTCCGAGCGGTCGCAGTTCCGGCCATCGGTCACCCGCACTTTGCCGGTGATCACCGAGTTGCTCGGCCGCAACGTGGATGCCTGGGAGCACCTCACGCCGTCCGGCTACCGGCTCGTCGATGCCGGTGACGGAGAACCTGCGCTGGTGATGCCCCTGCTCTCCGACGGAAGTGCGAGCATCGGGGCGGTGCTGCTGCTTCACCTCGATGCGTTTCCGGCCGAGATGATGGAACTGCGTGAAGTGGTCCGGGTCATTGCGCAGCCGCTACGTGTCTGCATCGAGCGTGAACTGCTGATGCATGCGCTTGAACAGGATCGGCAACGCTACTACCTCCAGGCGATCCGTGATGGCCTGACGGGGTTGTATACCCGGGTCTACATGGACGATGCGGTCAGCCGCATGGTGGAGCGTCATGCCCGCAACTGCAAGGCCAGCTTTGCGCTCGTGCTGCTGGACATCGACGACTTCAAGCCGATCAACGACGCCTACGGGCACCTGTCCGGAGACGAGGTCCTGCGCCGTACGGCCGGACTGATTCTTTCGGAGTGCCGCAAGGTCGACATTCCGGTGCGCTTCGGTGGGGACGAGTTTGCCGTGTTTCTCGCCGACACCAGTCATGACGAAGGGGTCGGATTTGCCGAGCGCGTGCGCCAGGCCGTCGAGGCCCTGCGTTTCGGCGGATTGCTCGAGAGCGTGGGCGTCACCGTGAGCATCGGGTTCACCGAGCACGTTCCGGGCGAGTCCCTTCAAGAACTGATCGGACGCGCCGATCTTGCGCTGTACGAGGCCAAGCGCAAGGGACGAAACTGCGTCGGTATTGCCAGGGCCCCGTAGATCGTCGCTGTTCCCCGCCGGTGTCTCGGGTCTGCACCGGTTCAGGTGCCGGGATCGGGATGCGTCATCGCGAGGGGGACGACCCAGCGATCGAAATCGTCTGCGCTGACGTAGCCACTCGCAAGTGCGGCGTCGCGCAGGGTAGAGCCCTCCGCGTGGGCTTTTTTCGCAATTTCGGCCGCCCGGTCGTAGCCGATGTGGCGATTGAGGGCGGTCACGAGCATCAGGTTGCGCTGGAGGTTTTCCTCGATACGCCGCAGGTTCGGTTCGATGCCGGCGGCGCAGTGCGCATCGAAGGACCGTGCGGCATCCCCGAGCAGGCGGATGCTCTCGAGCACGGCGTGGGCCATGACGGGCTTATAGACGTTGAGCTGGAAATTCCCTTGGCTGCCGGCGAAGGCGACGGTCGCGTCGTTGCCGAACACCCGCGTGCATACCATCGTCAGCGCTTCGGCCTGGGTCGGATTCACCTTTCCCGGCATGATCGAGCTCCCCGGTTCGTTCTCCGGGATCCTCAACTCGCCGAGGCCGGAGCGCGGGCCGCTGGCCAACCAGCGTACATCGTTCGCCATCTTGAACAGGGCGCCCGCCAGGGTGCGCAGGGCGGCACTGAGGTCGACCAGCGCATCGTGGGCCGCCAGTGCGGCGAAGCGATTTGCCGCGGAGCGGAACGGGTGGCCGGTCTCCTCGGCGATGAGCGCGGCGCAACGCTCCCCGAAGCGCGGGTGGGCGTTCAGGCCGGTACCCACCGCCGTTCCGCCGATCGCCAACTCCAGCAGCCCGGCCGCCATCGTCTCGACGCTGCATACGGCATGGTCGATCTGCGCGACCCAACTCCCGATCTCCTGACCCAGGGTGACCGGTGTGGCGTCCATCAGGTGCGTGCGTCCGGTCTTGACCACCCGGTCGAAACGGTCCGCACGCTCGGCGAGCGTGTCGCGCAGCCGCTTGGCCGCGGGGAGCAATTCCCGGTGCAGCGCGGATACGACGGCCACGTACATCGCTGTCGGAAACGTGTCGTTCGAGGACTGGCCGCGGTTCACGTCGTCGTTGGGGTGGATCGGGGCATGCGATCCCGGCGCCTGGCCGGCCAGTTCGTTCGCACGGTTCGCGATGACCTCGTTTGCGTTCATGTTCGACTGGGTACCGCTGCCGGTCTGGAACACGACCAGCGGGAAGTGGTCGTCGAGCACCCCGTCGAGGACCTCCTGCGCGGCGGCGGCGATGAGGGCCGCCTTCTCGGGTGCGAGTTCGCCCAGTTCGGCGTTGGCCCGGGCTGCGGCCTTCTTGAGGATCCCCATCGCGTGGATGATCTCGACCGGCATGCGAAAGCGCTCGGTCCCGATGGCGAAGTGGTCGAGCGAACGCTGCGTCTGGGCACCCCAGTAGCGGTCGGCGGGAACCTCGACGGCGCCCATCGAATCGTGTTCGGTCCGGGTCCTCATGGTTTTCATTATAGGTTTTGGTCGATGATTGCGAGGCTACCCGCAGAAGGGGAATACAGGTTGATAGTGCCGCCCTATATCCATATCGACTTTGTATCGTTACGAGTCATGAACGGCAGCCTTGCGGTAAAATGGGCGGTGCATGGGTGAAGATAGGTCCTCAAAATGATATCCCCCGAACTCTCGTTCCGTTGCCGTGAGGCATCGCGCTTCCTGGGGGCAATGGTGACGAGCCCGGATGGCCGGCGAATCCTGCTGACGCATCTGCTCAATGCGATGCTGCTGGCCATGCTCTTCCTGGCGGCGATCATCGCCGCCTTGTTCGGCATGTTCGAAGGCATGACGCTGCGTCGTCGTACGGTCGTACTGAGCTTCGGCGGCCTTGTCGCGCTGTCGTCGTTGATGCCGCTTGCGACCATGCCGTTCTTCTCCTTCAAGGATTTGATCGATCGCATCGTGTGGCGCCTGACCCGCCGACACCTGTTCGTCAATCTCAGTCGCCACGTGTTCTATCGCCCGACCTGGAACGGCCATATCTCGCTGCATCTGGCCAAGGCGCACACGCTTCTGGCCGAGAAGCATCGACTGCTGGGTGTGGACCGCGTGCCGACGCCGGGTGCGGGTCGTGCTCTGGGGGTCTCGCTGGCCCGTTCGATTCGCGACGCGGTGCGCCGGTCGCGTCGCCTGGTCAGCCGTGGCTGGCTCAAGCCCGAGCAGAAGATCGTCGGGGCGACCTACGGCTACCTGTTCGGCGCGGCCAAGAGCAAGCTGCGGCTGCGTCGCCACGAGCCGGCGTGGTGGTCGCGTGCGCTGAGCGGGGTGTTCTACCGCTATGGTGCGCTGCACGCCGTGTTCATGTATTTCATCATTCACGACCGCCTGCCCCCGTCCTTCGATCCTGTGTATTTCATCGCACAGGTGGGCGATCTGGTCGGCGACAAGGTCGCCTGATTCACCTCACCGAAAAAAAGCCCGCAGGCCTTTCGGCGTGCGGGCAAATGCCTCTGGGAGTGGAGGCTGAGGGTACGGTGCGTGTTCAGTCGATGCGCGGGGCGAGTCCTCCGCTCGCGTAGCGCGACGCCAGCGTGTCGAGGGGCAACGGCTTGATCATGGCGGCCCGACCGGCCGAGCCGAACGCCTCGAAGCGTGCGCGGCAGATGTCCTCCGCGGCTTCGCGCGCCGCCTTGAAGAACTTGCGCGGATCGAACTCCTTCTTCGACCGGACCGCGAGGCGGCGCATCGCACCGCTCATCGCAAGGCGCAGGTCGGTGTCGATGTTGACCTTGCGCACACCGTTGCGGATGCCTTCGACGATGGCCTCGACCGGCACCCCGTAGGTCTCGTCGATCTCTCCGCCGAACTCGCGGATGATGGCGAGCCATTCCTGGGGTACGCTGCTCGAACCGTGCATGACCAGGTGCGTGTTCGGAATGCGCCGGTGGATTGCGGCGATGCGCTCGATGGCGAGGATGTCGCCGGTGGGCGGGCGGGTAAACTTGTATGCGCCGTGGCTGGTGCCGATTGCGACGGCAAGCGCATCGACCCCGGTGGCGGCGACGAAGTCGGCGGCCTCGGCCGGGTCGGTCAGCAACTGCGAGTGATCCAGCGTGCCTTCGGCGCCGACCCCGTCCTCCTCGCCGGCCTGCCCGGTTTCCAGAGAGCCGAGGCAACCCAGTTCCCCTTCCACCGAGACGCCGACCGCGTGGGCCATGTCGACGACGCGCCGAGTGACCTCGACGTTGTAGGCGTAAGTCGCCGGTGTCTTCATGTCCTCTAGGAGCGAACCGTCCATCATGACGCTGGTGAAGCCCGAGCGGATCGAGCGCTGGCAGATCGCCGGACTGGCGCCATGGTCCTGGTGCATGCAGATCGGCAGGTCGGGCCACTGTTCGACGGCGGCCTCGACCATCTTGCGCAGAAAGGCTTCGCCCGCATAGCTGCGCGCGCCGGCCGAGGCCTGCAGGATGACCGGGCTGTCGGTCGTTGCAGCCGCGTTCATGATGGCCTGGATCTGCTCCAGGTTGTTGATGTTGAAGGCGGGTACGCCGTAGCCGTGTTCGGCCGCGTGGTCCAGCAGTTGCCGCAGGGCGATCATCGCCATCGTCGTCTCCTCTTGATCCCGAATCCGGTTGGCGTCTCAGAGCAGCCGGCGGGCCGCGTCGGCGACCCGTTCCGGGGTCAGTGCGAAATAGGCCGCAAGATCCGCTGCCGGGGCCGATTCACCGAAGCGCTCGATTCCGACCACGTCGCCACGCGTGCGCCCGCTTGGAGCGGTGACGAGCTTCCACCACCCGTCCGGTTGCGCGGCCTCTACCGCCAGACGGGGAATCCCTGGCGGGAGCACGGCGTCGTGCCAATCCTGTGCCTGGCGTTCGAAGACGCTGGTACAAGGCATCGACACCACCCGCGCCGGAATACCGTCTAGGGCGAGACGCTCTCGAGCGGCCATCGCGAGCTGGATTTCCGATCCGGTTGCGACCAGCACGACGGCCGGCGCTGCGTCGGGTGCTTCGGCCAGCACGTAGCCACCACGGCGAATCGCCGTGAGCTGGCTCGACGTGCGCGCCTGATGCGCAAGATTCTGCCGCGACAAGGCCAGCAGGGTCGGCCCGTCCCGGCGGGTGACCGCCGCGTTCCAGGCCGCCTGCGTTTCGACCGCGTCGCAGGGGCGCCATACGTCGAGTCCCGGGATCAGGCGCAGGCTCGGGAGGTGCTCGACGGGCTGGTGGGTGGGACCGTCCTCGCCGAGTGCGATCGAGTCATGGGTCATGACGTAGACGACCCGCTGGCGCATCAGCGCACTCATGCGGATGGCGTTGCGTGCGTAGTCCGAGAACACGAGGAAGGTCGCGCCGAACGGTACGAAGCCGCCATGCAGGGCGATGCCGTTCATCGCCGCCGCCATGCCGAACTCGCGCACCCCCCAGTTGATATGGCGCCCGTTGCCGTCTGCGCGCACGGCGCCGCAGTTCGACCAGTCGGTGAGGTTGGAGTGGGTGAGGTCGGCCGAGCCCCCGATCAGTTCGGGCAGGGCTGCGGCGATGCGGCCGATGGCCTGCTGGCTGGCCTTGCGACTTGCCACCGTGGCGCCGTCGAGCTGGACGCCACTGAGCAGGGCGTCGGCCAGGACCTCGAACCCGGAGGGGAGGCTGCCGGCCATACGCCGTTCGAACTCTTCCGCGTCTTCCGGAAACGCCTTGCGATACGCCTCGAACCGGGCGTCCCAGTCCCGGTGCCTGGCGGCACCGGCCGCGCGTGCGTCGAAGGCTGCACGCACCTCGTCGGGGACGAGAAAGGGTTCGTGTGTCCAGTCGAGCGCGTTGCGCGTCGCGGTCACCTCGTCAGGTCCGAGCGGAGCGCCATGAATATCGGCCGTTCCCGCACGCTGCGGGCTGCCGTGGCCGATCACGGTGCGGCAGCAGATCAGCGTGGGGCCGCTGTCCGCGCGGGCATGGCCCTGTGCCTCGCGGATGGCGCGGTCGATGGCCTGGACGTCATGCCCGTCCACATGCTCGATCACGTTCCACCCGTAGGCGCGGAAACGGTTTGCCGTGTCGTCCTTGAACCAGCCCGAAACGTCGCCATCGATCGAGATGCGGTTGTCGTCCCAGAATGCGATCAGCTTGGACAGGCGCTGCACGCCGGCAAATGAGGCGGCCTCGTGACTGATGCCTTCCATCATGCAGCCGTCGCCGAGGAAGACCCAGGTCGTGTGGTCGACGATGCGGTGATCGGGACGGTTGAACTCGCGACCAAGCAGCTTTTCCGCAAGGGCCATGCCGACGGCGTTCGCCAGCCCCTGGCCCAGCGGCCCGGTGGTCGTCTCGATCCCGGGGGTGATGCCGTACTCCGGATGTCCCGGAGTGCGGCTGTGCAACTGACGGAAGCGCTTGAGTTCGTCCAGGGGCAGATCGTAACCGGTCAGGTGCAGCAGCCCGTAGAGGAGCATCGAGCCGTGGCCATTGGACAGCACGAAGCGGTCGCGGTCGGGCCACTGTGGATCGGCCGGATCGTGCCGAAGATAGCGCGTCCACAGCGTCACCGCGATGTCGGCCATGCCCATCGGCATGCCCGGATGTCCGGAGTTGGCCTTCTGTACACCGTCGATCGCGAGAAAGCGCAGCGCATTGGCGCACAGGTTGTCCAGTGTGGTCTGTTCGAGTCGCATGTTCATGGTCGGAGCGCCTTTCTGCGCCGTTCCATCAGGCGCCAGATGAAGGGGGTGAAGATGAGCTGCATCGCCAGTTCCATCTTGCCGCCGGGTACGACGATCGTGTTCGCGCGGCTCATGAAGCTGTTGTGGATCATGTTCAGCAGGTACTGGAAATCGATTCCTGCCGGATTCGCGAAACGGATCACGACCATGCTCTCGTCGGCGGTCGGTACCGCGCGCGCAATGAACGGATTGGAGGTGTCCACCATCGGCACGCGCTGGAAGTTCACATGGGTACGCATGAACTGCGGGCAGATGTAGTGCACGTAGTCGTGCATGCGGCGCAGGATCGTGTCGGTGACCGCCTCGGTCGAGTAGCCGCGCATGCTGCGATCGCGGTGCAGCTTCTGGATCCACTCGAGGTTGACGACCGGCACGACGCCGATCAGCAGGTCGGGGTATTGCGCGACATCGGCCTCTTCGGTGACGACGGCACCATGGAGGCCTTCGTAGAACAGCAGGTCGCTGCCCACAGGGAGCGACTCCCACGGCGTGAAGGTGCCGGGTTCCTGGCCGTAGGGTTCGGCCTCTTCGTAGTTGTGCAGGTACTTGCGCCGCTCGCCGGTGCCGCTTTCCGAATAAGCGCGGAACAGGCGCTCGAGTTCGCTGAACAGGTTCGCATCCTTGCCGAAGTGGCTGAAATGACTGAGATTGCCGTCGGCTTCGGCCTCCTCCAGCCTGCGGCGCATCTCCTTGCGGTCGTAGGCATGGAAGCTGTCGCCCTCGATCACCGCGGCACTGACGTTCTCACGCCGGAAAATCTCCTCGAAGGTGCGCTGCACGGTACTCGTTCCCGCCCCGGACGAACCGGTGATCGCGACGATGGGATGCTTGGCCGACATCGGTCACTCTCCTTCGCTTCGGGTCATCAGCTCTGCAGGAACAGGCTTCGGCTGTTGAACAGCGGCATGCCGGAGCCGTTCTCCTCAGGGAAGGGTTCGGCGTGATAACGCTCGATCCGTTCGACTTCTTCGCGACTGCCAAAGACGAAGCCGATGCGCTGGTGCAGTTCCGTCGGCGGGATCTCGAGCATCGGTGCGTACCCGGTCGACGCCCTTCCGCCTGCCTGCTCGATCAGCATTCCGATCGGGTTGCATTCATAGAGCAGCCGCAGGCGCCCGGGCTTGAGCGGATCCTTGGTGTCGCGCGGATACAGAAATACGCCACCGCGCATCAGGATGCGGTGCGTTTCGGCGACCAGGGAGGCGATCCAGCGCATGTTGAAGTCCGCTTCGCGCGGTCCGGTACGACCGGCGAGGCATTCGTCGACGTAGCGGCGCACGGGTCCTTCCCAGAAGCGCGCGTTCGACGCGTTGATGGCGAACTCACGGGTGGACTCCGGCACCCGGATTTCCGGATGCGTCAGAAAGAAGTCTCCGAGAATGGGGTCGAGTGTGAAGCCGGCGACGCCGTCGCCAACGGTCAGCACGAGCATCGTGGAGGGGCCGTAGATCGCGTAGCCCGCGGCGAGTTGCTCGGACCCGCACTGCAGGAAGTCTTCCGGCCGGGCATCCGTTCCGGGGCTGTTCGCGCGCAGGATCGAGAAGATCGATCCCACCGCGACATTCACGTCGATATTCGAGGATCCGTCGAGCGGGTCGAACACGAGCAGGTACTTTCCGCGGGCATGTCCCCTGGGCATCGCGATCGGATTCTCATTCTCTTCCGACACCATGCCGGCCAGATCCCCGCCCCAGTGCGTCGCGCGCAGGAAGATCTCGTCGGCCATCACGTCGAGCTTCTTCTGGGTCTCGCCTTGCACGTTTTGCGATTCCAGTGCGCCGAGCACCCCACCCAGTGCGCCGTGGGCAACGATGCGCGAGACGGCTTTGCAGGCTTGGGCGATCTGCAGGATCAGCGCATTGAACTCGCCCGTCGCCTCGCGGTGAGCGCGCCGGTGGGCGATCAGGTACTCCGTGAGGGTCGTGCGTTCGATGCTGAACATGGCTTCCTCCCAGGTGAATGCTGCGCGCCGCTGCGTACGGTTCCGGTGGCGTCGTCCCTTTTCGGCGTAACATAAACAGCGGCTAAAATAAGCACAAGCAACGTTAACTTTTAGAAAATCATCAGAAAATCTTATGAAGCTCGGAAACCGCATCACGCTCAAGCAGTTGCGCTCGCTCATCGCGGTCGCCGATACCGGAAGCTTTACGCTCGCCGCTCGCCTCCTGCACGTGACGCAGCCGGCCATCTCGATGCAGGTCCATGAACTCGAATCCCTGGTCGGCGAAGTGCTGCTCGACGGCCGCCGCGGCTTCCGGCTGACCCCCGCCGGCGACATCCTCGTGCGCCGTGCCCGCGAGATCCTGTATGCGCTCGATCTGGCCGAAGTCGAGCTGAAGGCCAACAAGGGGGTGGCCTCGGGGACCGTGGAGGTCGCGGCGATCACCACCTCCGAGTATTTCGTTCCGCGTCTCCTTGCAGCGTTCGGCAATGCCTACCCCGAGATCCGCTTTCGCCTGTCGGTGCACAACCGGGCCGGAATGGCGGAACTGCTCCGCGAGCGCCGCGTCGATCTGGCGATCATGGGAGAGCCTCCGGCCGGCCTGAATCTCAAGCGTATCCCGTTCGCCCTGGATCGCATGTCCTTCGTCGCTGCCCCGGATCATCCGCTGGCCGGGCGAAGCCGGATCCCGCCGCGTGCGCTGGCAGGTGAACGGCTACTGCTTCGCGAGCAGGGCTCGGGCACGCGCGGCAACATGGAGCGATTCCTGCGCGCGCACGGCGTCAAACTGCTGCGCGCGGACGAGCTGGGCAGCAACGAAACGCTCAAGCAAGGGGTCATGGCCGGGATGGGGGTGGCCTTCCTCTCCCACCACAGTTTCGTCATGGAGGCCGAGGCCGGACGTCTAGTGCGACTCGATGTGCGCGGCACCCCGGTCGAGCGCGAGTGGAACGTACTGGTCTATGCCGACCGCCAGCCCTCGCTGGCACTCAGCGCTTTGCAGGATTTCCTGCAGCGGGAAGGGCGCAAGATGATGCGTGAGTCATCCGGAAGGGGCACGGCTGGCACGCAAACGGGTCCAGGGGCATCGGTCCCGGACGCGTGAGACTCAGGCGAGCATCTGTCCACCGGAAGGAGAAAACGCCGGTGCTGGGGGTTGCGGGGGCCAGCCAAGGCGCACGGGCATGCAGCGCAGCCACGTCGGCTCGATGCTGCGCTAACGGGTGCCTGCAGCCAGTGCCTGAAGAGGGTCGATGCCAACGGGCTCTTCGGCCTGCATGGGGACGATCGCGATGCGCCGGGCGTGGTGCTCGCGCACGGCTGCGATCTGCGGCCATTCGTGCCGCGCGCGGGCGGCGAGCAGGGATGAGCCGGTAGCGGTCATCGCCAGGCTGTTGTTGACGACCCATGCCCAGGGCTCGATTCCGGCACGCCTCAGGTCCTGCTGCAGCCGCGCGGCCTCGAGCACGGGGGTCGTCTCCGCCAGGGTGACGATGAGCACCTTGGTTCGGGCGGGATCCTGCAGCTGCATCATCGGCGTGGTGTAGTGGGCGACGCCGCTCTTGTCCATGTGGCGCGCGATCTCGCGGTGATAGGCGCCCGTCGCATCGAGCAGCAACAGGGTGTGGCCGGTGGGGGCGGTGTCCATGACCACGAACTTGTGCCCGGCCTCGCGCACGATGCGCGAGAACGCCTGGAAGATCGCGATCTCTTCGGTGCAGGGCGAGCGCAGGTCCTCTTCGAGCAGCGCGCGCCCCGGTGCATCCAGATCCTTGCCCTTGGTCTCGAGCACGTGTTCGCGGTAGCGCGCGGTTTCGACCGCGGGATCGATGCGGCTGACGGTGAGCCGGTCGAGCGTGCCGACGAGTGTGTCGGAAAGATGCGCGGCCGGGTCCGAGGTGGTGAGATGGACGTCGTGGCCACGGCGGGCGAGCTCGACCGCGATCGCGGCGGCCAGCGTGGTCTTGCCGACCCCGCCTTTGCCCATGAGCATGACCAGGCCGTGGCCGTCGGGTGCGATCGCGTCGACCAGGGTGGACAGGGTGGGTAGTTCCGGGTGGACCGGGGGAGCATCGACCGCTCCGGATACGGCGACACGCTGCGCATTCGGGTCGAGCACGGAGCGCAAGGCGTCGAGACCTACCAGGTTGAAGGGAAGCAGAGGTACGCGGTCGACCGGCAGCGCTGCCAGCGGTTTGGGCAGGGCGGCCAGCGCGGCGCGCTCGCGGCGTAGCACCGCGTTGGCCAGCGCGTCGTCGCCCGCTTCGGCGTCGGGCAGCACGCCGTTGATCACGAGGTGCTGGCGGTCGAGGCCGATGCCGGCGAGTTCGGCGTGCGTGCGGGCGACTTCGGCCAGCGTCGACGCCTGGGCGCGGGCTACGAGCACAAGGCGGGTGCGCGAAGGGTCGGCCAGCGCGTCGACCGCGGCTCGGTACTGCTCGCGCTGCTTCTCCAGCCCGGCCAGTGGACCGAGGCAGGAGGCTCCGTTCGGGTTCGAATCCAGGAAGCCGCTCCAGGCGCCGGGCAGTTGCAGCAGGCGGATGGTATGACCGGTCGGAGCGGTGTCGAACACGATGTGCTCGAAACCCGCCGTCAAGGTCGCGTCGGTGAGCAGGCCGGTGAATTCGTCGAATGCCGCGATCTCGGTCGTGCAGGCGCCGGAAAGCTGCTCCTCGATGCTGCGCACGACCGCTTCGGGCAGCACGCCGCGGACCGGTCCGACGATCCGGTCGCGGTAGGCCGACGCCGCGGCCTGCGGGTCGATTTCCAGCGCGAACAGGTTCGCGACCGCGGAAATCGGGGTGACGCGGTGACCGATGTCCTCGCCGAAGACCTGGCCGACGTTGGAGGCCGGATCGGTGCTGACGAGCAGCACCGTGCGTCCGGAATCGGCCAGGCGGATCGCGCTCGCACAGGCGAGCGACGTCTTCCCCACGCCGCCCTTGCCGGTGAAGAAAAGGTAGCGCGGCGGGCGTTCGAGGAATCTCATCGGACGCCCTGGTGGATCAACAGCAGCCGCCGCAGCACTCGCTCTGCACCGGCTTGAGCGTGGCGGCCAGACCGGCCCAACGCGTCAGCTCGTCGCGGCTGGGATAGCGGCCGGCCAGCGCAAGCTCGCCGTCGAGCAGGACCACCGGGAGCGCATCCTGCCCGGAGCGATCGAGGACCCCCTTCACCACCGCGTTGTCGGCGAAGGCCTGCGGCTGCTGGGCGAGGTTGAAGCGCGTGATGTCTGCGCCCTGCTCGCGGGCCCAGTCGAGGTCGGCGGCAGCGGTGACGAGCGTCTGGTCGACGTCGGTGCCGCACACACCGGTGGGGCAGCACAGGGCGGGGTCGAAGATCTGGATGGACGGCATGGCGAGACTCCTTGTCATGAAAATTCAGGGATGAGGGTGCCGATCCGGGCCAGTTCGGTCCGGAATGCGGCGGGATCGGTTTGCGCGAGGTCGCGGGGCAGGCTAAGGAAAGCTTCGATTCGGGTGCGCAGGATGCGGTAGGCGCGTTCGAACGCGGCGTCGATCTCGGCGTCGGTGCCGGTGGCGTGGGCCGGGTCGTCCACGCCCCAATGGGCGCGTGGCACGGGCGCGAGATAGACAGGGCAGGTTTCGCCGGCTGCGCTCGAGCACACGGTAATCACGACGTCCGGTGTCGCCGGGAGATCATCCCAGGACTTGCTGCGGCAGCCTTCGGCGGAGATGCCTTCGCGTGCGAGCAGGGCCAGCGAGCGTGGATGGACGTACCCGGCGGGCCGACTGCCGGCGCTCATCGCGCGCTGGCCTTCGGGGGCGAGGGCGTTGAAGGTGGCTTCGGCGAGGATCGATCGGCACGAGTTGCCGGTGCACAGGAAAAGGACGTTCATGAAGCGCTGCACTTCCGGTCGGGGGCGAGTGGCGGCAGAAAGGCGCCGGCACCGGGGGTGTTGCGGCGTAGGGCAGCGCACTCGTCGGGGTTGTCGGCGCAGCAGTTCTCGGTGAGAAAGGCGATCGTGTCGAGCATCAGCGGGATGTTCGCCCGGTAGCGCTGGTAGCGACCCTCCTGCTCGCCCGACAGCAACCCGCAATGAGTCAGACCCTTGAGGTGGAAGGACAGATTGGTGGACGGGATGTCGAGCGCCTCGGCGATCTCGCCGGCGACGCGACCTTCGCGTCCGGCACGCACGAGATACCGGAACACGTCCAGGCGCACGCCGGACGACAGGGCTTCGAATACTTGAAGGGCTGCTTCTCTCTGCATGAGTCAATAGTTCAACAAGCGTTGAACTATTTTAGAGTAAAAAAGCGGCCGTTGTCGACCGCTTCTCCCGCTGGCGCAGCACATCAACCGCAAGTCCGACAGGCTGCTAGCGCACGAGTTGCTTGAGTTCGCCTGAACGGTAGCGTTCGGCAAACTTCTCGAGGCTGAGTGCGGGGATCCGGCTGGCGTTGCCGGCAGTGCCGAAGGCTTCGAAACGGGCCTTGCACACCTGCTTCGCGGCCTCGCGGGCGGGCCTGCTGAAATCGCGCGGGTCGAACTTCGACGGGTTCTCGGCAAGGAACTTGCGCACGGCGCCGGTCATCGCAAGGCGGATGTCGGTGTCGATGTTGATCTTGCGCACGCCGTGGCGGATCGCGGTCTGGATCTCCTCGACCGGGACGCCGTAGGTCTCCTTCATGTCGCCGCCGTACTGACGGATGACCTCGAGCAGTTCCTGGGGCACGGAACTCGAGCCGTGCATGACCAGATGCGTGTTGGGGATGCGCGCATGGATGGCCTTGACCCGGTCGATCGCGAGGATGTCGCCGGTCGGCTTGCGGGTGAACTTGTAGGCGCCATGACTGGTGCCGATCGCGATCGCGAGCGCATCGCAATCCGTTTGCGCGACGAAATCTGCCGCCTGGTCCGGGTCGGTGAGCAGCATCGAGTGGTCGAGCGAACCTTCGGCACCGTGTCCGTCCTCTTCGCCGGCCTGCCCGGTTTCGAGCGAACCGAGGCAGCCCAGTTCGGCTTCGACGGTCACGCCGATCGCGTGGGAGAACTTGACGACCTCGCGGGTGACGTCGACGTTGTACTCGTAGGACGAGGGCGTCTTGCCGTCTTCGCGCAGCGAGCCGTCCATCATCACGCTGGTGAAGCCCGAGCGGATCGCGGCCATGCAGACCGCGGGCGACTGGCCGTGGTCCTGGTGCATGACCACGGGGATCTGCGGGTAGGACTCGATGGCCGCATCGATGAGACGACGCAGGAAGGCTTCGCCGGCGTACTTGCGGGCGCCGGCCGAGGCCTGCATGATCACCGGGCTGTCGGTCTCGGCCGCGGCTTCCATGATGGCCTGGACCTGTTCGAGGTTGTTGACGTTGAAGGCGGGCAGACCGTAGCCGTGTTCGGCGGCATGGTCGAGCAACTGTCGCATTGCAACGAGGGGCATGATGCTTCTCCAGTGGGCGCGCTGCGGTGGCACGCAGAAAGGGCTAGCCCATTATTTTACCTGTCCCCTAGACCGCCGTGGCGATCTGCGTGGGCACCGGGTGCTCGCCGACCCGCACGATCTTGAGCGTGTTGGTGCCGCCGGACGATCCGATGGGTTCGCCGATGGTCAGTGCGATGAGGTCTCCGCGCTCGACCACGCCCTGGTCGAGCAGCAGCTGCTCGGCCTCCCATAGCAGCAGGTCGCGATCCTGGTGGGTCTGGGACATCAGCAGCGGATAGACCTCGCGATAGAGCGTCATCTGGTTGTGGGCGGTCACTTCCGGGGTCAGTGCGTAGATCGGCACGCCTCCGTTCAGTCGGCTCATCCACAATGCGGTCGATCCGGTCTGCGTCAGCGAGGCAATGGCCTTGACCTTGAGGTGATAGGCCGTCCAGATCGCCGCCATCGCGATGGACTGGTCGATCTGGGTGAAGACCCGGTTCAGCACGTCGCGGTCCAGCGTGACCTCGGTGGACTTCTCGGCTTCCAGACAGACACGGCTCATCGCCTCGACGACCTCGACCGGGAAGTTCCCCGATGCGGTCTCGGCAGACAGCATCACCGCGTCGGTACCGTCGAGTACCGCGTTGGCGACGTCTGACACCTCGGCACGGGTCGGAATGGGGCTTAGGATCATCGATTCCATCATCTGGGTCGCGGTGATCGTGAGCTTGTTGCGTTCTCGGGCAGCGCGGATCATGCGTTTCTGCAGCGCGGGCACGGAGGCGTCGCCGACTTCGACGGCGAGATCGCCGCGCGCGACCATGATGCCGTCGGAGGCATCGAGAATCTCGTCCAGATTGGCGACCGCCTCGGTACGCTCGATCTTCGCGATCAGCAAGGCCTTGCCGCCGGCCGCGCGCATCAGTTGCCGCGCCATGTACATGTCGGCCGCGCTCTTGGGAAAGGAGACCGCGAGGAAATCCGCTCCCATCGTCACGGCGGTGCGGATGTCGTCCATGTCCTTGGCCGTCAGCGCAGGCGCCGAGAGGCCGCCGCCCTGGCGGTTGATGCCCTTGTTGTTGGACAGCTCGCCGCCGACCCGGACCCGCGTGTGGATCTGGGTGCCGCGGACCTGTTCGACGTCGAGCTTGATCCGGCCGTCGTCGAGCATGAGCACGTCACCTGCGCGCACATCCTTCGGAAGGTCCTTGTAGTCGAGGCCGACGCAGTGTTCGTCACCGATTTCGCAGGCGGAATCGAGAATGAACGGGGCGTCGGGACGCAGCGTGACGCGCCCGTCGCGGAAGCGCCCGACCCGGATCTTGGGCCCCTGCAGGTCGGCGAGGATGCCGATCGGCCGCCGGGCGCGGACCGAGGCTTCGCGGACGGCTGTTGCCCGGGTGACATGATCGTCGATCGTGCCGTGGGAGAAGTTCATGCGGACCACGTCGATCCCCGCGTGCATCAGGCGCTCCAGCGTGGCCGGGTCGGAGGAGGCGGGGCCGAGGGTGGCGACGATTTTGGTGTGGCGGGGCATGCTGGGTCCTGAGCGGGTGCGGGTACGATAAGTTCGAATTGTAACGCGTCCGGATGTCGCCCGCGTTTCGGGTGGGGGCGCCACGCACGCGTCCGCACGCGGCTTGCCGCGCACCGGCAAGCAGGGCGAAGTCCGGGGCGGTGTACTATCCTTGAAAAGGAGCCGACCAGGAGCGCACCATGGATTTCGATGTCATGTGGGTCGTCGTCGCGGCAGGGCTCGTGATCTGGTTGCTGGTCATGCTCGTGAAGGCATGGTCGGTCCGGAAGGTCGAGGAGGAGGGGGAGCAGAGCCCGAACCCGTATCACGCGGTTGCGATCCGCGTGCGCGGGAAGGGGTGTGACGCCGCCCGTGCCCACGCGGGCAAGCGCTTTCTGTCGACCGAAGCGCCAAGGCTTCCGTTCGCCGAGTGTACGGCGAGCACCTGCTCGTGCCAGTACATCCATTTCGACGACCGTCGCCACTACGAGAGGCGCGGCCCCTACCCGTTGCGGATGTATGCGGGTGGGGAGCGCCGCTACGCCATCGGTCGGCGTTTGGCCGACCGGCTCGAACCGATCCCGGGTCGATAGCGGCTGCTCAGGCCTCGAATCGCGCTTCGAGGGCAGCGATCGCCGGGAGTGTCTTGCCCTCGAGGAATTCGAGGAAGGCGCCGCCGCCGGTCGAGATGTAGCCGATGTCCTGGGCGATGCCGAACTTGGCGATGGCTGCCAGCGTGTCGCCACCCCCCGCGATCGTAAAGGCCTCCGAATGGGCGATGGCCGAGGCCATCATCTTCGTGCCGCCGGCGAACTGGTTGTGCTCGAATACGCCGACCGGACCGTTCCATACGATGGTGCCCGCATGGGCGATGATCTCGGCCAGACGGGCGGCCGACTTGGGGCCGACGTCGAGGATGCGGTCGTGCGCGCCCACATCGTCGATCGGGATGCGGTTCGCGCGCGCCAGCGCGGAAACCTCGTCGGCGACGACGACGTCGACCGGGAGCGGCACTTCGGCGCCCCGGGCCCTCATCATGTCGATGATGGCCTGGGCCTCCTTGACCAACTCGGGCTCCGCGAGGGATTCGCCGATGCGCTTGCCCGAGGCGAGCAGGAATGTATTCGCGATGCCGCCGCCCACGATGAGCTGATCGACCTTCTCGGCGAGCGTCTTCAGGATCGTGAGCTTGGTCGACACCTTGGCGCCGCCGACGATCGCGACGAGCGGGCGGGCGGGGTTCTCGGTGGCGCGGGACAGCGCGTCGATCTCCGCCCCCATCAGGATGCCGGCGCAGGCGACCGGTGCGAAGCGGGCCATGCCGTGCGTCGTGGCCTCTGCCCGGTGCGCGGTTCCGAAGGCGTCATTGACGTAGATGTCGCACAGTGCGGCCATTTTTCTCGACAGCTCCTCGCTGTCCTTCTTCTCGCCCGGGTTGCAGCGGCAGTTCTCGAGCAACACCACTTCTCCCGGCGCAATGTCGAAACCGCCTTCGACCCAGTCGGTGATCAGGCGCACGGGCTTGCCGACCAGTTGGCCGAGACGTACGGCGACCGGCATCAGCGTGTCCTCGGCACGAACCTCGCCTTCGGTCGGCCGTCCGAGGTGGGAGGTGACCATGACCGCGGCACCCTGTTCGAGGCAGTACTGGATCGACGGAATCGAGGCGCGGATGCGGGTGTCCTCGACGATGTTCCCGGCTTCGTCCTGCGGAACGTTGAGGTCGGCCCGGATGAAGACCTTCTTGCCGCGCACGTCCAGGTCGGTGAGCTTTTTGACTTTCATGATTTCACGTCCGAAAAAATGCCCTGCGGGGCAGGGCACGGGTGGGTCGGATCACCGGTTCGTCAGGCCTGTGCGAGCGCACGGGCGGCGTCGAGCATCCGGCATGAATAGCCCCATTCGTTGTCGTACCAGGCCAGCACCTTGACGAGGTTGCCTTCGATGACCCGCGTCTGGGTCGCATCGAAGATCGAGGAGTGGGCGTCGTGATTGAAGTCCATCGATACCAGCGGATCCTCGTTGACGGCGAGAATCCCCTTGAGCGATCCCGTGGCGGCTTCCTTCATCAGCGCGTTGACCTCGTCCTTGCTCGTGTTGCGGCTGGCGGTGAAGGTGAGGTCGACGAGCGAGACGTTCATCGTCGGGACGCGCAGGGCGAATCCGTCGAAGCGTCCCTTGAGCGCCGGCAGCACCAGTCCCACCGCCTTGGCGGCACCGGTCTTGGTCGGGATGATGTTCTGGGCGGCGGCTCGCGCGCGACGCAGGTCCTTGTGGCGCACGTCCACGAGCACCTGGTCGTTGGTGTAGGCGTGGATGGTCGTCATCAGGCCTTTCTCGATGCCGATCCCGTCCTGGAGCACCTTGGCCACCGGGGCGAGGCAGTTCGTCGTGCACGAAGCGTTCGAGACGACGGTCATGCCCGGGGTCAGGATGTCGTGGTTGACCCCGTAGACGATCGTCGCATCGACGTCGTCCCCGCCCGGTGCGGAAATCAGGATCTTCTTCGCGCCCTGCTCGAGGTGGACCGTGGCCTTGGCCTTGGTGGTGAAGGCGCCGGTGCATTCGAGCAGCACGTCGACACCCAGGTCGCCCCAGTTCACTTCGAGGGGATTCTTGGTCGAGAAGAACGGGATGCGGTCGCCGCCGACGATCATCGCCGTGTCCCCGTCGGTCTGGACCGGGAAGGCGAAGCGTCCGTGCGTGGTGTCGTAGCGGGTCAGGTGCGCGTTCGTCTCGATATCGCCCGAGGCATTGATCGCGGCCACCTCGAACTGCTCGCGCAGGCCGAGTTCGTAGATCGCGCGCAGTGTGCAGCGGCCGATTCGGCCGTATCCGTTGATGGCGACTCTGATGGGCATGTGAAGTTCTCCGTAGGGCAAGAAAAATCCGTCTGGCGGACCTCGTCGCTGCGGTCGACGCGCTGGCGCGGCCCGAACGTTCTACTGCACGAGCTTGCGCACCGCCGCAGCGACTGCGTCTGCGGTAATCCCGAAGTATTCGAACAGTTCGCTGGCGGGAGCGGATTCGCCAAAGCGGTCGAGCCCGACGACCTCGCCTTCGAGTCCGACGTACTTGCGCCAGAAGTCGGTGACCCCCGCCTCGACTGCGACGCGTGGCAGGCCCGCAGGCAGGACCTGCTGGCGATACGCCGGATCCTGGCGGTCGAAGACGTTGGTCGAGGGCATCGATACGACACGTACCGGCACGCCTTCTGTCTGAAGGATCTCCCGGGCCTTGATCGCAAGTTCGACTTCGGAGCCGGACGCGAGGATGACGGCCGCCGGTCGGGCGTCGGGGGCGTCCGCCAGCACGTAACCGCCGCGGCGGATCGCATCGGCGGCATCCGCAGCGCGTGTCTGGAAGGGCAGATTCTGGCGCGAGAACAGCAGCGAGGACGGGCCGTCCTTGCGTTCGATCGCGCAGGCCCATGCGATGGCCGTCTCCACCGTGTCGCAGGGGCGCCAGACGTCCATGTTGGGGATCAGACGCAGCGTTGCGGCCTGTTCGACTGGCTGGTGGGTCGGCCCGTCCTCGCCGAGGCCGATCGAATCGTGGGTGAACACGAAGATCTGGCGCAGCTTCATCAGCGACGCCATGCGCAGCGCGTTGCGGGCGTACTCGCTGAACATCAGGAAGGTCGCGGTATAGGGGATCAGCCCGCCATGCAGAGCGAGCCCGTTTCCGATCGCGGCCATACCGAACTCGCGCACGCCGTAGTAAAGGTAATTGCCGCCGCTCTCGCGGCTTACACCGCGCGAGCCCGACCACAAGGTCAGGTTGGAGCCGGCCAGGTCGGCGGATCCGCCGATCAGCTCCGGCAGCTTCGGGGCGAACGCCTCGATGGTGTTCTGGCTCGCCTTGCGGCTGGCAATGGTCTCGGACTTGTCGGCCAGTCGATCGAGTACGGCCTGTACATGCACGGCCCAGTCCTCGGGCAACCGGCCGTCCATGCGCCGGGAAAGCTCGGCAGCCAGCTCGGGATGGGCTGCGGCGTAGGCGTGGAAACGCGCATTCCACGAGGCCTCCGCGCGGGCGCCCTGCTCGCGGGCATTCCACGCTGCGTAGACGTCCTCGGGAATCTCGAACGGCGGATGCGTCCAGCCGATGTGGGCACGTGCAGCGGCGATCTCGGCGTCGCCGAGCGGGGCGCCATGCACGTCATGGCTGCCCTGCTTGTTCGGTGCGCCGGCGCCGATGACCGTCTTGCAGCAGATCAGGGTCGGTTGCTCGGGATTGGCACGGGCCAACGCGATTGCGGCTTCGATCGCTTCCGGGTCGTGGCCCTGTACGTCGCGGACGACCTGCCAGCCGTAGGCCTCGAAGCGCTTCGGGGTGTCGTCGGTGAACCAGCCGCGCACGTCGCCGTCGATCGAGATCGCGTTGTCGTCGTAGAACGCGATCAGCTTTCCCAGGCCGAGCGTGCCGGCGAGCGAACAGGCCTCGTGCGAGATACCTTCCATCAGGCAGCCGTCGCCGAGGAAGACCCAGGTGTGGTGATCGACGATGTCGTGTCCCGGGCGATTGAATTCGGCCGCCAGTACCTTTTCGGCGATGGCCATGCCCACGGCGTTGCTGATGCCCTGCCCGAGCGGGCCAGTGGTCGTCTCGATCCCGGGGGCATAGCCGTACTCGGGGTGCCCGGGGGTCTTGCTGTGCAACTGGCGGAAGCGCTTCAGCTCTTCGATGGGGAGGTCGTATCCGGTCAGATGCAGCAATGCATACAACAGCATCGAGCCGTGGCCGTTCGACAGCACGAAGCGATCGCGGTCGGCCCATTTCGGGTTGGCCGGATTGTGCTTCAGGTGGCGACGCCACAGGACCTCGGCGATCTCGGCCATGCCCATCGGTGCGCCCGGGTGGCCCGAGCGGGCTTGCTGGACGGCATCCATCGCCAGGGCGCGGATCGCGCCAGTAAGCGGATTGAAGGACGGGAGCTTGACGTTGCGGGCTTCGGACATGGCGGGGCAGGCAGGGGGCTCGAAGAAAGGGCGGATTATCGCCGAAAACAGGGGGCGATGATAGCTGCCCGGTCGGGCAGTGGGCGTGCGGGCCGGCTTCAGATGAAGCGTCTGCGCCGCTCCATGAGTTTCCAGATCAACGGAGTCAGGATGAGCTGCATCGCCAGGTCGAGCTTGCCGCCGGGAATCACGATCGAGTTGGCGCGGGACATGAACGAGTCGTGGATCATGCTCAGCAGATAGGGGAAATCGATCCCGCGGGGATCGCGGAAACGGATCACGACCATCGACTCGGCCAGGGTCGGCACCTCGCGGGCGATGAATGGGTTGGACGTGTCGACGACGGGTACGCGCTGGAAATTGATGTGCGTGCGCGAGAACTGTGGAACGATGTAGTGGACGTAGTCGTGCATGCGGCGCAGGATGGTGTCCTGCACCGCCTCCATCGAATAGCCCCGTACGCGGGTATCGCGGTGCAGCTTCTGGATCCATTCCAGGTTGATGGTCGGTGCGACGCCGATCAGCAGGTCGACGTGACGGGCCAGGTCGACTTCGTCGCTGACCACTCCGCCGTGCAGCCCTTCGTAGAACAGGCAGTCGGTTCCGACGGGCAGATCCTCCCATTCCGTGAAGGTGCCCATCGGAAGGTTCCAGCGCACCGACTGCTCTTCATTGTGAACGTAGGAACGGCGGCGCCCGACGGCCGACTCGCCGTAGCTGCGGAACAGGCTTTCCAGGTCCTCGAGCAGGTTCGCCTCCGGGCCGAAATGACTGATGCCCCGCTCGCCGCGACTCTCGGCCTCGGCGATGCGCTGCTTCATCTCGTCGCGGGTATAGCGGTGGAAGCTGTCGCCCTCCACGATCGCGGCATTCACGTTCTCGCGGTGAAAGATCGCTTCGAAGGTGTGCTTGACCGTGGTCGTTCCGGCACCGGAGGAGCCGGTAACGGCGATGATGGGGTGCTTGGTTGACATCAGGGCTCCATGCGCGTGGAGGCGGGGTCAATGTTCCGTCGCGGCGGACTGCCCCTTCCGGTCCGCGTAGATCCGCTTGGCCGCAACGACGAGGATGTGCGCCTCCTCGACCGAGAGCTGCGGAAAAGTTTCCCGCAGCGAACGGTAGGCGAGGTGGTCGAGCGTGCTGTTGCCCCAGGTATTGCCCCGGGCGAAGAACGGAGCGACCAGCTCGACGGCTTCTTCGAAGATCTCGCGAACGTAGTGGTGCTTGCGGCGATCGTTCGCGCCCTCGAACGAGGTGGGGGCAGTGCTCATCAATCGGTATCCGGTCGGTCGTGGATTGGTGATCATACTGCAGCCATCCGCCCTGCCAGGGGAAATACTTCTCGCATTGCGACTGCGCTTCATGAATGCGCGGTGAGCCAGTTTCTCCAGTCGTTGAACAGATCGGGGTTAGCGGCAGCGATCACGCCGCGCTTGACCGCGGGACCCGCAAGCAGCGAACCGCCCCCCAGTGCGACGGCCTGGCCGCCCGCTTCGGCGAGAATCAGGTGTCCGGCGGCATAGTCCCACAGCATCTGCCCGCCATGCAGGTAGACGTCGAGCCGCCCGGCCGCGACGAAGCACCATTCGAGCGCGCTCGAGCCGAAGTTGCGTTGCGAATAGTAGGGCGGCCGCACCGCGAGTTCGTCGCCCAAATGGTTGCTGATGCGCTTGAAGTCGATCCCCGCAACCGCGTCGGCCAAGCGAGGTGCGGCCCGGCGCAGCGGCAACTCGACACCGTTCAGGAATGCTCCGGCCCCCTTGGCAGCATAGAACGACTCGTCGGTGACCGGGTTGTAGACCACGCCGAAACGCGGCTCGTGATCGACCAGGTAGGCGATGGAGACGGCGAAGAAGGGGATGCCGTTGGCGAAGTTCGTCGTGCCGTCGATCGGGTCGATGCACCACAGGCCCTTGCGCCCTTCCCCCCACAACCGCCCCTGCTCCTCGGCGCTCATCTCCTCTCCGAGCACGGGGCCGGGAAGCAGCATCGGCAGTTCTTCGGTGAAGCGCCGCTGCGATTCCACGTCCGCCTCGGTGAACAGGGATCCGTCGGCCTTGCGGTTGCGCGCCGTCTTCAGGTAGCGCGGAAGAATGACTTCGCGGGCGACGTCGCGGACGACCGATTCGAGCGCTCGCGCACGTGCCAGCCGGCTTGCTGCACTGGGCATGTCAGGGTTCCCGCCATTTGATCGAGCAGCCAATGCTCGCGAATTGCTCTTCCGGACCCTTCCCGCTGCGGGCGACCTGCATCATCGCCTCGAACAGGTCCCTCCTTGCGTCGGGGGCCGCGGGACTCTTGCCCGAGGCGTCCAGGCGTCCCCGGTACTGCAGTTCGAGTGCCGCATTGAAGCCGAACAGATCCGGTGTGCACACGGCCCCGTACGCCTTGGCTACCGCCTGGGTTTCGTCGAGGACGTACGGGAAGGGAAAGCCGTGCCTGCGCGAAAACTCGATCATGTTGTCCCAGGAGTCCTCGGGATAGTCCGTCGGGTCGTTGGACATGATCGCGATGCTGCCGATGCCGGCCTCGGCCAGCTCCCGCGTGTCGCGGACGATCCGGTCGATGACGGCCTTCACATACGGGCAGTGGTTGCAGATGAACATCACGAGCAGCCCGTTCGGTCCGCGTGCGCTCTCGTGCGTATGGCGTCGGCCATCCACGCCCGGAAGGTCGAACGCGGGTGCCGGCCAGCCGAAGTTGCAGATCGGTGTCGTCGTCGAAACCATGGCGTCCCCCGTCCTGTCTCGTCGTCCATTGGAGGCGTTCGCCGCGTCACGGCGGGCGAAGCCGCACAGTCCGTATAATACCATGATGATTTCCCGCTTCTTTTCCCCCGACCCCTTGCCGCCTGCCGGCGAAGTGAGGCTGTCCGATCCTGCGGCGCATCACGCCACCAAGGTCTTGCGCCTGCGCGAAGGCGCTCCGCTCGGCGTCTTCGACGGACAGGGTGGCGAGGCGCGGGCGTTGCTCGTCCGGCGGGGCAAGGACTGGTTCGCGATCCTCGGGGATCGGCTGGAGCCGAAACCCGAGTCGCCGCTGCGCGTGGTGCTGGTCCAGGCGCTTGCCGGCGGGGACAAGATGGACTGGATCGTGCAGAAGGCGGTCGAGCTCGGCGTGGCCGGCATCGTGCCCGTGCGCGCCGAGCGCTCGATCGTGCGCCTTCCGCCCGAGCGCGCGTCCCGGCGTCTGGAGCACTGGCGACAGGTGGCGGTGTCCGCGTGCGAGCAGTGCGGCCGCAACCGGGTGCCCGAGATCGCGGCGATCCGCGACCTCGACGACTACCTCGACGAGACGCGGCAGGGATGCGAGCGCCTTGTCCTCGTGCCGGAAGACGGTACGGCGTTGGCCGGGCTGCAACGGCCGGGTGGTGCGGTGCATCTGCTGATCGGACCGGAAGGCGGGTGGTCGGAGCGCGAGCGGGCGGCGTTCGATGCGGCCGGATGCGTGCGCATCCGCCTGGGGCCGCGGGTGCTGCGAACGGAAACGGCCGGCCTGGCGGCGCTCAGCGCGGCACAGGTCCTGTGGGGGGATTTCTGATGCAAGGGAGAGCGTGAATGTTCGAATCCGCCGAGGTTGGGCACAAGACCGCGAAGGCGGATTATGACGAGGCCGTGCCGCCGTTGCGCATGCAACTGCTGGATGCGCAGTTCGAGTTGCTCGAACAGAAGCGTTACTCGGTCGTGGTGCTGATCAATGGTATCGATGGCGCGGGCAAGGGGGAGACGGTAAACCTCCTCAACGAATGGATGGATCCGCGTCATATCGAGAACTGGGCCTTCGATGCGCCGTCGACGGAAGAGGCCGAACGTCCCTACATGTGGCGTTTCTGGCGCGCGTTGCCGCCCAAGGGCAAGATCGGGGTGATGTTCGGCAACTGGTATACCGAGCCGATCCGCCGTCGGGTGGAGAAACTCGCCAAGCAGGCCGAACTCGACCAGCACCTGGACGAGATCAATCGCTTCGAGACGATGCTGGCCCGCGAGGACGTGCTGCTGGTCAAACTGTGGTTCCATCTGTCGAAGAAGGCGCAGAAGAAGCGCCTCGAGTCGCTGGAAAAGGATCCGCGCACGCGCTGGCGCGTGACCGAGCGCGACTGGGATTTCTACCGCTTGTACGACCGCTATCGCGAGGTTGCCGAGCATGTGTTGCGCCGGACGAGTACGGGAGACGCGCCGTGGATGATCGTGGACGGAACCGATGCGCGCTACCGCTCGTTGTTCGTTGGGCGGACGCTGTTCGATGCGATCGGAAAGCGCAACGAGGCGGTTTCCGGGCATTGGGTGTCGCGCCAGACCGCACCTGCGCTGCCGTCGGTCGTCGATCGGCGCAATTATCTCAATACCCTTGAGCTGGATCAGAAGCTCACCAGGAAGGCCTACGGGGAGTTGCTCGAGTCGCTGCAGGGAAGACTCGCCCTGCTGATCCGCGACAAGGCGTTCACGACGCGATCGCTCGTCATGGTGTTCGAAGGCGTCGATGCGGCCGGCAAGGGCGGGGCGATCCGCCGCGTGACGGCGGCCATGGATGCGCGCCGTTACCGTATCGTGCCGATCGCGGCGCCCTCCGACGAGGAACTCGCCAAGCCCTACCTGTGGCGGTTCTGGCGTCAGCTGCCGCGCCGCGGTCGGGTGGTGATCTTCGATCGCTCCTGGTACGGCCGGGTCCTGGTCGAGCGGGTCGAGGGCTATTGCTCCGAAGCGGACTGGATGCGCGCCTATTCCGAGATCAACGATTTCGAGGATGAACTCGTCGATGCGGGGGCGGTGGTGGTGAAGTTCTGGCTCGCGATCGACAAGGACGAGCAGTTGCGACGCTTCGAAGCCCGTGAGGCCGAGCCGCACAAGCGCTTCAAGATCACCGAGGAAGACTGGCGCAACCGCGGGAAATGGGACGACTACGAGCATGCGGTGTGCGACATGATCGATCGTACGAGCACGGAGAACTCCCCCTGGACCGTCATCGAGGCGAACAACAAGTACTTCGCGCGCATCAAGGTGCTGCGCACGATCTGCGAACGTCTGGAAGCTGCGCTCGGCCGTTGATCGCTTCGGTGCGTGCCTCCATGCGTCGTTGGGTGTAATGTTTTGCAAGAACCGACCTGACCGATGGTGAACGATTGAGCCGCGAACTATCCCCTTCCGATTCTCTGGCGCCGGCACCCGACTCCACTGCCCAGTTCGTGGCATGGGTGCGGGGCGCGGCTCCCTACGTGCATGCGTTTCGTGGCCGAACCTTCGTCATCGCCTTCGGCGGGGAAGTGGCCGCTGGCGAGCGCGCGCAGAGCCTGGCCTACGACTGCAACCTGCTGGCTGCGCTGGGTATCCGGTTGGTGCTCGTGCATGGCGCTCGCCCGCAGATCGAGGCGGAGATGTCCCGGCGCGGGCTCGAGCAGCGCTACCATCACGGACTGCGCGTCACCGACGCCGCTGCGCTCGAGTGCGTGAAGGCGGCGATGGCCGTCACGCGCCTGGAGATCGAGGCGCTGCTCTCGCAGGGCTTGCCGAATACGCCGATGGCCGGCAGCTACATGCGGGTGACCGGCGGCAACTTCATCACCGCGCGGCCCGTCGGGATCGTCGACGGCATCGACTATCAGTACACCGGTGCAGTGCGCAAGATCATCGCCGAGGAGATCGCCGCCGACCTGGATCAGCACAACGTCGTACTGATCTCGCCGCTGGGCGTCTCACCGACCGGCGAGATCTTCAATCTCGGCATGGAGGAGGTTGCCGAGGCGGTGGCCGTTGCGCTTCAGGCCGAAAAGCTCATCTACCTGTGCGATGCACCGGGTTTGCGCGATCGGGAGGGGCAGTTGATCGATTCGGTCACGGCGGACGAAGCCGAGCGCATGCTCGAGGCCGGTGAGGGGGTCAGCGAGGATCTGGAGCTCTATGTGCCGTGCGCGGTGCGCGCCTTGCGGCGCGGGGTTTCGCGGGTACACCTGATCGACCATGACACCGACGGCGGGTTGCTGCTCGAATTCTTCACCCATGCGGGTGTGGGTACGGTGATCTCGCGCGATCCGCTGTTCCGTTTCCGCGACGCGACGTTCGAGGATGTCGGCGCACTGGTCGCATTGATTTCGCCGATGGAACTCGACGGTACGCTCGTGCGGCGGGGGCGTGAGCTGCTCGAGCAGGAGATCGAGCGTTTTATCCTCGTCGAGCACGATGGGGTGCTGGTGGGGTGTGCGGCGATCTACCCGTTCAGCGACGAACGTGCGGCGGAGCTTGCCTGTCTGGCCGTGACGCCGGAATTCCGCCGCGCCGGCCTGGGCGATCAGCTGTTGCGGCGCATCGAGCAGCGTGCGCGCAAGCAGCGGCTCGAACGCCTGTTCGTGCTGACGACGCGGACCGCGCACTGGTTCCGCGAGCGCGGCTTTGTGGAGATCGGCCCCGACGCGCTGCCGCGGCAGAAGCGCGAACTCTACAACTACCAGCGTCGCTCCAAGGTGTTCGTCAAGCGGCTATGAGCACCCGGCGCCCCGCATCCCGCGATCCACTCGCGACCGGGGCCGGCCAGGGTTCAGCTGCGCTGCGTGCGCAGACCGAGGAGTCGGCGTGCGAACGGGAACTCTTGCGAACGATCGCGGAAGGCGTGCATGGCGTCGAGGCTTTGTTCGATCTCGCGGGACGGTTGATCTGGATCAGTCCGTCGATCGAACGGTTGACCGGACGCTCGCCGGTGGAATGCATCGGGGCGCCGGATGCACTGGCCCTGTTGGTCGACGAGTCCGATCTGAAGCACTGCCGAAGCATGGCACAGAAGGTTGCGCAGGGCGGTGGCGAGGAAGACTTTGAGATGCGCCTGGTCCGAAGCGACGGGACGGTCCGCTGGATCGGGTGTCGCTGGCGGCGGCTCGAGCGCGATGGGGCACCTCACGGCTTGCGGATGTCGGCAGAGGACGTTCAGGCACGCAAGGAGACCGAGTACCAGTTGCTCGAGACGGTGGCGGAATTGCGCAGGACCCAAGCGTTGCGCGAGCACTACCTCGCCCGCAGCAACGACGAACGCATGCGTCTGGTCGCCTTGCTCAATGCCATCCGCCTCGGAATCCTCTTCATGGACAGGGATCATCGCGTGCTTTATTTCAATCGTGCGATGCTGGACATCTGGGGATTCGCACCGGACGACAATCTGATCGGGATGCGCGACGCTGCACTCTGGCTGCGCGTGGAGTCCTTGCTGGAAGATCCGGAAGAGTACGCCGAGGCCATCCGCCGCACCGTCGACGATCACGGTGCCGGCACCTGGCACGAGATCCGTTTCAAGGATGGACGCATCGTTACCGACACTTCTGCCGTGGTCGAGAGCGGGCGGGATGGCCGGGGTATCGGGCGCGTCTGGATCTACGAGGACGTGACCGAACAGCGGCGGATTGCCGATCGCCTCGTGCAGATGGCCGAGCGCGACCCCCTGACGGATCTGTACAACCGGCGACGCTTTCACGAGGAGCTGGACCGCCTGCTGGCCGACGCGCAGCGGCGCAACTTCCGGGTCGGATTGATCACGTTCGATCTCGACGGATTCAAGCCGATCAACGATGCGTTCGGGCATCAGGCCGGCGATGAAGTCCTGGTGTGCATGACCCGCCATGTGGGCAGCCTCATCCGGCGCAACGAGGTCTTCTTCCGCCTCGGCGGCGACGAGTTCGCGGTATTGGTACCGGATGCGGAGACGGCAGGACTCGAGGAGCTGGCGCGGCGGATCGTGGAGGGTGTCGCCGAGCTTCGTTTCGAGTTCCAGCGGCAGGAGGCGCGCTTGACCGCGAGCCTGGGTATCGCCTTGTTTCCGGATCACGCGGCTGATGCCGAACGTCTCGTCGCCGAGGCGGATGCGGCGATGTACCGCTCGAAGAGCACGGGGCGCAATCGCTGGTCGATCGCGGGACCCGATCCGGACGAATCGGCTAGAATGAGCCCCTCGGGCCCGCACGGGCCGAATCGTGAAGAGGATTGAAGAAATGGCTCGTATGGTGAACTGCGTCAAGCTCGGTCGCGAAGCGGAGGGTCTGGATCTGCCGCCCGTCCCGGGTGCACTGGGCAAGCGGATCTTCGAGAACGTCTCCAAGGAGGCGTGGCAGCAGTGGGTGAAGTATCAGACCATGCTGATCAACGAAAATCGCCTCAACCTGATGGACGCGCGCGCCCGCAAGTACCTGACCGAGCAGATGGAAAAGCACTTCTTCGGAGAAGGTGCGGACAACGTCAGCGGTTACGTGCCTCCGAGCGCCTGAGCGGGGACATCCCGGCCTCGCGGGGGCCGGCTCACTCCCGCCGCGCGGCCTGCTCCACCTTGTCGACGTCCTCGTGGCGGACGTCGCGGCCCTTGACCATGTAGACGACGTATTCGGCGATGTTGGTCGCGTGATCGCCGATGCGCTCGATCGACTTCGCGATGAAGAGCACGTCCAGCGAACGGGTGATCAACCGCGGATCTTCCATCATGAAGGTCGCGAGTTGGCGGACGATACCCTTGAAGATGGAATCGACCTCCTTGTCCTTGCGCAGGATGTCGGCCACCGTGGTGGGGTCGTGACGGACGAAGCTGTCAAGCGCACCGTTTAGCATCTCCACCGTCATGTTCGCGACATGACGCAATTCGACCTTGGGGACGAAGATCGCTTCCGATTCGATGATCGGACGGGCGGCCTTCGCGATCTTCTTCGCTTCGTCGCCGACGCGCTCCAGGTCCGTGATCATCTGCATGATCGTCATCAGCAACCGCAGGTCGCTCGCTGCCGGGGAATGGCGCGCGATCATCTGGATGCACAGCTCGTCGAGCTCGATCTCCCGGCGGTTGACGAGTTTTTCGGTGTCGATGACCTCCTCGACCCGGTTCAGGTCGTTGCCGGTCAGGCCATCGATGGCGCGTACGACCTGGCTGCATACGAGTTCTCCCATCATCACCACGCGGCGGCGAAGGTCATCGAGTTCGTTGTCGAATTGGGTGAAAGTATGCTTGGTCATGGATGCGACTCGGTGAACGGGTCCGGTGAGACTAGCAGCCGAGTGTGACGGTAATATTTCACCGGCTGTTTCAAGCCGCGACGTGGCGCTCGACGCCGTCCGGCGTGGCGAGCAGGAGCACGTCGGCGCCTCGGCGTGCGAAGAGGCCGTTGGTCACCACGCCGACGATCCGGTCGATCGCGGCTTCCATCTCCGTGGGGGCCGACAATCGCAGGCCGTGCACATCGAGAATGACGTTGCCGTTGTCGGTCACGAAGCCCTCGCGCAGGACGGGTCGCCCCCCCAGGCGGGCCAGTTCACGCTCGACATAGGCGCGGGCCATGGGAATGACCTCGACCGGAAGCGGAAACCCGCCGAGGAACTCGACCCGCTTGGTCGCATCGCAGATGCAGACGAAGCGGGTGGCCACGGCGGCGACGATCTTCTCGCGGGTCAGCGCGCCGCCGCCGCCCTTGATCATCGCGAAGCTCCCGTCGATCTCGTCGGCACCGTCGACATAGACCGGTAGATCCGTCACGTCGTTGAGATCGACGACGTCGATGCCGTGTGCCAGCAACCTTTGCGTGCTCGCCTCCGAACTCGACACCGCGGCTACGATCCGGTCGCGGATGGCGGGCAGGCCGTCGATGAAATGATTGACCGTCGAGCCGGTTCCGACCCCGACGATGCTGCCGGGTTCGATGTAGTGCAGAGCGGCCAGCGCGGCGGCCTTTTTCAGTTCATCCTGGGTCATGTCGGAGTTCCGTTGGTGGGTTCAGAGCATCCCGTGAAAGGGCTGGACGAGTACGGTGGCGCCCGGTTCGACGTCGCCGCACGCTTCGGGCAGCACGATGAAGCAGTCGGCGTCGGACATCGATTTCAGTACCCCGGAGCCCTGCGGACCGGTCAGGCCGACCTGCAGTGCGCCATGGTTGCGTGACATGCGACCGCGCAGGAATTCGCGCCTTCCGGGGCGCTTGGCGATCGCATCGGTGCAGATCGCTTCGAACAATGCCGGCTCGGGCAGGGGTGCCGCGCCGGCCAGCTTGAGCAGCGCCGGCTGCACGAATTGGAAGAACGTCACCATGACCGCGACCGGATTGCCGGGGAGGCCGAACATCCAGGCGTTGCCAACGTGACCGAAGGCCATCGGACGGCCGGGCTTGATGTCGATCTTCCAGAAGGCGACCTCTCCGAGCCGATTGACCAGTTCGCGCACGAAATCCGCCTCGCCAACCGATACGCCGCCGCTGGTCAGGATCACGTCGGCGTTCTCGGACGCACTCCGGAATGCGGCTTCCAGGCTCTGCGGATCGTCACGTACGACGCCCATGTCGAGCAACTCGCAGCCGAGATGCGTCAGGGCGCCGTGCAAGGTATAGCGATTGCTGTCATAGACCTCGCCCGGTCCGAGCGGCCTGCCGATCGAAGCGATCTCGTCGCCGGTCGAGAAGAATGCCACCCGCAGGCGCCGGAATACCGTGACCTCGGCGATACCCAGCGAGGCGATGAGGCCCAGTTCGGCCGCGCCGCAGCGCTTTCCCGCCGGAATCGCGACGCCGCCCGCCGCGAGGTCCTCACCGGCCCGTCGCAGGTTCTGACCGCGCTGCTGGCCGCCCGGGATCACGACCCGTCGATCGTCCGCGTGCGCGACTTCCTGGACGACGATGGTGTCGGCGCCTTGCGGAATCGGCGCCCCGGTCATGATGCGCACGGCCTGGCCGGCGCTGACGATACCCGAGAACGGCCGTCCGGCGAAGGCCGTTCCGACCAGATCGAGCGAGGTCTCGCCCTCCGGCGAGAGATCGTTGAACCGCAGTGCGTAGCCATCCATGGCCGAGTTGTCGTACGCGGGAACATCGCAGGGGGCGATGACGTTCGCAGCGAGAATGCGGTCCAGCGCATCGCGCACCGGAACGGACTCGCGGCCGGTGACCGGAGCGATGCGTTCGAGGATGGCGCTGCGCGTCTCATCGACGCCGAGGGACGACTTGCGGGTACGGGAGTGAGGTTCGGAGCTGGCTTTCATGGCTTGTCCGTTGCGACTTTCGGGTTTCGAACCGGCATTATCCTTGATCGGCGGACAGTTGTGATCCGGTTCGGTCAAATGTCACGGTCCGGGTCCGCTACGGTCGCTAGACTGTTGTCATGATCCGTTCCGTTCACCAGCTCGCGTCCGAGGCGTTGTCGCTGGCCGACCCGGACCGCAAGTGCGAAGCCGTCCAGGCGCTGCGCGCGGGATGGCTCGCGGGGTCCTGCGCGTACGTGTCGGGCCGCGACGATCCGCACCCGATTCCGGTGCCGGGTCGCCCGGAGCGGCCGCCGCTGGTTGACCCCCAGCAGGTGCCGCAGCGACGCGTGCACACGCCGCAGGGACATGCCGCACTGCTGCATGCGATCGCCCATATCGAGTTCAACGCGATCAACCTCGCGTTGGACTGTGTGCTGCGGTATCGATCCTTCCCGCCCGCGTTCCACGACGGATGGCTGCGGGTAGCCGCCGAGGAGGCCGAGCACTTCCTGCTCGTTCGTGATCGCCTGCGGGTGCTGGGTTTCGACTACGGGGATTTTCCCGCGCACGACGGCTTGTGGACGATGGCCTGCCGGACCGCACCCGATCCACTTGCCCGCATGGCGCTGGTGCCCCGGGTGCTCGAAGCCCGCGGACTGGATGCGACGCCTCCGATCATCGACAAGCTTCGCGGCATCGGCGACGAAGCGAGCGTGGCGGTGCTCGAACGCATTCTCCGCGACGAGATCTCGCACGTTGCGCTTGGAGACTACTGGTTTCGATGTCTGTGCGCCGAGCGGGGGCTCGATCCGGAGAGAACCTATCTCGAACTCATCGAGGCCTTCGACGCGCCCCGGCCACATCCGCCGTTTCACGAGGAGGCGCGTCTGGCCGCCGGGTTTACACGCGACGAACTGGAGCGCCTCGCCACCCTGGGCTGACGCGGCCTCCGGGCGCCCGGCGGTGGGTGCGCGCTACAGCGCCCCGTAGGAGTGAAGCCCCGTCAGGAACATGTTTACGCCGACAAAGGCGAAGGTCGTCACGGCCAGGCCGATGATCGCCCACCAGGCCAGAATGGGGCCGCGCAGCCCCTTGGTCAGGCGCATGTGCAGCCAGGTGGCGTAGTTTAGCCAGACGATCAGCGCCCAGGTTTCCTTCGGGTCCCACTGCCAGTAGGTTCCCCAGGCTTCGGCCGCCCAGAGGGCACCGAGAATGGTTGCGATCGTGAAGAAGGCGAAGCCGATCGCGATCGCGCGATACATCACGTCCTCCAGGATGCGGGCGGGCGGCAGGCGGCCGGCGAGGATGCCGCGACCGCTCAGCAGGCTTGCAACGCCGATCATCGCAGCCAGTGCGAATGCGCCGTAGCCGACGAAGTTGGCCGGCACATGGACCTTCATCCAGTACGATTGCAGTGCTGGGATCAGCGGCTGGATCTCGTGCGCCTCGCGCGTGAAGGAATACCAGAGCAGGAAGGCCACGGCCGCCGAGACGATCACCATCACGAAGGCTCCCATCCGGCGCGTCGCGTAGCGTTGCTCGTAGTACAGGTAGAGCAGGCCGGTGATCAGGCAGAACAGCACGAACACTTCGTAGAGGTTGCTGATCGGGATGTAGCCGATGTCCGGCCCGAGCATGTAGGACTCGGCCCAGCGTACCAGCAACCCGGTCGTGCCCATCGTGATCGCGATCCAGTTCAGCACGCTGCCGGTGCGGTCGGCAAAGTCCGAACGCGCCAGCAGTCCGATCCAGTAGGCCCCGGTGGACATGAACAGCAGGGCGCTCATCCACATGATCGCGGTCTGGCTGGAGATCAGGTACTTGAGCACGAAGACTTCCTCCGCGCGCCCGATGTCCCCTTGGTAGAGACCGAGACTGGCGAGCGACAGCGCGGCCACGGTGGCCAGATAGGGGCGGAAGTCCTTCCAGTGCCAGCCGATTGCGACGAGGATCGGGACATGGACGATCAGGATCGCCGCATCGTAGCCGTCCATGGCGTCGCCGTAGCGCAGGAGTGCGACTGCCGCGCCTGCGAGGAGCGCGACGAGGTAGAGCCAGTCGAACAGGTCTCGGCCGCCGAGGGCGGAGGGAGCGGTGCGTTGCCGGGTCAGTTCCATCGTGGGTCCTCGTCGGGTTCAGGCCGGCTCGGTGTGGCGATCGACGGTTTCGGATGCCAGGACTTCTCGCAGACCGTCCACGTGCCGTTCGAAGCTCTCGTCGATGTCGAGCGTCTTGCGGTTCGAGGACATTGCCACGAGCGCCTCGCCGTCGTCCTTGATCAGGATGAAGAGTCTGCGCTCGCGAATGTAGAGCATCGCGAAGATGCCCAGCACGAGCAGGAGCGAGCCGAGATAGACGATGTTCTTGCCCGGCGAGCGCGTCAGTTGCAGCACCGTCGCCTGCACGTGATCGTAGCCGGCGAGTT
>JBJHDM010000018.1:0-50837 GCA_050486545.1 Rhodocyclaceae bacterium | reverse complement strand
CAGGACCGTGGACCATCCGGAGCGGGTCACCGGCAAACGGGTGCTGGTCGTCGAGGACGGGCCGACGCTGACCCACGGGGAGATGCGGCTTGGCGCCGGAACGTTGGCCGCGCAGCGGTACCACGCCGCCGAACAGGTCGATCCCCGCCCCCATGCGGTCGGGCGCATCGCTACCACCTTCCGGGACTGGCCCGGAATCGGTCCCGTGCTCCCGGCCATGGGTTACGGCCCGCAGCAACTTGCCGACCTTCAGGCGACGATCGACGCGACCGATTGCGACACGGTCGTGATCGGCACCCCCGTGGATCTCGACCGGGTCATCCGGATCGATCGTCCAACGGTTCGGGTGCGCTACGAACTGGAGGAAGCGGACGGGCCGGACCTCGACGAAGTGCTGGCCGATTTCCTCCGTGTCCGGGGGCTGGCATAGATTCGGGGAACCAGTTACCCGGAATCCCGGAGCAACGCATAGACGACCACCAGGCCGAACCCGATCAGCATCGCCCATTTCATCAGCGAAAGCCCGGCCGATGCAGCATAGACGGCTTGCAGGCCGAAGCGCGGTGCCGCGGTGAGCCACAGGTGAAATGCGTTGGCGGCAACATGGCCAAGTGCCGCAACGGGGAGCGACCACTTCGCGAAACGGACCCACCCGGCGCCGAGTCCCGAGAAGAATGCCGTCCGGGCCGCAAGGAGGTAGCCGAACAGACCGTAGCAGATCGCCAACGCGACCCCGAACGGCAGGTGGCGGCGATAGCGCAGGAGGTTCTCCGGCGACCAGCCATGGACGATGTGGCCGAAGTTCGGGGGCGAGAAGGCCAATTGCAGGACCACGACATCGGCCCCGAGCGGCGCAAGGTAGAGAACCAGTCCGAGGGTCAGCAGGGCCGTCCAGAGACCCGAGAGCCAGATCAGGAGGCGTACGGTCGCGCGCTTCATGCAGACGTCAGCCGACCAACGTGACGGGCTCGACGAGGACGGTTTCCTGCCCGTTGGTGACCCATACCTGCCCATCCTGGATCGTGCATTGGAGGCGCATGCTGCGGTCGGTCAGCGTGGCGAGTGCAGGAGCCGATTCGGGAGGAAGATTCAGCACACGCAGGTTGTGCAGGCGCGTGAGCTTGTTGCGGATCCCGTTCCACCAGACATCCGCAGCACGACCATAGCTGACGACGATCACCTCGCCCGACCGTCCCGATGCCTTGCGGATCCATTTCTCGTCCGGCTGCCCGACATCGATCCAGCGTTCGATCGCGCCGGTCAGGTCGCGCCGCCACAGGTCGGGCTCGTCATCGACACACAGCCCCTTGCCGAAGGCCAGCGCCTCATCGGCGAACAGTGCGAACGCAAGCAGACGAACCATCATGCGTTCGTCGGTTTCGGATGGATGCCGCGCGAGGGTGAGGTTGTGCTCCGCGTAGTAGTTGCGGTCGAGATCGGAGATCGACAGCTCCGCCTTGAAGATCGTCGCCTTGAGCGCCATCGTCAGTGGACCTGGCCCGAGGCGCCCCGCCGTGCCTCCTGCCAGGACAGCACCGAGCGCGCGGAATGTGCCATGATCAGATCACGCTGCTCGGCGGGCAGTTCCTGCGACAGCGCGGCAAACAGGCTTTCGGTCATCTCCCGGCCCAGGCCCTCCGTGGCGAGCCCCTCGGACAGGCAGTGAATCTGGATGTTGGCCAACGCGTCGGCCACCAGCAGCCAGCCCAGCCCGGGCATCCAACGAACGAGGGAGAACAGCATGCCCCCGAGCTGGGTGAGGATGGCCGTGGCCTGTTCGCGATCGTCGCAGGCAATCATCGCGTGCCACAGGGCCAGGTGCATCCCGCGGCGCAGTTCGATCTTGAAGTCGATCGCGTTGCCTTCCGCCGCTTCGATGGCAGCGAACTGCTGCCCGAAGCGCGCCTCGGCCTGAGGGTCGAGCCCGGTTCGCAGCGCACCGACGAGTTCGGTCAGACCGGGGATCGCCTGGAGACCGAAAGCACGGCTGTAGGCCACCCCCCACTGGTCCAGCCCGGCAACCAGCAGCGCAAGGCGCAGGGCCCTTGCCGTCTCGTCACCGCCCGCATCCGCCCATCCCTGCAGTTCACGGGCGAGCGCCTCGACCCCGCTGATGCGCCCCGCTTCCTCTTCGGTCAGCGTGAGCCGGAAGATCCGCGAAAAGCTGTCCTGCGCCATGCGTGCCGCCATGCGCTGGGCGTCCGGACCCACCGACGGGGCCAGTAGATCTTCCGGTATGACCTGAGCGTCCTGTCCTTGCGGTTCCATCATGCGTTTCCGGCGAAAACGAACATTGTGACACGTGCGGCAGTGCCCCTGCCATGGGCGCGGCCGGCGAGACGACCACCGGAAGTCGTCCCCGACCCATTTTCCTGACACAATGGGCCTCCCCGAATCGCCGATCACGACGGCATCATGACCTCCACACCCTTCGCATCCCTGACCCCCGACGTCATCCTCGATGCTCTCGAGAGCATCGGCACCTGCCCGGACGGTACGCTGCTCGCACTCAACAGCTACGAGAATCGCGTCTACCAGGTCGGCATGGAAGCTGCCCTGCCCCTGATCGTGAAGTTCTATCGCGCCGGTCGCTGGACCGATGCGGCAATCGAGGAAGAGCACGCCTTTGCGACAGAGCTCGCCGAACGCGAAATCCCGGTCGTCGCGCCGGAGATCCTGGACGGGCGGACGCTGCACCGCTTCGGAGACCTGCGCTTCGCAGTGTTTCGGCGGATGGGCGGACGCGCACCCGAACTGAGCGATTCCGCCACGCTGGAATGGATGGGGCGGTTCCTCGGACGCATCCACGCCGTCGGCGCGCTGGCCGCGTACCGTGAGCGTCCGTCCCTGGACATCGCCAGTTTCGGCGAGGAGCCACGCGACTGGCTGCTCGACCATGACTTCATCCCGCCGGATCTGTTGGTCGCGTGGCGCACCGCCGTCGATCAGGCGCTTGACGGCGTGCGTCACAGCTTCGACCGCGCGGGCGCCGTCAAGCAGATCCGCCTGCATGGCGACTGCCATTGCGGCAACGTCCTGTGGAACGAGCGCAGCGATCCCCCAGGGCCCCATTTCGTCGATTTCGACGACAGCCGCATGGGGCCGGCCGTGCAGGACCTCTGGATGCTGCTCTCGGGCGACCGGCAGGAGATGAGCGGGCAACTCGCCGACCTGCTTGCGGGCTACGAGGACTTTCACGACTTCTCGCCCCGCGAACTGCATCTGATCGAGGCCTTGCGCACCCTGCGGCTGATCCACTATTCGGCATGGATCGCCCGACGGTGGGATGACCCGGCCTTCCCTGCCGCATTCCCGTGGTTCAACACCCAACGCTACTGGCAGGATCGCATCCTCGAACTGCGCGAGCAGATCGCGCTGATGCAGGAACCGCCGCTCTGGTCTGCCTGAAATGGCGGAGAGGCGCCTCAGCCCCAGTGGAGCAGCGAGGACGGTTGGCGCGGATCGGCCCCCTCGACCCGACCGTCGTCGGCGAGGCTGGTCAGCATCCGGCGCAGGCGCTCGGCATCTTCCTCGGTGAAGCCGCGCTTGAAATCGGTCAGGATGAGATGAGAACGGGACAACCAGTTTCCCGGTGCATCGTCGATTGCGCACCAGGACACGGCAGTGAGATCCGGCTCGTGCTGGGCGAGCCAGAGCATCGCTTCGCGCTCGCGCAATCCGTGCAGGTCGTGCCCGCGCTGGGGCACCAGATGCGGGGTCGTTCCGACAATGCGGGATCTCAGGTCTTCGGAGAAATGTGCCACGAGTTCGGATAGCGAGAACAGCATCCGCCAGTCGGCCGAAATGACGATGCGCACCTCCGGATGCTCCCGCAAGACTGCCTCGAGCAGCGGCAGGCAGCGAAAGTCCTCGGCCTCGCCCCAGGGATGGGTCACGCCGTCGAAATCGAGAAAGAGGTAGGTCGTCCGGGTCATCTCAGTCCGTGGAAAGTGGATCCGTCATCGGGATCGTCGGACCTAGAATGCTGCATTGCCGCATTGCACGCAAGACCGTATTCGTGAATATTTCACTACGTTCTGTTGATTCTGGTCATTCACGGCAACCACTGTTGTTGTATCGCAACAAGTCAGGGCAAAGGACTCTGTAGCGCCCCGAACGGGACGGGGCGCCCTTCAGCCGCTATGATGCACGGTAGATCCAGAAGAGAAATCGATGATGTCCCGCATGTCCCCCGACCCCCATGATCGACCTGCCGTGCCCGAATCCGAACACGGGGTCGGCATCACCCGCACCGGGGAATTCGACCCCGTTGCGTTCGAACAGGCCGTCACCGACCTGCTCAAGGCCTGTGGCATCCCTCCGGAGGGCGCCCACACCGGGCGTACCGCCAGGCGGGTTCGCGAACTCTGGCAGCACCGGTTGCTGGGCGGTTACGAACTCGATCCGGCCGAAGCCCTTGGGGAAGGATTCGAGGATGCACGCACCGACATGGTCGTCATCCGCGGAATCGCCGTGCACGGTGTATGCCCGCACCATCTGGTTCCGTTCCGGGGCGTGGCGCACGTCGCCTATCTTCCGGGAGGCCGGCTGCACGGATTCGGGCGGATCGCACGCATGGTCGACGCGATCGGCCACCGGTTCACCTACCAGGAGTGGATGACCCGTGACATCGCAGACGCGCTGATGCACCACGGCCGTGCGCAGGGGGCCGCGTGCGTCATCGAGGCCGAGCAGCTGTGCCTGCTACTCGGTGAGGACCGCCGCGGCGACGAACGGGTGATCACCCAGGCATTCAGCGGTGCCTTCGCATCCTCGGACACCTTGCGCAGCGAGTTTCTCAGAAGCTTCCAGGGCATGGGCCGCTGAACGACAGCGGCGCGCCACGGGCGCCGTTGTTCCCGGACTACCCGACTACTGGATCGAATGGGGCGGACGATGCTCGCTGACGTCGAGCATGACCACGTCGGTACCAAGCAGCATGACCGTTCCGCGATACCGATCGTTGCCGGATCCGGAATACTCGAAATCGTAGACCCGACGGAGGGCCAGGCGCCCGTTCTCGTTCCTCGCGACCCGGAGCGACCGGAACACAACGGTGCCGTCGAGAAGCTGAACACCCTCGCGGGCACAACTCTCCTGCGCGGCCCGGATCCCCGCCTCGCGCGCCCGGTTCGTGTCGTACCAGAACCATACGATCAGGCCCAGCGCAACGAAGGCAAGGTTCTCGAAAGTGATCATGTCGGGACAGGCGAAACCTGCGCCGGATCAGGCAATCAACATGCCGCGGATCGTGAAGAACAGCAGTGCCGCCATCGTGGCCGACGCCGGTACGGTGATCAGCCAGGCTGCGACGATCCGCATCAGCTGGGAGCGCTTCACCAACTCCTGCCGATAGACCTTGCGCAATCCCTTGCGCTCGGTCTTCGAGAAATGGGCCGGATCCAGATGTTGTTTCGAACGTTGCTTGAGTTCGCGCAGCATCACGCCCTTTTGCTCGATCGAGGCCTTCGTGTAACGCGCCATGAACGCGTCGATCGCCTCCTGGTCGCCTTCGGGGTGATGCGCCTTGATGTCGTCGAGCATGCGCGCATAGCTGCTCTTGAGGTATTCCCGCAGGAACCCGACGCCGAACACGGCGCCGACCGCGACGTGGGTCGTACTCACCGGAATGCCCAGCTGGCTGGCGATGATCACCGTGATCGTCGCAGCCATCGCGATGCAGTAGGCGCGCATCTTGTCCAGTTCGGTGATCTCCGAACCGACCGTGCGGATGACCCGCGGACCGAACAATCCGAGGCCGACAGCGATGCCCAGCCCGCCGACGACCATCACCCAGAGCGGAATCGGTGCCGCCCTGGCGATCTCGCCGGTACCGGAACCGACGACTTCGACGATGGCGGCAAGCGGTCCCACCGCGTTGGCCACGTCGTTCGAGCCATGCGCGAAACTGAGCAAGGCCGCCGCGAAGATCAGCGGCGCCGTGAACAGCTGGTTCACCCCTTCCTTGGAATTCTGCAGGGTCTGTGAACGCCGTGCGATGACGGGACGGACCACGACGAACACGACGACGGCAAGAACGACCCCGACCAGGGCTGCCTGGAGAAAAGTGACTTTCCAGATGCGATCCAGCCCCTTGAGCATCAGGTAGGTGCCGAACGCGAACGCCATGATGGCCACCAGGTAAGGCACCGTCTTGCGCGCCGCCTGGACGAGATCGGTCTGGTAGGTGATGCTGCGCTTGATCAGATACAGGAACCCGGCAGCGATGATGCCGCCCATCGCCGGGGAGATCACCCAGCTCATCGCAATCCGTCCGACCGTGGGCCAGTTCGCGATCGCGAAACCCGCTGCCGCGATGCCGGCCCCCAGGACCGCGCCGACGATCGAATGGGTCGTCGACACGGGTGCCCCCACGGCGGTGGCGATGTTGAGCCACAGTGCGGCAGCGAGCAACGCCGCCATCATCACCCAGACGAAGGTATCCGCATCCGGGATCTGGTTCGGGTCGATGATGCCGCTGCGGATCGTTCCGACGACCTCGCCGCCTGCGATGATCGCGCCGGCCGCTTCGAAGAAGGCCGCAATCACGAGCGCACCACCGAGCGTCAGCGCTTTCGAGCCGACCGCGGGACCGACGTTGTTGGCCACGTCGTTGGCACCGATGTTCATCGCCATGTAGCCACCGATCATCGCGGCGATGACAATGAACATGCTGCCCTGCGCATCGCCCCGGGCCACGGTGTAAAGCATGACGCCGATGATGAAGAAGAGCCCTATGCCCAGGCGGAACAGCTCCACCCGACCCTTCTTCGTCGCCTTTTCAAGTTCGCTGATGTGGCTGAGTTCCACGCACGACCTTCCGAAGATTCAAAGGCGCTATTGTTTCAGAAATATTCCTGCAACCCAATCGACACGAACAAGGAAACCGCAAAAAAATCCCCCATCTGGAGCATCTTATTCCTCACGCAAAGGCAAACGAAGGGACAGGTCGATCAGAGCTTTGCGTATCAGAGCTTGTCGTACTTGTCCGCACGCCCCCGAGCCTTGTCGGCGGGGTAGCGTTCGGCGTTGATCTCGAGCTTGCGCCGCGTCGCATCGGCAAGATCGATGTCCAGCACGTCGGCAAGGCGGACGAGATAGCACAACACATCAGCCAGTTCCATTGCCACTTCGGAGTGCGTACGCGGATCGAGCGACCGGGACTGCTCCGGCGTCAGCCACTGGAAATGTTCGAGCACTTCGCCGGTTTCGCCGGCCAGCGCCATCGCAAGATTCTTAGGCGTATGAAAGCGCTCCCAGTCGCGCTCCGCCGCGAACGCACGCAGTCGATCGCGGATTTCGTGCAGGTCGTCGGTTCCGTTCATTCGATGTGGTGCTCCAGGTCGAAGCCCGCCCCTTCTTCCGTGCCAAGGTTCTCGACCAGCCACGGCATGGCGGCCTCGAGCAACTCCGGCAGGATCCAGGGAGGATTGATCACGTAAAGCCCGCTGCCGAACATGCCGGGGGACCCGGATCGCGGACTGCGCACGGCCAGGCGGACGTCGAGCCAGCTCCCGGCGCCGATCCCCGCAAGCCGTTCGGGAAGGTTTCGTGCTTCGGGACGGGCCAGCATCGGATACCAGACCGCGTACGTGCCACCGGGAAACCTCCTGAGGGACTGCTCCAGCACGTCGACGGTCTTGCGGTAATCCTGCTTCACTTCGTACGGCGGATCGATCAGGACCACCGCACGTCGGGTCGGAGGCGGCAGAACCGAGCGCAGAGCCGCGAATCCGTCGGTTCTGCGGATCTGCACGCGATCGCCATCGCGAACAAAGGTCTGTTGCAGCGCGGCTTCGTCGGCCGGATGCAGCTCGAACAGGCGCATGCGGTCCTGCTCTCGCAAGCGGGTCATCGCGATTGCGGGCGATCCGGGATAGAACGTCAATTTACCGTGCGGATTGAACTGCCCGACCGCATCCAGATAGGGGGCCAGCACGTCGGGGACGTCTTCGCGATTCCAGATGCGACCGATCCCTTCCGCATACTCCGCAGTCTTTTCCGCCTGCAGCCCCTCCAGCGCATAGCATCCCGCACCGGCATGGGTGTCGACGAACCACCACGGCTTGTCCTTCCGGCAGTAATAATCGAGGATCGAGACCAGCACGAAATGCTTGAGCACGTCGGCATGGTTGCCGGCATGGAACGCGTGGCGGTAGCTGAGCATGAGACACGGGAAATTCGTGGACAGCCCGCATCCTACCACCTGGATGGCTTCCGGGAGGCCGGTTCCGGTTCGGAGCACACAGGGCGCCACCCGCTTGCTATCATGGCGCCGCTTTCGACCAACCCGCATCGAGACTGAGAAGATGGCGATCTACGCACTGGGCGACCGCATCCCCGAGTTCGGCGAGGGCTGCTGGATTGCCGACAATGCCACCGTGATCGGCCGCATCCGCATGGGCCGCAACGTGAGCATCTGGTACAACGTGGTCATCCGTGGCGACAATGACCCGATCGAGATCGGCGACGACACGAACATCCAGGACGGCTCGATCCTGCACAACGACGAAGGCGTACCGTTGATCATCGGCTCGAACGTCACGGTCGGCCACATGGCGATGCTGCACGGCTGCACGGTCGGAGACGGGACACTGATCGGCATCAACGCGGTCGTGCTCAATCATGCGGTGATCGGCAAGCACTGCATCATCGGGGCGAATTCCCTGATTCCGGAAGGGAAGGTCATTCCCGACCGTTCCCTGGTGGTCGGCTCCCCGGGGCGCATCATCCGCCAGCTGTCCGACGAGGATGTCGCAGGCCTCGTCACGAACGCGGCCAACTACGTCGAGAACGCCCGCCTGTACGCGACCGAGGCACGTCACATCGCACCTCCCGGACCGCGCAAGTGAGCACGCGACACCCTCTTGCTTACAAGGGCTTACACCCGCATGGCGTATGCCGGTGGCGCTTGACGGTAGACTGCTCTTCGACCGAACTTCCGACGCCGAGAACCCCATGACCCGCATTCATTCCCGCTCCGCCCTCGTCACCCTCGCCTGCCTGGCCCTGTTCCTTGTGGCTGCCCCGGCCATCGGCAACGACGCCCCGCCGACCACCGTGGACCTGTCGGCCGAAGCCAGCCGTCCCGCCCCCAACGACCTGGCCCGCGCCACCGCCTATTTCGAGGCGACCGACCGCAACCCTGCATCGCTGGCGGCAACCGTCAATCGCGAGATTGCGGCCGCGCTGGAACAGATCCGCAAGGTTCCGGGTATCCAGGCCAGCACTTCGGGAATCAGTACGTGGCCGGTCCACTCCAAGAACGGCCACACCATCGAGGCTTGGCGGATGCGCTCCTCGATCACGCTCGAGACCCGCGACATTCCCGCCCTTTCGGAACTGCTGGGTAAGCTGCAGGAAAATCTGGCAGTCACCAGCCTCGTGATGCAACCGGCTCCCGAAACCCGTGCTGCGACTGCCGACCTGGCCGCCACGGACGCGATCCACGCCTTCGAGGCCCGTGCCAAACGGATCGCCGAAGTGCTCGGCAAGGACTATCGCATCCGGAGCCTGTCGGTGAACTACGGCAGTTCGCAGCCGATCTATCCGGTCATGCGCTCAATGGCCTTGATGGCCGAGTCAGCTGCACCGGCCCCGCTCGAAGGCGGTGAAAGCGAGATCGTCGTCGGCGTCAGCGGTACGATCGAACTCGTCGACCGCCCGTGATTGCGCTGATCCAGCGGGTACTCTCGGCCGAAGTCGTCGTCGCGGGGGAATCCACCGGCCGGATCGGCCACGGCATGCTTGCGCTGATCGGCATCCAGCCGGCGGATGGCCCCCGGAACGTTGCGCGCATGACCGAGCGCCTGCTCGGATACCGCATTTTCCAGGATGCCGAGGACCGGATGAACCTGTCGCTGCGCGACATCTCCGGCGGGCTCCTGCTCGTACCCCAGTTCACGCTCGCGGCCGATACGCGCAAAGGCACACGCCCGGGATTCTCGACCGCAGCCACCCCCGACGACGCACGCCGCCTGTTCGGCCAACTGGTCGAACAGGCGCGCGAAGCCTACCCCGCCGTGGAAACCGGCAGGTTCGGTGCGGAGATGTCGGTTTCACTCGTCAACCACGGACCGGTCACCTTCTGGCTGGACGCCTGAACCTGCTTTGCATTATCGTTCGGGGCATGCGAACGGCCATTTCCGTCTCATGCCCGGCCACCCGGCGGATCCTTGTCGCACTCCTGACGGCCGCGCTGGTCGGGGGATGCAGCACGCGACCGACTCCCGGCATCGGCGCGAGCACGCCCTCGTCCGTGGCGGCCTCGCCGCAGGTGCCCGCAAGCGCATATTTCTCTCTCGACGATCGACAGCATGCGAGCGAACTGGTCCTGGTCGCGCTCGGGCTGCTCGGAACCGGTTACACCTTCGGCGGGCGCAATCCCGAGGCGGGGCTCGATTGCAGCGGGATGGTCAGCTACATCGTGGAACAGGTGAGCGGGCGCACGTTGCCGCACAATGCCGCCCGGATTGCCGAAATCACGCGACCGATTGCGGTCTCGCAACTGCAGCCGGGCGACCTGGTGTTCTTCAACACCCTCAATCGACGCCACTCGCACATGGGCATCTACATGGGCGACGGCCGCTTCATCCATGCCCCGTCCAGTCGCGGACAGGTGCGTATCGAAAAGCTCGACAACCCCTATTTCCGCCCGCGCATCGACGGCGCGCGAACACTGATCGCAGCCGGTTGATCGCGCCTTCGTGTCATTCTCGTGGCGTGTGAACGAAGATCTCGCCGGGTTTCGTCAGCCCCAGGTTGAACCGCGCGCGCTCCTCGATCGCCTCGTTCCCCGACTTGAGGTCGGCCACTTCGGCCTCAAGCCCGGCGTTGCGCTGCTCGAGCTGGTGGTTGAGCTCCCGCTGCGCCTGCAACTGGCGATCGACCTCCCACACACGCAGCCACCCGCCCTTTCCCAGCCACAGCGGATACTGGAGCGCGACGACCAGCACGGCAAGGATGATTACGGGCCAGCGCATCGGTAAAGGGGACTCGATTGGAAAAAGGCCGGCAGATCACCTGCCGGCCCGGGTGTGGTTCGTCAGGCTGCGCTGCAAACCGCTGCAGCCCCGGCCGCCTTCATCGTGCGCGCAGGTTGTAGAAGGCGCGCTTTCCGGGATAGCCGACCGTATCGCCCAGATCCTCTTCGATGCGAAGGAGCTGGTTGTACTTGGCGATCCGGTCCGAACGCGACAGCGAGCCGGTCTTGATCTGCATGGCGTTCAGGCCGACGGCGATATCCGCGATCGTCGCATCCTCGGTTTCACCGGAACGGTGCGAGATCACCGACGTGTAGCCGGCACGCTTGGCCATCTCGACGGCAGCGAAGGTCTCCGACAGCGTCCCGATCTGGTTGATCTTGATGAGGATGGAATTCGCGATGCCCTGCTCGATACCTTGCGCGAGGATCTCGGTATTGGTGACGAACAGGTCGTCGCCGACGAGTTGGATACGCCGTCCGAGCCGGTCGGTCAGCGTCTTCCAGCCCGCCCAGTCGTTCTCGGCCATGCCGTCCTCGATCGACACGATCGGGAAGCGATCGGCGAGCGTCGCGAGATAGTCGGCGAACCCCTCGGAACTGAGCGTCAGTCCTTCGCCGGCCAGCACGTACTGGCCGTCCTTGTAGAACTCGGAAGCCGCGCAGTCCAGTGCCAGTACGACGTCCGTGCCGGGTTCGTAGCCGGCTGCGGAGATCGCCTCCTGGATCAGGTTGAGCGCTTCCTCGGTGCCACCGACGTTCGGCGCGAAGCCCCCTTCGTCCCCGACCGTGGTCGGGTAGCCGCGCTTGTCGGTCAGCTTCTTGAGGTGGTGGAAGATCTCGGCCCCGCAACGGAGTGCTTCACGGAAGCTCGTCATCGATACCGGCATGACCATGCATTCCTGGATGTCGAGGCTATTGTTGGCATGCGCCCCGCCGTTGATGACGTTCATCATCGGTACCGGCATGGTCATCGGCCCCGACCCACCGAAATACCGATACAACGGCAAGCCTGCCTCCTCGGCGGCGGCCTTGGCCACCGCCATCGACACGGCCAGCATCGCATTGGCGCCCAGACGCGACTTGTTCTCCGTGCCATCGAGTTCGATCAGCGTGCGGTCGATGAAGGTCTGCTCTTCCGCATCGAGACCGATGATCGCCTCGGAGATCTCCGTGTTCACGTTCTCGACGGCACGCTGCACGCCTTTGCCGAGATAGCGTCCGGAGTCTCCGTCGCGCAGTTCGATCGCTTCGCGCGCCCCAGTGGAGGCGCCCGACGGCACGGCAGCACGGCCCATGACGCCCGACTCGAGCAACACATCGGCTTCCACGGTGGGGTTGCCCCGCGAGTCGAGGATCTCGCGTGCGATGACATCAACGATTGCACTCATGACTGTTCCTGTTTCCGTTTTCGATAAAGATTTCAATAGCCTTCGACGAGCAGCATGTCGAACCAGGCGGCACCTTCACGTGCTTCGCGCGCAGCCCGATACTCGGGCGAGTCGTAGAACCGTCGGACTTGTTCCGCGGAACCGAACTCCACGATCACGACCCGCTCGGGCTTCCAGTCGCCTTCGAGCGTCTGGACCTCGCCCCCGCGAACCAGGTAGCGGCCGCCATAACGTCCGACGGCGACCTCCGCCAACTCGCGATAGCGCAGGATGCGCTCGGGGTCGGTGATCGTCGCATCCACGACCAAGTATGCGGGTTTGCTCATAACGCTATCACCTCCCGGGCCGACGTGCATGCTGCGATGCGAATCGATTCTGCATCAGTTCGTTTCCAGGAACCCCTGGCGCTTGACCAGGGCATCGAGATCGCGCAGCGTCTCGAGCAGCGCGGGCATCCTGTCGAGCGGCCACGCGTTCGGCCCGTCCGACAGGGCCTTGTCGGGATCCGGATGCGACTCCATGAAGATCCCGGCAACCCCAGCCGCCACCGCTGCACGGGCAAGCACGGGTACGAACTCGCGCTGTCCGCCCGACGACGTTCCCTGCCCCCCCGGAAGCTGCACCGAATGGGTCGCATCGTAGACCACGGGGCACCCGGTCTCGCGCATGATGGCCAGGCTGCGCATGTCCGAAACGAGGTTGTTGTAGCCGAAGGACGCACCCCGCTCGCACACCATGATCGTGTCGGCGTCGCCGGCGGCCTTGCGGGCCTTGGATACCACCTGCTTCATGTCGCCCGGCGCGAGGAACTGGCCCTTCTTGATGTTCACGGGCTTGCCGGTTGCCGCCACCGCCTGGATGAAGTCGGTCTGCCGGCACAGGAAGGCCGGCGTCTGGAGCACATCCACAACCGCCGCGACCGCCGCGATCTCCTCGACGGTGTGCACATCGGTCAGCACCGGCACGCCGAGGCTGGCGCGCACGTCGGACAGGATCTCCAGGCCCTTTTCCATACCCAGCCCGCGGTACGAATCACCGGAACTGCGGTTGGCCTTGTCGTACGACGACTTGTAGATGAAGGGGATGCCCAGTCCTTCGCAGATCTCCTTGAGGCGACCGGCCGTCTCGAATGCCATGTCCCGCGATTCGATGACGCACGGACCGGAGATCAGGAACAACGGGCGATCCAGGCCGATCTCGAAACCACAAAGCTTCATGCTGCCTCCCCGGCCTCCCGGGCGAGCGCGCGATTGGCCAGCGCGGCCTTCAGGTAGGCGGTGAACAACGGATGACCGTTGCGCGGATTGGACGTGAACTCCGGATGGAACTGGCAGCCGACGAACCACGGATGATCAGGCAGTTCGACGATCTCGCACAGGTTCGTACCCTCGGCACGCCCCGACACCCGCAGGCCGTGCTCCTCGAGCCGGGGCAGCAGGGTGTTGTTGACCTCGTAGCGGTGACGATGGCGTTCCACGATCTCGGGCGCACCGTAGATCTCTCTCGCGAGCGACCCCTCGAGCAACTGGCAGGACTGCCCCCCGAGACGCATCGTGCCGCCGAGGTCGGACGCCTCGGAACGCTTCTCGACCTTGCCGCTGCGATCCTGCCACTCGGTGATCAGCCCGATCACCGGATGCGGCGTAGTGGTGTCGAACTCTGTCGAATGAGCCGCTTCGAGGCCGGCCACGTCCCGCGCGAACTCGACGACCGCCAGCTGCATGCCGAGACAGATACCCAGATACGGCACACGGTTCTCGCGGGCAAACCGGATCGCGGCGATCTTGCCTTCGGTGCCGCGCTTGCCGAACCCGCCGGGCACCAGGATCGCATCCATCTTCTCCAGCACGCCCGGACCGTCGCGCTCGATGTCCTCGGAGTCGATATAGTGGATATTGACCTTGCTCTCGGTGTGCATGCCCGCATGGTTCAGGGCTTCGATCAGCGACTTGTACGACTCGGTCAGGTCGACATACTTGCCGACGAACGCGATGTCGACCTCGTGCTTCGGATGCTCCAGCGCATGCACGAGCCGGTCCCACACGCTCAGGTCGGCCGCCCGCGCGAGGATGCCGAGCTTATGGCAGACGATCTCGTCGATCATCTGGTCGTGCAGCATGCCGGGAATGCGATAGATCGAATCGGCGTCCAGCGCCTCGATCACCGCCTCGGGCATGACGTTGCAGAACAGCGCGATCTTGCGCCGCTCGTCGGCCGGGATCGAACGATCCGCACGGCACAGCAGGACATCTGGCTGGATACCGATCTCGCGAAGTTCCTTGACCGAGTGCTGGGTCGGCTTGGTCTTGAGCTCACCGGCAGTCGGGATGTAGGGCAGCAGCGTCAGGTGGATGAAGCAGGTGCGGTTGCGCCCTTCCTCGATTCCCATCTGGCGGATCGCCTCGAGAAACGGCAGCGACTCGATGTCGCCCACCGTACCGCCGACCTCGACGATCGCAACATCGGCGCCTTCGGCTCCGCGCTTGATGAACAGCTTGATCTCGTCGGTGATGTGCGGGATCACCTGCACCGTCTTGCCCAGATACTCGCCGCGCCGCTCCTTCTTGATCACCGACTCGTAGATCTGTCCGGTGGTGAAGTTGTTGCGCTTGCTCATGCGGGCGCTGGTGAAGCGCTCGTAGTGCCCCAGGTCGAGATCGGTCTCGGCGCCGTCCTCGGTCACGAAGACCTCGCCGTGCTGAAACGGGCTCATCGTCCCGGGATCGACGTTGATGTACGGATCGAGCTTGAGATGAGTCACCCGAATGCCGCGCGACTCGAGAATGGCCCCCAGCGAGGCCGCTGCAATGCCCTTGCCCAGTGAGGACACGACACCGCCGGTAACGAAAACGTATTTGGTCATGGGAATGAGGCTGCGGGAAAGTGTGATGATAACCGAAGAGGCGTACCGTCCGGAAGAATGCACCGGTCCCGAGGCACCGCCGGATTTGGGCAGAGTACGCATTTCGGGTCATACTTCACCCGATCCGTTCGCATAGAACCGAAGTTCTGCCGGATCGGGCAATCGCCGAAACGGTACAGTGCTTATGAATTTCGAATCGGAAGGCAAGGAACTCCTGCTGCGTTCGATCCCCCTGCTCCTCATCCCCTGTTACGCACTGGCACTCGCGATCTCGTTCGTGTCACTGCCAGTGCTGCCGCAGGACCCCGGCTACCACCATTTCGCCGACAGCCGGGCCTGGATGGGCGTACCGAATGCGGCCGACGTTCTCAGCAACCTCGCAATCCTGCTGCCCGCGTTGTGGGGATTGCGCCTGACGCTGGACGGCGGCGCTTCGGGAGACCGATTCCGGCACGCGGGCGAGCGTATGTTGGCCGGCCTGTTCTTTTCCGCACTCGTGCTGACCGCGGCCGGGTCGACCTGGTACCACCTCGCACCGAACGATACGCGCCTGTTCTGGGACCGGTTACCACTCGGCCTGGCATTCACGACACTGATCGCCCTGCTCATCGCAGAGCGGACGCCCGTGGGTCGCGTCGACATGCTGATGCTGTTCCTCTGGGCGCTGGCGGGGCCGCTGGCCGTGATCTGGTGGCATGCCGGCCCGACCGGTGACCTGCGGCCATACTTTCTGCTGCACGGGTTCATGTTCCTGTGCCCGCCACTGCTCGCTGGGATGGCCTCGCCCTATCCGCAGGCGCGCAGCCATCTGCTGTGGGCGTGGCTGCTCTTCATCCTTGCCATGGCCGGCGACCGTTTCGATCATGCGATGCACGATCTGACCGGCCACCTCGTCAGCGGCCATACGCTCAAGCACCTGTTCATGGGTCTCGCGATCGCCGTGCTCGCACACATGCTTGCGATCCGGGGCAAGGAAGCACATTTCGCAAGAGACGGTAACAATCGAATGGGTGTAACGAAACTCCGGTAAGAGTATCGTTGTCCTCTCGCATGAGGTCGGCGCCACGCCCGCCGCCCGAGGACTCCGCGTCACGAACCAGGAGGAGGTTTCACCATGACCCAGTCACCGATGGTGCCCGATCCGGCACGCCATCTGGAAAACGAATTCATCCCGCCCCTCGAGGCCCGGCACGCCTGGGGACCTTCGTGGGACCGGCATCTGCAGGTCCATTCGGCCTGGCAGGATGCGGGTGGCAACACCGATGGACAGGCCTGCCAGTGGGTCGAGCCGGAAGTCGGCAAACGCACGAACCAGGATGGGCGCCGATGGAGTGCGAATCGCTATCCGTTCGGCCGCACCCGAAACGTCGGCAACGGTCGCAACACAGCCCGCAACAGCCCCAGCTTCATCGAGCGCCGCCACCGGTCCGTCGCAATCGGGTTTCCCGACCGGCGCATGACCGGTTGATCCTTTCCCCGGGGTTTCTGCGCAGTCAGAGGTTCTCGTCCAGAAACGCACGCAGGCCGTTCTCGTAGGTCGGCCGGCTGCGCAGAAACCCGTCGTTATGGCCGCCCCGGATCTCGAGGAAACGCTTCGGATGGTTGGCCGCCTCGAACAATGCCTGCCCGTGGTGATAGGGCACGATGCGGTCCTCGGTGCTATGCACGATGAGCAAGGGCGAATGGATGTCGCGCACGGCTTCGCGGGTATCGTAGGCGAACCGGAGCATCCACCGGACCGGCAGCCACGGATAGAGTTCGGCCCCCAGATCCGGCGCACTGGTGAACGCCGATTCCAGGATTACCGCGCCAGGACGCTCGCGGGCCGATAGCCAGGCGGCCACCGCCGCGCCGAGCGAACGCCCGAACACGACGATATGGCGTCCCGGGATGCTGCGCTCGTCGCGCAGGTATCGCCACGCCGCCTGCGCATCGCGATACGTCCCCGCCTCGGTCGGCGTACCTTCGCTGTGCCCGTAACCGCGGTAATCGATGATGAACACCGAAAACCCGAGGTCGCGAAAGGTCCGGATCGAATCGAGGCGGTGCGAGACGTTGCCCGCATTGCCATGGAAGAACAGCACCACCCCCTGGGGCTGGTCCGCATGCACGAGCCAGCCGTGGAGCAGGACTTCGTCTTCGGTCTTGAACCACACGTCCTCGAATGGCATCGCGTAGGCCGCTGGGGTCGTCGAATGCTCGCGCAGCGGGAAGTACACCTGGCGCGACTGTGCGACGTAGAACAGTGCCACGATCGCCACATAGACGATCGCCGCATAGGCGGCGAACCGGAGAATCGAAGCCAGCCCCTCCAATCGTCGGCGCCGTCGCATCGGACCAGGGATCTCAGCGGATGAAATCCCGGTTGATTTCGCGGAAGAGGTCGGTGCCGCCGCGTGCGAGCCACTCGAACGCCACCATCTCGCGCGAGACGACCTCGATCCCATGCCCGCGCATGCGCTCGAAGGCCAGATCTCGGTTGGCCGGATCCCGCGAACCGCAGGCCTCCGCCACGATGAACACGTCGCGTCCCGCCCAGCGCAGATCGAGCGCCGTCTGCTGCACGCACACGTGCGCTTCGGTGCCGCACACGATCACCTGGCGATGATTGTCGAGCGCCGTGCCGCCCAGGCAGCCATCGGCCTGCGCCGAGAAGCATTCCTTGCTCACGTACTGCGCTGTTTCGGTTACGGCCTTGAGCTCGGGCACCGTACCCCCGATCTTCCCGGGCCAGTGCTCGGTCACGACCACCGGCACGCCGACCCGTTCGGCCACCTCGGCGAGCCAGATGCAATGCTCGATCACCTGTCGGCCATCGTGGATCGCAGGAGCGAGCTTCTGCTGGACGTCGATCACCAGCAGCACCGAACGTTCACGGCTCATCAGCATCGTCGTCTCCTCAGGTGGTCAGTTCGTCGCGGCCCCGGAAATGCTCGAGCGCTTCCGGATTGGCCAGTGCCTCGACATTCTTGACCGCTTGCCCATGCACGACGTTCCGCACCGCCAGCTCGACGATCTTGCCGCTCTTGGTCCGCGGGATGTCCGCGACCTGCAACACCTTGGCCGGCACATGGCGCGGCGTGGTGTTGTCGCGGATCGTCTTCTTGACCCGCTTCGCAAGATCCTCGTCCAGCGCCAGACCCTCGCGCAACTTGACGAACAGCACCACGCGCACGTCCCCCTCCCAATCCTGGCCGATCACGATCGATTCGACCACTTCGTCGAGCTTCTCGACCTGGCGATAGATCTCGGCCGTGCCGATGCGCACGCCGCCCGGATTGAGGGTCGCGTCCGAGCGCCCGTAGATGATCAGCCCCCCGTGCTGCGTGACCTCGCAGAAGTCCCCGTGGCACCAGACGTTGTCGAAGCGGTCGAAGTAGGCGGCATGGTATTTCTCGCCCTCCGGATCGTTCCAGAAGCCGATCGGCATCACCGGGAAAGGCTTCGTACACACCAGTTCGCCTTTCTCGCCCTGGACCGGCCGCCCTTCCTCGTCGAACACCTCGACGGCCATCCCGAGCCCCTTGCACTGGATCTCGCCACGCCACACCGGCAGCAGCGGATTGCCGAGCACGAAGCAGGAGATGATGTCGGTACCGCCCGAGATCGAAGCCAGGCAAAGCTCGGACTTGATCTCGCGATAGACGTAGTCGAAACCCTCGGGCACCAAGGGGCTGCCGGTGCTCATCAGTGCGCGCAGCGATTCGAGCTTGTGCGTCAGGCGCGGCTTCAGGTCGATCTTCGCGATCGCATCGATGAACTTGGCCGACGTGCCGAAATGGGTCATGTGCTCCGCGTCGGCATAGTCGAACAGGATGGTGCCCTTGCCGATGAACGGCGACCCGTCGTAGAGCAGCAGCGTGGCGCCCGCCGCAAGGCCCGAGACCAGCCAGTTCCACATCATCCAGCCGCAGGTCGTGAAGTAGAACACCCGGTCACCCGGCTTCACGTCGCTGTGCAGCTTGTGCTCCTTGAGGTGCTGCAGCAGTGCCCCGCCCGCACAATGCACGATGCACTTGGGCACGCCCGTCGTCCCCGAGGAGTACATGATGTACAGCGGATGATCGAACGGCAGCGGCACGAACGGGATCTCGGTCACGTCGTGATGCGGCTGGACGAAGTCCTCGTACATCTGCGCATTCGGCAGCGAGGAAAGATCGTGCTCCTTGTGCACGTAGTGGACGACCACCACACGTTGCAGCGACGGCAGGCGTTCCACCACCTCCGCGAGCTTGCCCAGGGAATCGACGACCTTGCCGTTGTAGTAGTAGCCGTCGGCCGCGATAAGGACCTTGGGCTCGGTCTGGCCGAAACGATCGAGCACGCCCTGGACACCGAAATCGGGAGAAGCCGAAGTGAAGATCGCCCCGATGCTCGAGGCCGCCAGCATCGCGATCACGGTCTCGGGCATGTTCGGCATGTAGGCCGCGACGCGATCGCCCTGCCCGACACCCAGTTCCCGCAGGGCAGCTGCGAACCGCGCGACCTCGCGATACAGTTCGCCGTGTGAAAGACGCCGCTTGACCTTGTCCTCTCCCCAGAACACGAGCGCGTCCACACCGTCCCGGCTGCGCAGCAGGTTCTGCGCGAAGTTCAGGCGGGCCTGCGGAAACCACTTCGCGCCGGGCATCCTGTGACCGTCGACCAGCACGGCATCGCCGCGCGCCCCGACCACCTCTCCGTACTCCCACACGCTCGTCCAGAACTGCTCGGGCTCGGCCACCGACCAGGCATGCAGCGCCGCATAGTCCGGCAACGAAACCTTCCAGCGCGATTGCGCCGACTGCATGAACGCGGTCATGTTGGACGCGGCAACGCGTTGCGCGGAAGGTTGCCAAAGAGGTTGATCGGATCCCAAGGTCATCGACTCGCTCCTTTCCTTGTTCTTGATTGCTTCGTTGTTCCGCACCGGACCGACCGGATCAGAACAGTGCCCGCACGCTGTCGGGAAGGGGCACCGACTTCGCCGTGGCCACGTCCATCCACACCACCTTTGCCGAGCCTTCGGCATACAGGCGGTCGTCGCCTTCCAAATAGAGTTCGTACCAGGTCATGAAGCTGCTTCGACCGGGCTGCCCCGCGAACATGCGGACCTCCACCATTGCAGGATAGTTTACCGGGATCCTGAAGGTGCAATCCGCGTTGATGATGACCGGGCCGGTTTCGGCCTCGGAGCGCACCGGAAACCCCAGCGCCTCGATCCACTCGACGCGGGCCTGCTCGAAGAAACGGAAATAGACGGTGTTGTTCAGGTGCCCGTAGGCGTCCATATCGCCCCAGCGCATCGGCATCCGGGTCGTCGACAATAGCTTTCGATCGGGGTGCATTGCGGATCCTCTATTTTGTGCTTCAACGCGCGCTAATGTAACATACGGCGCCGTATGTTCTCGGCCTGTCGCAAGCGGGCGCCAACGATTAAACTTTGCGGAACAAGCATTGAACGACGACACCGCTCGGTACGCACCGGACGGAAACGAGGAGAAACAGATGGAACGCGAATCGATGGAATTCGATGTACTGGTCGTCGGGGGCGGCCCTTCCGGGCTGGCCGCCGCCATCCGCTTGAAGCAACTGGCTGACGAACAGGGGCGCGAACTCTCCATCTGCCTGATCGAGAAAGGCGCCGAGATCGGTGCGCATTCCTTGTCCGGCGCCGTACTCGACCCGCGCGCGCTCGACGAACTGATCCCCGACTGGAAGCAACAGGGCGCCCCGATCCGCACCGCGGTCACCGAGGACCGCTTCATGTTCCTCTCGGAGACCGGAGCGCGTCCCGTACCGAATGCATTCCTGCCCGGCTGTTTCCAGAACCATGGCAACTACATCGTCCGGCTCGGACATCTGACCAAATGGCTGGGCGAGCAGGCCGAAGCAGCCGGCATCGAGGTGTATCCGGGCTTCGCGGCCGCGGAGATCCTGTACGACGAGAACGGCGCGGTGAAGGGGGTGGCGACCGGGGACATGGGACTCACGCGCGAAGGCGAACCCGGCCCGAACCATCAGCCCGGCATGGAGCTGCACGCGCGCTATACGCTGTTTGCCGAAGGCTGCCGCGGCCATCTGGGAAAGATGCTCGAAGAGAAGTTTCGCCTGCGGGACGGCGTCGATCCGCAGACCTACGGCATCGGCATCAAGGAACTGTGGGAGATCCGGCCCGAGCAGCACAGCCCCGGTCTGGTCATCCACACCGCCGGCTGGCCGTTGCCGGCCGACACCTACGGCGGGTCGTTCTTCTACCACCTCGATGACAACCTCGTCGCGATCGGCTTCGTCGTCGGCCTGAACTACACGAATCCTTTCCTCTCGCCTTACGAGGAGTTCCAGCGATTCAAGACCCATCCGAAGATCCGCCCCTTCCTCGAAGGCGGCAAGAGACTGTCCTACGGTGCGCGGGCGATCGTGACCGGCGGACTGCAGTCCCTGCCGAAGACGACCTTCCCGGGCGGCGCGCTGATCGGCGACGACGCAGGCTACCTGAACGCCTCACGGATCAAGGGCATCCATGCCGCGATCAAGTCCGGGATGCTCGCCGCCGAAGCCGCGTTCGAGGCGATGGGCGCCGACCGCAGCCGGGACGAACTCACTGCCTACCCCGAGGCCTTCCGCGCGAGCTGGCTGCACGCCGAACTGCACAAGGCGCGCAACTTCAAGCCGCTGATGAAAAAAGGCCTGTGGATGGGCTCACTGCTGTTCGGCATGGACCAGATGCTGTTGCGCGGCAAGGCCCCCTGGACGCTGCACAACACGGCCGACCACCTCGCACTGAAGAAGGCCAGCGAATGCGCGCCGATCGACTATCCCAAGCCCGACGGCGTGGTGAGCTTCGACCGCCTGTCCTCGGTGTTCCTGTCGAACACCAACCACGAGGAAGAGCAGCCCTGTCACCTGCAGCTCAAGGATCCGACGGTCGCGATCCGTATCAACCTCGAACAGTACGACGCCCCCGAGCAGCGATACTGCCCGGCCGGCGTCTACGAGATCGTGCGCGAGGCCGACGGCTCGAACCCGCGCCTGCAGATCAACGCCCAGAACTGCGTGCACTGCAAGACCTGCGACATCAAGGACCCCACCCAGAACATCAACTGGGTCGTCCCGCAGGGCGGCGAAGGGCCGATCTACGAGGGAATGTGATCGCTCATGTGTCGTCGCGGCTCCACTGGAGCCCCGCGGCCGTGCCCTCGGTAACGAAGGAGATGCTGGTGATGCCGACCCGCTGCGCTGCGGCCATCAAAAGGGTCACCCGCTCGTAACGGGCGCCGCGCCAGGCATGAAGTTGCAGGCTCGGCAGCGGCCCGGGCTCGGAGGCGATGTTGGCGAGCAGTTCGAGCATCGTCTCGTAGGCGACCGGTTCGCCGTTGAAGTACAACTGGTCCTGTTCGTCAAGCGCGAGCTTGACCACCCGGGGCTCTTCGTCGACCGGCGTACTCTCGACGCGCGGCAGGTCGATGGGGACGGCCTGGGTCATCAGCGGTGCGGTGATGATGAAGATCACCAGCAGCACCAGCATCACGTCTACGAGCGGAATCACGTTGATCTCGGCCATCGGCTGGGTCGTCCCGACCGGGCCGCTCTTCATGCTGAACGCCATGGCGCCCTCCTCAAGCCGCCTGCGCCGGGCGCAGCGGCAGGATCTTGTCGCCATCCTGCGGACCGAGCCGCACACCGGCCACCAGATACGCGTGCAGGCTGTTGGCGAAGCCGTCGAGCTGGGCCAGCACGAGCCGGTTCGCACGGGTGAAGGCGTTGTACGCAAGCACCGCCGGAATCGCTACGAACAGGCCGGCCGCCGTCATGATCAGCGCCTCGCCGACCGGACCGGCGACCTGGTCGAGCACGACCTGCTTCGCTCCGGACAATCCGATGAGCGCGTTGTAGATCCCCCAGACGGTACCGAACAGACCCACGAACGGCGCCGTCGCCCCGACCGATGCGAGCACGGTCAGTCCACGCTCGACCCGGGCCTGGGCGAACACGGTCGACTGCTGCAGGCTGCGCCCGAGGAACTCGCTCGCATCGACGCCGGCACCGATGCCGCCGGTCCTCCGCTCCTCATAGGCCTGTGCGGCTTCCAACGCATCTGCGGCGACCTCGGCGAACACGCCGCTGCGGTCGCGCGCACCGATCGCGACGAGCGCCTTGTCCCGCGTATCGGCGCTCCAGAACGCCTGGATCGCGGCAACCGTGGACCGGCGCAAACGCAACAGCCCGGCCGCCTTCGTGACGATGATCGTCCAGCTCGCGATCGACATCGCCAGCAGAACCAGTGCCGTCACATGGGCAACGGTATCGCCTTGCGCCCAGAGTTGGGCAAGTCCGAAGGTTTCGTTCATCTTTCCGCTCCTCGCTTCTTGCTCGGTTTCGTTCGGGGTTCTCTCGTTACGGTCCGCGACTAGTGATGATGGGCCGCGGCGGGCATCCACCACATCGCCCCCAGCTTGACCGCGAACACGCCGATATATAGCCACGCGGGCAGGCTTCCGTAGGCCCATACCTGCCAGCGCTGCCGGGGCGAGCCGGCGAGCAGCCCGGCGCGCTGCCATACCAGCCAAAGCGTCCACAGCATGGCCAGGTACGGCAGCATCGAAAGCCAGCCCAGCCACGCATCTCCACGCTGAGCGAGCGGCGTGGCATTCCAGGCAAGACCCAACCAGGCACCGCTTTCATTGACCAGGGCATGCGCATTGCGCGTCGCGAACATCGTGAGCGCGTGTGGAATCAGCCCGATGACCGCGAGCGGTGCCAGCGCGACGGCCAGGCTGTTGGCCGCCGTATGCCAGTCCGTCCCCGCGACCCGGGCTGCATTCCGGTATCCCCACGCGCCGATGGCAACGGTCAGGACGAGAGCCAGCACCAGTGCCAGGAATCGCCCAAGGTCAAAGAAGTCGGCATCGAGCGGCACCCAGGTATGCAGCCAGGCTCCGGCGAGCCGCCAGGGTAGATGCTCCTTCAGCGGGGTATGCTGCAGTCCGTGCAGGAACTGGATGCCGACGCCGGCGACCGCGAGAATGATCAGGAACACCCACATCTCGTGCCGGTCCTGGCCGGAGATCTCCCGCTTTAACACCGCACCAGGAGGCCGGACGACCAGATCGACGCTGTCGCAGGCCGTCACGCAGTCCGTGCACAAGGTGCACGCCTCCATGTTGTTGCGCGCTTCGAATCGAAACGGTGAGAGATGATAGCTGCAGGCTTTCGCACATTCGAAGCCTCGACAGGTGCGGCAAGCCGCCTGGTCGGTGGTGATCTGCAACACCCCGACCTTGCCGTGCGTGGCCAGGACACGGCCCAGCGGACAGACGTGCTTGCACCATGCCATATCCTTGAATACATAGAAGAATCCGAATGCAACCACGCTGAAGGCCAGAAAGTACCAGGCCGTCGTGCGCGTCGACCCGGCCAGCGAACCGGGCATCGCGTAGGTGATCACCCAGTAGCACAGGACGATGATCACGAGTCCGAGCCACACACCCCGCAGATGCTTCGGAAAGCTCCGTCGCAGACCGATGCGCCCGAGCCACTTGCCGACGAAGCCGTGCGGACAGACCGCACAGTAGGCATTGCCCAGGGTCGGCGTAACCACGCTGGTGAACAGTGGCCAGAAGATCCCCCACATCAGCAGCGTTGCCAGACCGACGCGTGCGTCCTCGGCCAGCAGGCCGGTCGCGACCGCCGCGACGAAAAGCCCGAGCGTGAAGATCCGCAGCCCGGTCATGAGATATCCGCGTCGCAACAGTCCCCCCAACAACGGCCAGCGGGTCAATGCGCTGCGGACGGTGCCGCCGTTGCCGGGAATTTCGACCGAAATCGGTATCACCTTGCTCATCGATTCGCCCCCGCCGTTCGATCAGAACTCGAGACGCACACCCGCATGCACGTAGCGTGCATCCGGGTCGTTGCGCTGGTTTCCAGTGGACGTGATCGAGAAATTGTCCGGATCCCGCTTGTCGAACACGTTATCGATCCCGCCGAAGAACTCGACGCCGTTGCGCCAAGCGTAGTGCAGTCTGGCATCGACGCGGGTGAGCTTGGTGTCGTGCGGCGGCGCGCCACGCGGCGCATCGACCCCGACCGCGAGGTAGTCCTTCATGTGCCGGGCACGCAGGCTCAACGACCAGGGGCCGCGTTCGTACTGCGTCTCCAGGCGCCAAGTCTGCTTGGCGCGACCGGTCAGACGTTCGCGCGTCGCCGCATCCTTTGCGTCGAGCAGGTCGACCCCCCCGGTCACGGACCAATGCTCCGTCATCGGCCAATGGGCGACCAGTTCGACGCCGTCCACCCGTGCGCGACTGATGTTCCGATACTCGACCACGCGCAGGGGGCCGGCCATCTCGGCCGTGGTGAACGACTCGATGAGTTGCTCGATCCGGTTGCGATGCACGGTCACTTCGACGTAGCCGCGGCCGAACTCCCGACGCAGCATCGCCTCCCAGGTCTTCGACTCCTCCGGCTTCAGTTCGGGATTGCCGCGAATCAGCAGGCGCCCGCGCACGAAGCTGGAATACTGTTCGAGCAGCGAAGGGGCACGAAAGGCGGTCCCGTAACCGAACCGGGCACCCCAGGGCCCATCCTGCCAACCCAGTGACACACGTGGATTCGTCGCGCTGCCGAAGTCGTCGAAGCGATCGAAACGCACTCCCGCGACGAGTTGCCAGCTTGGATCGATCTGCCACTGGTCCTGGATCAGGACGAAGCGGTTGTTGCGAGTGGCCTTGCGGCTGTTGATGCTCACGTCCAGTTCATCGCGCAGCATCCCCGCGCCGAGCGACACCGAATGGTCGTCATGAGGGAAGAACTGATAGACCGCATCGCTCTGGTATTGGCGAAAATGCGTGGTTTCGATCTCCGGATGGCTGCGATTGGTCGAGCCCTTGCTGCGCCCGTAGCTGCCACGCAGGACCAGTTCGCCAGGCCCCACCTCGCGCCGGTAGTCGAGGCTGCCGAAGGTTCGCCGCTCTTCCTCGAAGCGCGTGTACGGCCCGCTCGTGTCGACGTGCTTCGCCTTGTTGTCCCGGTCGAACACCTCGATCGCCCAGCCGAGGCTCTGCACGGCGTCCGGACTCCAGCGGCCGCGGTAGCTGCCTGACCAGTTGTTCAGCCGGCCGTAGTCGTCGCTGGCCGAATCCCGGTGACGCAACCTATCCCGAAAGTTCTGTTCAACGGTGAAGCTGTGTCCGAGGGTCGTGTCCCCGGTCCGCACATTGACACCCGTCCGTACCGTCTCGCGTCCTCGCTCGGCCGCACCGACCGTAAACAGCACGCTGGTGCCCGGGTTTGCACCGGGATGCCGGGTGATTACGTTGACCACACCACCGAGCGCCTCGGAACCGTACAGGGAAGAAAGCGGTCCGCGTACGATCTCGATGCGCTCGACATCGAAGAAGCTGATCTGGCTCGGGTTGTTGCTGCCATAGTTGTTCGTCCGGCGAAAGCCATCCACCAGCACCAGCGTGTGATTGCGATTGAGCCCGCGGATCGCGATGTCCCCGCTTGCTCCGGAGTTCGAGGCCTGTACGCCGACCGCTTGCTTGAGGACCTGCGCGACGTTGCCGTCCCCGTAGCGCTCGAGGCGTTCGCGATCCAGTACCTCGACGCTCGCCTGCACGTCGCGGACCGCCGATTCCTGACCGGTCGCGGTGACCACCATCCGGTCGAGCACGTTTGCCACCGGCTCTGCCGCGTTGGCCTGGAAGGCCGTCCATACCACCAACGCAAGTCCGGCATTCAAGGTCGTTCTGTTCATTTCCTGCTCCTTAACTTTATGTAGCGGCCGACCCATACAGGGTGTCGTCCGCTCAAGTGCTCAAACGGAACTCGATCGGGACCACGACGTTCGCCGCAACAGCGCGATTCCCACGACGAGCCGGCACGAACCGCCATTCCTGTACCGCGCGAAGGGCAGCCTCATCGAGCCGAACAAAGCCGCTGCTCTGCCGGACCTCGACCCGCTCCGGTCTCCCATCGGCACTCACTGCAACCAGCAGCAGCACCTCGCCCTGCTCGCCCCGCCGGCGCGACATCGGCGGATAGACCGGAGCCGGATTGCGCAGGTAGTCGGCGTCGAAGCGGGCTTCGACGAAGGCCGGGGCGGGGTTCGTCACCGGCTCGCGGCGGGGCGCTGCGACCGGCTGCGCATTCGTTGGCCCGACGCTTGCAATCGTCGTCGGCACATCGACCACCTTCGTCGCCGGAACCGGTTCCGGTGGCGTTGGCTGAGCCTGGGGCTTCGGCTTTGGTTCGGGCCTCGGCTTTGGTTTTGGCTCGGGCTTCGGCTCGGGCTTCGGCTCGGGCTGCGGCTCGGGCTTTGGTTCTGGCTTCGGTTCGGGGACCGGCTCTGGCGTCGGCTCCGGCGTCGGTTCTGGAATCGGCTCCGGCTCCACGACGGGTTTCGGCGGCTCGGGCGCGACGGCAACGATCTCCGGTTCGACCGCGGGTTCGGCGATGGCTTCGGCCTGTGCCTGCGCCGGGGCGATGAACTCGACCAGTCTGACGTCCATCCGGATCGCATGGGGCGGGCTCACAAGCGGGTCAACCGGATGCAGCAGCCAGGCGGCCAGTGCAGCATGCCCGCACAACACGACGCCCAGAGCCGCAATGCTGGGCAGTGCGGGCTCCCGGGTGCGGGCATGGGCGAATTGGGCGGGCTGCAAACGCATCGTGATGGCCATCGACTGGAACCGTGGAACGAACCGGTATTCGGGCGCGATGACGGTCCGGTACTGCGGGGAACCCCTGCTTCAATCGCACGGACGTCGCACGAGATCGTGATCGGCTGGCATCCCCGGCTTGGGCCGCGGACATGCACGACGATCTTCAGGTGACTGAAGCCGGACGCATCGAGGAGGGTTCCACGCGAAGCGCGGAGTCGTCATCGCTGACGAGGGGAATCAGGCGATGGGAGGTGCGCGGGGTAAGGCTGTCGGCCAGCCGGGCAAGGGCCGGTGCGGCGTGCGAACGGTCTGAGAAGGACCGTCAGGATCTGGATCGAACGCGGGGAAGACGATGTCCCGGGAGGGGACACAGGCGGAGCCTGCATGCAGCGTGCACCAGGCACAGCTTCCGGTGGAAGGGTTGCCCTCCCCGGAGGACTCGGGGCTGGCATCGACCGCCACGCGTTCGATGCCGTTGGCCGTGCAGATCTCGAGCCAGGCCGCGTCCCCCGAGAGCTGGTATCCCGCCTGCGAGATCAGCGGCACGAGCGAGCCCAGCAGGATGACCAGTGCGGTCATCCATGAGGTGAGCCGTCGATGCGTGCGCAGGCGGTTCATGCGTAAGATTCGGCGCGAGCGGGGTTCAGTGCTGATGCTTGTGCTTGTGGCCGTGCTGGTGCTGCTTCTGGGCGGGGTTCAGCGGCCGCACCGGGGCCGCGACCTCGATCGTCTCGCGCTCGCCATCCGCTTTCTCGACGACGAGCGTCAGCCGGATCGTGTCGCCTTCCTTCGCCTGGGCAGCCAGGTCGATCAGCATGATGTGATAGCCGCCCGGCTTGAGCTCGACGGCCTGTCCGGCAGGCAGATCGAGCGCTTCGACCGCGCGCATGCGCATCACGTCGTTCTCCATCGTCATCTCATGCACTTCGACCACCGCTGCCGCCGGCGAGCGCGCTTCGACCAGACGGGCATCGACCGGCGAAGTCAGCAGCATGAACGCACCGGTCGCACGCTGCTGGGGGACGGTGGCGCGGACCCAGGGATCATCGACGTGCACCTGCGCCAGCGCAGGTGCGGCCAGGGCCAGGGTCAGCACGGTAGCGGCAAGCAGCTTCTTCATTGCAAATCTCCAGAGTGAATCGGTTAGCGGGTGGTTCTGAGCAGCGTACGGATATCCTCGGCGACCAGCTCGGCCGGCATCACGTGCGGGACGGCGAGCCGCAAGCGGCCGGTGGGGTCGAAGACGAAGGTCGTCGCAGTATGGTCCATCGTGTAGGAGTCGCCCGTGGGGACCTGCTGGTAGAGCACGTTGAAGGAGTCGGCGATCTCTCGCGTGCGCTCGGGATCTTCGCGCAGGCCGATGAAGCTCGGGTCGAAGGCCTGCATGTAGGCCTTGATCACCTCGGGCGTATCCCGCTCGGGATCGACCGTGATGAACAGCAACTGCATGTGCTTCGCGTCCTCGCCGAGATGATTGCGGACTTCCACGGCGCGCAGAAGCGCGGTCGGGCAGATGTCCGGGCACTGGATGAACCCGAAGAAGACCAGCACGACCTTGCCCTTGAACTCGGTCAGGGTACGCACCCTGCCATCCGCGTCGTGCATGCGGAAATCCTTGCCGTATTCGACGCCGGTCATGTTCGCCGCATTGAAGCGCGGCGGTTCGGGCGGCGCGCAGCCGGCCAGCGCCACGGCAAGAAGGGCGATCCAGAGGAACCTCGGGAAACTCCAGGCAAACGACATCGACAACTCCAGATTGAACAACGAACGATTCAGGCGAAGGGGCTGCGATGGCGCCCCCGCAGGGGGGCACGGGTGCGGCGCGAGGGGGGTCGCCGCAGGCGCCATGGCCGAACCGATTCTAAACGGTGAAAGCCCCCCCGACTTGATACGGGTCAAAGCGTCGGGGGAGTGCGACAATTGGTCGCAGCGCGGCCGCGTGCCTCAACCCATCCAGCGACGGGCATTGCGGAACATCCTCATCCAGGGGGAATCCTCCCCGGAATCGGCGGGATGCCAGCTCATCTGGCTGCTCCGGAAGCTGCGTTCGGGGTGGGGCATCATGATCGTGAAGCGCCCATCCTCGGTCGTGAAGCCGGTCAACCCACCGGGCGAGCCGTTGGGATTGAAGGGATAGCGCACCGCCTCCCGGCCATGATTGTCGACATAGCGCAAGACGCTCCAGGCGTCATCGCGATCCGTACCGCGGCGGAATATGGCCTGGCCTTCGCCGTGACTGACGACGATGGGCATGCGGCTTCCCGCCATTCCTTCGAACAGGATGGAGGGGTTCTCCAGCACCTCGACCATGACGAAGCGCGCCTCGAACTGCTCGCTGCGATTGCGCTCGAAGCGTGGCCAGTGCCCGGCGCCCGGAATGATCTCCGCCAGGTGCGCCATCATCTGGCAGCCGTTGCACACCCCCAGCGCGAAGGTATCGCTACGCGCGAAGAAAGCCTCGAACTGCTCGCGCACCGCCGTATCGAAGAGGATCGACTTGGCCCACCCCTGACCGGCCCCCAGCACGTCGCCGTACGAGAATCCGCCGCATGCGGCCAGCCCGTGAAACGCGTCCAGGCGGTGGCGCCCGGCCTGAAGGTCGGACATGTGTACGTCGAACGGTGCGAATCCGGCCCGTTCGAACGCGGCCGCCATTTCGTTGTGCGAATTGACGCCCTGCTCCCGCAGGATCGCGATCTTCGGCCGCACCCCGGTGGCGATGAACGGCGCCGCAATATCCTCGTCCGGTGCGAACGGAACCGAAATCGACAGGCCCGGGTCCGCGCCATCGGCCAGCGCATCGAATTCCTCCCGCGCGCACTCGGCATCGTCGCGCAGGCGTGCGATGCGATAGCTGGGTTCAGCCCAGGTCTGCTGCAGCTCGGTGCGAGTCGCTCCGAAAACCAGTTTTGCGTTCCGCCAGAGGCGGATCTCGTCCTTGTCGTTCGGCTCGCCGAGAAAGTGGTAGGCGAGACCGGCTTCGGCGAGCGGGCCGGTGATCCGCGCACGATCGGCACGACGGATCTGGACCACCGCGCCGAGTTCCTCGGCGAACAGTCCTCCGAAGAGCCGATCATTGAGACGACCCTTGATCGTGTCCGGAACCTTGTCGAGACCGTCGACATCGTTCATGTACGGGTCGTAGCAGACGGTGTCGAGCACCACCGAGAGGCCACAATGCGAGGCGAACGCCATCTCGCACAAGGTCGCGAACAGGCCGCCGTCGCTGCGATCATGGTAGGCCAGCAGCAGATCCTCGCTGCGGAATCGCTGGATCAGGGCGAAGAAGCTCGCCAGTTGCTCGGGGGCGACGTCCGGCGCGTGCTCGCCGATCGACCCATGCACCTGGGCGAGCGCCGATCCACCCAGGCGATTGCGCCCGTTGCCCAGGTCGATCAGGAGCAGTTCGGTGGGGGTCTCGGGCGACAACCTGAGTTGTGGCGTGAGCGTGCGCCGGATGTCCTGCACCGGCGCGAAGGCCGTCACCACGAGCGACAGCGGCGCGACGACCTGCCTGTCCTCGCTCCCTTCCCGCCAGCTCGACTTCATCGAAAGCGAATCCTTGCCGACCGGGATCGAGAGGCCCGAGGCCTTGCAGAATTCCGACACCGCCTGGACGGTATCGAAGAGCCGCGCATCCTCGCCCCGGTGTCCGGCCGCCGCCATCCAGTTCGCGGACAGCTTGACGTTCCCGATCTCGGCGATGTCCGCCGCAGCAAGGTTGGTGACCGCCTCGCCGATCGCGAGCCGGCCCGAGGCCGGGCCGTCGAGACACGCCACCGGCGTGCGCTCGCCCATCGCGAAAGCCTCGCCGGCGTAGCCGTTGAAGCTCATCGCGGTCACCGCGACATCGGCCACCGGAACCTGCCAGGGCCCGACCATCTGGTCCCGTGCGGTCAGGCCGCCGACCGAGCGGTCGCCGATCGTGATGAGGAAGTTCTTGCTCGCGACCGTGGGCAGGCGCAGCACCCGCAGGCAGGCCTCGCGCAGGTCCATGTCGGTCAGGTCGAACGGCGGCACATGTACCGGACGGCGCGAGACGTTGCGCAGCATCTTCGGCGGCTTGCCGAGCAGCACCTGCATTTCCATGTCGACGGGCTTGTTCCCGAAGTGCCGGTCGGTCACGGTCAGGTGCCCATCCGCGGTCGCCTCGCCCAACACGGCGAAGGGGCAGCGTTCGCGCTCGCAGATCGCACGGAACTCGGCGAGCCTGTCCGGCGCCACCGCCAGGACGTAGCGCTCCTGCGATTCGTTGCTCCAGATCTCGCGCGGGCTCATGCCCGGCTCCTCGATGTGCACCTCGCGCAGTTCGAAGCGCGCACCCAGACCCGCGGAATCGGCCAGTTCGGGCATCGCGTTCGAGAGCCCGCCGGCTCCGACATCGTGGATCGACAGGATTGGATTGGACTCCCCCTGCTGCCAGCATCGATCGATGACCTCCTGGCAGCGCCGCTGGATCTCCGGATTGCCGCGCTGGACGGAGGCGAAATCGAGATCCTCGGCGTTGGTCCCGGTGGTCATGCTCGATGCGGCACCGCCGCCGAGCCCGATCAACATGCCCGGCCCGCCGAGCTGGATCAGCAAGGTGCCGGGAGCGAACTGCGCTTTGTGCGACTGCCGGGCCTGGATGCTGCCGAGCCCGCCCGCGATCATGATCGGCTTGTGATAGCCGCGCACCTCCCCCATGACCTCCTGCTCGAAGGCCCGGAAGTACCCGGCAAGGTTCGGGCGCCCGAACTCGTTGTTGAAGGCCGCTCCACCGATGGGCCCCTCGATCATGATCTCCAGCGGCGAAGCGATCCGCTCGGGACGCCCGTAATCCGTTTCCCACGGCTGGACGTACTCGGGGATGCGCAGGTTCGAGACGGAGAATCCGGTCAGTCCCGCCTTGGGACGGGAACCCCGCCCGGTGGCGCCCTCGTCGCGGATCTCGCCTCCGGCACCGGTGGCCGCTCCGGGGAACGGCGAAATCGCAGTGGGGTGATTGTGGGTTTCGACCTTCGCGAGGATGTGGGTCTCTTCGCGATGATGGCGCCACTGCCCGTCCGCATCGGGATAGAGGCGATCCACGACCGCGCCTTCGATCACCGAGGCGTTGTCGGAATAGGCCACAACCGTGCCCTGCGGATGGGCCTGGTGCGTTTCCCGGATCATGCCGAACAGGCTCTTGTCCATCGGACGGGCATCGATGACCCATTCGGCGTTGAAGATCTTGTGGCGGCAATGCTCCGAGTTCGCCTGGGCGAACATCATCAGCTCGACGTCGGTCGGATTGCGCCCCATGTGGACGAAGTTCTCGACGAGATAGTCGATCTCGTCCTCCGAAAGGGCGAGGCCGAGCTCGACGTTCGCCGTCTCGAGCGCCGCGCGCCCGCCCGCCAGCACGTCGACCGTGCTCAACGGTTGCGGTGCGTAATGATGGAAGAGCGCATCGGCCGCATCGAGCGATGGCAGAACCGACTCGGTCATCCGGTCATGCAGCACCGGCACCACCGCAGCGTACCGCCGGTCGTCGAGCGGCTCCCGGGAACCCAGGGACCAGAGCGTCCCGCGCTCGATCCGTACGATCTGGTCGAACCCGCACTGATGGGCGATATCGGTCGCCTTGGACGACCACGGGGAGATCGTCCCAAGGCGTGGGACAACGACCAGCCTGGTGCCGACGGCCTGAGCATCTTCCGCTTCGTGCGCACCGATCAGGCTTCGTAGGCGGTCGCGCTCATCCCCCGCCAGTGCGCTCGACAACTCGATGAAATACCAGTGCTCCGCCTGGACGCCCTTCAATCCCGGCTGGGCATCGTTCAGGGCACGCTCGATCCGTGCGAGCCGGGCAGGTGAGAACGCCGCGCCACCGCGCAGCTTGAGAATTTCGGCCATTTCGATCCGTTCGGAGTGTGACAGGACGGCAGGCGCCCGGCGCCTGCGACAGAGGAAGGATTATACCTGTCCTCAACCCGCTCCGATCCTTACGGATCTTGACACGCGGCCCGACGAATGCGCCGGGCCGCGGGAGGGTACGACTGGCGTCAGGGTCAGCCCGTGGCCGAGTCGGAGGGTTTCGGGCGCTCCAGCGGAGGCGGTTCGAGTGGTTTCTGCGTTGCCGCCAGACCGATGACCTTCTTCGCATCCCGAGGCGTATCGACCACGCGAACGAGCTGCCCCTCGATCGTCGCACCGCACTCCATCTGCAACTGGCGATAGCTGATGTTTCCCGAAACCTTGGCGCCGGCATGCAGTTCGAGCAGATGTTCGACCTGGAGGTCCCCCGAGATCGTGCCATTCACGACCGCATCGTGCGCATGCACCCTGCCGACGATGCACCCCTTGTCGCTCAAGACCAGGAGGCTCTTCTCGCCCTTCTTCCCGAGGACGTTGCCCTCGACCTTGCCGTCGATGCGCAGCCCCCCGGAAAAGTGGACATCCCCCACGATATGGAGATTGTCGGCGACCAGGCTCGAAAGCTTGGTGACCTCGATGCTCGTCTTCGACTGCTTGCGTCCAAACATGATTGACTCCTGCCTGCGGCGTCGGCCGCGCATTCCCGGGTTTCCAAGCGAGCGACCGCGGCGCCCGCGATCGACGGACAGTCTGGACCGTACCTGCCCGGTCGATCAAGCCACGAAAGGTAACCGACTCACGATCCGCGCGGACGCACCGATTCGCTTCGGACCGATCAATCCGCCTCGCCGGCAGACTTGAGGAACTCCAGCTCTTCCTTGACCTGACCAAGTTGCTCGTTGAGTACCGCGATCTGCCTTTCCAGTTCCTGTTGCGTGACCGCGGCGATCTCGAGATCGAGCAAGGCCCGCTCCAGTTCACCTTCCAGCACCCCAGCCCTGTTCGTGAGCTCGCGATTCTCGGCTTCGAGGCGTTTCAGGGCCGCCTCCCTCTCGACGACCCGACTGCGGTCGAACGGCGATTCCAGGCCGAACCGTTCGGCAACGTAGTACCCCGCAGAAACCAGACCGACCACCAGCGCCGCAACCAGCAACCAGCGCCCACCGTGATGTCGCTCGGCCTTCAGAACCAACGGCTCGGCAGTCAGCTCACGGCTTTCCGGACTGGGGCGAAAGACCATGAACTACTGCTGGTGTTGAGCCAGATAGACGGTCGGGTCGACGAAATGGCCGTCCCTGAGAATCTCGAAATGAAGATGCGGCCCGGTCGATCGCCCGGTCGAACCGATCAGCGCGATCTTCTCCCCGGGCATGACGACCTGCCCCACCTTCACGAGCACTTTCGATGCATGCGCGTAGCGGGTCGCCACGCCGCCACCGTGATCGATCTCGACGGTATTTCCGTACTGGCTGCGAAAGCCGGCGTAGATCACCCGGCCGCCGCCACTCGCGTAGATCGGGGTGCCGCGCGGCGCCGTGAAATCGATGCCGCTATGGAACGCACGCCGCCGGGTGATCGGGTCAACCCGGTTGCCAAAGCTGGAGGACATCGCGACCCCATCGACGGGCAAGCGCCCGGGGAAAAACATCTGGGCGAGGTTCAGCGACGTGGCGATGCGATCGAGTTCGGCGATGAGGTCCGCGAGCCGCTCGATGTCGCCTTCCAGGCGCGACACCTCATCGGTCAGGTCTTCGTTCGGAGGGGTCGCCCGATCTCGCGGCATGACCGGCTGCAGCGGATCGATCGGTTGCAGCAACGGGCCGCCCTTCGGCGCACCCGGCGGCGTCCTCGCCGCACGTCCCTTCGGCAGGTTCTCGATGGTCTCGGCCTTGATGCGGGATTCGAACTCCTGGATCACGCCGATGCGCGCGGCCAGTTCGAGGGCCTCGGCTTCAAGCTGGATCATGCGTCCCGACAGTTCGCCGAAACGGTCGATCAGGTAACGGTTTTCGCTGTTCGTTGGGGCTTCGACCGCAACGGGCACTTCAGGGACCGCAAGGACTACGGGCGGTTCAATGGTGGATTGGACGACGACCATGCGCTCGCCGCTCATCCCGTAGCCCAGCGCAAACCCACCGACCAACGTCGCCAGCATGCCAGCCAGAACGAAACCCAAGGCCACTTTCATGCTCAGGGTGCGTGGCTTCGACCGGGTCAACGCTCCGGCGGAAAGAATGACAAACGCCATTCTCGCCCTCCCGAATGGTGTGTCGACTCACGAGTGCAACTGCAAGCCGCTATTCACGTTTCATCGCCTGGCGCCCCCTCGATTACCGTCATCCGATACGGATCGATTGCGGGAAAACCAAATCGCCGAAACAAAATTTTGCCAAGTCTATCACCAAAGGCGAAGAGATGCGCAAGCGCGTGAACTACGTCACGATGCGGAACGAGATCCCCGCGTAAACGAACGCGGCGGCCCGGAAGGCCGCCGCTGGATTGCCATGCCGGCGAATCAGTCCTTGCCGTGTGCCCCGAGCTTCAGCCAGGTATCGACCACCGTATCCGGATTCAGGGAGATCGTCTGGATTCCTTCATCCATCAGCCATTCGGCGAAGTCCGCGTGATCCGACGGCCCCTGCCCGCAGATGCCTACGTACTTGCCGAGGCGGTTGGCCGCCCCGATGGCCATGGACAGCAGATGCTTGACCGCCGGATCCCGCTCGTCGAACGCGTGGGCAACCAGTCCGGAATCCCGGTCCAGACCCAGGGTCAGCTGGGTCAGGTCGTTCGAGCCGATCGAGAAGCCGTCGAAATGCGCGAGGAACTGTTCCGCCAGCAAGGCATTCGACGGGATCTCGCACATCATGATCAGCTTCAGGTCGTTCTCGCCGCGCTTGAGGCCATGTTCGGCCAGCAGCGCCACCACCCCTTCGGCCTCTTCCAGGTTGCGCACGAACGGGATCATGATCTGGACGTTGGTCAGACCGAGTTCGTCGCGCACCTTGCGCATCGCGGCGCATTCCAGTTCGAAACAGTCACGGAAGCTGTGCGCGATGTAGCGCGACGCCCCACGAAAGCCGAGCATCGGATTCTCTTCGTCCGGCTCGTAGATCTCGCCGCCGAGCAGCTTGCGGTACTCGTTGGACTTGAAGTCCGACATCCGGACGATGACGGGTTTCGGATAGAAGGCCGCCGCAATCGTGGCGATCCCCTCGACGAGCTTCTCGACGAAGAACTCCTTCGGCGTCGCGTAGCCGCGCGAGCGGCGCGTGATCTCCTCGCGCAGGCTGGCCGGAACCTGTCCGATCTCGAGAATCGCCTTCGGATGGATGCCGATCATGTTGTTGATGACGAACTCCAGCCGTGCGAGACCGACCCCTTCGCTGGGAATCTGCGCAAACTCGAAGGCCAGCTCGGGATTGCCGACGTTCATCATCACCTTCACCGGAATCTCCGGCAGGTTGCCCATGTCGGTGGTGACGATCTCGTAGTCGAGCTTGCCGCGATAGACGTAGCCCGTATCGCCCTCCGCGCACGACACCGTGGCCAGATCGCCCTCGCTCAGCACCTCGGTCGCATTGCCGCAGCCGACGATCGCCGGAATACCCAGTTCGCGGGCGATGATCGCCGCATGGCAGGTGCGCCCGCCGCGGTTCGTGACGATCGCGCTCGCGCGCTTCATGACCGGCTCCCAGTTCGGATCGGTCATGTCCGTCACCAGCACGTCACCGGCCTGGACGCGGTTCATCTCGCTCGCATTGGCCACTACGCGCACCGTGCCGACCCCGATCCGCTGCCCGATCGCCCGCCCGTGCGTCAGCGCCTTGCCGTACTGCTTGAGGCGGAATTTCTCCATCACCAGGCCCGAGGTCTGGGATTTCACCGTCTCCGGCCGCGCCTGCAGGATGTAGAGCTTGCCGTCCTCGCCATCCTTGCCCCACTCGATATCCATCGGACGACCGTAATGCTGCTCGATCACGACCGCGTAGCGGGCCAGTTCGAGCACATCGGCGTCGGTCAGCGAGAAGCGGTTGCGGTCGGCCTCGGCGACATCGACGGTCCGGACCGACTTGCCGGCTTCGCGCGTATCGGCAAACTCCATCCGGATCAGCTTCGATCCGAGGTTGCGGCGAACGACGGCGGGCTTGCCCAACGCGAGCGTCGGCTTGTGAACGTAGAATTCGTCGGGATTGACCGCACCCTGGACGACGGTTTCGCCCAGACCGTACGAGGCCGTGATGAACACAACGTCCTTGAAGCCCGATTCGGTGTCGATCGTGAACATGACGCCCGAAGCGCCCGTATCGGAACGCACCATGCGCTGGACACCGGCCGACAGCGCCACCTCGGCATGGATGAATCCCTTGTGCACCCGGTACGCGATCGCACGGTCGTTATAGAGCGAGGCGAAGACCTCCTTCATCGCGTGAAGGATGTTCTCGTAGCCGTGGATGTTGAGAAAAGACTCCTGCTGTCCCGCGAACGAGGCGTCGGGCAGATCCTCCGCCGTCGCCGAGGAGCGCACCGCAAAACTGCCTTCGCCTTCGGCGGTCAACGCGTTGTAGGCGGCGTGGATCTCTTCCTCCAGCCGCGGCGGAAACGGCGTATCGACGATCCACTGGCGGATCTCGGCCCCGGTCCTGGCCAGCTTCACCACATCGTCCACGTCAAGCGTCGCCAGGGCCGCCTCGATGCGATCGGCGAGGCCTTCATGGGCGAGGAACTCCCGATAGGCCTCGGCCGTGGTCGCAAAACCACCCGGAACCCGTACACTGGACGGCAACTGGCTGATCATCTCGCCCAGCGAGGCGTTCTTGCCCCCGACCTGCTCGACATCGGTCATGCGCAGTTCGGAAAAAGGAATGACGTAACGGGTCATGAATGGCCTTCCGAAAACATTGGGGAAAAAGCAAAATGCGATTCTAACGAGTTTTGCTGCTTTGCCGCACGACAGTGTTTACCCGAATGACCGCTACCCGGCGACCGACATGAGCTTACCTCCCCTGCGCACCGCTTTCTATATTTCCGACGGCACCGCCATCACCGCCGAAACCCTCGGACACAGCCTGCTCACGCAGTTTCCGGAAGCACGCTTCCGTCAGCTCCGGATCCCGTTCGTCGACGACGTGCCCAAGGCCCTGGACTGCGCCCGCCAGATCCGCGAAGCCGGGGCCCGCGACGGGGTCCGTCCGATCGTGTTTACGACGCTGGTCAACCCCGAGGCGGTCGCCGGGCTGAGACAGGCCGACGCCTTGTTCATCGATCTGTTCGAGCAATTCATCGGACCGCTCGAGAGCGAACTCGCGATGCGCTCCAGCCACGCCGTCGGACGTTCCCACGGGGTGGCCGAAAGCCGCAACTACATGGCGCGCATCGAGGCGATCAACTTCGCCATGGCCCACGATGACGGCGTCTCGTCGAACGGCGAACTCGCCGACGCCGACGTGATCCTGGTCGGCGTGTCCCGCTCCGGCAAGACGCCCACCAGCCTGTACCTGGCCATGCAGTTCGGCGTCAAGGCGGCCAACTATCCGCTGATCCCCGAGGATTTCGAACGCAACAAGCTCCCGGGCGAACTGCACCACCACCGCAGCAAGCTCTTCGGCCTGACGATCGCCCCCGAACGCCTGTCCCAGATCCGCGAGGAACGCAGGGCCAACAGCCGCTACGCCTCGATAGAGAACTGCCGGTACGAGATCGACGCGGCCCAGAAGCTGATGCGACGTGAAAACATTCCATGGCTGGACTCCACGGCCAAGTCGATCGAAGAGATCTCGGCTACCATCATGCAAGCGATCCGGCTGAACCAGCCGGGATACTGAAGAACCGGCGCACGAGGCGCCCCGCACTCCCCTCAAGAGGTTCAACGATGAAACGACCCCGTCTGAAACGTCGCGGCGGACTGGCCCGCGAGGCCGAACACCTGATCTGGCTGGCCACGGGCCTGGCCGAATCGGGAAGCCGGGCGGAAGACCGTCACTGGGAAGACAAGCTCTGTGCGGCCATCGACGCCCTGCTCCAGGAAAGCGACGAGGAGACGCTGAACAGCGCACTCGACCAGGTCCACGGAACCGACGCACGCGCCTACGAGGAACTGGCCGATTTCATCGAATCACGGGCCGAAACGGCACCGGGGGTGTCCCCCGATCACGACATCCTGCTCCTCGGTGCGCCGATCCTGGCCTGGTCGCGCTTTCGCATCCCGACCCACACGATCCCGCCTGCGGTCCGTTCGAACCTGCGCGTACACCTCCAGGCTCACGTGCTGGCCCGTGACGCGAAGCTGGCCTTGGCCGACTTCCTGTTCAGCCCGGATCAGCTGCCGCAGGGCTACTGCGCGACCGCCGAGTTCACCACGGCACTCGGTCGTGCAGCCATGGCGGGCAAGGACCTTCACATCGAAACCACGAACATGCCTGAAACGGCGCACTTCCTGTCCGACACCCGCTATCTCCTGGCGGCGGTCGCCGTGCCCCGGGGGCAGCCCCTGTTCGCCTGGCAGGAGGCCGAGGGCAGCCGCGATCAATCGCTCACGCGCTGGCGCAACCAGGGCGGCGCCTGCCTCGCCCCGCTGCTGCCCGGCTGTGCGACCGAAGTCGTCCTGCCCGAAACCTACTTCGCGAGCAGCCGCCAGGCCGATCGCGGCAGCCGTCCGTACTCGATCCGCGCATCGGTCGCCTTCCTGGGGGCCGAACTCGAAACGCCGGCGTCCAGCCTGCGCGCGATCATTGCGCCCTACTACGAACGCGACCTGGAGGAATACCGCATCGGCTTCGCGATCCGCGAGCGCGAAGGCATCGTGCATGGCGTCGTCTGGCCGCTGCTCGGACCGGAGGACGAGCACACCGACATTCCGTCTCAGATCGAAGCCGTGCTGCGCGATTGCGGCGTGACCGACATCGTCAACCTCGACCACCGCTTCCCGCTCGAGTACTGCGACGACTGCGGCGCTCCGATGTATCCGTCCGCAGAGGGCGAAGCGGTCCACGCGGAGATGCCGGAAACACATTCCGACCAGACCCCCCGCCACCTGCACTGAGCAGGGGAACGGGAATCCGAGCGCTTCAGCCCTCGAGCAGGAAATCCCGGACCAGCGCGATCTGGTCCGCCGTCATGAACATCGGGGCGTGCCCGACGCCGGCGATCTCCTCGATCCGGGCACGCGGCCCGGTCCGGGCCATTTCAAGCAGGACCTCGTGTTCGATCAGGTCGGATTCCATGCCCCGGATCGCCAGCGTGGGACAGCCTACGGCGCGGTAGGCATCCCACAGGTCGACGTCGCCCACGATCGGCGTGCTGCGGAATACGTCGCCGATGCCCGGGTCGTAGACCATCGCGAAACCGCCTTCGACCGGGCGCACGGAATAGCACGTCAGGTGGCGCCATTGTTCGTCGGTCAAGGGGCCGAAGGGCGCGCTGACCGTGCGAATCCAGCCCTCGGCGGCCTCCATGGTCGGGAACACGGGCGCCCGGCCCACGTACTCGCCGATGCGTCGCAGCGAAGCGGCCGTGATCACCGGACCGACGTCGTTCAGGATCAGGCGACGGATCGGCGAATGCGGCTGTCCGGCCAGCAGCATGCCGATGATGCCGCCCATGGACGTCCCCAGCCAATGGACCGACTCGACGTTCAGCCGGGCGATCAGCGTCACCATGTCCGAAACGTAGAGCGGGAAGCCGTAGTCCGTCTTCACCCCGAGCCAGTCGCTGCGTCCGCGCCCGACCACGTCGGGACAGACGACGCGGTAACGGTCCTTCAGGGCCTGGGCCAGGACATCGAAGTCCCGCCCGTTGCGCGTCAGCCCATGGGCACAGACCAGCACGCGCGGATTGTCCGGATCGCCCCATTCGGTGTAGGCCATGCGATGCAGGCCATGCGGGCCGATGCACTGCACGGAGCGCTCGCGCAGTCCATCGAATCGCTCGCGGACGCGGGAAGGTGGCTGGAACACGTTTCGGAGCGTTTCGAGAAAACTCATGCGATGACCCTTGCAGCCAGGAAGACCGGATCGGAGTGTAACCCGTAGTCCGCAGGGACGGATCCGTCGCAGCACGACGCCGCCAGCCGAACGTCTCACCGGCCGTGCCAGTATCGCGGTGCGCGCGCACGTTGCGACGCGATGTGCAGACCCTCCTGCCCGACCTCGACGAGAATCGCGCCTTGCGAATCGGTGCGCCAGTTCCGCGCGCCAGCCCCGTCCCACCGCGCCCACACCGCGGGATGCGGATGACGGAACGGGTTCAGGTTGCCGACGGCATGGACGACGTGGTCGGCCCGGACCGAATCGACCAGCGCTGCCGACGAAGACGTTCGGCTGCCATGATGCGGAGCGACGACCAGTGTACTGGCGATGCGATCGCCCGCACGCGAGACGAGGCTCCGCTCGGCACTTGCCTCGATGTCGCCGGTCAGCAGGACCGACCCGCCGGCCGCGGCAATCCGCAGCACGCAGGAACGATCGTTGGGTTTCGGGAATGCCGGCTCGTCGGGCGAAGGATGCAGTACCTCGAACACGACGCCGTCCCAGTGCCAGGTCTCACCCGCCGCGCACGCGCGTTCGGACACCCCTTGAAGCAGGTCGTGCCCGGCGTCCAGACCATGCAGCAGGTCGCCGACGGGAACGCCCCGCATCAACGATGCCGCTCCACCGACATGATCGCTGTCGCCATGCGACACGACGATCCGGTCGATCCGCCGTACCCCCGATCCGGCAAGATAAGGCAACAGGACCCGGCTCCCCGCATCGGCCTCGGGACCGTACGGCGGTCCCGTGTCATACACGAGGTCGTGCGCGGCGGTCTGCACATGGACGGCCAGCCCTTGGCCCACATCCAGTACGGCGAGGCGGAAGCTGCCTTCGCCGGGACGGTCCGGCACCCACAACAGCATCGGCAGCGCAGCCAGCAGCGCCGCATGGCGAGCCGGCGTACCGCGCGGCAACAGCAGCCACGCCACACCGACCACGGCGACGAGCACGAGCATCGCCGGCACGGACGCCTGCTCCCAGAGCGCGAACGGTTGTGAGGAGAGCCATTCGAGCCACTGCATCATCCAGTGGGTCAGCCAGTGGGCAAGTTCCAGCAGGGCCGGATGCGGCACCACGATCGCCGCCAGGGTCAGCGGAGTGATCAGGAAGCTCACCATCGGGATCGCGACCGCATTGGCCACCGGCGCGACGAGCGAGAAGGCATTGAACAGGACCAGCAGGGCCGGTGCCGTCGCAAGCGTGATCGCAAGCTGGATCCGGACGGCGGCCCGCCAGCCATCGACGTTTCGCCGGCGACCTCCGACGACGAAGAGGATGATGCCGACCGCTGCGAACGACAGCCAGAACCCCGACGACAGCACCGCCCACGGATCGAAGACGAGGACCACAAACAGTGCCAGCGCAAGCACGCGGCTGCCCGAGGTCTCCCGGCCGCTCATCAATGCCGCCGCGGCCACGCCGAGCATCAACAGGGCCCGCTGGGTCGGAATCCCCAGACCGGCCAGCAACGCGTAGAGCGTTGCCGCCAGCAACCCGGCCCCGGCTGCGGCCTTTCGCGTCGGTACGCGCAAGGCCAGCCACGGCGTGCGGCGCCATGCCCAGCCGACCACGCCTGCTCCGAGCAACGCGACCAGGGACACGTGCAGGCCGGAGATGCTGACCAGATGCGCCACCGCCGTGCGACGGAAGATCTCCCAATGCTCGCGACCGATCGCCCGCTGGTCCCCGATTGCCAGCGCGATCAGCACACCGGCGTGCTTGCGCTCCGCCAGATGCTCGGCGAAGCGCTCGCGCACCAGACCGCGTACCCGGTGCACGGCCGGCATGGGGCGCGGCACGAACGTCGCAAGCCGCTCGTTCGACTCGCTCTCGCGGACATAGCCGGTCGCACGCACGTTGCGTTCGAGCAGCCAGGCCTCGTAGTCGAAGCCGTGCGGATTGGCAAATCCGTGGGGGCGGCGCAGGCGCACGGTGAGCCGCCAGCGTTCCCCGGCGCGAAGTTCGGGAACCACCCCCTCTCCCCTGCGCGGCGGATACCAGGAAAGCTGGATGCGCGCCGGCACCGGTGCTTCGGAGGTCTCCACGTCGAACACGAAGCGCACCGCCCGATCCAGCGGCTGGGGCAGTTCGGCGACCACCCCGACCACTTCGACGTCGCGCTGCTCCCACTGCATGGGCAAGTGTTCGGCCAGGCGCCATTCGGCCCGCCAGGCCGCCCACGAGAAACCGACCCCCACGGCGATTGCGATCGCAACGAAGCGTCCTGCCGGAACCGGGCAGCGCAGACGGAAACGGATCGCGAGCATAGCGGCGATCGCCAGTACAATCGTGGCCGCAAGAAGCGATCGGGAATGCGGAAGGGAAGGCAGGCTCTGCACCCACCACACCCCGAGCGCAAACCCGATGATTGACATTCGCATGAACCGGATAATGCATCAAGCATACTTTGGCCACAAGTTCGCCCTGTCCTTGCCGGGGAACGACGCGAACGTACGCCCCCTGCGGGAATCAAACCTGAAATCGCCCCATCCGACACAGCCCCCGTCCTCCGGATCGACCGGAGCACGGCTCGAACGACCAGAATGAGAAAAAGGCTCAGAAGCTTCCTGCCGGATCACGAGGCCATTCACACGAACCGCTGGCTGCGTCCGTTCGCCAATACGCTGCTGCATCCACGCCTGTGGCATCTGAACCGGCATTCGGCGGCCGGGGCGATTGCCGTCGGCCTGTTCTGTGGTTTGATTCCTGGCCCCTTCCAGATGCTCAGCGCGGCGATCTGCTGCGTCCTGTTTCGCGTCAACCTCCCGCTGGCGCTGATCACGACGCTGTACTCGAATCCGCTGACCATCGTGCCACTTTACGTCGTGGCCTATGCGATGGGCGCCCTGATGACCGGGGAAAGGCTCTCCGGCTTCGTCCCTCCGCCGGAGATGGGCGATCTCGGCTTCTTCGAATGGACGCAGTCACTGGTCCCGTGGGCACTGCACCTCGGCCAGCCGCTCGCCGTCGGCCTCGTCCTGCTCGCCGGCACGCTCGCGGTCATCGGCTACTTCAGTGTCCGCGCCCTCTGGCGCATCTGGCTCATCCGCGCATGGCGCGCACGTTCGGCACGGCGAAAACTCAGGAACGATACGCCCTGAGAAGCAGGCCGGAACGGCAACCAGCCATCAGGGCAGCAGCACCCCGTCGTCGAGGCGCATGACCCGCATCGCCCGCTGCGCCAGGGCTTCGTCGTGGGTGACGATGATGAAGCTCGTGTGCAGGCGCTCGTTCAACCCCAGCATCAGGTCGAAGACCGCATCCGCGGTGCGCCGGTCCAGGTTTCCGGTCGGCTCGTCGGCGAGCACGCAGGCAGGCTGCGTCACCAGCGCACGCGCAATCGCCGCGCGCTGGCGCTCGCCGCCGGACAACTCCCCGGGGGTGTGGTCCAGCCGGTGATCGAGGCCGACTTCCGTGAGCATCGCGGCGGCGCGCGCGTTGGCCTCGTCGGTCGGCGTGCGGCGGATGTACAGCGGCATCGCCACGTTCTCGAGCGCGGTGAACTCCGGGAGCAGGTGGTGGAACTGGTACACGAAGCCCAGGGCCTCGTTGCGCATGCGGCCACGCTCGGCATCGGACATCTGCGAAAAGTCGCGCCCGCGCAACGCCACCGTCCCGGCACTCGGAACGTCGAGCCCGCCGAGCAGATGGAGCAGCGTGCTCTTTCCGGAACCCGACGCACCGACGATCGCCAGCCGCTCGCCCGCCGCGACGGCGAGATCGATGTCGTGCAGGACGGTCAGCGCATCGCGCCCTTCGCGAAAGGTCTTGGTCAGGCCCCGGCAGGCCAGCACCGGCACGGCTTCCGACTCATTCATAGCGCAACGCCTCCGCGGGATTCACTCTCGAAGCGCGCCAGCTCGGGTACAGCGTCGCCACGAGGGTCAGGACGAAGGACAGCGAAACAATGGTGATCACATCGTTCGCGAGCACCTTGGAAGGCAGTTCGCTGATGTAGTAGATCTCCTTGTTCCACAGCGTCGCCCCGGTCACGGCCTCCAGCCACGGGATGACCACGTCGAGATTGTTCGCGAGCGCGAGCCCGCCGAGCACGCCCGCGATCAGGCCCACCAACCCGATGATCGCACCCTGCAGCACGAAGATCGCCATCACCGATCGCGGACTCGCCCCGAGCGTACGCAGGATCGCAATGTCCGCATGCTTCTCCTGCACCGCCATGACCAGCGTCGACACGATGTTGAACGCGGCGACCGCCACGATCAGGAACAGGATGATCGTCATCATCGTCTTCTCGAGCTGTACCGCGCGGAAGAAGTTCGCGTGGCTGCGCGTCCAGTCCGTGATGAAGGCCGGCACGTCGATCATTCCCGCGAGTTCGCGCGCGATGCGCGGCGCCGCGAACAGGTCCTCGAGCTTGAGCCGCACCCCGGTCACGTCCTCCCCGAGCCGGTACAAGGCCTGGGCATCGCGCAGATGCACCAGCGCAAGCCCCGAGTCGTACTCGAACATCCCCGCCTCGAAGATCCCGACGACCTCGAACTGCTTGACCCGCGGCAGGACTGCGGCCGGCGTGACCAGCCCCTGCGGGGCGATCAGCGTCACCTTGTCGCCCAGCCCGACACGCAGCACGAATGCGAGATCCCGGCCCAGCACGATGCCGAATCGCCCGGCCTCGAGCGCATCCAGCGTTCCCGCGCGCATGTAGCCGGCGAAATCGGCCACGCGATCCTCCAACTCGGGCAAGACCCCGCGCACCAGCGTGCCGCGCACGTTCTGGTCGAAGGACAGCATGCCTTGCTCCTGCACGTAGGGCGCAGTCGCCAGCACCGACCCATGCCGGCCCGCCTGATCCGCGACCCGCTGCCAGTCGTCCAGATCGCCGTCGTAGCCGGTGACCTGGATATGCGACGCGACACCGAGAATCCGGGTGCGCAGCTCTTCCTGGAAGCCGTTCATCACCGAAAGGACGACGATCAACGCGGCCACGCCCAATGCGGTGCCGAACATCGAGACCAGCGAGATGAAGGAAATGAAGCGGTTGCGCCCCTGCGCGCGCTTGCGCGACCGGGTATATCGCAGACCCACCAGAAATTCGTAGCGCATTGGACGGAACGTGGACGAAAGCCGGCAGTTTACCCGAATGCTCGTGCCCCCACGCGTGCGGCACGCGCGCTCCACGGCTTGCGAGCGATCGATTGGTGGGTCCGGGCGTCGCTGATAGACTGGTGCGGTTTCGTCCCACCGCGGGATCGCACACCCCCATCATGCAGCTCGTTCTCGTCCTCCCCGGCCTGCTCTGGCCCAGCCCCGGCGCCACCGGGCTGACGGCCGGCCTGGCCCTGCCGTCGCTCGAAACCCTGCTCGGATTCGCACGCACGACGGCCTCGCCGCCCCGGCCCTTCGAATCGTCGCTGGCCCATGCCTTCGGGCTACCTCCGGACGATGTCCCGGTCGCCGCGCTGCGACGACTCGGCGAGCGCGACGACTCGCCCGTCGATGGCCAGTGGATCTGCGCCGATCCGGTGCATCTGCAGGTCACCCGCGAACATCTGCTGCTGTCCGATGCCGACGACCTCGGGCTGAGCGCCGCCGAGGCGGGCGCGCTGCTCGAAGGACTCAACGAATACTTCCTGCCCGCCGAGCCGGATTTCGTGCGCTTCGAAGCCCGCTCCTCGCGGCGATGGTATCTGCGGCTCAAGACCCCCGCCCGCGTCGTCTTTTCGCCGCTCGGCGAAGTCGTCGGGCGCCCCGTCGCCGGTTACATGCCGCGCGGCGACGAGGCCGCGCGCTGGAGCCGCATCATCAACGAAGGCCAGGTCCTGCTGCACAACCACCCGATCAACCAGGCACGGGCGGCGGCCGGCAAGCCCACCGTCAACAGCCTCTGGTTCTGGGGGGCCGGCGCGCTGCCCGAGCGCGTCACGCCGCCCGCCCCGATCGTGCGCGGGGAGGACCGCCTGACCTGCGGGTTGGCCCGTGCCGCCGGCATCCGCCCCGACGGGCTGACCGGTCGCCTGCCGACCCAGGACGCCTTCATCGTCGTCGACACCCTGCTTCGCCCGTCGCTTCACCTCGATATCGATCGCTGGCGCACCGGTCTGGTCGACCTCGAAGCCCGGTGGTTCAAGCCCCTGCTGTCGGCCCTGCGATCAAGGCGGCTGTCGAAACTTCGCATCCGGATCCCCGGCGAGCGCGCAAGCCTGGAACTGGACATCGGCCGCTTCGACCTGTTGAAGCTGTGGCGCAAGCCCCGCACACTCGAAAGCCTCTCCCAGGCGATTTCATGACGCACATCCACCCACGTACCGCCCCGGCGCGCACCGTCCAGGCCCTCATCGACACCGGTGTCCACCCGTTGCTCGCCCGGATCTATGCCGCACGCGGCGTCTCGCGACGCGACGAACTCGACTACGGGCTCAAGTCCCTGCTGCCGCCCGATGCGCTGCGCGGCACCCGCGAGGCCGCACAGTTGCTGGCCGACGCCATCGAGGCCGATGCCCGCATGCTCATCGTTGCCGACTACGATTGCGACGGCGCGACCGCCTGCGCGCTCGGCATCCGGGCCCTGCGCGCATTCGGCGGACGCGTCGCCTACCTGGTCCCGAACCGCTTCGAATACGGCTACGGACTAACGCCGGCGATCGTCGAACTGGCGGCCACGATGGAGCCCGACGTGCTCATCACCGTCGACAACGGCATCGCCAGCGTCGAAGGCGTCGCCGCCGCCCGCAGCTTCGGCATGGCCACCGTCATCACCGACCACCACCTGCCCGGCGACACCCTGCCCGAGGCCGACGTCATCGTGAATCCCAACCAGCCCGGTTGCGACTTCCCGAGCAAGTCGCTGGCCGGCGTCGGCGTGATGTTCTACACGATGCTCGCCCTGCGGGCGGAACTGCGCGAACGCGGCGCCTTTGCCGGCAAGACGGAACCGAATCTCGCCGACCTGCTCGACCTCGTCGCGCTCGGCACCGTCGCCGACGTGGTCCGGCTCGACCACAACAACCGCATTCTCGTCGCACAAGGCCTCGCACGCATCCGCGCCGGGCGTGTGCAACCCGGGCTGCGTGCCCTGTTCGCGGTCTCCGGCCGCGAACCGGAACGGGCCAGCACCTTCGATCTCGGTTTCGCGCTCGGCCCCCGCCTGAACGCCGCGGGGCGCATGTCCGACATGAGCCTGGGGATCGAATGCCTGATCACCGACGACCCGGCCCGCGCACTCAACATCGTCCAGGATCTCGACCGGCTCAACCGCGAACGGCGCAGCGTCGAACAGGACATGCAGGACGATGCGCTCGAACGCCTGGCTGCATTCGATCCCGGCAACACGGCTTCGGTGAGCCTGTTCGAACCGGAATGGCACCAGGGCGTCATCGGCATCGTCGCCGGACGGATCAAGGAACGGCTGCATCGCCCGGTCTTCACCTTCGCCCGCGGCAACGAAGGAGAGCTGAAAGGCTCGGGGCGATCGATTCCGACGCTCCACCTGCGCGACGCCCTGGATCTCGTGAGCAAGCAGTACCCCGACCTCCTGTTGCGCTTCGGGGGGCACGCCATGGCCGCCGGCGTGACCATCCGCGAGAGCGACTACCCGCGTTTCGCCGAAGCCTTCGAGCAGGTCGTCCAGTCCTTGCTCGAACCGGCGCAGCTGGCGCGACGCATCGAAACCGACGGCGCGCTCGAGGCGGGCTGGATGACGCTGCAATCGGCACGCCTGATCGAGCAGGACATCTGGGGCCAGGGCTTTCCCGCACCGCTGTTCGACGACTGCTTCGTGGTCGAAAGCCGTCGCCTGCTCAAGGATCGACACCTCAAGCTTCGCCTGTCGAAGAACGGCACGCAGTTCGACGCGATCCGCTTCAACTGCGTCGACTCACCGGGCGAGCGGATTCGTGCCGCGTTCCGCCTCGCACCCAACGAGTTCAACGGCATCACCTCGCTGCAACTCATGCTCGAGCATTTCGAGCCCGCCTGACGCCTCCCCCGGGGCTCACACGCTGCCCCACCCCGCCGGCGCTGCACTGCAGCGCGGCGCGGCAATCGAAAACACCCGGATCCCGCATCGAACGCAAAGACGGCATCTTCCAGCCGGATGCAGTTTGCGGCATCGCAATACTTTTTGATCTGGATCAACTCTAAATCAGAGACAGTTTTGACTTATATCAAAACTGGCAATAACCACGGCTTTAATATGGTTTTCATCTGCAACCACATGCCTATGGCATTACCATCATGAAGACAACCGTTGTCGTCACCGCCCTCGCACTCGGCCTCGCCGCCGCACCGGCTCTCGCCCACCAGCAAGGAGACATCCTCGTTCGCGCGGGCGCGGCCGTCGTCGCTCCCAACGACAAGAGTTCGCAGTTCCGCCTAGACGGCGCGAAGATCGGCGGCAAGGCCACCGTCAGCAACAACACCCAGCTCGGCCTGACCTTCGGCTACATGCTCACCGACAATCTCGCCATCGAACTGCTGGCCGCCACCCCGTTCAAGCACCGTATCGGCGTCAAGGGGCTCGGCGGACTCGACGGCAAGCTCGCCGACGTCAAGCACCTGCCCCCCACCGTAACGCTGCAGTACTACCCGATGGATCCGACCTCGCGCTGGCAACCCTACGTCGGCGCCGGCATCAACTACACCTTCTTCTTCGACAAGAGCCTCACCGGCACCCGAAAGGACCAGGGTTTCTCCCGCCTCAAGCTGAGCGATTCGGTCGGTCTCGCGCTGCAACTGGGCTCGGACTGGAAGATCAACGACCGCCTGATGTTCAACGCGGCCGTCTGGTACATGGACATCGACACCAAGGCCACCGCACGCCTGGGCGGATCGAAGGTCCGCGTCAACGTCGACATCGACCCGTGGGTGTTCATGGTCGGCCTCGGCTACCGCTTCTGACCCCACCCCGTTCGTCCAACCCGTCCCCCCTTGCGCGCTGGCCCGTTCCGACGGGGCAGCGCGCTTTTTCGTCTGCGCTCGAAAACTGCGCAAGCAAACGCGTAGGGCGGCTTCGCGAAGCAAGCCGCCAATCGGCGCTACATCCCGCACATCGGTGGATTGCGCCTTTGGCGCGAATCCACCCTTGTATTATTCACTCACTCCCGCTGAAGTCGCTCTTCGGTGGGAGTG
>JBJHDM010000017.1:0-50995 GCA_050486545.1 Rhodocyclaceae bacterium | reverse complement strand
CGAACACGGCCTGGGGCAGCTCAAGCGCGAAGAAGTCCGCCGCTACAAGCCGGAGATCGAGCTCGAGCTGATGCGCACGCTCAAGCATGCGCTCGACCCGAAAGGGCTCATGAATCCGGGTAAGGTGGTTTGAGCGGATCGCGCTTTACACGGTTTTGGGACCGCCCTATAATGCGCGCTCTTTCGCGGTCGGGGGTATAGCTCAGCTGGGAGAGCGCTTGCATGGCATGCAAGAGGTCAGCGGTTCGATCCCGCTTACCTCCACCAACCGCAGGAAGAAACGCTAGGTCCCCATCGTCTAGAGGCCTAGGACATCGCCCTTTCACGGCGGTAACCGGGGTTCGAATCCCCGTGGGGACGCCAGACAGCGCGGGACGTGCGCAGCACGGATCGCAAGCCGGCGGGAAGTCGCCGGAGGCAGTTTTGGAGTGGTAGTTCAGTTGGTTAGAATACCGGCCTGTCACGCCGGGGGTCGCGGGTTCGAGTCCCGTCCACTCCGCCAGCTTCACCGCGACGACGGGTCGTCGCGTAAACGGCCTGGATCGTCGTCAAGTGGGGGTCCGGGCTTGCAGCGGGAAGTGTGCAAAGCTATAATGCGCAGCTCTGTCGGGGGGGTATAGCTCAGCTGGGAGAGCGCTTGCATGGCATGCAAGAGGTCAGCGGTTCGATCCCGCTTACCTCCACCAACCGCAGGAAGAAACGCTAGGTCCCCATCGTCTAGAGGCCTAGGACATCGCCCTTTCACGGCGGTAACCGGGGTTCGAATCCCCGTGGGGACGCCAGACAGCGCGGGACGTGCGCAGCACGGATCGCAAGCCGGCGGGAAATCGCCGGAGGCAGTTTTGGAGTGGTAGTTCAGTTGGTTAGAATACCGGCCTGTCACGCCGGGGGTCGCGGGTTCGAGTCCCGTCCACTCCGCCATACGAGAAAGGGAACCGCAAGGTTCCCTTTCTTCCTTTTCGGCCTCCAACAAGGCTCCAATCGCCGCAATGAGTCGGCTCCGTCGCTCCGGACCCCCGGCGCCGCGATGGAAATCTTGCACGAATTCATTGGTGTGCAGGCCGCGCCTTACGGTACAACCTACGTCCGCGACTGCTCCGGAAGGTCTGCCATGTGGCCGAGCAGCTTGCGGCGGACGAGCTGGATGTGCTCGCGCAGCGTATAGAGCTCGTTGTTGTAGGCCAGCGGAATCCGAATGTGGTTGGCTCGCTCCTCGAGGCGGTCGAGCTGTGCCAGGTAGTCTTCGGTACGGTCGGCGTCCGGTCGGTCGTGGATCGCCTGTTCGAGAAACTTCAGCTCGCCGTACCAGCGGTAGATGCGCGAACGCATGCGCCATGCGTACAGGGCCGGTGCGACGCGCATCAACGGAATCATGACCGCGATCAACGGCAGCAGGGACACCAGCAGCCGGTCGGCCAGCACGGCCAGCCAGAACGGCAGGTAGCGCTGCAGGAAGGAAGGTCCGGTCTCGAGGAAGCGCTGTGCGACACCGCTGGGGGGCAGGTCACGTGTGCGGATGTTCGGATACTCGCCCGCTTGCTGGAGCAGGCCCGGCGTGCCGTGGATCTCGCGGGCGCTTTGCATGAGCAGGCTGATGATCGCCGGATGCAGGTCGGAACGGGCGACGAGGTTGGCGGTGGCGCCGAGCAGTCGCAGATCGCGTGGGGGATTCGGGCCGGCGAGGTCGATCGCGCCGGCGGGCAGCGTCTGGACGGTCAACTGTGGAATCCGCCGTGCATAGGCGTCGACGTGATCGAGCTCGGCAATCCGGATGCCTTCTCCGGCGAGCAGCTTGCGCACGGTCGGTGCGTCCGCACCGGCAATCATGAACGCCGCATCGATGCGTCCTTCGAGCAGGGCCACGGCCGCATCCTCGCCCCCGACCGGCAGCCATCCCGGGCTGTCAACCGCCAGATCGGTCGTCGCCAGCAGTTGCAGTGCGAGCAACTGCGTGCCGCTGCCGAAGGCGCCGACTGCAACACGGCGACCCTCCAACTGCGTGAGGCGGGTCAGTGGCTCGTCCAGGCGATGAAACAACCACACCGGTTCGAAATACATGCTGCCGAGCAACATCAGGTCACGGGATTCGGGATCGTTGGCGATGCCGCCCTGGATGAACCCGAGCTCGATCCCTGGCTCGGTCATCAGCACGCGCAGGTTCTCGATCGACCCGGACGAGGAACGCAGCACCAGTTCGATCCCCTCCCGTGCAAGGGCCTGGCGGTAGCGCTCGCCATAGAGTGCATAGGCGCCTCCGGGAGCACCCGTGACCATCGTGACGGTGCGCGGCGGTGCGGGGCGAACGTGGTGGAACAGCAGCCAGAAGGCAAGGATGAGACCGCCGACCATGGCCAGCAGGGTCAGTGCCAGAACAACACGGGAACGGCCGCGCATCCAGTCGAGTGCAGTCATGTCGGGAGCGTATCGGCAAGCGACGAGGCTGTCCATCGATACGCCGCCAAGCGTGGTGCGGAAGGCTGGCCTTCGGGGTAGGAAGTGCGCTACAGTCGTGCCATACGCTGCGGTATGGATGCGGCGGTCGAATCCCTTGGACGAATCGATACAGGAGTGGTTGGAATGGAACTTCGCAGGATTGGCGTCGTGGGCGCCGGGACGATGGGCAACGGCATCGCGCAGGCCTTCGCGGTGGCCGGTTTCGACGTGGTCATGACCGACGTCGCAGATACGGCGCTCGAGCGCGGCCTGAAGACGATTGACGGCAGCCTCGCACGGCTCGTGAAAAAGGAAAAGATGACCGAGGCGCAGAAGGCCGAAGTCATGGCCCGCATCGGAACCTCGACGGACCTGTCGGCGGTTTCCGATGTCGATCTCGTCATCGAGGCAGCCACCGAGAACCTGGATCTCAAGCTCAAGATCTTCGCGCAGCTGGACAAGACCCTGAAGCAGGATGCGATCATCGCGACGAACACCTCGTCAATCTCGATTACCCGGCTGGCGGCATCGACTTCCCGTGCGCCCCGCGTGATCGGCATGCACTTCTTCAACCCGGTGCCGGTCATGGCGCTGGTCGAATTGATCCGCGGCCTGCAGACCTCCGACGAGACCTATGCTGCGGTCGAGACGGTTTCGAAGGAGATCGGCAAGACCCCCGTGCAGGTAAAGAACAGTCCGGGGTTCGTCGTAAATCGCATGCTGTGCCCGATGATCAACGAGGCGGTGTTCGCGCTTGGAGAGGGGTTGGCAACGGCGGCCGAAATCGATGAGGCGATGAAGCTCGGCTGCAACCATCCGATCGGCCCGCTGGCGCTGTGCGACCTGATCGGCCTGGATGTCCAGCTTGCGGTCATGCAGGTGCTGTTCGAGGGCTTCAAGGATCCCAAGTACCGTCCCGCGCCGCTGCTCGTCGAGATGGTCGAGGCCGGCTACCTCGGGCGCAAGACCGGCAAGGGTTTCTTCGACTATTCCTGAGCAGCTGCGGTCCCGCCGCTGCCCCAAGAAAAACGCCACCCTCGGGTGGCGTTTTTTGTGTGTGCCGCCGTTCAGCCGCGGCGCATCGCGTCGAAGAACTCTGCGTTGTTCTTGGTGGCCTTGATCTTGTCGAGCAGGAATTCCATCGCGTCGATGTCGTCCATGCCGTAGAGCAGCTTCCTCAGGATCCACACCTTCTGGAGGATGTCCGGCTTCATCAGCAACTCCTCGCGGCGGGTGCCCGAGCGGTTCACGTTGATGGCCGGATAGACTCGCTTCTCGGCCATGCGGCGGTCCAGATGCAGTTCGAGGTTGCCGGTGCCCTTGAACTCTTCGTAGATCACGTCATCCATGCGGCTGCCGGTGTCGATCAGCGCGGTGGCGATGATCGTGAGGCTGCCGCCTTCCTCGATGTTGCGGGCCGCACCGAAGAAACGCTTGGGCTTTTGCAGCGCGTTGGCGTCAACGCCGCCGGTCAGCACCTTGCCCGACGCCGGAACGACCGTGTTGTAGGCGCGCGCGAGTCGCGTGAGCGAGTCGAGCAGGATCACCACGTCCTTCTTGTGCTCGGTCAGGCGCTTGGCCTTCTCGATGACCATTTCGGCGACCTGCACGTGTCGCGAAGCCGGCTCGTCGAAGGTCGAGGCAACCACCTCGCCGCGCACCGAGCGCTGCATCTCGGTGACTTCCTCGGGGCGTTCGTCGATCAGCAGCACGATCACGACCACGTCCGGATGATTGGTGATGATCGCGTGGGCGATGTGCTGCAGCATCACCGTCTTGCCACTCTTCGGAGGCGACACGATCAGTCCGCGCTGCCCCTTGCCGATCGGCGCAATCATGTCGATGACGCGACCGGTCACGTTCTCCTCTCCGCGCATTTCGCGCTCGAGCTTCAGGCACTCGTTCGGGTGCAGCGGCGTGAGGTTCTCGAACAGGATTTTGTGCTTGCAGTTCTCGGGTGGCTCGCCGTTGATCTTGTCGAGCTTGACCATCGCGAAGTAGCGCTCGCCGTCCTTGGGCGTGCGGATCTCGCCCTCGATGGTGTCGCCGGTGTGCAGATTGAAGCGCCGGATCTGCGACGGAGACACGTAGATGTCGTCGGTCCCGGCCAGGTAGGAGGTATCCGGCGAGCGCAGGAAACCGAAGCCGTCCGGAAGGACCTCGAGTGCGCCATCGCCGTAGATCGGCTCGCCCTTCTTGGCGCGATTCTTGAGCAGGGCGAATACGAGTTCCTGTTTCTTCAGGCGGTTGGCGCCGTCGATGCCGTTGGCCTGGGCCATTTCGAGCAATTGACTGACGTGGAGGGCTTTGAGCTCCGATAGATGCATGGTGGTAGGACGCGACTGGGCGTTGGTGAGTGAATCGGATGGAGGGATGTTGGAGGGGTTCTGGCGGCGCCGTTCTGGAATCGGGGACCCGTCCGGCGCCGCAAGCGCGTTATTGTCCGGGTCCCTGGGTCAAGTCAGAGGTTGCTGTCGATGAACGCCGTCAGCTGCGATTTCGAGAGGGCGCCGACTTTGGTCGCCTCGACGTTGCCGCCCTTGAACAGCATCAGCGTCGGAATACCGCGAATGCCGAATTTTGCCGGTGTCTCCTGATTCTCGTCGATATTGAGCTTGGCGACCTTGAGCTTGCCTGCGTACTCCTTGGCGACGTCGTCCAGAATCGGAGCGATCATTTTGCACGGACCGCACCATTCGGCCCAGTAATCGACCAGAACGGGGGTCTGCTCCTGCAGGACTTCGGATTCGAAGTTGGCGTCGGTGACGTAATGGATATGCTCGCTCATGGTTCCTCGCTTCAGGGGTGGCGACTGTGATTTCGATCGGGAGTGCGAACTCGGCCGAGCTCGGTCGGTGTGCGCCCGGAGGGTTCCGAAGCGCTCGATAGCGTTTCTCTACTGGCAAAAGTTATGCGAAGCCGTCGGCTGCGTCAAGAATTTCTCCGCCATTTGGTGGAGGTCGGTCGTATTGCCGTGGTAAAAATGCCCGTCCCTCGGATATATTGTGCGTGACCCATCGACCGGTGTACGGTTCGGGGCCGAACGAATTGCCTGGAGACTCGAAAGATGACCTACGTTGTGACCGAAGCCTGTATCCGTTGCAAGTATACCGACTGCGTGGATGTCTGTCCGGTGGACTGTTTTCGGGAAGGGCCCAATTTCCTGGTGATCGATCCCGACGAGTGCATCGATTGCACCCTGTGCGTGCCCGAGTGCCCGGTCGAGGCGATCTTCGCGGAGGACGACGTGCCGTCGGGGCAGGAGCATTTCATCGAACTGAATGCGGAACTGTCGAAGCAGTGGAAGGCGATCGTGGAGCGCAAGGATGCGTTGCCCGATGCCGACGAGTGGGCCAAGCGAAAGGACAAGCTGGGTGAGCTCGAGCGCTGACGTGTCCCGCAGGACGGCGACGCTCCGGCATGCAGGACGGTCGCTGGCTCGGAGTGGGGCAATGCAATACCATGCAGGGGCATGCAATCATGCGGCGATGGCAAAGGGGTTGATATGCTGGTGAGCGAGATCCTCGCGATCAAGGGCAAGGTCCTGTACACGATCGCGCCCGACAGACTGCTCGGTGAGGCCGTCGACATCATGTCGGAGCAGGATGTCGGTTCGCTGGTGGTCTTTTCCGGAGGACGGATGGTCGGGATTCTGACCTTCCGCGAGGTCCTGAAGGCCGTCCATCAGGCGGGTGCGTCCTGGGCGCAGATGGAGATTGGCGACGCGATGGTGTCCGGGCCGCGAATCGCCTCGCCGGATATGGAAATGGACGAGTTGCGACGTCTGATGATCGATCACCATCAGCGTTATCTGCCGGTCATGGACGGGGACACGTTGATGGGCGTGGTTTCCTTTCACGATGTCGCCAAGGCGGTACTGGAGGAGCAGAGCTTCGAGAACCGTATGCTGAAGAACTACATTCGCAATTGGCCCGAAGAGGCCGGCGAGGGTTGAGCGCGAGCCAGAGCGCACCGCAGCAGCGGAACAACAAGAAGACGATGTCGCCTGCGCAGCAGGGCGTCGCACGAGTCTGGAAGACCCGCCGTTGGCGCGGGGATCGCCTTGGGAGGGCGGAGCCGGAAATCATTCCGGCGAGATTTTCCAACTCAAGGAGGCGATAACATGGAAAAGATCTGGCTGAAGAGCTATCCGCCCGGCATTCCTGCCGAGATCGACGTGAACGAGTTCCGCTCGCTCGGTGATCTGTTCGAGCAGGGCGTGCGCAAGTTTTCAGAGCGGACCGCGTACACCAACATGGGGCGGAGCATCAGCTACGCCGAACTGGATCGGCTCACGGCGCAGTTCGCCGGCTACCTGCAGGGGGAGCTTGGACTGAAGAAGGGCGCCCGGGTCGCCCTGATGATGCCGAACCTGCTCCAGTACCCGGTCGCGATGTTCGGCGCGCTGCGGGCAGGATGCACCGTCGTCAACGTCAATCCGCTCTACACGGCGCGGGAGCTCGAGCACCAGTTGCGGGATTCCGGTGCCGAGACCATCGTCATCGTCGAGAACTTCGCGCACACGCTCGAGCGTGTCCTGCCCGAATTGCGGGTGTCGAACGTGGTTGTGACCAGCCTGGGCGAGATGCTCGGTTTTCCGAAGAGCCTGATCGTCAACCTCGTCGTGCGTCATGTGAAGAAAATGGTCCCCGCCTGGAGTCTGCCGGGATGCGTGCGGTTCTCGGAGGCGCTCGAGAAAGGCGGACGGCACGCGCTCCGACCCGTGGACGTCGGGCACGAGGACATTGCCTACCTGCAATACACCGGCGGCACGACAGGCGTGGCCAAGGGCGCGGTGCTCACCCACGGGAACATCATCGCGAACCTCCAGCAGGCGCATGCCTGGATCGGGCCGTTCCTCAGCGAGGGGAACGAGATCATCATAACCGCGCTGCCCCTCTACCACATCTTTTCGTTAACCGCGAACTGCCTGACCTTTTTCAAGATCGGCGCGACCAATGTCCTCATCACCAACCCGCGCGATATTCCCGGATTCGTCAAGGAGATGTCCAAGCACCGGTTCACGGTCATCACCGGGGTCAACACGCTGTTCAACGCACTGCTGAACCACCCGGAGTTCGAGAAGCTGGACTTCTCCGGCCTGCGTTTTGCGCTGGGCGGAGGCATGGCCGTTCAGCAGGCGGTGGCCGAGAAGTGGGGCAAGGTGACGGGGCAGCCACTGATCGAAGCGTACGGTCTCACTGAAACCTCTCCTGCCGTCACGATCAACCCGCTCGACCTGCCCGAGTTCAATCACTCCATCGGGCTCCCGATTTCGTCGACCGAGGTCAGTATCCGGGATGATTCCGGCAAGGAAGTGGCGTTCGGCCAGCCGGGCGAGCTCTGCGTTCGCGGACCCCAGGTCATGCGCGAGTACTGGAACCGGCCCGAGGAGACGGAGCGCGTCTTCACCGAGGATCGCTTCCTGCGCACCGGTGACATTGCGACGATCGACGACGCAGGATTCGTGCGGATCGTCGATCGCAAGAAGGACATGATCCTGGTGTCGGGATTCAACGTGTTCCCGAACGAGGTCGAGGATGTCGTCGCGAGCCACCCGGGCGTACTCGAGGTGGCGGCGGTGGGCGTGCCCGACGAGCGCAGCGGCGAGGCCGTCAAGCTGTTCGTCGTGCGCAAGGATCCCGGCCTCACGGACGAAGCGGTCATCGCGCACTGCAAGGAGAACCTGACCGCCTACAAGGTGCCGCACCTGATCGAGTTTCGTGACGAACTGCCGAAGACGAACGTCGGGAAGATCCTGCGCAGGATGTTGCGTGACGGCAAGGCATGAGACGGGTCGATGTGTCTTTCAGGCGTCGAACGAGATTTTTCTTGTCGTTTCGGCGCTTGCATGACTAGAATCCAATCCAGACCGTTATCCGATTCAACATGAACCCTGTGTTCCAGTCCTTCGTAGTCGTATCCGTCGTACGCGTAGTAGACAGCGTAGGCATGCGCGCGTCGTAAGGGCACGGACCACAAGAATCAGACCGAATCCAACCCCCGCCGGCGCTCAGGCCCGGCGGGGGTTTTCTTTTCCGCACGCCGGACTGCATGCCGAACCGACCCAAGGAGAAGACCATGTTGCAAATGAACGGCGCCGAACTGATCGTTCGATTGCTCGAACGCCAGGGCGTCCAGACGATCGCCGGGATCCCGGGTGGCGCGATCCTGCCCCTGTACGATGCCCTTGCGGGCAGTACGAGCATCCGTCACGTGCTTGCCAGGCACGAACAGGGCGCGGGCTTCATCGCCCAGGGCATGGCGCGCGTATCGGGGCGGCCCGAGGTGTGCTTTGCCTCCAGCGGGCCCGGTGCGACCAACCTGGTGACCGCGATCGCCGATGCCCGGCTCGATTCGATCCCGCTGGTCGCAATCACCGGTCAGGTGCCGCTTCCGATGATCGGCACCGATGCCTTCCAGGAAGTCGACATCTACGGAATGACCGTCCCGGTGACCAAGCACAACTTTCTCGTGCGCTCGGCCGCCGAACTGCTCGAAGTGATTCCGGAGGCGTTTCGGATCGCCATATCGGGCCGCCCAGGTCCGGTGCTCGTCGATGTTCCGAAGGACGTCCAGAACCAGTCGCTGACTTTCGAGGCGTGGCCGGAACCGGCATCGCCTGCTTCGGGCGGCGCGCTCGATCTGGCGGCGATCGAAGAGGCCGCACGGATGATCGACGCGGCCGAGCGGCCGGTGCTCTACCTGGGTGGCGGGGTCATCCACTCCGGTGCCGCCCATCAGGCGGTCATGCTTGCCGAGCAGGGCGGCTTGCCGACGACGATGACACTGATGGCGCTCGGAGCGATGCCGATCGACCATCCCCTGTCGATCGGGATGTTGGGCATGCATGCGGCGCGGTACACGAATTACGTCCTCGAGGAGGCGGACTTGCTGGTCTGCGTCGGCGCCCGCTTCGACGATCGCGCGATCGGCAAGGCGGCACGTTTCTGTCCGGGGGCGCGGATCATCCATATCGATATCGACCCCTCGGAACTGGGCAAGATCAAGACCCCGCACGTGGCCATCCATGGAGACGTCGGGCGCGTGCTCGAGGCCTTGCTGCCGCGCGTCAAGGTGAAATTGCGCAAGCGCTGGCTGTCGCATGTCGAAAGCCTCAAGAGCCGTTATCCGTTGCAGATGCCGGGGCTCGATGACCCGCGTTCCCATTACGGGCTGATCCACGCCGTGGCCGCTACGCTCGATGACGATGCGATCGTGACCACCGATGTGGGGCAGCACCAGATGTGGGTCGCTCAGGCCTTTCCGTTCCGACGACCGCGCCAATGGCTGACATCGGGCGGCCTGGGTACGATGGGCTTCGGCATGCCGGCGGCGATCGGTGCCGCCCTTGCCGCACCCGACCGGACCGTGGTGTGCTTTTCCGGCGACGGAAGCCTGAAGATGAACATCCAGGAGCTGGCTACGCTCGCGGAGGAGGGACTCAACGTCAAGATCGTGTTGATGAACAACCAGTCCCTCGGTCTGGTGTACCAGCAACAGAACCTGTTCTACGGCAAGCGCATCTTTGCGTCGAAGTACCGGGGAGCGCCGGATTTCGTGAAGATTGCCGAGGGTTTCGGGGTGCCTGGCGTCGATCTCGATGCTGCGGCCAATCCTCGTGCGACGCTTGCGCAGGTGCTTGCACGGCCCGGACCGTGCCTGATCCACGCATCGGTCGATCGCGAACAGTTCGTGTATCCGATGGTCCCGCCCGGAGCGGCCAACACCGAGATGATTGGAGGTTGAACATGATCGAACAAGTCGCCGAACCGTTGCCGCAGACCGGATTCGCCAAAGTCGTGCTGGAACTCGAAGTCAACAACCATCCCGGCGTGATGAGCCACATCTGCAATCTGTTCGCACGGCGCGCGTTCAATGTGGAAGGCATCCTGTGCATGCCGATGGCGAATCCGGAACGAAGCCGGATCTGGCTGCTGGTCTTCGAGGACCTGCGGCTCGAGCAGATGATCCTGCAACTGGAGAAGCTCGTCGACGTGTGCTCGGTCCGGCGCCACGGGGCCGACCACGAGGTCTTCGAGCGGCTGGAGCGGTTCTTCCATTGAATGGAGTCCAGGGCCTGCTCTCATACGCCATGGCGTGTGAGAGCAGGCCCTGGGGGTGCCCTGTGATACACTCCGCGGCCTGAAAACCCGTGAATTCCTGGTGACGAATCCATGTCGGGCAACACCACAGGCAAACTGTTCTGCGTGACCTCCTTCGGCGAGTCGCACGGGCCCGCGATCGGTTGCGTCGTCGATGGCTGCCCTCCCGGGCTTTCCCTGTCCACGGCCGACATCCAGGCTGAACTCGATCGTCGCAAGCCCGGGACTTCGCGCCATGTGACGCAACGGCGCGAACCGGACGAAGTCGAGATTCTTTCCGGTGTTTTCGACGGAGTCACCACCGGAACGCCGATTGCCCTGCTGATCCGCAATCAGGATCAGCGCTCGCGCGACTACGGCAACATCGCCGAAACCTTTCGCCCGGGGCACGCCGACTACGCGTACTGGCAGAAGTACGGGGTGCGCGATCACCGGGGGGGTGGGCGATCGTCGGCGCGCGAGACGGCGGTGCGCGTGGCGGCCGGTGCGATCGCACGCAAATGGCTGCAGGAGCGGTATGGAATCGTCATCCGCGGATACATGGCCCAACTGGGCCCGATCGCGATCCCGTTCGTGGACTGGGACGAAGTCGGCCGCAATCCCTTCTTCGCGCCCAACGCCGACATCGTGCCCGAACTTGAAGCGTACATGGACCAACTGCGCAAGTCGGGCGATTCGGTCGGCGCGCGCATCAACGTTGTGGCCGCCGGGGTGCCGGTCGGCTGGGGCGAACCCGTTTACGATCGGCTCGATGCCGACATCGCGCAGGCGATGATGGGCATCAATGCGGTCAAGGGCGTGGAGATCGGCGCTGGTTTCGCATGCGTTTCCCAGCGCGGCACGGAACACTCCGACGAAATGACGCCGGAAGGCTTTCTGTCGAACCACGCCGGGGGCGTCGTCGGTGGGATCTCGACCGGTCAGGACATTCTTGCCAGCATCGCGATCAAGCCCACATCGAGCATCCGTCTCGACCGCCGATCGATCGACAAGGCCGGTCGGCCGGTAGTCGTCAACACGCATGGGCGTCACGACCCCTGCGTGGGGATTCGCGCAACGCCGATCGCCGAGGCGATGCTGGCCCTGGTGCTGATGGACCATGCGTTGCGACATCGTGCGCAGTGTGCGGACGTGAGCACCTCGACACCGCGCATCGCGGCGCTCGCACCGGACGGCCGGCAACAGCCCCCTCGGCCGTAGTCCCGGGGTTTCGGCCGGTTACAATCGGGCATGCTCCCGTACTGGCGCCTGTCCGGCTACTACTTTTTCTATTTCGCCTTCATCGGCGCATTCTCCCCGTATTTCACGCTGTATCTGCAGTCGCTGGCCTTCTCGGCGACGGATATCGCGATCCTGATGTCGCTGATGCAGGTCATGAGGATCGTTGCACCGAACCTGTGGGGCTGGCTTGCCGAGCGCACCGGCATGCGCGTGCCGATCGTACGCATGTCGGCACTGGCCAGTTTGGCGGGCTTCTCGATCTTTTTCTTCACGACCGAGTTTGCCGGTGTCTTCGTCGGCATGGCGTTGATGGCGTTCTTCTGGAGTGCGGCGCTGCCCCTGGTCGAGAGCATGACCTTCAATCACCTGGGCGACGAAGGGCATCGCTACAGCAGCATCAGGGTGTGGGGCTCGGTCGGCTTCATCGTCGCGGTGCTCGGGATCGGCCATATCCTCGACCATGTTCCGATCTCGTCGATGCTGTGGATGACGGCCCTCGTACTGGCAGGAATCGTCGGCTATGCGTTCGCCGTTCCCGAAGCGGGCCGGCCACAAGCCGCACGGGACGGGATCGGGCTCGGGGCGACGCTGCGACGTCCCGAGGTCCGGGCCCTGCTCGGGGGGTGCTTCTTCATGTCGGCCGCGCATGGGGCCTTGTACGTTTTCTACTCCATCTACCTGGTCGACAATGGATACGGCAAGGCCGTGGTCGGCTGGATGTGGACGCTGGGGGTGATCGCGGAGATCGGCGTGTTCCTGGTCATGCCGCGACTGATGCGCCGTTTTTCGATGCGCGCGATCCTGATGTGCGCGTTTCTTTCCGCGGTCGTGCGCTTCGTGCTGATCGGCTGGGGGGTGGGGAGCCCCGGGGTGCTGATCTTTGCTCAGGTGCTGCACGGCGCGACCTTCGGGGCCTATCATGCGGCCGCGATCGCACTGGTGAACCTATGGTTCCCAGGCAAGCTCCAATCGAGAGGACAGGCGCTCTACGGGAGCCTGTCCTTCGGCGCGGGCGGTATGGTCGGCGGCTTGCTGAGCGGTTTCACGTGGGAGAGCATCGGGCCGGCCTGGACCTTTACGCTGGGTTCCGGGCTGGCGTTTATGGGATTGTTGTGGCTGGCGAAGGGGTGGAAATCCATCCCCTGAGCCGGTCGGTCTGGAGTGAAGAACGATGAGAACCTGGAGCATGAAGCTCGCGATGGCCATGGTGGCCGCAACGGTGATGGTCGGTTGCCAGACCGTGCAGACGACGGGGGCCGGGGCGGTGGGCGTGGACCGCACGCAGATGATGATGGTCTCGGCGCAGCAGATGGAGGAGGCGTCCAATCAGCAATACCAGCAGATTCTTGCCGAAGCACGGAAGAAGAACCTCCTGAATCGCGATGCACGGCAGTTGGCGCGGGTCCGCACGATCACGAACCGATTGGTGTCGCAAACCGGGATATTCCGAGCCGATGCACGAGGTTGGAACTGGGAGATCAACATCCTTCAATCCGATCAGTTGAACGCCTGGTGCATGGCCGGCGGAAAGATGGCGATCTATTCCGGTCTGATCGACCAGCTCCAGCTCAGCGATGACGAGATCGCTGCGGTGCTCGGCCACGAAATGGCCCATGCCCTGCGCGAGCATGCGCGCGAGCGGGCGTCGCGTGCGATGGCGACCGGATTGGGTGTGTCCGTTGCCGGGGCGCTGCTGGGAATGGGCGAGATCGGCCAGGATCTGATGAGTACGGTGGCGCGAGTGACGTTCGAGTTGCCGCACTCGCGGCTGCACGAGACCGAGGCCGATCGCATGGGTGTCGAACTGGCGGCCCGCGCGGGCTACGATCCGCGCGCTGCGGTCACGCTGTGGGACAAGATGGCGGCGCGCTCGAACGCCGCCCCGCCGCAGTGGCTGTCGACCCATCCGAGTCACGCCGATCGCAAGCGCGAGCTGACCGATGCCGCAAACCGCGTCATGCCGCTCTACCAGGCGGCAAGGCGCTGAACTGTTCAGGCCGGGCCTGCTGTGAAATAATTAACGGCTATTTTCCTGTGCTGTCGAGCCGGATTCGGGGTGTTCGGAAACCCCCCGGATCCGTCGACGGAACCTGCAAGCCTCACGCCTGGAACACGACGGATGAAGCCCCAAACCCTTTATGAAAAGCTCTGGTCGAGCCACCTTGTCCGACAGGAGGCCGACGGTACCGCACTGATCTATATCGACCGGCATCTGGTGCACGAGGTCACGAGTCCGCAGGCCTTCGAAAGCCTCAAGCTGGCTGGGCGCAAGCCGTGGCGGGTCGGTTCCATCGTCGCGACGGCCGACCACAATACCCCGACCGACCACTGGGAGGCGGGCATCCAGGACCCGGTGTCTCGCCAGCAGGTCGAGACGCTGGACGCGAACATCCGTGAAGTCGGCGCGCTGGCCTACTTCCCGTTCCGACATGAGCGCCAGGGGATCGTCCATGTGATCGGGCCCGAGAACGGCGCGACCCTGCCCGGAATGACGGTCGTGTGCGGAGATTCGCACACCTCGACGCATGGTGCGTTCGCCTGTCTCGCTCATGGGATCGGCACTTCGGAAGTCGAGCACGTGCTGGCCACGCAATGCCTGCTTCAGAAGAAGTCGAAGACGCTGCTCGTCCGCGTCGATGGCGAGCTGCAGTCGGGGGTGACGGCCAAGGATGTCGTGCTGGCGGTCATCGGTGTCATCGGTACCGCCGGCGGGACCGGGTACGCAATCGAGTTCGGAGGCAGTGCCATCCGTGCGCTCTCCATGGAAGGCCGCATGACGATCTGCAACATGGCGATCGAGGCCGGTGCACGTGCGGGTCTGGTGGCTGTCGATGATACGACGATCGAATACCTGCGAGGCCGGCCGTATGCGCCTGCCGGTGCCCTCTGGGAGCAGGCGGTCGAATACTGGCGGACACTGTGCTCGGACGAGGGCGCGGTGTTCGACAAGGTGGTCGAACTGGATGCTTCCCGCATTGCGCCGCAGGTGACCTGGGGTACGTCGCCGGAGATGGTCGTCGCGGTCGGCGACCGGGTGCCCGATCCGGCGGCCGTCGGCGATCCGGTGCGCCGAGAGGGAATGGAGCGGGCGTTGCGCTACATGGGTCTTGCGCCGAACACGCCGATCTCGGAGATTCCCGTCGATCAGGTGTTCATCGGCTCATGCACGAACTCGCGAATCGAGGATCTGCGCGAAGCGGCTGCCATTGCGAAAGGTCGCAGCAAGGCCGCGAGCGTCAAGCGCGTGCTCGTGGTGCCGGGGTCCGGCCTGGTCAAGCGCCAGGCCGAGGCGGAGGGTCTGCACGAGATCTTCATGGCCGCAGGGTTCGAATGGCGCGAACCAGGGTGCTCCATGTGCCTGGCGATGAACGCCGATCGGCTGGAGCCGGGCGAGCATTGCGCATCGACCTCGAACCGGAACTTCGAGGGCCGCCAGGGTGCCGGCGGGCGTACCCATCTGGTGAGCCCGGCGATGGCGGCCGCGGCGGCGGTCACGGGCCGCTTCACCGATGTGCGTTCACTGATCTGAACAAGGAGAAATCGAACATGAAGAAGATCCTCGTCGCCGCTTCGCTGGCGCTTCTCGGGTTTCTCGCAGCCGGGTGCAATACGATCCACGGTGTAGGCAAGGATATCGAGAAGGGTGGAGAAGCCATCCAGAGGGCCGTCCGATGATGAAGCCCTTCACGTCTCTCGACGGACTGGTTGCGCCGCTCGACCGTGCCAACGTCGACACCGATGCGATCATTCCCAAGCAGTTCCTGAAGTCGATCAAGCGTAGCGGCTTCGGTCCGAACCTGTTCGACGAGTGGCGCTATCTCGACCGGGGGGAACCGGGGCAGGACTGCGGTGCGCGTCCGCTCAACCCGGATTTCATCCTCAACCAGCCGCGCTACGCCGGTGCGCAGGTCCTGCTCACGCGGGACAATTTCGGTTGCGGAAGTTCGCGGGAACATGCGCCATGGGCGCTCGAGGACTTCGGGTTTCGCGCGCTGATCGGTTCGAGCTTCGCGGATATCTTCTTCAACAACTGCTTCAAGAACGGATTGCTGCCGATCGTCCTGCCGGCCGATCAGGTCGACCTCCTGTTCCGGGAGTGCGTCGCCTCGGAGGGCTATCGGCTCGTCGTCGACCTTGCGGCACAGACCGTCACCCGCCCAGACGGCTCCGTCGTGCGCTTCGAGGTCGATCCGTTCCGCAAGGAATGCCTGCTGAACGGCTGGGACGATATCGGACTCACCTTGCGCCATGCCGACGAGATTCGCGCTTTCGAACAGAAGCGCCGTACCGAACATCCGTACTACTTCGCCTCCGAGGCGAGTTGAAGAAGCGAGAAATCGATGAAGATCTGTGTATTGCCCGGAGACGGGATCGGTCCCGAAATCATGGCCGAGGCGATCCGTGTGCTCGATGCCCTGGCACTTGGATTCGAGATGGAGCAGGCCTTGTTGGGTGGTTGCGCGGTCGATACCACCGGCAGTCCGTACCCCGAGGCGACTTCCAGGCTCGCAAAGGCGGCCGATGCAGTGCTGCTCGGAGCCGTCGGTGGTCCGAAGTGGGACGGCCTGCCGCGTGAGCAGCGGCCGGAGCGTGGCTTGCTCGCGATCCGCAAGGAACTCGGCTTGTTCGCGAACCTGCGACCGGCCATCCTGTATCCGGAGCTTGCCAACGCATCGTCGCTCAAGCCCGAGATCGTGGCCGGGCTGGACATCCTGATCGTGCGCGAACTCACCGGCGACATCTATTTCGGACAGCCGCGCGGAATCGAGTTGCGGGAGGTCGACGGCAAGACCGAACGGTTCGGCTTCAATACGATGCACTATGCCGAAAGCGAAGTCCGTCGAATTGGCCGGGTGGCGTTCGAGGCGGCGCGAAAGCGCGGCAAGCGCCTGTGTTCGGTCGACAAGATGAACGTGCTCGAGACCACGCAGCTATGGCGCGATGTCATGTCGGAGCTCGCAGCCGAGTATCCGGACGTGGAGCTGTCGCACATGCTCGTCGACAATGCCGCGATGCAATTGGTGCGGGCACCGAAACAGTTCGACGTGATGGTCACCGGCAACATGTTCGGCGATATTCTTTCGGATGAAGCCTCCATGCTGACCGGGTCGATCGGGATGCTGCCGTCCGCGTCGCTGAACGAACGCAACAAGGGACTGTACGAGCCTTGCCACGGTTCGGCACCCGATATCGCGGGCAAGGGTGTGGCGAATCCGCTGGCGATGATCCTTTCCGCGGCGATGATGCTGCGCTATACCTTCGGCCTGGAGGAAGCGGCGCAGCGAATCGAGCGTGCGGTCAAGCAGGTGCTCGCCCAGGGCTGTCGTACCGGAGACATCCACGAGCCCGGCACCACGCTCGTCGGTACGCGCGAGATGGGCGATGCGGTGCTCGCAGCCCTGATGAATTAATCGAAACGAGGAAGACGCACATGAACAAGGTAGGTCTGGTCGGTTGGCGCGGAATGGTCGGCTCGGTGCTGATGCAGCGCATGGCCGAAGAGGGCGATTTCGATCACATCGAACCCGTCTATTTTTCGACATCCAATGCTGGTGGCGATGCGCCGGTGTTCGGGGACAAGCCCGCCGGGCTGCCGTTGCAGGATGCCATGAACATCGATGCGCTCAAGTCGTGCGATATCGTGGTGACCTGCCAGGGTGGTGATTATACGAAGGCGGTGTACCCGAAGCTTCGGGAAGCGGGCTGGAGCGGACACTGGATCGATGCGGCCAGCGCGTTGCGCATGGCCGACGATGCGGTGATCATCCTCGACCCGGTCAACCTCGACGTAATCAAGAATGCGCTCGCCAAGGGCGGGCGGAACTGGATCGGGGGCAACTGCACGGTCTCACTGATGCTCATGGGGATTGGCGGCCTGTTCCGGAAGGGGCTGGTCGAATGGGTATCGGCGATGACCTATCAGGCAGCCTCCGGAGCGGGCGCCCAGAACATGCGCGAACTGATTTCGCAGATGGGCATGCTGCATGCGGCGGTCGCCGACGAACTGGACGATCCCCGCTCGGCCATTCTGGAAATCGATCGCAAGGTCGCTGCGACGATGCGCTCGTCCGATTTCCCGGTGAAGAATTTCCGCAACACCGCGCTTGCGGGCAGCCTGATCCCCTGGATCGATGTCCCCGTCGACGAGGGTCAGTCCAAGGAGGAGTGGAAGGGCGGTGCCGAATGCAACAAGATCCTCGGTCTGCCGCCGTTCCGCAGCGAAGGCAGCGTTCCGATCGACGGCATCTGCGTGCGGATCGGGGCGATGCGGTGCCATTCGCAAGGCCTGACCATCAAGTTGAAGAAGAATGTGCCGTTAGATGAAGTCAGCGACATCATCGCCAGCGCGAACGACTGGGTGCGCGTCGTCCCCAACGATCGTGAAACGACGGAGCGGGAGCTGACGCCGGCAGCGGTCACGGGTACGTTGTCGATCCCGGTCGGGCGTCTGCACAAGCTCGCGATGGGGCCGGAATACCTCGGTGCCTTCACCGTCGGCGACCAGTTGCTGTGGGGTGCGGCCGAACCCTTGCGGCGCATGTTGAGGATTCTGCTCGAGCGCTGAACGGGCGTCCGCGTCGCGGTTAAAAGATGTGTGATCGGACCGTTTTTTCCCCAGAAATCGCAGTATTTGCAAAGTTCGTTATGAATTAAAGAATTGCTGCACAATCTTAAAGAAAATGCTAGATTGCTAGGGAAGCAGATGCCATCGTGGTGTCGGCGACGCCGCGTTCCGCGAAACCTGGCGCCCGTTGGGGTGCGTGAATAGACATGACTGCTATGAAAAAATCCCTCAAGGCGACCCTCATTGCCGGCGCGATTGCCACGCTTCCCTTCGGTAGTCATGCAGCCGGGCTCGGAGCGATCAATGTCCTAAGCGGACTCGGCCAGCCGTTGCGTGCGGAGATCGAACTCTCGGCCACGCAGCAGGAACTTCAGACCCTGTCCGCACGGATTGCATCGGTCGAGGCGTTCCGGCGCGCCAATGTCACGTACTCTCCGGTGATGAGCGCGGTACAGGTCAGCGTCGAGACCCGGGGCAACCGATCCGTGGTCCGTCTGATCAGCGATCGGCCGGTCGACGAGCCCTTTCTGGAGGTCCTCGTCGAGTTGAGCTGGGCCACCGGGCGGATGCTGCGGGAATACACCTTCCTGCTCGATCCGATCGAGGCTGTCCGGCCGACGGCGGCTGTCGTTCAGCCGCCGTCCGCAGCGCCGGCAGCGGCGCCGACCGTGGCGGCCCGGCCGGCCGCTCCGGCTGGAGACTACCGGGTTCAGCGTGGTGACACGCTTCGCGGGATCGCCAATCGTCACCGTCCGGAAGGCGTGACGCTCGAACAGATGCTGATCGCGTTGCTGCGCGAGAATCCTGCCGCATTCGACGACGGAAACATCAACCGGCTGCGCGCCGGCGCGATTCTCAGCATCCCGGATCGCAATTCCGCCCTTGTGCTCGATCCAGCGCAGGCGCGTCGTGAGGTCGTGGCCCAGGCGGCCGACTTCGAAGCCTATCGGAGCCGTCTCGCCGGGACGGTCGCGGCCCGACCAGCCGCGCCTGCCCCAGAGGTTGGTCGCGAGGCGGTCGGTGAGATCGTCCCGCGCGTCGATGACGCCCCGCGGGCCGAGCAACCCGTGGATCGGGTCGAGGTGTCGGGTGCGCCTACGGACGGCGAGCCTACCCGACTCGCACGGCTCGAAGCGCTGGAAGAGGAGCTGACCGCGCGCGAACGGGCGCTCGAGGAAGCCCATGCGCGGCTCTCCGAACTCGAGCAGAGCATTCTCGACATGCAGCGCCTGATCGAGTTGCGTAATCAAAGCCTCGCGCAGATGCAGCAACAACTGGCCGCGAGCGGTGTGGAGGTGCCCGCCGTCACGCAGGAGACGCCGGCTGCACCGGCCGAGGAGTTGCCCGCGCCGCCCCCGGTACTCGAGGCTCCGACCGAAGAAGCCGCAGAGCCGGCTGAGCCGGTTGTCGCCGAGGCGCCGGCAGAGGTTCCTGCAGAGCGCCCGGCCGTTGCGCCCGAGCCTGCACCGGCCCCTCCCGTGCGCGCCGAACCGGCCCCTCAGCCCGAACCGCGACCGACTCCGCGGCCTGCGCCTGTTGCGCCGACACCGGCGCCGGAACCGACCTTCCTGGATGCCCTGCTCGAGGATCCGAAGCTGCTTGCCGGAGGGGGAGGTATCCTCGCGCTCCTGCTGGCCTATGCGGGATTCAAGATGCGTCAGCGGCGCAAGGCAGGAGAGAGCGAAGAGCCCTCCGGCCTGACCGAGTTTCCGTCCGAGGCGCAATCGGTGTTCGGCGGCAAGGGCGGCCAGAGCGTCGATACGGGCAGCAGCAGCGTGCTGCACACCGACTTCAGCCAGTCCGGGCTTTCCGCGATCGATGCTGACGAAGGAGTCGATCCGGTGGCCGAGGCCGACGTCTATATGGCCTATGGTCGGGATGCGCAGGCCGAGGAGATCCTGCTCGATGCGCTCAAGGCGGATGCTTCGCGTGGCGCGATCTACCTGAAGCTGCTCGAAATCTACGCGCAGCGGCAAAGCCTGCGCCAGTTCGAGTCGGTCGCAACCGACCTCTATTCCCGTACCGGCGGGGAGGGGGGAGACTGGGCGAAAGCCGCGGAGATGGGGCGCAAGCTCGATCCGGAGAACCCCTTGTATGCGCTCAAGAAAGGGCCTGGCGAGGATGAGGTGCTTGCACCGCAGACCGAACCCGGAAAGGGCGGTATGGCTGGCGGCAGTGCTGGAGTCGCCGCGCTCGGTGCCGCCGCTGCCGCCGGCGTGGCCGCCGGCAGCGCATCTTCCGACGGCGAGCCGTCTGCGGAGGAAACCGCGCCACCGAGCCAGCTTGGAGATCTCGACTTCACGACTTCCGTGCCGGTTGTCGAGCCCAGCCCTTCCCAGCTCAAGGATACGTGGACCATGCCCGGGGACCTCGGGCGGCTGTCCCAGGCGATGGAAGACGGTAGCGATGCCGATGTCGCCGAGGCGGTCGATGCCGCGGCTGTGCCAAGCGAGGAACCGTCCGCCGAGGATCTTTCGGTGCTCGACTTCGATCTCGGGGGCGATGAGGCGGCCGAAACCACAGAAGCCACCGAAGACAGGTCCGCAATCGGGAAGCTGGAAGCCGATCGCGTGCCCGAAGCAGGGGACAACGATCTGGTGCTCGACCTCGATATCGGCGAAGAGTCGGGAGAACGATCGGCCGATTCCGTCGTTCCGGAACTACCGGGCGTGGCGACCGAATCGGATGTCATGGCCGACCTGATGTCGCCGCGACACGATCGGTCCATGGATGCGACGATGCTCGGAGACGAGTTCGACCTGGCGATGGCCGAAAAGGGGCTCGACGCCTCCGGTGGCGACCGGGATGTTGATGAGGCGGCCGACCATGGGATCGTCACCGTGTCGTCCGGCGAAGAGATCGATCTGACCTCGACGCAGGTCCAGATGGACGAGCCGGCCTCGGAGGACGATGCGTCGGTGGTGGATCTGGAGCAAACGGGCTTCGACAACAGCCTGCTCGATTTCGACTTCGATATCGAAAGTGCGACCTCGGATCCAGCCGGAGAAGCGCCCCCGCTCGACCTCTCGAACATCGATCTCAATCTCGAGCCGCCCGAGCCGGCTGGGGCGGTGGAGCCGCTTGCAGAGAGTCCAGCGGGCGAACCGCAAGAGGATGTGGTCATTCCGTCTCCGGACGTCCAGCAGGAAGTCGATACGAAACTGGACCTGGCTCGCGCGTATGAAGAGATGGGCGACAAGGAAGGGGCGCGGGAATTGATCGAAGAGGTCTTGCGCGAAGGGTCCACCGCACAGCGCGAAGCCGCCAACAGGCTGCTCGAACGCCTCGGGTGATCGTCGGCTTGCAAAGTGAGCCCCGGGCCCGGCACCCGGGGCTTTTTCGCTTGTACGGGATTTTCGCTTCATGCACTCCGGTCTATTGATTCTCTTGTGGCTGACCGGCGTTGCGACCTTGCAATGGCTCGATCCGGAATGGCTTGTCCTTGCCGTCGGTGCCTGTGGAGTTGCGGCCTTCGCGCATGCGCCGACAAGGTGCTGGCGCCTGCTCAAGCGGATCCGTTTCATCCTGATCGCGATCGTGGTGCTGTTTGCCGGCTTCACACCGGGCGAAGCCGTGGTGGTCGATTGGCCTCGCCTGAGTCCGTCGAGGGAGGGTATCGCGCTCGCACTGGAGCATGTTGGTCGCGTCCTTGCGGTGGTGTTCTGCGTTGCGATGCTGCTGGAATACCTGCCGCCGGCCCGGCTCGTCGGCGCGATCCATTCACTGCTGCGACCGTTCGAACGGGTTGGCTTCCCGGCGGCTCGGGTGGCGGTCCGCACCCTGCTCGTGCTGCGTCTGGTCGATGCCGAGTTGCCACGCAAGTGGGATCACTGGCTGACCGACGAAGCGAACGATCTCCATGAGCCGATCCGAATCGAACGCGAGCCCTTTCGGATGACCGACGGCTTGATTGCGGTGATGGCCGTAGTGCTGGCGGTCGCAGTGGGAGTGTTGGCATGAGGATCGCCATGGGCGTCGAGTATGCCGGCGATGCGTTTGAAGGCTGGCAGAGTCAGCGCCATGGTCGAACGGTCCAGGATCATCTGGAAGCGGCAATCGGAATGATCGCGGGACATGGCGTACGGCTCCACTGCGCGGGGAGGACCGATGCCGGCGTTCATGCCACGGCGCAAGTGGTGCATTTCGACACGTCTTCGGTGCGGGCCGTTTCGAGCTGGATCCGTGGCGTCAACAGTCGGTTGTCGGTACCGGTGGCCGTGCGTTGGGCGGTCGAGGTCGATGATGCGTTTCATGCCCGATTCAGTGCGGCGGCGAGGCGTTACCGATATATTCTGCATAATCATCCGGTCCGTCCGGCTCTGCTCAGAGGGCGGGCGGGCTGGTTCCACGTGCCACTCGACGAAGAACCGATGAAAGAGGCGGTCGCATGCATGGAGGGGCGCCACGATTTTTCCGCTTTTCGGGCGGCGGGTTGCCAGGCGAAGACTCCGGTGAAGATCATGCATCAGGCGTGCGTGCAGCGACTGGGCGAGTATTTAATATTCGATTTCCACGCCAATGCGTTCCTGCATCACATGGTGCGCAACCTGGTTGGTGCACTGGTCTATGTCGGCAAGGGGCACTATCCGCCGGAATGGGTCGCCGAGTTGCTTGCAACCGGAAATCGGAGCCTCGGGGCGCCGACGTTTCCGGCCGATGGCCTGTACCTGTGTGGCGTGGACTATCCCGATCGGTGGCCGCTGCCGGGCGAAGGGCGTATCATCGCGATGCCCCGAATTCCGCTGGTGTAACCCATGCTCCGAACCCGAATCAAGATCTGCGGCCTGACGCGACCGGATGACGTGCGGGCCGCTGTCGATGCGGGCGCGGACGCGATCGGTTTTGTGTTTTATCCTCAGAGTCCCCGCCATGTCTCGCCCGAGCAGGCAACCCGGCTGGCGGCGCTTGTCCCCCCGTTCGTAACCATCGTGGGATTGTTCGTCAATCCGGATCCCGCTTATGTCGAGGAGATCCTGGAGCGGGTCCCCTTGCAACTGCTCCAGTTCCACGGCGACGAGACCGACCAGGCGTGTGGCCGCTACGGTCGCCCCTGGATCAAGGCAGCACGAATGCGCCCGGGGGTCGATCTGGTAGAATTCTGTTCCCTTCATCCGGGCGCATCCGGCATCCTGCTCGATGCCTATGTCGATGGCTATGGCGGTGGCGGGAAGGTGTTCGACTGGCGCCTGATTCCGGAAGGTCTCGGCAGGCGCCTGATCCTGTCCGGTGGGCTGGACCCCGATAACGTGACCGCCGCCATTCGCCAGGTCGGACCGTGGGCGGTCGATGTATCGAGCGGGGTCGAATCCGCCAAGGGCGTCAAGGATCCGGAGAAAATCGCGGCATTTGTCGCTGGAGTTCGACATGCAGATGGCTGATTCACCGTATTCCCTTCCTGATCACAGTGGCCATTTCGGGCCTTACGGTGGCGTTTTCGTTGCCGAGACGCTGATGCCTGCCATCGAGGAACTTCGCGTCGCGTACGAGGCCTGTCGCGAGGATCCCGCCTTCGTCGCGGAGTTCGAGTACGAACTCAAGCACTACGTCGGACGCCCGAGCCCCGTCTATCATGCGCGCCGCCTCTCCGAGCGCTTCGGCGGTGCGCAGATCTATCTCAAGCGAGAGGATCTGAATCACACCGGGGCTCACAAGGTCAATAACTGCATCGGCCAGGCTCTGCTTGCCCGGCGCATGGGCAAGCCCCGCGTGATTGCCGAAACCGGTGCCGGTCAGCACGGTGTTGCGACCGCGACCGTCGCCGCCCGCTACGGCATGGAATGCGTCGTGTATATGGGTTCGGAGGATGTGCGTCGGCAGGCGGCCAACGTCTATCGGATGAAGCTCCTCGGGGCAACCGTCGTACCGGTCGAGTCGGGATCGTGCACCCTCAAGGATGCGCTCAACGAGGCGATGCGCGACTGGGTCACCAATGTGCACGACACCTTCTACATCATCGGAACGGTTGCCGGACCGCATCCCTACCCGATGATGGTCCGCGATTTCCAATGCGTGATCGGACGCGAATGCCTGATCCAGATGCCCGAACTGGCGGGTCGCCAGCCGGACTACGTGATCGCATGCGTCGGAGGGGGCTCGAACGCGATGGGCATCTTCCATCCGTACCTCGACGTTCCCGGTGTTCGCCTCGTCGGCGTCGAGGCGGCCGGAGCGGGCCTGGACACGGGTCGGCATGCGGCCAGTCTCACCGCTGGAAGGCCAGGCGTGCTGCACGGAAACCGGACCTACCTGCTTCAGAACGAGGATGGCCAGATCATCGAGACGCATTCGATCTCGGCCGGACTCGACTACCCGGGTGTGGGGCCCGAGCACGCGTGGCTCAAGGACAGCGATCGGGCCGAATACGTCGGGGTGACCGATGCGGAAGCCCTGCAGGCCTTTCACGACCTGTGCCGGCTGGAAGGCATCATTCCCGCCCTCGAGAGTTCCCATGCGCTCGCGTATGCGGCACGGCTGGCGCCGACGCTGTCGCGGGACCATATCCTGCTGGTCAATCTTTCCGGCCGGGGTGACAAGGACATGCACACGGTTGCCGAGAAGTCGGGCATCCGGTTCTGAATCCAGCGCCGGACCGGGTCCGGTGAATCCGTGTAGGTGATATGTCTAGAATCCAGTCGATTTTCGAGCAGCTCAGGGCCGACAACCGCCGGGCGCTGATTCCCTTCATCACAGCGGGCGATCCCTCCGAGGCGCTGACCGTTCCGCTGATGCATGCGCTGGTCGAGGGCGGTGCGGACGTCATTGAACTGGGCGTGCCGTTCTCCGATCCGATGGCCGATGGGCCGACGATCCAGCGTGCCTCGGAGCGTGCGCTGGCGGCAGGGATGAGCCTGCGCAAGGTGTTCGGAATCGTAGCCTCGTTTCGTCAATCGGATTCGCGCACCCCGGTCGTCCTGATGGGCTACGCGAACCCCATCGAGGCATTGGGGGTGGAGGCGTTCGTGCGCGGCGCGGCCGAAGCCGGGGTCGACGGGGTACTTGTCGTGGATTATCCGCCGGAGGAGTGCGGCGCCTTCGCCGAGGCGTTGAAGGCGGGGGGTCTCGATCCGATCTTCCTGCTCGCGCCGACGTCCTCCGAGCAGCGTTTCGATGACGTCGCACGGGCCGGCAGCGGCTATCTCTACTACGTATCGCTCAAGGGCGTCACCGGGTCGGCGGCGCTCGACCTCGACGAGGTCGCCGCACGCATCCCGCGTATTCGCGAGCGGGTCGGCTTGCCGGTGGGCGTCGGCTTCGGCATCCGGGATGCGGAAACGGCGCGAAGAATCGGCGAGGTCGCCGATGCGGTGGTGATCGGGAGCCGGATCATCGAGGAGATCGAGAATGCGCCGCAGGGGCAGGCGCCAGAGCGGGTCCGCGAATTCCTGTCCGGGATCCGGACCGCACTCGACAGCATCGAAAGGGGGTTGCAATGAGCTGGCTGAAGAAGCTTCTTCCGCCGCGGATCCAGAAGGCCGAATCGTCGGTTCGAAAATCCATTCCCGAGGGGCTCTGGAGCAAGTGTCCGGCGTGCGAAGCGGTCCTGTACCGCTCCGACCTCGAAAGCAACCAGGCGGTGTGTCCGAAGTGCGGTCATCATCAGCGGCTGGGCGCCCGGGCACGACTCGACCTGCTGCTGGATGCGGACGGGCGCACGGAGATCGGCGCCTCGGTCGTCCCGCTCGATCCGCTCAAGTTCAAGGACTCGCGCAAGTACACCGAACGGCTCTCGAGTGCAGGCAGCGACACGGGCGAAGCCGATGCGCTAGTCGTCCTGCAGGGAACGATCCATGGCACGCCGGTCGTCATCGCGTGCTTCGAGTTCGACTTCCTCGGCGGATCGATGGGATCCGTGGTCGGCGAGCGCTTCATGCGCGGGATCCGCGTTGCCGAAGAGCATCGATTGCCGTTCGTCTGCATCACGGCGACGGGTGGTGCACGTATGCAGGAAGGGCTGTTCTCGCTCATGCAGATGGCCAAGACGACGGCCGGCATCACGCGACTGGCACGCCGCAAGCTCCCGTTCATCACGATCCTCACGGACCCCACCATGGGTGGGGTGTCAGCCAGCTTCGCCTTCATGGGGGACGTCGTGATCGCCGAACCGGGAGCCCTGATCGGTTTTGCGGGGCCGCGGGTGATCGAGCAGACCGTACGCGAGACCTTGCCCGACGGTTTCCAGCGCTCAGAATTCCTGCTCGAGAAAGGGGCGATCGACATGATCGTCGATCGGCGCCAACTGCGCGACAAGCTTGCCGCGCTGATCGGCCTGCTGACCCGCCAGGCGATCGTGGAAGCTTCTTGACGAGCGCATCCGGAATGCTCTTGCCCGACAGCCTGGAAGACTGGCTGAGACGGATCGAACAGTGCCACGGCGACCGCATCGAACTCGGGCTCGACCGGGTCCGGGAGGTGCTCGGCCGGATGTCGGTCCATTCCGATGGGGTCGTGATCACGGTCGGCGGGACCAACGGCAAGGGGTCCGTGTGCGCGATGCTCGAGTCGATTCTCACCGCAGCCGGGTTCAGCGTCGGGGTCTACACCTCACCCCATCTGGTTCGCTATACGGAGCGGGTCCGGATCGACGGTCGCGAGTTGGACGAGGCCTCGATGGTCGAGGCGTTCGCGGCAGTCGAGCGGGCACGGGGCGAGACCTTCCTGACCTATTTCGAGCATGGCACGCTGGCGGCCTGGTACGCGTTCTGCCGCCGCCCACTCGATGTGATCGTCCTCGAGGTCGGCCTGGGCGGACGCCTGGATGCGGTCAACGCGATCGACCCGGATTGCGCGATCGTGACCAGCATCGCACTCGACCACATGAGCTACCTGGGGGAGACGCGCGAGGCCATCGGCTTTGAGAAGGCGGGGATTTTCCGTGCCGGCCGACCGGCCGTCTGCGGCGATCCGCAACCGCCCCAGAGCGTCGTCGACCATGCTGCCCGGATCGGGGCGTCGTTGTGGGTGAGCGGGCGGGACTTCGGTTTCGGCGGCGATCGGCAGCAGTGGGGGTACTGGCGCTATGACGGGGTTCCGGCGTGTGGGGCGCTGCACCGTCGGGGCGGCCTGGCCTACCCGGCGCTCCGGGGGGCCAACCAGTTGCTCAATGCCTCGGCGGTGCTGACTGCGCTGGAGCTGCTGCGTGAGCGGATTCCGGTGGCAATGCAGGCGATTCGTCAGGGGCTCATGCTGGTGGAACTGCCCGGACGCTTCCAGGTTCTGCCGGGGCGTCCAGCGGTCGTGCTCGACGTGGCCCACAACCCGCAGGCTGCCGGCGTGCTGTCGGAAAACCTGTCCAGCATGGGCTTCTTCCCGGAGACCTGGGCCGTGTTCGGGGCCCTGGGCGACAAGGACATTGCAGGCATCGTGGAACGGTTGAAGCATCGTATCGACCACTGGTGCCTCGCCTCGTTGCCCGGGGCGCGCGGGCTTCGCGCCGAAGCCCTGCGGGACCAACTCGAGGCGGCTGGCATTTCGACCCCGATCGAGTGTTTCGACGACCCCGCAACGGCATTCGATGGGGCGCGGGAGAAGGCGCAGGAGAGTGATAGAATCATCGTCTTTGGATCCTTCATGACCGTGGGCGACGTGCTGGCACGAGCGAGATCTCTGCGTGGCGGATAGCGACAACCTCGAACTCAAGAAGCGCTCCCGCCGACGTCTGGTCGGTGCGGCGGCGCTTGCGCTGCTGGCTGCGATCGTCCTGCCCATGGTCATGGACGACGAACCCCAGGTTGCGGTCCGCGACATCCTTGTGACGATTCCGGACCGCGAAGCCGACAGTCTTCAGGCGCGACCGATCGCCGGACGTCCAATCGCGGTCGATCCCGACATCGCTCCGGCGCCGCAGGAACACCCGGACCCCGGAGCGCCGGAATCTCCGGTTGTCGAGGAGGCGGTATCGCCTCCCGTGGCCTCGGTCCGCCCGGCCGAACCCGAAGCCCCTCGGGCCGCCGAACCGTCCCCCAGAGCGCCGACACAGGCGCCTGCACCGACCGATCCCGGACGGCCATCATCGGTGTCGCCGGATCAGGAAGCTGCGCGGGCGCAGGCCATCCTCGAGGGACGTGCCGCACCGGGAGCGCCGGCAAGAGCGGAGTACGTCGTTCAGGTCGGAGCCTTCAGCGATGCCGGGAAGGCCGTATCGTTCAGCGCGGAACTCAAGGCGAAAGGCTTTTCGGCGTACACCGAAGCGGCCGGAAACGTCACGCGTGTGCGGATCGGACCGTTCCGCAGTCGTGACGACGCCCAGAAGGCTGCCGAGAAGCTCGCGGCTTCCGGAATCGATGGTGTCGTGACGGCGCGCTGAATGCAACGATGACGGTGTTCGACTACGTTTTTCTCGGCTTGCTGGCCCTGTCGGCTGCAGTCGGGATGTGGCGGGGGCTCGTGAGCGAAGTGATCGCCTTGCTGGCCTGGGTCCTCGCGCTGGTCGCCGCGTGGGTGTACGCGGGCGAGGTGGCGGCGATGTTCGCAGGCCTGATCGTCGAGCCGTTATGGCGGCAGGTGGCGGGTTTTGCAACGATCTTCGTCGGCGTACTATTGATCGCTGCGGCACTGAGGTTTCTGCTTCGCGAGTTGCTCCGTGCGGCCGGTCTCGGCCCCGCCGACCGCTTCTTCGGGACGCTGTTCGGGTTGGCTCGAGGGGTCGCGATCGCATTTGTGGTGGTGTTGGTGGGAGGTTTGACGGGGGTGGTGCGTGAGCCCTGGTGGGCGAACTCGGTGTTTGCACCCCCCTTGGAGACGGCCGTGATTTCGGCCAAACCGTGGCTGCCGGATGCGGTGGCCGACAGGATTCGATTCAGATAGGCGTTCTTCCCATGTGTGGAATCATAGGGGTGGTGTCGACGACCCCGGTCAATCAGGTGCTCTACGACGGTCTCCAGGTACTGCAACATCGAGGCCAGGATGCGGCGGGAATCGCGACTTCGGAAGGAGGGCGGTTCTTTCTGCACAAAGGGCCCGGGCTGGTGCGCGACGTGTTCCGCACCCGCAACATGCGCAATCTGATCGGGAACTGGGGCATCGGCCATGTCCGCTACCCGACCGCCGGTTCGGCCTGCAATCCGGCGGAAGCCCAGCCGTTCTACGTGAATTCACCGTTCGGTCTGTTGCTCGCGCACAACGGCAATCTGACCAATGCAGAGGAACTCAAGCGCGAGATCTTCCTGTCCGACCTTCGCCACATCAACACCAACTCCGATTCCGAAGTGCTGCTCAATGTCCTCGCGCACGAGCTTCAGGCGGCGAGCCAAGGGTTCAAGCTCGATTCGGAGGCCGTGTTCCGGGCCGTCGCCAACGTTCATCGGCGCTGCCGTGGTGCCTATGCGGCGGTGGTCATGATTGCGGGATTCGGCTTGCTGGCGTTTCGCGATCCCCACGGAATTCGTCCGCTGGTGGTGGGTCGCAACGAGACGCCGGAAGGGCAGGAATGGATGGTGGCCTCCGAATCGGTGGCCATCGATGTGACCGGCTTCCGCATGTTGCGGGATGTCGCGCCGGGAGAAGCGATCCTGATCGATACCGAGGGCAACTTCAGGAGCCGTCAGTGTGCGCAGCAGACGGTCCAGGCCCCGTGCATGTTCGAGTTCGTCTATCTTGCCCGTCCGGATTCGATCATCGACGGCATTTCGGTCTACGAGTCACGCGTCAAGATGGGCGAATTCCTGGCCGAAAAGCTGCGCAGGACCCGCGCCCCGGTCGATATCGACGTGGTCATCCCGATTCCCGATTCGAGCCGTCCTTCCGCCATGGAGATGGCCCATCGTCTTGGCCTTCCGTACCGGGAGGGTTTCGTCAAGAATCGCTATATCGGCCGGACCTTCATCATGCCCGGGCAGTCGATCCGGCGAAAATCGGTACGTCAGAAGCTCAACACGATTCCCCAGGAGTTCAAGGGCAAGAAGGTCTTGCTCGTCGACGATTCGATCGTGCGCGGAACGACGAGTCGCGAGATCGTGACGATGGCGCGCGAAGCGGGGGCCGAGAAGGTCTATCTGGCGTCGGCTGCGCCGCCGGTACGCTATGCCAACGTCTACGGCATCGACATGCCTACGCGCGGTGAACTGATCGCGGCTGGTCGCGACGAGGCCGAGATCTGTCGCGAGATCGGAGCGGACGGGCTGGTGTACCAGGATCTGGAGGACCTCAAGGCTGCGGTTCGCACGTTGAATCCTGCGATCAACTTCTTCGAGACGTCCTGTTTCGATGGAATCTACGTGACGGGCGACATCACCGACGAGTATCTGTTCAGCGTGGAGAATCTGCGCGGCGAGAATGGGGCAGCGGATGCCGCCAACGATGCGCAACTCGATCTCAATCTCGTGGTGGGTGACGACAACTGATGATCCCGCCCGAGTTCGATACCCTCGCGGTGCGTGCCGGCACCGAGCGCAGCCAGTTCAACGAACACAGCGAGGCGCTCTTCCTGACGTCGAGCTTCGTTTTCGAGAATGCGGCCCAGGCCGCCGCGCGTTTCGCGGGCGAGGAGGACGGAAACGTCTATGCCCGCTTCTCCAATCCGACCGTCACGATGCTCCAGGACCGCCTTGCCGCCCTCGAAGGCGGCGATGCGTGCATTGCGACGGCTTCGGGCATGGCGGCCATTCTCTCCCTGGTCATGGCAACGATGCGGGCCGGGGACCATGTCGTCGCCTCGCTCGGACTGTTCGGTGCGACGCAACAACTGTTCGGCGGTGTGCTCGCGAAGTTCGGCATCGAGACCAGCTTCGTTCCGGCGACCGATCTGGACGCTTACCGTGCGGCGATGCGACCGCAGACCCGCTTGATTTTCATCGAAACGCCGTCGAATCCGCTGACCGAAGTGGTCGATATCGCAGCCGTCGCGGAGATCGCACGAGAAGTCGGTGCGCTGCTCGCGGTCGACAACTGCTTCTGCACCCCTGCGCTGCAGCGTCCGCTTGAACTCGGTGCGGACGTCGTCGTGCATTCGGCCACCAAGTACCTCGACGGGCAGGGACGCGTGCTTGGCGGGGCCGTGGTCGGCTCGCATTCGGTCATCGGCGAGGTCTTCAAGTTTCTGCGCACTGCGGGGCCGTGCATCTCCCCGTTCAATGCCTGGGTGATTCTCAAGGGGCTGGAGACGCTGTCGCTCCGGATGCAGGCGCAGTCGGCAGGGGCGCTCGCGCTGGCGCAGTGGCTCGAACAGGCGCCCGGCGTCGTGCGGGTGTACTACCCCGGCCTCGCATCGCATCCACAGCATGCACTGGCGATGCGCCAGCAAAAGCTCGGGGGGGCGATCGTCAGTTTCGAGGTCGAAGGCGGGCGCGAGGCGGCCTGGCGGGTGGTCGATGCCACACGCATGATCTCGATCACGGCCAACCTAGGGGATACGCGGAGTACGATCACCCATCCGGCTTCGACGACGCACGGTCGCCTGTCGCCCGAGACACGGGCTGCGGCGGGGATCGGAGAGGGTCTGTTGCGCGTCGCGGTGGGGCTGGAGTCGATCGACGACATCCGGCAGGACCTGCTGCGCGGTCTGACGACCTGACCTGCGGTCGGTCCGTCAGCGGGACGGATCCGGCGGCGGACGAAAACGACGCCCTTCGAGTTTGCCGTGCTTCCAGAGGAGGTAGGGCGCGTCGCCGTGCCAGTCGGAAAGGACCCAGCGCTCGCAGTGCCGGCCATCGACCTGATGCAGGTGATGTGCCGGGCGGTGGGTGTGGCCATGGATCAGGGTCGGGTAGTCGTGCCGGCGCAGCAGCTCGGCGACCGCTTCCGCATTCACATCCATAATCTGCGCCGATTTCAGGCTTTTTTCGTGCTGGCTGCGCTGGCGCAATGCCTCGATGAACGCCATGCGCTGGTCAATCGGTTGGGCCAGAAAATTCGCCTGCCAGGCCGGTTCACGGACCTGTTCCCGGTAGCGCTGATAGGCGGTGTCGTCGGTGCATAGCGCGTCGCCGTGACTGAGCAGGATCCGCTGTTCGGCGAGCCGGATCTCGAAAGGATCGGGAAGGATCGTGATCCCGGTTCGTTCGGCAAATCCCGGCCCGATCAGGAAATCCCGGTTTCCGGGCACGAAATACGTCCTGGTCCCGTTGGCGGTCAGGCTGCACAAGGCGTCCATGACCACGGCACCGACGTCCGACGGATCGTCATCGCCTGCCCAGTACTCGAACAGGTCGCCGAGAATGTACACCGCCTCGGTCCCGCGCGCGGGAACCTCGAGGAACGCGAGAAAGGCCCGGACCGTTTCGGGCCTTTCTTCACAGAGGTGCAGATCCGAGATGAACAGGACGCTCATCGGATGTGCGACGCCCGGTTTCGCGACCTTGCGCTTCCGCCGCTCAGGCGATCTCCGTGCGCTCGATCACGACATCCTCCAGCGGTACGTCCTGATGGAAACCGCTGGATCCGGTCCGAACGCTACGGATCTTGTCGACCACATCCATCCCTTCGGTCACTTTGCCGAAGACGCAATACCCCCAACCCTGGGTATCGGGCGAACGGTAGTTGAGAAAGTCATTGTCCGCGACATTGATGAAGAACTGCGCGGTAGCGGAGTGGGGGGCCTGCGTGCGGGCCATGGCGACGGTTCCGGCGAGATTCTTGAGACCGTTGTCCGCCTCGTTCTTGATCGGCTCGAGCGTGGGCTTCTGTTTCATTCCGGGCTCGAAGCCTCCGCCCTGGATCATGAAACCGTCGATGACCCGGTGAAAGACGGTGTTATCGTAGTGGCCCGACTCCGCATACGCGAGGAAGTTGCGGACGGTCTCGGGGGCCTTCTCGGCATCGAGTTCAAGCGTGATCGTGCCGAGATTGGTATGGAGTTTCACTGCCATTTCGGGGCTCCTTGGGGTCGGTCAGTTGGAAGCCGGTGCAGGCGCATCGACCACTTTCATGGATTCGACGACCACCGGGGACGTGGGAACATTCTGGAACGGACCGGCATTGCCGGTGGGAACACGGCCGATTGCCTGGACAACGTCGAAACCGTCGATCACCTTCCCGAACACGGCGTACCCCCACCCGTCGTTGGACGGATAGTCGAGGGGGCGGTTGTTCACCAGATTGATGAAGAACTGGCTCGCGGCGGAGTGCGGGTCGCGCGTGCGGGCCATTGCGAGGGTTCCGGGTTCGTTGCGCAGGCCATTGCGGGCTTCGTTCTCGATCGGTGCCAGGGTCGGTTTCTGCCGCATCTGCGTATCGAACCCGCCGCCCTGGATCATGAAGCCGTCGATGACCCGGTGAAAGATCGTGTCGTCGTAAAACCCGGACTCGACGTATTGCAGGAAGTTCGCGACGCTCTTGGGCGCCTCCTGTTCGAACAGTTCGACCGTGATTGCGCCCTGATTGGTGCGGATTTCCACGATCGGGTTGGCGGCGTAGGCGAGGCCGGTGACGGCGCAGGCGAACAGGGCGGCGAGCAGATGCTTCATGGTGAGATTCCTGGTCGGGATGGAACGGAAGTGAGACGCATGCCGTCAGTCCGCTCCATTTGGTCGGACCGCCGGCACCGGAACGTCGCTCAGGCGGGTGTGCTATCATCGCTCGCCTTCAGGCGCGAGCTTTTCAGCCCATGGATTCTACCAAGAGCGCCGGGTGGCTTCAACGAAGGGAGCCGACCGCCGCGAACGGGCCTCGCACCTGTCGAACGAACGTCTGCCGGAACCGAGCATGCTCTCCATTCACAATACCCTGACGCGCCAAAAGGAACCCTTCACGCCCATCGAAGCGGGCAAGGTCCGGATGTACGTATGCGGCATGACCGTCTACGACTACTGCCATCTCGGCCATGCCCGGGTGATGGTGGTGTTCGACATGGTGGCGCGCTGGCTGCGCGCAAGTGGCCTGGAGGTGACCTATGTCCGCAACATCACGGACATCGACGACAAGATCATCCGGCGAGCGCAGGAGAATGGCGAAACCATCCGTGCGCTGACCGACCGCTTCATCGCTGCGATGCACGAGGATGCGGACGCACTGGGGGTTCTGCGACCGGATCATGAGCCCCGCGCGACGGAGTACGTCGCCCGCATGCAGTCGATCATCACACGCCTGAGCGAGAAGGGTCTGGCCTACGTGGCCGACAATCGCGACGTCTGCTATGCCGTGCGCAAGTTCGACGGGTACGGAAGGCTTTCGGGCAAGTCGCTGGATGAGCTGCGCGCCGGCGAGCGCGTCGACGTCGTCGGCGAGAAGCGCGACCCGCTGGATTTCGTGCTGTGGAAGCATGCCCGGGAGGATGAACCCGACGAGGTCAAATGGGCTTCGCCGTGGGGCGTGGGTCGGCCGGGCTGGCATATCGAATGTTCGGCCATGAGTTCCGAACTGCTCGGCAATCACTTCGATATTCACGGCGGGGGGCAGGATCTGCAGTTCCCGCATCACGAGAACGAAATCGCCCAGTCCGAGGGCGCGCATGGCCACACCTATGTAAACTACTGGATGCACAACGGATTCGTGCGCGTCGACGACGAGAAGATGTCGAAGTCGCTGGGCAACTTCTTCACGATCCGCGAGGTGCTTGCGCGCTTCGATCCGGAGGTCGTTCGTTTCTTCATTCTGCGTGCCCACTACCGCAGTCCGCTGAACTATTCCGACGCGCACCTCGAGGATGCACGGCATGCGCTGGCGCGCCTGTACACGGCGCTGAAGAACGTCGCACCAGCCGAAGCTGCGATCGATTGGAACGAAGCCCATGCCATTCGTTTCAAGGCGGCGATGGATGACGATTTCAATACCGCCGAGGCAATGGCGGTGCTGTTCGATCTGGTGACCGAAACGAACCGTTCGGCTTCTCCGGCCCTGGCGGCCCAGCTCAAGGGGCTTGCGGGGGTGCTGGGGCTGTTGCAGCGCGATCCGGCGCAGTTTCTGCAGGCCGGTGCCGCCGATGCCGATGGTTCGCCGGATGCTGCTTCGATCGAGGCAAGCATCGCGGCACGCGCTGCAGCCAAGTTGGCGCGGAACTTCGCGGAGGCCGACCGGATCCGGGCCGAACTGCTCGACGGGGGCATCGTGCTCGAAGATACCCCGCAAGGCACGACCTGGCGGCGTGCCTGAGGTGCAGGACCGAATGGCCGTGGAGCTTCAGTGACTGAACCGGCCGTGGCTGATGATCGAGAGATCGACGAAGTCGAGTGCGACCCGGCGATCAGGCGAAAAGCGGACCTGCAGGCCGCCCAGATCCCAGCCGCCGAGACTCTCCAGGGACCGGATCAGCCCCGCACGTGACAGATCGGCGCCGGATCGCTGCAGGGCTTCGGTGAGGGTCCGCGCAGCCAGGTAGCCCTCGAGTGCGGTGTAGGAATACTCGGCTCCCACTTCCTGTGCGAGCCGGCGATAGTCCCGCACGATGGCATGATCGATGCGAAACGGGGTCGGCGTGACCTGTGCAAGGGCGACGCCGTGCGCATCCGGGCCGAGTTCGCGTACGAGTTGCCGGCTGCTGACCACCGACAACCCATACAGCATCGGCCGCAGCTCAGTGGCCTTGAGAGCGCGGATCAGGGCCGGAGGACTCTTGCCGGCCATGACCATGATCACGGCAGCCGGGTTGGCTGCGGCGAGCCGGTGCGCGACGTCGAGGGCGTCCTGCCCGTCGATCGTGATCGGCGAGACGACGGCCGGCGCGTCGCGCCCCCGATCCTCGAGTGCCTTCACGGCGGCGCTCAGTCCGGCTTGGCCGAAGGCATCTGCGTGGTGAACCACCGCGATCGAAGTGACGCCAAGGGTCACGAGGTGGTCGATGATCGCTTCGATTTCCTGGCCGTAGGATGCGCGCAGGTGGAACACATGGGGATTCGGCGGGTCTCGAAGTACGTCGGCTCCGGTGTACGGCGCGAAATACGGCACGCGGGCCTCGCTGGCGACCGGAATGGCGCGCATGTTCTGCGCCGTGCCGAAGATGCCGAACAGGGCGAATGCCGCCTGTTCGTGGATCAGGGTGCGAACGTTGGCTTCGGTGCGCTCGGGGTCGTAGGCGTCGTCGAGGATGACGAGATCGATGGTGCGGCCGTGAATTCCGCCACTGCGATTGACGGTGTCGAAATGGAGCCTGGCGCCGGCCAGGTACTCGCCGTTCAACTCAGCGAGCGGCCCGGTCAGCGGACCGGAATGCCCCAGCCTGATGTGGTTCGACGGTACTTCGAATGCAGCTGCGGAAAAAGCCAGTGCCAGCAACAACACGAATACGGCTCGAATCGAGACTTTCAGGGATGTCATGGGGACTCCGGGCGAGGTTCGGCAAAATGCCCGGAGTATATCCCATTTGCGCAGGGACATACCGAACCGTATGGGATGCGCGGCCCTTGAGAAGCGCGGTCTGCGACGCAATCACGCCCCTTGCGACTGCTTCGAAAGGGGTGTGATCAGGTCGCGAAGAAATCGCGTACCTTGTCCATCCACGACTTGGCCTTGGGGTTGTGGCGGTCGACGTCGCCACGCGACACCTCTTCGAACTCGCGCAGAAGCTCCTTTTGCCGCTCGGTCAGCTTCACCGGGGTCTCGACCACGACGTGGCACATCAGGTCGCCGTGGCTGTGGGAGCGCACGTTGCGAATGCCTTTGCCGCGCAGGCGGAACGCCCGCCCGCTCTGGGTTTCGGCGGGAATCTTGAGCCGCGCCATGCCGTCTAGCGTGGGGATCTCGATCTCGCCGCCCAGCGCTGCGGTCGTGAAGCTGATCGGCATCTCGCAGTGCAGGTCGTCGCCGTCGCGCTTGAAGACCGGATGGGATCGGATGCGGATCTCGACGTAGAGATCCCCCGGAGGGCCGCCATTGACGCCGGGTTCGCCGTGTCCGGCATGACGCAGGCGCATGCCTTCGTCGATTCCGGCGGGAATCTTCACTTCCAGCGTCTTGTGGCTCTTGACGCGTCCGGCGCCGCCGCAGGAGGTGCACGGGTCGGGAATGATGCGGCCGGTACCATGGCACTTGGGACAGGTCTGCTGGATCGAGAAGAAACCCTGCTGGATCCGGACCTGGCCGGCGCCGCCGCAGGTCGGGCAGGACTGGGGTTGCGTGCCCGGCTTCGCGCCGCTGCCATAACAGGTACCGCACTCCTCGATCGTCGGGATGCGGATCGTCTTCTCGGACCCGCGTGCTGCCTCTTCCAGGGTGATCTCGAGGTTGTAGCGAAGATCCGCGCCGCGATAGACGTTGGAGCGTCCGCCTCGCCCCCCGCCGAAGATGTCGCCGAAGATGTCCGAAAAGGCATCGGCGAAACCGTCGAATCCCTGTTGCCCGGGGCCGCCACCCATGCTCGTGTCCACGCCTGCATGGCCGTAGCGGTCGTAGGCGGCCTTCTTCTGCGGATCGGAAAGCATCTCGTAGGCTTCGCTGAGTTCCTTGAACTTCTCCTCGGCGGCCTTGTTATCCGGATTGCGGTCCGGATGGTGCTTCATCGCCAGCTTGCGATATGCCTTCTTGATCTCGTCCGCACTCGCGTCGCGATTGATGCCGAGCGTCTCGTAATAATCTCGTTTGGCCATCTTTCCTTCCTGAGGCGAGATCGGGTAGCCGTGCAAGGCAAAAAGTCGGGAGCCCGCCTTGCGGCAGCGCCCCCGACTCGACGATCCCGGTTCGTCGGCTTACTTGTCGTTCTTGACTTCCGTGAACTCCGCATCGACCACGTCGGCGTCGGCGGCCCTGGCGTCCGACCCGGCGGCATCCGACGCTCCGTCGCCTCCTGCCTGCTGGGCTTCGGCCTGGCTCTGCGCGTACATCTTCTCGCCGAGCTTCTGGCTGGCCGTTGCGAGTGCCTGGCTCTTGGCTTCGATCTCGGCCTTGTCGTTGCCCTTGATCGCTTCTTCGGCTTCACCGAGCGCCTTCTCGATCGAGGCCTTCTCGTCGGCGTCGACCTTGTCGCCGTACTCGGTCAGGGCCTTCCGGACCGAGTGGATCAAGGCGTCGCACTGGTTGCGTGCGTCGACCAGCTCGTGCGCCTTCCGGTCCTCCTCGGCGTGCGCGGCCGCGTCCTGCACCATGCGTTCGACTTCCTCGTCCGACAGTCCGGAGTTGGCCTTGATCGTGATCTTGTTCTCCTTGCCGGTGGCCTTGTCCTTGGCCGAGACATGCAGGATGCCATTGGCGTCGATGTCGAAGGTGACTTCGATCTGCGGCATGCCGCGTGGCGCCGGTGGGATGTCGGACAGGTTGAACTGGCCCAGGCTCTTGTTGCCGGCAGACATCTCGCGCTCGCCCTGCAGCACGTGAATGGTGACGGCCGACTGGTTGTCGTCGGCGGTGGAGAAGACCTGGCTCGCCTTGGTCGGAATCGTCGTATTCTTCTGGATGAGTTTCGTCATGACGCCGCCCAGCGTCTCGATGCCCAGCGACAGCGGGGTGACGTCGAGCAGCAGCACGTCCTTGACCTCGCCCTGGAGCACGCCGCCCTGGATCGATGCGCCGATGGCCACGGCTTCGTCCGGGTTCACGTCCTTGCGCGGTTCCTTGCCGAAGAACTCCTTCACCTTGTCCTGGACCTTGGGCATGCGCGTCTGGCCGCCGACCAGAATCACGTCGTCGATGTCGGACACCTTGATCCCGGCGTCCTTGATCGCGACCCGGCACGGCTCGATCGTGCGCTCGATCAGATCATCGACCAGCGATTCGAACTTGGCACGGGTGATCTTGATCGCGAGGTGCTTGGGGCCCGAGGCGTCGGCGGTGATGTACGGAAGGTTGATCTCGGTCTGGCTGCCCGAGGACAGCTCGATCTTGGCCTTCTCGGCGGCCTCTTTCAGACGCTGCAACGCGAGCACGTCGTTCTTGAGGTCGACCCCCTGTTCCTTTTTGAACTCGGTGACCACGTAATCGATGATGCGCTGGTCGAAATCCTCGCCACCAAGGAAGGTGTCGCCGTTGGTGGCCAGCACTTCGAACTGGTGCTCGCCGTCGATGTCGGCGATCTCGATGATGGACACGTCGAAGGTGCCGCCGCCGAGGTCGAAGACCGCGATCTTGGAGTCGCCCGGCTTCTTGTCCATGCCGAAGGCGAGCGCGGCCGCCGTCGGTTCGTTGATGATGCGCTTGACCTCGAGGCCGGCGATCTTGCCCGCGTCCTTGGTGGCCTGACGCTGGCTGTCGTTGAAGTAGGCCGGGACCGTGATGACGGCTTCGGTGACCGGCTCGCCGAGATAGTCCTCGGCGGTCTTCTTCATCTTGCGCAGCACTTCGGCGGAGACCTGCGGCGGGGCGATCTTCTTGCCGCGCACCTCGACCCATGCGTCGGCGTTGTCCGCCTTGCAGATGGTGTAGGGCATCAGGTCGATGTCCTTCTGGACTTCCTTCTCCTCGAAACGGCGGCCGATCAAGCGCTTGATCGCGAACAGGGTGTTCCTCGCGTTGGTGACGGCCTGACGCTTGGCCGGCGCACCGGTGAGGATCTCCCCGTCTTCGGCGTAGGCGACGACGGACGGCGTCGTGCGGGCGCCCTCGGAGTTCTCGATGACCTTCGGTTTCCCGCCTTCCATGACCGCGACACAGCTATTCGTCGTGCCCAGGTCGATACCAATGATTTTTCCCATTTCCTGATGTCCTCGATTCAGCGATTCAAAATACGTTCTCGGGCAGGTCGCTTCGCACCGCCCCGGCTTGCAGTCAATATGGGGCGCTTCCTGCGTCTTTCAAGCACGCCCTAGGCGTTGCCGGCCTTCGCCACGATCACCAGCGCGGGCCGAAGCACTCGCCCGTGCAGCAGGTACCCTTTCTGCAGTACGCTGACCACGGTATTCGGCTCCTGGTCGGAGTCGACGGTGGTGATGGCCTGGTGGTGGTTCGGGTCGAACTTCTGCCCGATCGGGTTCTCCTCGGTCAGTCCTGCACTCTCGAATCCGGTCGCCAGTTGCTTGAGCGTGAGTTCTACGCCTTCCTTGATACTCTCGAGTGTCTGGTTCTCGGTTGCGAGCGCGGCTTCCAGGCTGTCCTTGACCGGAAGCATGGCGGTCGCGAACTTCTCCGCAGCGAACTTGGACGCCTTGGCGATGTCTTCCTGAGCGCGCCTTCGCACGTTTTCCGTCTCGGCCTTGGCGCGCAGCCACGCATCGTGATGCTCGGCGGCCTTGAGTTCGGCGATCCGCAGACTCTCCTCGAGACCGGGCATCGTATCGCCCGAGGTCTGCTGCGCGTCCTCCACTCCGGAATCCGAAGCGTCGGCGGGGATCTCCGGATCTGCGGAGAGTTTTTCCGGAATGTCCGTGCTGTGTTCCTTTTCCTGCATCGAATACGACTCCCTTGCTTGTTCCGCGAACTGCGAGGCACGTGGGGACGGTTTTGGGGATTTCAAGCCCGCAGGCGAAAAAAACGTCCCGGGGTTTGCGGGTCGCACGCGGGATGCGGTTTTTGCGGGGATCGTGCGAGAATAGCCGGCAGCGAACAGGGTGCGGAGAAACGACCGCGGAATGTCCGGGGACATCCAGGATGAGCGAGATTCCTCAGAAAATCGGCAAGTACCGGATCATCAAGGAAGTCGGCCGTGGCGCGACGGCCGTCGTGTATCTGGCCGAAAACCCGCACTATCCGGAGCCCGTGGCGGTCAAGCACGTCCGCTTCAAGGACAAGGCCAAGGACGAGGCCAAGTGGAACCGGCGACTGCTCAAGCTGCTCAAGGCCGAAGAGGCAGTGGCCAAACGTCTCGACCATCCGAACATCATCCGTATCTTCGAAGCGGTCGCCAACGTCGAGGAAGCCTACGTCGTCATGGAGTATTTTCCGGGCGAACCGCTTGACCAGTACTGCAGCTTCGAGCGGCTGCTTCCCGTTCACCGGACCGTCAGCATCGTGTTCAAGTGCTGCATGGCGCTCGATCACGCCTACCGGCAGGGCATCGTGCACCGGGACATCAAGCCCGCCAATATCCTGATCGACCAGAACGACAACGTGAAGATCACGGACTTCGGACTCGCGCTCAACATCAACAAGCGGATCGACACCGACTCCACCTTCGTCATGGGCGTGGGTTCGCCCGCCTACATGAGCCCGGAGCAGATCAAGAGCTATCCGCTCAACCAGAAGACCGATCTCTATTCGCTCGGCGTGGTGCTCTTCCATCTGCTGACGGGCCGGTTGCCGTTCCGGGCGACCAACCCCGCGCAACTGATCTACAAGATCCTGAATGCCGATCCGCCTTCGGTCTCGCAACTCAACCCGGAACTGCCCGAGTTGATGGATACGGTGATTCGCAAGGCGCTCGAGAAGGATCTGTACTCCCGCTACAAGAACGGGGCGGAGTTCGCCAAGGACCTTTCCGCGGTGCGCTACAAGATTGTCGACGACAAGGAAGTCGCCCCGGACACGACGCGTTTTTCGGCCCTGCGAAAACTCGCGTTCTTCACCGAGTTCGACGACATCGAGTTGTGGGAAGTGCTGCGCATCTCGTCATGGCGCAAGGTCGATGCGCTCGGTGTGCTGTTTCGCGAACGGGACGCGGACCAGCGCTTCGGCGTCCTGCTCGAAGGGCAGGTGGAGGTGTCGGTCGATGGACGCAGGGTGGAGCGGCTCGGTCCGGGGGACCTGTTCGGGGAACTCGCCTGGCTCGACAGTGCGGACCATCGCCACCTGGCGACGATTACTGCGGTCGAGGCCAGTACCTATCTCGAGATCAATCCTTCGGCACTGGCGCTGGCCACCGAAGAAGTCCAGGCACGCTTCCGCCAGCAGGTGTCGACGGTGGTGGCGAAGCGACTGGGTGCGGCAGCGCGCAGGCTGGCCAAGGAGGGTGAGCCCGCGGTGCGGGGCGAATTCACCGCCACGGGCGGCCTCGACCTGCAACTCGTCGAAGACTGACGAGGTGTGCCAAACCGTGGGTTAGAGACTGTTCTCATACGCTATGGCATAGGAGAACAGGCGGCTAGACGCTCAGATCGATCTGGCTGACGGTGCCGGCCGTGCCGTCGTCGCGTACGTAGATGCTGCTCGTGCGCATGACGCCCAGGGTTTCGTTGGCCGATCCACGCAGATCGAACGGAGTGGAGACGTTTCCGAGATACAGGGCACCGACGCCGGCCTCGGTCAGCGTCATGAGCGTGCCCTTGCCTTCGGCATCGGGGCGCCAGATGCGCAACTGGTCGAAGGCCGGGTCGGCTTCGTCGATCCAGCCGTTGCCGTCTGCGTCCAGGGCGGCCAGTTCGGCAAAACCGTTGCCGGTCATGGGGCCGAACAGTTCGCGGCCGTCGTCGATCCGGCCGTTGCCGTTGCGGTCGATCGCAAGAAAACCGGTGCCGCCGGCAAGCATGGGAAGCTGATCGAGTTGTCCGTCGCCGTCCAGGTCGAACGCGAAGCGCGTGTTCGACAAGGCTGCGGCCGGACCGCCGAAGTCGAGCACGAGCGGGTCCTTGAGCTGCACCGCGTCGCCGGCCAGAAAGCGGACACTCGTCGATTCGCTGTAGCTGCGCTGCATGGCGAAGGAGATGTCGAAGTGGATCTCCCGGCCGTCGGTCGTACGAATCATCCCCTGGGCCTGGAAGGTCGTCTGTTCGAACTCGGTGTATCGTGACTCGAACGAGTAGTCGATGCCGAAACCCGCGCTGGCCGGGGCATTTCCGCCCGCCGGGGGTGTGGGGGCCGACCGCCCCGGGTGCGCCTGGTTGGCGAAGTCCTCGATTCGCATCGTGCGGACCGTACGGCCGGTCAGCATTTCGACCAGATTGCGGATCAGTTTCAGTCGGGGATCCGATTCCAACGGGTCGGTTTCGGCGGATACGGCCTCGGACTCCTGCGCGGCGACGGCTTCCCTGGAAAGGCGGACCTGCGCCCTGGCGGCATCGGCAATCGCGAGCCCGCGGTTGTCGGAAACCGCCATCTCCGGTCTGCGTGCTCCGACCCACATCTCCAGCCGTTCGGATACCTCGGTTCGTTGAAACGCGGTATGGGACGAACTGAGCTGGATGCTCGCGGCTGCGATCTTCATGACGTTCTCCGGAGCCGGACCTCGGCTTGCTGCTGTTTACGGCAGATCCGGCCGGAACTTGAGGCCGTCCGGTCACCGGGTCCGTGGACGGCGATCGCAGGCGAGGCCTGGCGCGATGAGTGAAGAGCCGTGTCCGGCATGTGGAAACTACGAATCGTCATTTCGCCGCGAGTCGCGCATAAGAGGCTGGAGAAAGCCGCCAAAGCAGCGGCACCGATGGGATTCGTGGTGGGAGAGTGAGATGAGGACATCGTTCACGCGCGTTGCGCTGGCATTGGTCGCGGCAGTCATGCCGTTTGCGGCGGCAGCCGAATTCGTCGTAGCCCAGGTTGCGCCCTTCAGCGGCCCGCTGGCGCCGACCGGCGAGCATATGCGGGCGGGAGCCCAGCTTTATTTCGACCGGGTCAATGCGGCTGGCGGCGTGCACGGCCGACAGGTCCGGATGCTCGTTCGTGATGATGGCTACCGGATCGAGGATACGGTCAGGCTTACCCGCGAAGTCGTCGATGAGGCCGACCCGGTTGCGCTGTTCGGGATCGTCGGCACGGGCAACATCGCCGCCCTCGTGCGCGAGGGCGTTCTCGATGCAGCAGGCATCGCCGCGGTAGGCTTGCGAACAGGCGCGACCTCGCTGATCGAGCCCGCGCATCCGTACCTGTTCATCGGCCGTGCAAGCTACGCGACCGAGGTGGAGCGGATGATCGAGCAGATGACCACGATGGGAATGCGCAGGATCGGCGTGTTCTATCAGGACGACGCCTTCGGACGGGACGGCCTGGTCGCGGCCGAGGCAGCCTTGCGCGAAGCCGGGCTCGAGATGGCGGTTCAGGGTGCGTACGAACGCAATACCACGAACGTCGAGGAGGCCGCGGCGCTCATCGCGGAGGTCAATCCGCAGGGCGTGGTGATGGTGTCGAACACCGCGGCGAGCTCCGCGTTCGTCCTTGCCTATCGCGAGCGCGGGGGCGATGGCATGCTGATGGCGCTGTCGACGACCGATGGTCCGCAGGTGGTCGAGCGAATCGGCCGGGAAGCCGCGCACGGACTGGCGATCGCCCAGATCGTGCCGCACCCGCAGAGTCGTGCGGTTCCGATCGTCCGTGAGTTTCAGGAGGCCTACGTGCGCCATGCGCCCGAAGGGGTCGAGATGAATCACACCCTGTTGCAGGGTTACATCGGGGGGAAGATCATCGTCGAGGGGCTGCGCAGGGCGGGCCCCGATGCGAGCCGTCGGTCGTTCCGCGACGCCCTGGAGGGCATCCGCAACCATGACATCGGCGGCATCCGGGTCGATTTTTCGCCGACCCGCCACACCGGGGTCGACTACGTCGATATCACCATCATCGGGCGCGACGGCAACGTCCTGCGCTGAACCGAACGGGGAGGGCGGTCCCGACGGCTACCGGTTCAAGCCGCCGCGCCCGCGTCGCGTGCACGCCTTCGCGCGGCTTCGAGTTCCCCTTCGTCGGGTTTCGGGAGGTCCAGCCATGCGCCGAGGTGCTGGCGTGCGACGGCGGTGAGGGCCGAGATCCAGTCGTGACGTTCGTTGAGGCAGGGGATGTAGTGGAACACCCGGCCGCCCGCACCGAGAAACGCCGCCTTGCATTCGAGGGCGATTTCTTCGAGCGTCTCCAGACAGTCGGCGACGAAGCCCGGGCAGATCACGTCGACGTGGCGCACGCCGTTGCGGGCGAGTGCCTCGAGGGTCGGCTCCGTATAGGGCTGTAGCCATTCGGCGCGACCGAAGCGCGACTGGAAGGTGATCTGCCAGCGCTGCGCGTTCAGGCCGAGCGCTTCGGCGAGCAGGCGAGCCGTCTTGTGGCATTCGCAGTGATAGGGGTCGCCGAGATCCAGCGACCGGCGTGGCAGTCCGTGGAAGCTCATGACCAGCTTCTCGCTCTCGCCGTTCTCCTTCCAGTGGTCCCGGACGCTCTGCGCGAGTGCTCCGATGTATCCCGGATCATCGTGAAAGCTTCGCACGAACCGCAATTCCGGAAGGTTGCGCCAATGCGAGAAGCACCGCGCGACTTCATCCATGACGCTCGCGGTCGTGCTCGCAGCGTACTGTGGATACATCGGAATCAGAAGGATCCGGGTGCAGCCCTTCGCCTTGAGCCGTTCGAGGGCATCGACGATCGACGGTTCACCGTAACGCATCGCCCAGTCGACGTGCAGGTCGCGGTTGCCTGCCTGATGGAAGTAGCCTGCGAGCAGCTTGGCCTGCCGTTCGGTGTGCACCTTGAGCGGCGAGCCTTCGTCCGTCCAGATGCTGGCGTACTTGGCAGCCGAGTGCTTCGGTCGGGTGTTGAGGATGATTCCGTTGAGGATCGGCCACCAGACGATTCGCGGGATCTCCACCACGCGCGGATCGGAAAGGAACTGCTTCAGATAGGTGCGAAGGGCGGATCGCGTCGGTGCGGAAGGCGTCCCGAGATTTGCCAGCAGGATGCCGGTCGCCGGGGGTGTGCCATGGGTGTATCCGGGTTCGGGCCAGTATCGGGCCATGTTGTGCCTGTATGGGTGCGGCCTCGTGGGCCGGGGAGGGTCAGGTTGGGTCCGACAGCGCGTTCGAGAGCAGCCGGGCGGTGATGTCGACGATCGGAATGACCTGGTCGTAGGCCATGCGCGTGGGCCCGATGACGCCGACCGACCCGACCAGCTTGCCGTTCACCTCGTAGCCGGCGGTGATGACGCTGCAGCCATCGAGTTCGGCCAGGCCGGACTCGCCGCCGATGAAGATCTGGACGCCGTCGGCGCGATTGGACAGTTCGAGCAGTTGCATCAGGCCGGTCTTGCGCTCGAACAGGCGGAAGAGCTCCTTGATGCGGGACATGTTCGACGACAACTCCTCGACGTCGAGCAGGTTCGATTCGCCCGACAGTACGTATGGGTCGCCACTGCCGTCGAGCGCCTCGTTCCCGGCCTCGACCGCGGCGGTCATCAGTTCGGTGATGTCGCTGCGCAGTTGCTTGAGCTCGGCCTGCAGGCGGACCCGCATTTCGTCCAGGGCGTAGCCGGCAAAGTGTGCGGTCAGGTAGTTGCCCGCCTCGGTCAGCTCGGCCGGTGTGTAGCGCTTGCGCGTGAGCAGGATCCGGTTCTGGACATCGCCGGCCGTGGTGACGATGATGAGCAGCAGCCGTGTCTCGGAAAGGCCGATGAACTCGATCTGGCGGATGCGCACGGTTTCGCGGCGTGGCGTGACGACGACCCCGGCGAAGCGGGTCAGGTCCGACAGCAGGTGCGAGGCGGCACTGACCAGCCGCTGTGGCTGGTCCGGCTGCAACTGGCCCTGCAGGTCCCGGATCATCGACGGGTTGAGCGGCTGGACCGTGAGCAGGGAGTCGACGAAGAAGCGGTAGCCCTGCGGGGTCGGCATCCTCCCCGCCGAGGTGTGGGGGCTGGCGATGAATCCCATCTCTTCAAGATCGCTCATGACGTTGCGCACCGTGGCTGGCGAAAGTTCCAGCCCCGAGTGTCGTGACAGCGCGCGCGAGCCGACCGGCTGGCCTTCCGCGATATAGCGTTCGACCAGAGTCTTGAGCAGGATCTTCGAGCGCGCGTCGAGCGATGTCATGTTCGTTCCGGTATCACTTCGGGTCTCTCCGGCGGGATAGTCCGGGCCCCTGGCCACGAGTCGGCGTCCTGCCGACTGCGGCTATGGCCTGCCCGACCGGCCCCGGTCCGAGGGCCGGGGCTCTCGCTCGACCCGCAGTCAGGGGATTCTATTCGAGCTTTCCGGGAAGGTTAACCCGCGAGAGCCGCGTTTTTGCATGACCGGGCACGGTTTTCCGTACCCGTGCGTGCTCGCGCAGGGGGAAAGGGATTGTGGTTTAATCCGTCCCATGACCCAAGCCTTCCAGACCATCGCACTCGTCGGAAAGTACGAGAGCCCGGATGTCGCCGAAGCGGTGCTGCGCATCGCCGATTTCCTGCGCGGGCGCGGGCACACGGTATGGATCGAGCAGGGTACCGCAAGTTCCATCCGGATGGCGGGCGAGTTCGCGGTCGCGACCTATGACGAGATCGGTGCCGAGAGTGATCTCGCGATCGTCCTCGGGGGCGATGGCACGATGCTGACGACCGCACGCCGGCTCTCCGAGCACGATGTTCCGTTGGTGGGGGTCAACCAGGGACGGCTCGGATTCCTGACCGATATCGGGCGCGAAGATGCCATCTCAAGCCTGACGGGTATTCTGGAAGGTCGCTATACCGAGGAGACGCGGTCCCTGCTTGCCGTGGATGTCCTCCGCAATGGCAGCCGGGTGTTCCACACCCTCGCGCTCAACGATGTCGTGGTCAACAAGGGCGATCTCGGGCGCATGATCGAGTTCGACCTGTCGATCGACGGTGAGTACGTCTACACCCAGCGCTCCGACGGGATGATCATCTCGACGCCGACCGGCTCGACCGCCTATGCCTTGTCGGCCAACGGACCCATCCTGCACCCGAGTGTCGACGGCATCGCGCTCGTTCCGCTGTGTCCGCATGCCCTGACCGCCCGTCCCGTGACCCTTCCGGACCGTTGCTGCATCGAGATCATGCTGCTTTCGCCGCACGATGCGCGCGTGCATTCGGACGGTCAGGCCCGTTTCGATGCGCGTGCGGGCGATAGCGTCCGCATCACGCGTTCGCCTCATGGCATTCGCCTGTTGCATCCCGAGGGCTACAGCTACTTCGCAATGTTGCGGGAAAAACTTCACTGGAGCGCCGTGCCGCGGCTCCCCTGACCGGCTCGTTTCCGATTCGTTTCCATGCTGCGACGTCTGACCATCCGCGATTTTGTCATTGTCGATCGACTCGAACTCGACTTCAGGCCGGGTTTCGGCACGCTGACTGGTGAGACCGGCGCGGGCAAGTCGATACTTCTCGACGCCCTCGGCCTGGCCTTGGGTGGGCGGGGCGATGCTGCAACGGTACGACTCGGCAAGGAACGGGCCGACATCGTGGCGGAGTTCGACCTCCCTGCGCAAGGGGGGCTCGGCGAGTGGCTGACCGCTCAGGAGGTTCCGGTCGACGACGATCAGGTTCTGCTGCGCCGTGTGGTCGATGCCGGAGGGCGTTCGCGGGCATGGATCAACGGGGTGCCGGTGACGCTCGGGCAGTTGCGCGAGGCCGGTGAGTGGCTGGCCGACATTCACGGGCAGCACGCACATCATGCCTTGCTCCGAACCGATGCGCAGCGGGCACTGCTCGATGCCCGGGCGAATGCGTCGGCGCTCGCGGTCGAGGTTGCGGGATTGCACCGCGAATGGATGCACCTGGTGCGGTGCCGCCGCGAGGCCGAACACGATTCCGAGGCAAGCGCCCGACAGCGCGAACTGCTTGCATGGCAGGTCCGCGAACTCGAGGAACTGGCCTTCGAGCCGTCCGAATGGACCGAACTGAACGTGGAGCAAAGCCGTCTCGCCCATGCGGCCTCGCTGATCGAGGCTACCGAGGAGGCACTGGTCGTACTCGGGGAAGGCGAGTTATCGGTCACGTCGCAACTGCAGCGAATCGGCTCGCGCGTCCAGGGCATGGCCGAGATCGATTCCGCGCTGGCCGATGCGGGCGAGTTGTTGGCCGGTGCGGTGATCCAGGCGGACGAGGCCTTGCATGGCCTGCGGCGCTACCGTGACCGGATCGAAGTCGATCCGGCCCGGCTCGAGGAAGTGGATGGACGGATCGGAGCCGTGACCGACGTCGCGCGCAAGCACCGGGTTGCTCCGGAGGAACTTCCGGAACTGCTCGAACGATGGCGGCGAGACCTTGCGGCGTTGTCCGAGCGGGCAGACCCGCAGCGGCTGGAAGCCCAGGAGCGCGAGGCGCGCGAGCGCTTCATGGCGGCGGCTGGACGACTGTCCGGGGAACGGGCCGTGGCGGCGCGCACCCTGTCACGCGAAGTGACCGAGGCGATGCAGACCCTTGCGATGACCGGGGGAAGCTTCGAGATCGCGCTCGAATCCTGTCCGGAAGGGAGTGCACACGGCCTCGAGCAGGTGGAGTTCCGCGTCGCGGCGAATCCGAACCAGCCCTTGCGTCCGCTGGCGAAGGTTGCGTCGGGTGGAGAACTGTCGCGTATCGGGCTGGCGATCCAGGTCATGACGAGCCGGGATTCGGCTACGCCCACGCTCATCTTCGACGAGGTAGACGTCGGCATCGGGGGAGGCGTGGCCGAGATCGTCGGCCGCCTGCTTCATCGACTCGGCCGCGACCGGCAGGTGCTGTGCGTCACGCATCTCCCGCAGGTCGCGGCCTGCGCCGACTGGCAGTGGAGCATCGCGAAAACGCATTGCGACGGGGAGGTCGCCAGTTCGGTGCGCGACCTGGACCGCGAGGGGCGCATCGACGAAATCGCGCGCATGCTCGGCGGTGTGAACATCACCGACACCACACGACGCCATGCGGCCGAGATGCTCGGCGCCGTCGTACCGGGAAGCTGATGCTTGAAGCGTGCCGCGGGACTCAGTCCCCGGTCTTGCGGTTGGGGCAGTCCTTCTTCACACATTCCGCGTAGAGGTACAGCGCATGCTCGCGCACCTCGAATCCGCGTTCCGCGGCGATCAGGTTTTGCCGTTTCTCGATCTCGGGATCGAAGAACTCCTCGACCGTTCCGCACTGCAGGCACACGAGGTGGTCGTGGTGACCGCCCTCGTTCAGTTCGAACACCGCTTTTCCGGCTTCGAAGTAATGGCGTTCGAGCAGGCCGGCCTGCTCGAACTGGGTCAGTACGCGATAGACGGTCGCCAGGCCGATGTCCATGTCTTCGGCCATCAAGGCGCGGTAGACATCCTCGGCGGTGAGGTGGCGCTGGTCGGAATGCTGGAACAGATCGAGAATCCGCAGTCGGGGATAGGTGGCCTTGAGGCCGATGTTCTTCAGGTTCTTCGAATTGTCGGTCATTGTCGCCCCATGATCGTGACAGAAGGACATGGTCGGTCCGCGCAGGGCGGGTGTCGGTCGCGTGCGGAAACATCCGGTCCGGACAGACTGGGTAACGCTTCCGTATGATATATTTTTTGCTCTTTCGTGAGAACGATTCGCCGTAAGGCCCTCCAGCCAGCCGAGACAAGACACCTTCATGCGATCCATTTCCTTTGCGGCGGCCCTTGCCGTATTCGGCCTGACCACGGGCTGTTCCTTCGACGCCGTCACCGACCGCGTCAATCCCTACCGCATCGATGTGCGCCAGGGCAACTATGTCGACCAGTCGATGGTCTCGCAGCTTCGGCGCGGCATGACCCGAGATCAGGTCCGCTTCGCGCTGGGCACCCCGCTCGTGGTCGACATGTTCCGCGCGGACCGCTGGGACTACGTCTATCTGTTCCAGCCCGGGCGAGGCCAGCCCGAACGGCGGGTCGTCAGCGTCTTCTTCGTCGATGACGTGCTCGACCGGCTCGAAGGCGACGTGGTCGCCGGTGATGGAGACGGGACCGTTCCGGCCGGACGGGCCAGGGTGATCGAGATTGCGGCACCGGAGGGTCGGCGATGACCTCGCATGGGTTTCGCGTGGCGGTTGCCGGGGCGTCGGGGCGCATGGGCCGGATGCTGGTCGAGGCGACGTTGAACGACCCGGAAGCGGTCCTTGCCTCGGCCTTCGATCGCGCCGGGACGCCTTTCATCGGGCGCGATGCCGGCGAGTTCGTCGGCATGCCATGCGGGGTCGGGATCGTCGACGACCCGCGTGCAGCCATTGCGGCTGCCGACTGCGTGATCGACTTCACGCGGCCGGAGGGCACGCTCGAGCACCTGGCGATCGCGCGCGAACTCGGCAAGGCAATGGTCATCGGTACGACCGGGTTCTCTGCCGACGGGAAAGGGGCG
>JBJHDM010000016.1:0-51713 GCA_050486545.1 Rhodocyclaceae bacterium | reverse complement strand
GTAGCATCGCTTCGATGCTACAAAGCCAGGCCTGACCCCAAACCCAAAGCTGGACCTGACCCCTGTGAAACGGCGCTCGCCTGACCAACCCTGCCGGGTTCGGGATGACGGGTGAGCGCTGAACGAACGACCCCCACCCCCCCGGCCATAGCACGGAGCTTCGAATGAACGCTGTGGCTGATTTCAACGATTGCGTCGTGGCCGACCGCTCGCTGGCCGAATGGGGCCGCAAGGAAATCCGCATCGCCGAGACCGAGATGCCGGGCCTGATGGCTATTCGCGACGAGTATGCCGCGAGCCAGCCGCTCAAGGGCGCCCGCATCACCGGTTCGCTGCACATGACGATCCAGACCGCGGTCCTGATCGAAACCCTGACGGCACTCGGCGCCGAGGTCCGCTGGGCCTCCTGCAACATCTTCTCGACCCAGGACCACGCCGCGGCAGCGATCGCCGCCGAAGGCATTCCCGTGTTCGCGGTCAAGGGAGAGTCGCTCACCGACTACTGGGAGTACACCCATCGTATCTTCGAGTGGCCCGACGGGGGTTTCTCGAACATGATTCTCGATGACGGCGGCGACGCAACCCTGCTGCTGCATCTGGGCGCACGGGCCGAACAGGATCTTTCCGTGCTCGGTCATCCGGGTTCCGAGGAGGAGCGCATCCTGTTCGCCGCAATCCGGACGAAGCTCGCGAGCGATCCGGCATGGTATTCGACCCGCCTCGCCCAGATCCGCGGCGTGACCGAAGAGACGACGACCGGCGTCCATCGCCTCTACCAGATGCATGAGCGCGGAGAGCTGAAGTTTCCCGCCATCAACGTCAACGATTCGGTCACCAAGTCCAAGTTCGACAACCTGTACGGCTGCCGCGAATCACTGGTCGACGGCATCAAGCGTGCAACCGACGTGATGATTGCCGGCAAGATCGCGGTCGTGTGCGGCTACGGCGACGTCGGCAAGGGCTCGGCGCAGGCGTTGCGCGCCCTGTCGGCCCAGGTGTGGGTCACCGAGATCGACCCGATCTGCGCGCTGCAGGCGGCGATGGAAGGCTACCGCGTCGTGACCATGGAGTACGCCGCCGACAAGGCGGATATCTTCGTCACCGCCACGGGCAACTATCACGTGATTACCCACGATCACATGGCGAAGATGAAGGACCAGGCCATCGTCTGCAACATCGGCCACTTCGACAACGAGATCGACGTCGCCTCGATCGAGGGCTACGAGTGGGAAGAGATCAAGCCCCAGGTCGATCACGTGATCTTCCCCTCGGGTCGCCGCATCCTCCTGCTCGCGAAGGGACGCCTGGTGAACCTCGGCTGCGCAACCGGACATCCGAGCTATGTCATGAGTTCGTCCTTTGCGAACCAGACGATCGCGCAAATCGAATTGTTCCAGCACCCCGACCGCTATCCGATCGGCGTCTACACGCTGCCGAAGCATCTCGATGAGAAGGTCGCCCGCCTGCAACTGCGCAAGCTGAACGTCGAACTGACCGAACTGACCGACGCACAGGCCGCCTATATCGGCGTACCGAAGCAGGGTCCGTACAAGTCCGAGCATTACCGCTACTGATCGGCGTGCCCGCCGCTTCCCGCGGCGGGCACGGTGCCGAGATCCGAGGAGGTGCCTGTGTCGAACGTCATCATTCGCCATACCCGCTTCGAAGACATCCCGGAACTGGCCGCCTTGCAGAAGCGTGCCTATCCGCCGGAAATGCCCCCGTGGTCACGGACGAAGTTCGAGCAACAGCTCGAAAATTTTCCGCTCGGCCAGATCGTGGCCGAACTCGACGGAAGGCTCGTGGGCTGTGCGAGTTCGCTGATCGTGCTCTGGGACGACTGGTGCGATGCGCACACTTGGAAGGAGATCACCGCATCGGGCACGTTCTACAACCACAATCCGGACGGTCGCACGCTCTACGGTGCCGAAGTCTTCGTCGCGCCCGAGATCCGCGGCAAGGGGTTGGGCCATGCCCTCTACGAAGGCCGGCGCAAGCTCTGCCGGGCGATGAACCTCAAGCGGATCATCGCTTGCGGCCGTTTGCCTGGCTACCACCGGCACGCTTCCGAAATGGGGCCGGAGGACTATGCCAAGCGGGTCGTATGGGGTGATTTTCGCGACCCCGTCCTGGGCTTCCAACTGAAGGAAGGCTTCCACTATTGTGGCGTCATCGAGGATTATCTGCCCGAGGACCGGGAATCCGGTGGGCATGCCTCGCTGATCGTGTGGCTGAACCCGGCCTACGATCCGGAACACCCAACCCACATCCCGGAGGAGGCCATCCTATGATCGTCCGCATCGCTGCGGTGCAGTACCTGCTGCGCCAGATTCACGACTGGTCAGGATTCGAGAACCAGGTTCGTTTCGTCGTCCAGGCCGCCGGGGACTATCGCCCCCATTTCATGCTGCTGCCCGAGATCTTCACGACCCAGCTGCTTTCGTTCATGGACACGCGTGAGTTGCCCGAGGCCGTGCGCAACATGAACGACTATACCGGTCGCTATCTCGACCTGATGCGGGAGCTCGCCCGCCACTGGCGCGTGTTTCTCATCGGCGGAAGCCACCCGACGCTGCGCGACGGGCGCCTCTACAACACGGCGTACCTGTTCACCCCCGACGGCGAGGTCTTCGAACAGGACAAGATCCATCGCACGCGCTGGGAACGAGAAATGTGGGACACCGCCGCCGGGGATCAGCTCCGCCTGTTCTCGACGCCTTACGGCAAGATCGCAATCCTGATCTGCTACGACGTCGAGTTTCCCGAACTGTCCCGCATGGTGTGCGAAGCCGGTGCCGACATCCTCTTCGTGCCATCCTGCACGGACGACCGGCAGGGGTTCCTGCGCGTTCGCTACTGTTGCCACGCCCGCGCGATCGAGAATCAGGTCTATGTCGCGATGACCAGCACGGTGGGAAGTCTCCCCGTCGAAGGGCTGGGCGTGCACTACGGCCAGGCGGGCATCATGACCCCCTCGGACTTTCCGTTCTCGCGCGACGGCATCGCGGCCGAAGGCACTCCCAATGTAGAACAGATCATCATCGCGGACGTGAACGTCGACAATCTCGCCCAGAACCGCGTCAACGGGACCACCATTCCGCTCTACGACAAGCGGCATGACGTCTACGACAACGAGGTCGAAGTCATTGAGATCCATTAGTCCCCCCGGACGACGTTCGCCGGACCCACAACAAGGAGGGGCGTCGTTTCGATGAAGTCCTTCCACAGCCGCAGCAAGCGTCCGACCGCCCGGCGCACGCACGAACGTCCGCCGCCCGAGCGTGCCGCAGGCATGGTCCGCGCCGACGTCCTGCTCGTCGACCGCAAGCTGGCGGAATCGCGCAGCCGCGCCCGGGAGCTGATCGAAGCCGGCTGCGTAAGCAGCGATGGCCACGCCGTCGTCAAGGCCGGACATCTGCTGCCGGCCACTGCAGCCCTCACGGTTGTCGACGACAAGCGTAGCCGCTTCGTCTCGCGCGGCGCGCTGAAGCTCGCCGCAGCGCTCGAACTCAGCGGGCTCGACGTGCAAGGCTGGACCTGTCTCGACATCGGCCAGAGCACCGGGGGCTTCACCGACTGCCTGCTCCAGGCAGGCGCCGAACGCGTCGTCGGGGTCGACGTCGGCCACGACCAGTTGCATCCCCGGCTGCGTTCCGATCCGCGCTGCATCGTCTTCGAAGGCCTCAATGCCCGTGCACTCGTCGCAGCCGATCTCGGCCCCCACATGCCCGCTGCCGGGTTCGACCTCATCGTGTGCGATGCGAGCTTCATTTCCCTGACGCTCCTGCTCCCGCGCTGGCCGGCACTGCTCGCCACCGATGGCGACATCCTGGCGCTGGTCAAGCCCCAGTTCGAACTGGGGCCCGAGGCGCTCGGAAAGGGCGGGGTGGTGCGCGATGAGACCGACTACCCACGGGCCGAGCAACGGATCCGACACGCGGCCGAAGAGGCCGGATTGGCAGTCTTCGGCTGGTACGACTCCCCCATCCTGGGTGGCGGAGTCGGACAGATCGAAGGCAACCGGGAATTCCTGATCTGGATGAAACACCGAGACCATGACCAAACCTGAACTATCGATCGAGTTCTTTCCACCCCAGACCCCCGAGGGCATGGAAAAGCTGCGCGCCGCACGCACCCGCCTCGCCACGCTGAGGCCCGAGTACTTCTCCGTCACGTATGGAGCCGGCGGCTCCACGCGGGAACGCACCTTCGCCACGGTCGCCGAGATCGTCGAGGAAGGTTTCGAAGCGGCCCCGCACCTGTCGTGCATCGGCTCGACACGCGACAGCATCCGCGAGATCCTCGACCAGTACGACACCAGCGGCATCCGCCGCATCGTCGCCCTGCGCGGTGACCTCCCGTCGGGCGTCGGCGCATCGGGAGAGTTCCGCTACGCGAACGAGCTCGTCGAATTCATCCGCACGGAGACCGGTGACCGGTTCGTGATCGAAGTCGCGGCCTATCCGGAATGGCACCCCCAGGCCCGCAGCCCCCGAGACGACCTGCTCGCCTTCAAGCGGAAGGTCGACGCCGGCGCCAATTCGGCAATCACGCAGTATTTCTACAACGTCGACGCCTACCGGCATTTCGTCGACGAAGTCCGCGCACTCGGCATCACGATTCCCATCATCCCGGGGATCATGCCGATCTCGAGCTTCTCCAGGCTCGCCCGTTTCTCCGACGCCTGCGGTGCCGAGATCCCACGCTGGATGCGGCGCAAGTTCGAGAGTTTCGGCGACGACGGCGAGTCGGTTCGAGCCTTCGGCTTCGAGGTCGTGACGGAACTGTGCGCACGGCTACTCGAAGACGGCGCCCCGGGGCTGCATTTCTACAGCATGAATCAGGCCGAGCCGACGCTCGAAATATGCCGACGGCTTGGATTGGCCGCACTCGACCCCGTGCGAAGCGTACAATCATAAAACCCGGTCCGACGGAATTGATTTGGGGCAAAAATGCGGATTTCGAGGCGAAAAGCGTGCGAAGTATCACTAAGGTGCTAATACAGCGCCTTGCGACCAAGGATTAGACTGCATAATCGCGGACATTGCCCAAATCGGGGAAATCTGCAGCAATGGCGGCCATCATGGAGAAGACGACGCACGGAGATCTGGTGGCGGAGTGCCGTGCGGCGCTGGTGCGCACGCTGGACGAGTTCGTGTGCAGTCTTGGGTACGTCGAGCCCGACTGCCGCGAGACGGTCCGCCACGCCGCCGGACAGCGGTACGACGAGTTGGCGGGACTGCGCGGACGGCGGGGTTTCGAGCAGGCGCACGGACTCACCGCCTCGCATATCAGTCTCGTCCATGAAGACGATCTCGATTTCTCGCTCCACCTGAGCGAGTTGGCGCGCAAACTGCGCGAACACTGCGAAGTCACGCTGGGGCGCCTGCACCTGCGTTTCATGACCCTGCTCGAACAGGACGATGCCGCCGCGGAGCAGCTTCCGGTCGGGCCCGAACTGGTGTGCGATTGCCTGCGCGCACTGGCCGACAGTGCCGGCCTGGACGGCGAAGCGCGCGCCCGACTCGTCGAGCAATGCCAACCCACCCTCGCGGATCACCTGAAGGCCTTCTACGGCATGCTCGACGAGCGTCTGGCCCATGCCGGGGTTCAGATGAAACCGCTCGCACGCCCGACGCAGACCGCACGCGTGGGACAACCGGCCACACCTGCTGCACCGACGGCCTCGCGCGAGCCGGAACCGACTGCACCTACCGAGCCCCTCACGCCGCTGGCCAACCTCCAGCAGGCACTGATGCGGCGCCGAGCCCTGCCCGGCGAGGAGCCGGAAACGGTCGACCCGCAGCTCGCGGCATCGATCATGGCCCAGATCCGGGCCTGGTTGTCCGCCCAGCAGCAGTCGGGCGCTCGAGCACCGCGCATCGCCACCAGCGCGCTCGGGCAATTGCTCGCCCCCTCGACCGCAGCCACGGTGGAAGCACTGGAATGCATCTTCGAGCGGATTGCGGACAATCCGGCCCTGCCCGAACCGGTCCGCACCGCAATCGCCAGTCTGCAGATTCCACTGGTCAAGCTTGCGCTGGGCGACGAGAAACTGCTTGGCGACAAGGACCATCCGGCCTTGCCGCTGATCGATGCCCTGGCCGAGGCCGGCAACACCCTTCCGATCGCCGGCACGCCGCATCCGGGCTTCGACCGGCTTGGCGCGATCGCGAGGACCGTCACACAGATCCCCGAGCCCCACAAGCAGGATTTGCGCACCGCACTGCGACAGGTCCAGACCTTTACCGAAGAGCGGACCAAGGTGGCGATGCACCTGGCCGAAACCGCACAGGCGATCGCAGCCAAGGCCGAACGCCGGGAAGCGGCCCGGTTGTTCGCATCGCGGGCGCTGGGCGTTCTGATCGACGACGACACGGCAGCGGCGATTCGTTATTTCCTGCGCAAGCACTGGATTCAGGTTCTGGCTCGTACCTTGTACAAGCATGGTGAGAAACACCCCGACTGGCGCGCACAACTGGAAGTCGCGAATCAGCTGGTTCTGAGCGGCCGACCCGGGCCCGACGGTCGCATGCCTCCCGAGCAGATCGACGTCCTGCCCGCCCTCATCCAGCGTGTCGAAAACGGATTGGCCAGCCTTGGGCTCGGACAACAGGCCCGCGAGGCCGCGCTGGCCGATTGCATGGAGCATCACTCCGCACTGATCGCCGGACGCCCCCCGGAGATCGCCTATGCGTCGACAGCGGCGCCGGAACGCATGTCGCTGTCGCGCTCGAGCGACATTCCGGAACTGATGATGCTTCACCATACCGGCTACGCCGCCCCACGAACGTACACCAGCAACCTGCACACGCTGCTGACGGTAGGGACCTGGGTCGAACTGGCACTTCCGGACGACAGCACGCTGCTCGGATGCGTTGCCTGGCTGGGCCAGGGGCGAAAGATCGCGCTGCTCGCCGACCCCGACAGCGGCCGGCTGCTTGCGGCCACGATGAAGTGCCTGACCGACCTGCAGCGCGACACGAAGCTGACCGTGCGCAACGTCGGCTCCGTGACCGACGAGGCCGCGCAAACGGCTGCCCGCTCGATCGCGGCCTGATCGGGAAGACTCAGCGCCGGCTTCCGCCGCCTCCGAGCAGGGATCCGAGCAAGCCACGCGCAATCTGTCGTCCGACCGCACTGCCGATCGTCCTCGTCACGGTTTTCGCCGCAATTTGCGCGAGTCCGTCACGCCGCCCACCTCGCGGACCGGTCGATCCGAAAAGTACGTCGGACAAGCCGCCACCCATCCCCGACGTACGTTCCTGCCCAGAGCCCCCAGGACCTGCGGACGCCCTTTCACGCGCGGCCTCCTCAGCCCGCTGGGCCGCCATCTCGGCCTGGGTCCGGAGCATTTCATAGGCCGATTCGCGATCCACGGCTTGCTCGTAATGGCCGAACAGCACCGAATTGCGAATCGCCGCATCGCGTTCTTCCGGGGTCAGTGGGCCGAGGCGGGATGCGGGTGCGATGACGAAGGCCCGCTCGACGATCTCCGGTCGCCCCTTCTCGTCGAGAAAGGAGATCAGGGCTTCTCCCACGCCGAGTTCGGTAATCGCCTCGGTCGCATCGAACGCCGGGTTGGGCCGCATGGTTTCGGCCGCGCTGCGAACCGCACGCTGATCGCGAGGGGTGAATGCCCGCAGGGCGTGCTGCACCCGATTGCCGAGTTGTCCAAGCACGCTGTCCGGTACATCGAGCGGGCTCTGGGTCACGAAGTACACACCGACCCCCTTGGAGCGGATCAGGCGCACCACCCGCTCGATCTTCTCGACAAGCGCTTTGGGCGCGTCGCGAAAGAGCAGGTGTGCCTCATCGAAAAAGAACACCAATCGCGGCTTCTCGGGATCGCCGACCTCCGGCAACTGTTCGAACAGTTCGGCAAGCATCCAAAGCAGAAAGGTGGAATAGAGTTGCGGCGAGCCGTACAAGCGATCGGCCACCAGCAGGTTGACGACCCCACGTCCCAGCGGGTCGGTCTGGAGCAGGTCGGACAGGTCGAGCATCGGTTCCCCGAAGAACCGGTCTCCACCTGCCTCCTCCAAAGCGAGAAGGCCGCGCTGGATCGCACCGATCGAGGCCGCCGACACATTGCCGTACGCGGTGGTGTAAGTTCGGGCGTTCTCACCGACATGCTGGACCATCGCGCGCAAATCCTTGAGGTCGAGCAAGAGCAGGCCGTCATCGTCCGCAACCCGGAAGACGATCTGCAGTACCCCGGTCTGCACGTCGTTCAGGTTGAGAAAACGAGCCAGCAGCAGTGGCCCCATATCGGATACCGTGGCGCGTACCGGATGCCCCTGCTCGCCGTACACATCCCAGAACACAGTGGTATTCGCCCTGGGTTCGAAGGTCTCGATCCCGATCTCGGCAAGTCTTCGCATCAAGCGCTCGGATGCCACCCCCTCCGCTCCGATGCCCGAGAGATCCCCTTTGACGTCCGCGACGAACACCGGCACCCCGATTTCGGCAAAGGATTCGGCCAGTTTCTGCAAGGTGACCGTCTTGCCGGTTCCGGTGGCCCCGGTGATCAGACCGTGTCGGTTGGCAAGGGCAGGGAGGAGGTAAAGATCCTTCTCGCGAGTCGTGGCAATCCGCATCGAAGCAACCATGGCGCAGCCCTCCAGAGGATCGGGCCGGGCACGATGGCGGCCCCGTCGGTCAGTCTACTCCGGGCGAGGAAACCCGGGTCAACGCGGAAAGCGGGAATCGCATTGTCGGACACACGCCTCGTAGTTCGCCACGCAGGACTCGCACTCCGGACCACGGCAGACGCGTTTCTGGCAGGCGAGCAACGTGTCTCCGCACGCGCGGGCACAGGTGTTCCAGTCGTCCTGGCCGGGTGCCGGCGCAGCCAGCGAAGGACGTGTCGCATGCTCGCGGTAGCACGCGGGAAGATCGAAGGTACGAATCGGCCCCGGAACCTGCAGCCATTCCTCCCCCACGAAGCGCAGATCGGACTGGATCATCTCGATGTCCGAAGCCTGCACGAGATTCGAACGCAGCAACGTCACGAGCCCCCAGCAGTCGGCCGTACGTGCATCGGACACGTCTCGCGGCCCGACCGGCGGCATGCCCAGGTTCAACCGGGCGCATTCGGACGAATACAGGAACAAACGGGTCAGCGGTTGCAGTCGCGGCAGCGCATCGGGGTTGTAGCGAATCACCGCGCGCCCGCCCTCGACCCCTGTCGCGAACGTCGCGTTCAGCCCCGGATCCAGCACCGACGGCACCGCCCGTCCCGAAGCATCCACACAGCCATCGAAAGTCATCTGCACCTGCGCGGCGGCCGATCCCGACAACAGCCCTGCAAGCAGTGCCACCAGTACAAGCATCCCTCTGAACATTCGACCTCCCGATTCTGCGATGGACACGGCGTATTCGCATACTACAACACCATGCGAACAACATCCTTCGCAGGATTCGCGGCCTCACCGGTTCTCCGAAGCTCCCGGACCCGAGCGGCCCGTCGCAACCCGGCTCCCGTTGCCACGATCGCCGAGGGATTGGTAAGCTGGGGCGAACCCCAAGCGCCAATGCAGCCCGAACCCGAGTGGCATCCAGGCGCCGCACCGCATTCGAGACCACCCTGAAACGGACCCTGCCAATGACACGCGCAACCTCTGTAATGGTCCTCACAATCGGACTATCGTCTGGCGCTGTCAGCGCCGGCGACACGCCCGGGAATGCACTGGACGCCCAGGCGCTTCAGGCCCTCATGGCCGGCAATACCCTGTACAGCGAGACCCGGCTCGCACGCTTTGCCCGGGAGCCGGTACGGACCTTCCAGCTGTACCTCCACCCCGACGGTACGCTCACGATTCGCAATCTCGACGGCAACACCGACACCGGCACCTGGGAGATCCTCCCCGAAGGGCAGTTCTGCAGCCAGTATCGCCACACGCGGCGCGGCATGCGCAAGTGCTACGAAGTGATTCCGGTGCAGGAGGGCGACTACGCATACGGAATGCGCGACCTCGACACGGACACCGTCAGCAGCGTATTCGATGTCCGGCCCGGCAACCCGGAGAACCTGCAGCCCTGAGGCATCTCAGGATACGGCCGCTTGGGGCGCACCGACCTGCAAGCGGGCCCGACAGGTGGCCGGGTCGCCCTGTATAATTCGCCATTATTCGTTCACAGGCCGTTCGAGGGGTTTATGGCAGGTCATTCCAAATGGGCCAACATCCAGCACCGCAAGGGGCGCCAGGATGCCAAGCGGGGCAAGATCTTCACCAAGCTGATCAAGGAAATCACCGTCGCTGCGCGCATGGGTGGCGGCGACCCGAACTTCAACCCGCGCCTGCGGCTGGCCATCGACAAGGCCAAGGCGGAGAACATGCCCGCCGAGAACATCGACCGGGCGGTCAAGCGTGGAACGGGCGAACTCGAAGGGGTGAACTACGAGGAAGCGCGCTACGAAGGTTACGGGATCGGCGGTGCCGCGGTCATGGTCGATTGTCTGACCGACAACAAGACACGCACGGTGGCCGACGTGCGTCATGCGTTTTCCAAGCATGGCGGCAACATGGGGACCGATGGCTGCGTCGCCTTCCAGTTCACGCACTGCGGCCAGTTGATGTTCGCCCCCGGCACCGACGAGGATGCATTGATGGAAGCGGCACTCGAGGCCGGGGCCGAAGACGTCGTCACCAACGACGACGGCTCGATCGAGGTCGTGACCCCTCCCAACGACTACACCGCCGTCAAGGAAGCCCTCGAAAAGGCGGGATTTTCGGCAGAGTTCGGCGAAGTGACGATGAAGCCGCAAAACGAGACCGAACTGTCGGGTGAGGACGCGGCGAAGATGCAGCGGCTGCTCGACGCGCTGGAGAGCCTCGACGACGTCCAGCAGGTCTACACCTCGGCGGTATTCGCGGACTGAAGGCACTTCCCGCATGCCCCGGCCGGCCGGAAGCGTCCTCCGGCCGCGGACTGCCCCGAAGCGAGCCGCAACGGGGCGCCATCACGATTTTGGTGGGAGGAGGACTCGGTGATCTCGCCCCAGTTGCTGCAAGCCTCCATGCCCCTGCTGTTCGTCCTGCTGTGGAGCACCGGTTTCCTCGGGGCGAAGTTCGGGCTTCCCTACGCCGAGCCGCTGACCTTTCTTGCGATCCGCTACGCCCTCGTGATCGCACTGATGACGCTGGTCGTGCTCGCCATGCGTGCGCCGTGGCCGCGCGACTGGCGCCAGACCGTGCATATCGGGGTGACCGGCGTGCTCGTGCATGGCGTCTACCTGGGCGGCGTCTTCACGGCAATCCATAACGGCCTTTCGGCGGGGATCGCCGCGCTGATCGTCGGCATGCAGCCGCTGCTGACCGCAATCGGGGCCGGCTGGCTGCTCGGCGAACGCGTCACGCGGGGGCAGTGGATCGGCCTCGCACTCGGGTTCGGAGGGGTTGCACTGGTCGTTGGCAGCAAGGGCGGGGTCGGTGCCGCCTCGCTCGCCGACGCGGGTCCGCTGCTCGTCCCCATCATCGCCGCACTGTTCGGGATCACCATCGGCACCCTGTACCAGAAGCGCTTCTGCCCCCGTTTCGACCTGCGCACCGGCTCGGTGATCCAGTTCATTCCGACCCTGCTGCTGACCGCAGCCGCAGCCGCCGCAACCGAAACCATTCAGGTCGAGTGGACAGGAGAATTCGTCTTCGCCCTTGCCTGGCTGGTGCTGGTCCTGTCGCTCGGGGCGATCAGCCTGCTCAACCTCCTGATCCGCAGCGGCAGCGCCGTCAACGTGGCGAGCCTGTTCTACCTCACGCCGCCGACCACGGCACTCTTGGCGTGGATGCTGTTCGGCGAAACGCTGACCGGGATGGCCCTGCTCGGGATGGGCATCGCGGTGGCCGGCGTGTGGCTCGCGCGCAAGTAGGCGACAATGCGCGAATGAGCACGGCTAGCCGGAATGTTCCCACTCGCATCCTCGGACTCGATCCGGGCTTGCGGATCACGGGATTCGGCATCATCGACAAGCTGGGCAGCCGCATCCGCTACGTGGCCAGCGGTTGCATCCGCACCCGCGACGGCGAACTCCCGGGGCGGCTCAAGACCTTGCTCGACGGGGTGCGCGAGGTCATCGACACGTGGTCGCCCGATCAGGTCGCCGTCGAAAAGGTGTTCGTCAACGTCAATCCCCAATCGACCCTGCTCCTCGGGCAGGCCCGCGGCGCGGTCATCTGCGGCGCGGTGTCGCATGCGCTGCCGGTCCATGAATACACCGCCCTGCAGGTCAAACAGGCCGTCGTCGGGTACGGCAAGGCCAGCAAGGAGCAGGTCCAGCACATGGTGCAGCGCCTCCTGGAACTGGAAGGCCACCCCAGCGCCGACGCCGCCGATGCACTGGCCTGCGCGATCTGCCATGCCAATGGCGCGCAGGGCGTTCTGGGCGCTCTCGGTGCCCGGCGTCGCGCAGGACGCATTCTCTCCGGGGCCGGACGCAGCGAACCATGAGCTTCCGGACACTCATAGGACACTCCGCGACACGCCAGCTTCCGCTGGCGACGATCTTCGTCGTGCTCGGCTACGGCTTCGCGATCAGCCCGGACTTTAAGGAGATCGCCGCCGGCGTAGCCGTCTTCCTGTTCGGGATGATGTCGCTCGAGCAGGGCTTCAAGGCCTTTACCGGAGGCACCCTGGAGCGTCTGCTGCAACGAACCACCGACCGTCTGTGGAAGAGCTTCGCCTTCGGCATCGTGACGACGACGCTGATGCAGTCGAGTTCGCTCGTCTCGGTCATCACGATCTCCTTCCTCAGCGCCGGACTGCTTGGCCTTGCACAAGGCATCGGCATCATCTTCGGAGCCAATCTCGGTTCGACTACCGGTGCCTGGCTGGTTGCCGGCTTTGGCCTCAAGGTCGATATCGCCGCCTGGGCGATGCCGATGATCACCTTCGGCGTGATTCTGGTCTTCAATCGTTCGAAAACCCTCAAGGGAATCGGCTACGTATTGACCGGGCTGGGCTTCCTGTTCCTCGGAATCCACTTCATGAAGGACGGCTTCGAGTCCTTCGGCAAGACGATCGACCTGGCCGAGTATGCGGTCCCGGGCGTCGCCGGTCTGCTCTTGTTCACATTGATCGGCATGGTGGCCACAGTGGTGATGCAGTCCAGCCACGCGACCCTGGTCCTCATCATCACGGCCCTGGCCGCTCAGCAGATCACCTACGAGAACGCCCTCGCGCTGTCGATCGGCGCCAACGTCGGGACGACCATCACGGCACTGATCGGATCGATCAGCGCGAACATCGAAGGACGTCGGTTGGCCGCCGCGCACCTGATCTTCAACGTCACCACCGGCGCCATCGCCCTGTTGTTCATCGGCGTGTTCGTGGCCGCGGTCGAATCCGGCAGCGCCTGGCTCGGTATCGCGCCGGACGACCACACCCTCAAGCTCGCCCTCTTCCACTCGATGTTCAACCTGGCCGGTATCGTGCTGATGCTCCCCTTTACCGGCCGCCTCGTCGTGCTGCTCGAAACACGCCTGAAACCCAAACCGCGTACCGTCAGTGCACCCAAGTTCATCAACGACGGGATGATCGAGATGCCCGATGCCGCGCTGGAAGCGGCCCGCAAGGAGCTGCAGCACCTGTTCGCCAATACCTTCGACATCATGGCGCTGGTACTGCACGCCGACCCGGTCCGCCTGCGCAAGGGCGAAGCGCTCGATCTCCTCGCCAACGCCCCCGAGCGGGTCCGCGCCATCGATGTGGACGACTACTATCAACGCCGCATCAAGCCGCTCCACGGCAGCATCCTGGATTTCCTCGCGCGCCTGCACACCCAGGGGGCACAGGCGCGTCATGCCTTCATCCTGCGCGCCTCCAGCCAGCAACTGCTCGAGGCGCTCAAGGACCTGAAGCATCTGCAGAAGAACCTGGTGCGCTTCCTCGCATCGCCGAACCCCTACCTGCGCAAGGAATATGTCGCGATCCGCCAGCATCTCGCCTTGCTCCTGCACGGGTTGCACATGCTCTCGAGCGACCCGGAGGCCAACGTGACGTTGGTCCTCGACGTCCTGCGCGCCCAGATGGAAGAACACGACATCGTCGCCAACGGCACCCTCGACGGGCTGATCCGCGACAAGCGCATCAGCGTGGAGAGCGCGACCTCGCTGATGAACGACAGCGCCTACGCACACGACATCACCACGAACCTCCTGGCGATGGCCCGTGCCATCTTCCTGCCGTTCGAGGACGTACGCCACGAGATCGAGCGCGAACTGCACCTGGACCGGCACGAGATCGCCGCTATCCTCGCGGACCCGGCGAGGACCAACGGTGCGCGCGAGGAGGCGAGATAGCATGAAGCTCGGCAAGCTCACGGACAAGCTCGGAGAATTCCTGTCCGCCGACCGCAGGCGCCAGCGAGAGAAGCGGGACAAGCTCAAGGAACTGCTCAAACTCATGAAGCGGCAGCAGAAGGAACTCGAGCACGACGCTCGCCAAGAGCACGATCCCGAAAAGCGCGCCAGCCTCGAACTGAAGCTGCAGATCCTGGTCGAGCAGCGCAAGAAGGGGGTTCGCCTGTACCGGGAACTGCGCGGAAAGACCTGAATCCGGCCCAGGCGGCATGGGTTAGCCCGCATTTCTCACACTGTCACGGCTGCGGCCACCAATGCGCTCGCCGTGGCACCTCGGCGCCCTCGCCACGCGCCCGTATGAGAACCGCGGGCTAGCGCGACGCGGGCATCTCGCGCAGAAGCCGACCCGCCACCAGCCCGTTGACCAGTCCGAAGACGGTCGCGGCCAGCGCGAAGACGGGCACCAGATAGAACACCCCGTCGTGCGGTACGAGCCAGAGGCGTGCCAGCACGAGCTGCCCCCCGATGTGGGCGAACGCCGCCAATACGCTCAGGGTGACCGGCCCGAACCAGCGGCCGGGAAGGTGTACGGCCAGACCGAGCACGAGCAGGCTGGCGGTTTGCCCGGCGAAACTCAGGAAAAAGCCGGGAGCGAAGAACTGCCCGAGCAGCAAGCTACCGGCAAACACCCGCAGCAGCGCGACCCACACCGCATCACGCCACCCCCAGCGCAACAGCACGATCAGAATGACGATGTTCGCCAGACCCGGCTTGACCCCCGGGAGCGGCAGCGGGATCGCGGCCTCCGCGATCGACAGGACGATCGCCGCAGCCGCAAGGCGGGCAATTCGTCCGTCGTCGGCGGTTGGCCGGATTTCAATAGTTGAGGGAGTCATAGTCTGAGGATCCGCCAGCGAGCATCAGGCTGACTTCGTTGGGCGCGCAGATCGCCGCCGCACCGGAGCGCGTCAGCCACCCCTGGCGCACGCAATATTGCCGGGGTCCGGGATCCGCGGCGACGCGCACGCGGCCGGGTTCGATCTCGATCCGGGTCACGCCCAGCGGCCCCGGCACTTCGATGACCTGCGCGCGCGACAGGCCGGCCTCGGCAAAGACCTGCCCGCCGGCGCGAATCACGACCTTGTCGGGCGCCCCGCCACGCCACAACACCATCACGGAAAGGACGCATACGAACACGGCGCACACGAGCGTCACGTAGTCCCCGGGTCGCATCAGCGCGACCCAGTCGGCGATCCGCGGGCGCTTCATCGAACCTCGTCCGAACCGCGTTTGTCCGATACGCGGCGCGAAGCGGAACGATGACGAACTAGCACACGGGCGTTGCCCCGAAAGCGCTCACCGAGCGTCTCGGCGATATAGACCGATCGATGCTGACCGCCCGTGCAGCCGATCGCAACCGTCAGATAGGCCCGGTTGTCGCGTGTATAGCTGGGTAGCCAGTTGGCGACGAAACGCCGGATGTCCTCGGTCATGCGCCCGACCTCAGGCACCTTCTTGAGGAAATCGATGACCGGCTGGTCGGAACCCGTCAGCGGCCTCAGCCTGGGGTCGTAATGCGGATTCGGCAGGCAGCGGACGTCGAACACCAGGTCGGCGTCGAGGGGAATCCCATACTTGAAGCCAAAGGACTGGAACATCAGCGTGAGTCCCTCGGCCGCATCGACCTTCATGAAATCCTTGATCCATGCGCGCAAGGTGTTCGGGTGCAGGTCCGACGTATCGATGTTATGTCCCAGTTCCGCAATCGTCGCGAGCGCATCACGCTCCTTGTGGATCGCTTCTTCGAGCGACACATCCTCGCTTGCAAGCGGATGGCGTCTGCGGGTTTCGGAAAATCGGGCGATCAGCGTATCGTCGCGTGCGTTCAGGAACAGCATGCGCAGGTCGCCGACCATCTCGCGAATCGTCTCGACCTGTTGAGGCAAGGCCGCGATACTCACCCCCGAGCGGACGTCCACGGCCACGGCGACCCGCTGGTAACCGCTGCCGCGCAGGTGCGTGACGAGTTGCGGCAGCAGCGTTGCCGGCAGGTTGTCGACCACATAGTAGCCGGCATCCTCCAGCACGTTGAGCGCAATGCTCTTGCCGGAACCGGACAGGCCACTGATCAGGACGATCTGCATGCGGGCAACTCCAGGACGGTCAGTGCGGGTGCAAGGGGATATTATGGCGAAAGTCGCAGTCCGTGTCCGAAGCGCCAGCGCGAATGATCGGCGGACACCGGCACTCAGCTTGCGAGGATTTTCCCGTCCTCGCTGCGCGCCACGCCGGCGCGAGTCAGGTCGGCCACCAGCCAGTCCGCCAACTGCTCCGCCGACAAACCCAGGAACCGTGCGTTCGCCTCACGATAGAGCGGTACGGTAGCCAGGTGTTCCGGCAAGTGATCCCGGTCCATTTCCCGGGCATCCAGCAAGGAGAACGTAAAGCAGGCGCGGATCGCATTGCGGGCCATGCGGGCGCCGTCGGCCTCGAACGCACGCAGGCGGCCGAAGGCGCGTTCGAGCGCATCGTCGAACTCGACAAAAGCCGGACCATGGCCCGGGATCACGACATCGACCGCGAGCCGGCCAAGATCCTCGAGCGTCGCCCGCGCGGCACCAAGCCCGTCGCCGGTGCCCAGCACGTCGGCGAACAGGATCCCGAAACCGTCGCGCCACAACGCATCGCCCGAAACCAGGATCCGCCGGTCGGGGTTGTAGAATACCAGCGCGTCCATGTCATGCCCGGGCGCAGGCAAAGCCCTCCATTCAAGCCCGCCCATCGCGAGCCCATCGCCGGGCGCCAGCAAATGGTCGGCCTGGAAACGCTCACCGAGCTGGGCGGCGGTCGTCAGCAGCAAGGCATCCTCGTCCCACTCTCCGACGGCCCTGGACATCCCGGACGGAATCGTGATCGTGCACCCGAACGCGCGCTGCACGGCCGCGTTGCCTCCGATGTGATCGGAGTGGGAGTGGGTATTGACGAGGCGGGCGAGGCGCCGCCCGCCGACGACCTCGCGCAGCAGCGCCACGGTCTGCTGCGCCTGCGTGAAATAGCCGCTGTCGATCACGGTCGCCTCGACGCCATCGAAGGCGACGAGGCTGTTCGACGACAGCCAGCCGCGCTCGACCAGCCGCAGGGATTCGGGCAACCGGGCGCCGGCACTCATTCGCTGCCCTCGCCGACGATCGCCGCAACGTTCGGCGGAAGCGGGGGTGGCGTCTCCTCGCTCTCCTGCTGAGGCGAGGAGACCGGTACCCCTTCGATCTCTTCGGCAGTCCGCCCGCAGCCGAGACACACCCCGGTATCCCAGTCGATCATGCACACACCGACGCACAAGGGGTCGCTCACGAGACGGCCCTCCCCGCATGCAAGGCCGCCTGCCGGCGCACCTCGAGCGCGGCCAGCACGGCGCGCTTGTCGGAATCGGTCAGGGTCCCCCAACGCGCAATCTCGTCGATCGTGCGCAGGCAACCCTCGCACAGGCCGGTGGCGGCATCCATGCGGCAGACGTTGATGCAGGGCGACGCAGGACTCAGGCTCATAGGAGGTGTCGGGGTCTTGAGTTCGGACTCTGCTTGGTCCGTTTTCGGTGCAATCAGTTCACACAGGTGGCCTTCGCCCGCTTTGCAAGCACCGCGCGGGCCACGCGCGAAGCCGGTTCGCGCCCGAGCACGCCGCTGATCCAGGCCGCGGTGTCGACCAGTGCATCGAGATCGATCCCGGTCTCGATGCCCAGCCCATGAAGCAGCCACACGACGTCCTCGGTGGCGACATTGCCCGAGGCGCCCGCCGCATAGGGGCATCCCCCCAGCCCGGCAACCGAGGCGTCGAACACCGAGACGCCGGCCTGCAGCGACGTGAACACGTTCGCCACCGCCATGCCGTAGGTGTCGTGGTAGTGCCCGGCAAGGCGCTCGACGGGCACGCGCCGCGTCACCGCATCGAGCATGTGCCGGATCGTGCGCGGCGTGCCGGTACCGATCGTGTCGCCCAGGCTCACCTCGTAGCAACCCATGTCGTGCAGCGTGGCCGCCACGTCCGCGACGGCCTCGGGCGCGACCGCGCCCTCGTAGGGACAGCCGGCCACGCACGAGACGTAGCCACGCACCTTCACGCCCGCGACCCGGGCCGCCTCGACGACGGGCCGGAAGCGCTCCAGCGATTCGGCGATCGAGCAGTTGATGTTTTTCCGGCTGAAGGACTCCGAAGCGGCCCCGAACACCGCGACCTCCTCGGCCCCGGCCGCCACCGCCGCCTCGAACCCCTTGAGGTTCGGGGTCAGCACCGGATAGGCGACCCCGGCCCTGCGGGAGGCGAGCGCCCGCGTCAGGACTTCGGCGTTGTCGCCCATCTGCGGTACCCATTTGGGTGACACGAACGAGGTCGTCTCGATCGCCGTCAGACCCGCATCGGCCAGCCGGCCGATGAGTTCGACCTTCACCTCCGCGGGCACGAGCTGCTTCTCGTTCTGCAGCCCGTCGCGCGGTCCGACATCGACGATACGGACTTTTCCGGGCAGTTCCATGCCAGGCCTCCTCAAGCTTTCGCGACTTCGAAATCCACCAGTTCGGCACCGTCTCCGACCTGGTCGCCGACGCCGAACCGGAAAGCCTTTACGACTCCGGCCGCAGGCGCAGTAATGGTGTGTTCCATCTTCATCGCCTCGAGAATCAGCAAGGGCGCACCCTTCTCGACCCGGGCGCCCTCGGCCGCGGCCAGGGCGATGACCTTGCCGGGCATCGGTGCCAGCAAGCCGCCTTCGGCGCCCCCGCCCTCGCCGGAGTGGTACAGCGGGTCGACGTTCGACAGCTGCCAGGTGCGCCCGTCGAGGAACACATGGCGCTTCTCGCCCGCCGCGATCACGGTCGCATCCATGCGCCGCCCGTCGAGTTCGACCCGCAGCAGGCCGCGATCGTTGAGTTCGCCGCGCGCATGGACGGTCCGATCCTCGACGGTCAGGGCGTAGTCGTCACCGCGATACGCGACCCGGACCGTCTGCTGGGCCTCGCCCAGGCGGAAGATCAGGTCGCGGTGGGCCGTGGCGTTCAGGCGCCAGCCGTCGCGCGCATGCCAGGGCGACAGGGGATCCTCGTCGCGCCGGGCCGATTCGGCCGCGCGGCGCCGCTCGCGCAGCAGTTCGGCCAGCGTCGCCACCTGCCAGACCTCCACCGGCGTTCCGGCCTCGGTCGGAAACAGGTACTCCTTCTCCCGCTCGATCAATCCGGTGTCGAGGTCCGCACCGGAAAATGCGGGGCAGGCCGTCAGTCGCGAGAGGAACTCGATGTTATTCGACACCCCGACGACCCGATAGTCGGCCAGCGCCTGGAGCATGCGAGCCAGTGCGCGGTCGCGGTTGATGTCCCAGACGATGAGCTTGGCGATCATCGGGTCGTAGTGCGGGCTGATCTCGTCGCCCTCCTCGACGCCGGTATCCACGCGCACGTGCAGGCTCTCCTCGGGGGGGGCGAGGTGCACCAGCCGTCCGGTCGAGGGCAGGAAACCTTTGGAGGGATCTTCCGCGTAGATACGCGCTTCGAGCGCATGGCCGCGCAGTTGCAGCTGTTCCTGCGCCAGCGGCAGCTTCTCGCCGGAGGCCACACGCAACTGCCACTCGACCAGATCCAGCCCCGTGATCATCTCGGTGACCGGATGCTCGACCTGCAGGCGCGTGTTCATCTCCATGAAATAGAACGAGCCGTCCTGATTGACGATGAACTCGACCGTTCCGGCACCGACGTAGCCGACCGCCAGGGCCGCATCGACGGCGGCCTTGCCCATCGCAGCCCGGCGCTCGGGCGTCATGCCCGGGGCGGGGGCCTCTTCGAGGACCTTCTGGTGGCGCCGCTGCACCGAGCAGTCGCGCTCGAACAGATAGACGCAGTTGCCGTGGGTGTCGCCGAACACCTGGATCTCGATATGGCGCGGGCGCACGATGTACTTCTCGACCAGCACGTGGTCGTCGCCGAAACTCGACGCCGCCTCGCGCTTGCACGAGGCGAGCATCTCGGCAAACTCCTCCGCCCGCTCGACCAGGCGCATGCCCTTGCCGCCGCCGCCCGCCGCCGCCTTGATCAGCACCGGATAACCAATGCGGTCGGCTTCGGCCCGCAGCAGTTCCGGGGCCTGGTCGTCGCCGTGATAGCCCGGGGTCAGCGGCACCCCGGCCTGCTCCATGAGCTTCTTGGCTTCGGACTTGGACCCCATCGCGCGAATCGCCGCAACCGGCGGGCCGATGAAGACGATGCCTTCGCGTTCGCACGCGTGGCAGAAGGCCTCGTTCTCGGACAGGAATCCGTAGCCGGGATGGATGGCCTGCGCGCCGGTGCTCCTGGCCGCCTCGATGATCTTGTCGATGACGAGATAGCTCTCGCGCACCGCGGCCGGACCGATCAGCACGGCCTCGTCGGCCAGGCGTACGTGACGCGCGTTCGCATCGGCTTCGGAATACACCGCCACGGTGCGCACGCCCATGCGGCGTGCGGTCTTGATGACCCGGCAGGCGATCTCACCCCTATTGGCGATCAGGATCTTTTCAAACATTTCTGGACTCCATCAATCCTTCGGGACCCATGCGGCGGGGCGCTTGGTGAGGAAGGCGTCGAGGCCTTCCCGGGCTTCCGGCGTCGCGCGCAGGGTGGAGATGCGGCGGGCGGTATCCTCGACCAGCGTGTCGGTGACCGGTCGATGGGCAACGGCGCGGATCAGCAGCTTGGCGGCGGCCTGCGACCTGGGCCCGCCTTCGAGCAGGGCGCGCACGATCTCCTGGACTTTCGCATCGAGTTGCTCGGCGGCGACCACCTCATGCACCAGCCCCAGCTCGGCCGCGCGCGTCGCGGAGATCCGCTCGGCGGTCTGGAAGTAGCGATAGGCCTGGCGCGGACCAATTGCGCGGATCACATAGGGGCTGATCGCCGACGGGATGATCCCGAACTTGACCTCTGACGTTGCGAACAGCGCGCGATCGGCGGCGACGCAGATGTCGCAGGCCGAGGCAAGCCCCATGCCGCCACCCAGCGCCGCTCCCTGCACCTTCGCGATCGTCGGCTTGCTCATCTCGGACAAGGTGCGCAACATGCCGGCCAGGCGCATCGCATCGGCGAAGTTCTCTTCCTCGCCGGCTTCGCCCGCCGCCTTCATCCAGTTCAGGTCGGCCCCGGCGGAGAAGCTCTTGCCCCGCCCGGCGAGCACGACCACGCGCACGTCCTCGTCCGCATCGAGCTGGCGGCAGGCTTCGGTCAGGTCGGCGATAAGCTGTGCGTTGAAAGCGTTGTGCACTTCCGGGCGGTCCATCCAGATGGTCGCAACCCCGCCCGCACGCTCGATTTCGAGTGTCTCGTACATGCCGTGATCCTCCTTTACATCCTGAACACGCCGAACTTAGTCGGCCGGATCGGCGCATTGAGCGTCGCCGAAAGGCTCAGCCCCAGGGTTCGACGCGCCTGCGCTGGGTCGATCACCCCGTCGTCCCACATGCGGGCGGTCGCGTAGTAGGGATGTCCCTGGACCTCGTACTGTTCGCGGATCGGCGCGCGGAACACTTCTTCGTCCTCCTTGCTCCAGGTGCCGCCCTTGGCCTCGATCGCGTCGCGACGCACCGTCGCCAGCACGCTGGCCGCCTGCTCGCCGCCCATCACCGACACCCGACTGTTCGGCCACATCCACAGGAAGCGCGGCGAGTAGGCCCGCCCGCACATGCCGTAGTTGCCGGCACCGAAGGAACCGCCGATGATCATCGTGAGCTTGGGCACCTGGGCGGTCGCCACGGCCGTGACCATCTTCGCGCCGTCCTTGGCGATCCCGCCGTTCTCGTACTTGCGCCCGACCATGAAGCCGGTGATGTTCTGCAGGAAGAGCAACGGAATGCCCCGCTGCGCGCACAGCTCGACGAAGTGCGCACCCTTTTGCGCCGACTCTCCGAACAGGATACCGTTGTTGGCGACGATGCCGACCGGATAACCGTACAGTTGCGCGAAGCCGGTCACCAGCGTGGTGCCGTAGCGCGACTTGAATTCGTCGAAGCGAGAACCGTCGACGATACGCGCGATGACCTCGCGCACGTCGTAGGGCTTGCGAGTGTCGCTCGGGATCACCCCGTAGATCTCCTCCGGGTCGTACAGCGGCTCCTCCCCGGTTCCGAGCACCATGTTCACCGGTTTGATCCGGTTCAGGTTGCCGACGATGCGACGGGCGATGTACAGGGCGTGACGGTCGTTCTCGGCCAGGTGGTCGGCCACGCCCGAGATGCGCGTATGCACGTCGCCGCCGCCCAGGTCCTCGGCGCTGACGACCTCGCCGGTCGCCGCCTTCACCAGCGGCGGGCCGCCGAGGAAGATCGTACCCTGGTTCTTGACGATGACCGCCTCGTCGCTCATCGCCGGCACGTAGGCGCCACCAGCGGTGCATGAACCCATGACCACGGCGATCTGCGGGATGCCCATCGCGGACATGTTGGCCTGGTTGTAGAAGATGCGCCCGAAGTGGTCGCGATCCGGAAAGACCTCGTCCTGCGTCGGCAAGTTGGCCCCGCCCGAATCGACCAGGTAGATGCACGGCAGGTGATTGGCCTGTGCGATCTCCTGCGCGCGCAGATGCTTCTTCACCGTCATCGGGAAATAGCTGCCGCCCTTCACCGTCGCGTCGTTGGCGACGATCATGCATTCGAGCCCCTTGACCCGCCCGATGCCGGTGATGACGCCGGCCGACGGCGCGTCGCCGTCGTACATGTTCAGCGCCGCGAGCTGTCCGACCTCGAGAAAGGGCGTACCCGGATCGAGCAGGTGGTTGACGCGGTCCCGCGGCAGCAGTTTGCCTCGCGCCGTATGCTTGGCGCGCGCCGACTCACCGCCCCCGAGCGAGACCTGCGCCGCCTGGTCGCGCAGATCGCTCACCAGGGCCCGCATCGCCTCGGCGTTGGCCTGGAATTCGGCACTGCGAGTATTGATGTTGCTCTTGATCGTACTCATGTCCTTCGTCCTGTGAGTCCCTCCGGCCTGAAGGCCGGAGCCTTCTCGCCACGAGTCGGGCGGAGCCTTCGGCTCCAAATCAACGCTTGTCTCGCTGACCCCGGCGTGACTGCCGGGGCTTGCGCTCGACCTATGCTCATCATCCGCCTGAAGCCTACCCTCGAACGCTGCGCTACGCGTGCCAAGAAGGTTGCAATTCGTGCCATGCACGAGCAGGATTGATGGACATGAAAACCACCTTCCCCACACCTGCCGATCTGACTCATGGCCGCGCCGCCACTCCGATCGCCTTCATCCAAGCACTTGTCCTCGGGGTTCGCGCACGGGGAATGGATCCGGCCAATGCCCTGCGTCAGGCGCAGATTCCGGAGTCCGCCCTTTCGGACCCCGGCGCCCGCATCACCGCGGCGCAAATGGAAACCGTCTCGGCCATCGCGATGCAGGAGCTGGACGACGAGGCCCTGGGCTGGTTTTCACGCCGCCTGCCGTGGGGCAGCTACGGCATGCTGGCGCGCGCCTCGCTGACCTCACCCACGCTGGAAATCGCCCTCAAGCGCTGGTGTCGCCATCACCACCTGCTCACCGACGATCTTACCCTGCATTTCGGCCAGGTCCGCAACACCGCCACGATCCGCATCCATGAGGCGCGGGACTTCGGCCCGATGCGCGAGTTCTGCCTCGTCTCGATGCTGCGCAACGTGCTGGGCTACGCCTGCTGGCTCATCGACTCGCGCATCGCCCTCGCCGAGACCACCCTGCCCTTCCCCGCCCCGCCCCACGCCGACGCGTACCCGCTCCTCTTCTCCGGCCCGCTGCGCTTCGAGGCCGACGCTGCGGCCTTCAGCTTCGACGCCCGATACCTCGCCCTGCCCCTGCGCCGCGACGAAAGCGCGCTGCGCACCATGCTGCAGCGTGCGCTACCCCTCACCGTCCACCAGTACCGCCGCGACCGCCTGCTGGTCCACAGCGTCACCCAGATCCTGTCCACCACCCCCGCGGTCGCCCGCACCGCCGAGGACATCGCCGCGCAGCTCAACCTGTCGGTGCGCACGCTGCACCGGCAACTGAAAGACGAAGGCGTCTCGCTGCAACGGCTGAAAAATGAAGTCCGCCGCGAACACGCCGCACGGCTGCTGTTGCAGACCCGAAAACCCATCAAGCAGATCGCCGCGGCAGTCGGGTTCGACAGCGAGAAGAGTTTCGCGCGCGCATTCCGGGACTGGACGGGGGTCGCGCCGGGGCGGTTCAGGGAGGGCGTGGGTCCGACATGAACATGGCGCATAGGGTCAGCTTGCGCGCCACGCATTTGTCGTGATGGTCGTGATTCTCGCCAACTCCTGAAACGATGAGGTTCCCGAGCAGGAGCCGGGGGCGAGGAAGGAGGCGGTACCAAGCCGCCTTCACCCCCCGCTCAGCGCCTGCACGATGACTACCTCGTCCGTCTCGGCCAGCGGCTGGGCGAGGTCGCGGATGGCCTGGCCATTGACAAAGAAGCGCATGTGCGGGCGCACGCGGTCCTGCTCGTCGATGATGCGGAAGCGGATGCCGGGGTAGCGGGCGTCGAGATCGGCGAGGGCTTCGGCGAGCGTTGCCCCGCGGGCGGGGACGAGTCGTTCGCCGGTGTAGGAACGCAGCGGGGTGGGAATCAGCACGTTCATCGGCCGCCGGCTCCTTCTGCCGGCAGGGCGATCTCGACCGCGTAGATCTCCGGCAGATGGCGGGCAATGCAGGTCCAGGCGGCGCCTTCGTCGGCGCTCGCCCACAGTTCGCCGCTGGTCGTGCCGAAGTACAGGCCGACCGGGTCGAACGTGTCGGCGGTCATGGCTTGGCGCTTGACGGTCCACCACGCCTGCTCGCGCGGCAGGCCGGCGTCGAGCCGCTGCCAGCGTTCGCCGCCGTCTCGGGTGGCGTAGACCGCGGGACGACCGTCCGGGCTGGTACGCGGCCAAACGGTCTGGCCATCCATCGGGAAGACCCAGGCGCGGTCGCGGTCGCGCGGATGCACGACCATCGGAAAGCCGACGTCGCCGACCTCCGCCGGCAGGTTGTGGCCGATGCGCACCCAGGTGTCCCCGGGACGGTCGAGCCGGTAGAGGCCGCAATGGTTCTGCTGGTAGAGACGGTCCGGGTCGGCGGGCGAGATGCGCACGCAGTGCGGATCGTGGAAGGTGGGGTCGGAGACGTCGAAGCCCTCGACCACTTCCAGTCCCTTCGTCAGCGGCGCGAACGTTCGACCGCCATCGCACGATTCATGCACGCCGCCGCCCGACATCGCGAAGTACAGATGCGCCGGGTCGCGCGGGTCGACGAGGATGGAATGCAGCTTGGGGCCGTCGGGCGTGCCGTCCTGCACCGTGCCCATCCAGCGCAGGTAGTCGGGGTCGTCGTTGATCGGAGAGAACGGCGTCCAGGTGTCGCCGCCATCCTCGGAGCGGAACAGGCCCTGCGGCGAGGTGCCGGCGTACCAGCAACCCGGCTCGGAGGGATGGCCGGGAGTGAGCCAGAAGACCTGGTCGACCGCCCTCCCACCGCCGTCGGTTGTCTTGGCGAAGGCCGGCGGACGCGCGGATTCCTTCCAGGTCGCACCGAGATCGGTCGAGCGGAACACGGTCGGCCCCAGGTGGCCGGTCTTCGCGGCAGCCAGAAGGGTACGGCCGTCGCGCGGGTCGAGCACCAGGTGACTGAGGATATGGCCGAGGAAGTACGGGCCGTCCAGGCGCCAGCGGTTGCGCTCGGCATCGCCATGGACGAGCCAGGCGCCCTTGCGCGTGGCGACGAGGATCACGGGGGACGGAGTGGTGGACGGCAGGGGCTGTTCGGGCATGATGCGCTCCTTGTCGACGGGCGCCCCGGCGGCGAAACGCGGGGCATGATCGGTTCCCGCCTATCCTTCAGGATAGTCGAGGTGGCAAAGGCGCCACCTGTGTACGTCGAACGGGAACGCGAGAAATCGACACGCGAGCGGAAGTCCGCTGCGGGCCGCCGCCCCGCAGGCGGCTAGAAGCCGCCGCTCTCCAGCCAGCGCTCGATCTGCGGCAGGCGGTCGACGCCCCAGAAGGGCTCGCCGTCGATGACTACGTAGGGTGATCCGAAGACACCACGTTCGATCGCTGCATCGCATTCGTCGCGCAGGCGGGCCTTGAGCGCATCGCTCTCCAATGCCGCCGCAAGTTCGGCGCGATCGGCCCCTTCGCCGGCGGCCAGATCGAGCACCGTGTCGAGCTGCGAGAGATCGCGCCCAGCAACGAAGTACGTGCGCAGCGCCGCCTGCGCGAAGCGGCGCGCGAGCGCCGGATCCTGGTCTTCCAGCCAGTAGAAGGCCCGTGCCGCGTGCTGCGTCGCGATCGGGAAGGCCTCTGGAATGCGGCATTCCAGCCCGAGAAAGCGGGCCGTGCGCGCGAAGTCGTGGACCGAGTACGGCCCCTTCATCGGCAGCGATGGCAAGGCCTTCGTACCGGTGAGTTTATACACGGCCCCGAGCAGGAAGGGCCGCCAGCGTACAGTGCGCCCGAAGCGCGCTGCCATCGCATCGATCCTCTCGCTCATGAAATAGCCGTAGGGCGAGGAAAAATCGAAATAGAAGTCGATCGGGGCGTTCATCGGCACCGGCTCCCGGAAGAGAAAAGAAGTCCTGCGGATCGCGGCGGGAAGGAGAGGGAGGTCGGGAACCCCGCCGCAACCATGGTCGCAGGACTTCTGTAAATCATGCGAGCAGGGCGCGGCCGATCACGAGTTTCTGGATGTCGCTCGCCCCTTCGTAGATCTGGCACACCCGCACGTCACGGTAGATGCGCTCGACCGGGAAGTCGGTCACGTAGCCGTAGCCGCCGTGCACCTGGATCGCATCCGAGCACACGCGCTCGGCCATCTCGGAGGCGAACAGCTTGGCCATCGAGGCCTCCTTGAGGCACGGTCGGCCGGCGTCCTTCAGGCTCGCCGCGTGCCACACGAGCTGGCGCGCCGCTTCGAGTTGCGTGGCCATGTCCGCGAGCCGGAAATTTACCGCCTGGTGCTCGAAGATCGGCTTGCCGAAGGTTTCGCGCTCCTGCGCATAGCTCACCGCCGCCTCGAGCGCGGCACGCGCCATGCCCAGGCACTGCGCCGCGATGCCGATGCGCCCGGCCTCGAGGTTGGAAAGCGCGATCTTGTAGCCTTCTCCTTCGGCGCCGAGCAGCGCGTCGGCCGGCACGCGGCAGTTCTCGAACAGTAGTTGTGCGGTATCGGACGCCTTCTGGCCCATCTTCTCCTCGATGCGGGCGACGCTGTAGCCCGGCGTGTCGGCCGGGACGAGGAAGCACGAGATGCCTTTCTTGCCGGCCGCCTTGTCGGTGACCGCGAACACGATCGCGACGTCGGCGTACTTGCCGGTGGTGATGAACTGCTTGACGCCGTTGATCACCCACCCGTCGCCGTCCTTCACCGCGGTCGTGCGGATCGCCGAGGCATCCGAACCGACGTGCGGCTCGGTCAGGCAGAAGCAGCCGAGCTTCTCGCCACGGGCGAGCGGCTTGAGCCAGCGTTCCTTCTGCGCGTCGTTGCCGTAGCGGTTCGGGATGCCGCAGGACAGCGAGTTCTGCACGCTGACGATGGTCGAGGTCGCGCCGTCTCCGGCCGCGATTTCCTCGAGCGCAAGGACCAGGCTCATGTAGTCCATGCCGGCCCCGCCCCAGCGCTCCGGCACGACCATGCCCATCGCACCGAGTTCGGCGAGTTCCTGGAGCGCCTCTCGAGGGAAGGTGTGGTTGCGGTCCCACTCAGCCGCGAACGGTGCCAGGCGTTCCTTTGCGAAGGCGCGCATGGTGTCGCGGATCAACTCCTGCTCGTCGGTGAGGATCATCAGGCCAGCTCCAGCGCCAGTGCGGTCGCCTCGCCACCGCCGATGCACAGGCTCGCGACGCCGCGCTTGAGGCCGTAGCGCCTGAGCGCGCCGACCAGCGTGACCAGGATACGAGCACCCGACGCGCCGATCGGGTGACCCAGTGCGCACGCCCCGCCATGCACGTTGACCTTGTCATGCGGCAGTTCGAGGTCGTGCATCGCGGCCATCGTGACGACGGCGAACGCTTCGTTGATCTCGTACAGGTCGACCTGGTCGGTGGTCCAGCCGACCTTGCCGAGGAGCTTCTTCATCGCGCCGACCGGGGCGGTCGTGAACAGGTTAGGCTCCTGCGCGTGCGTGGCGTGGTCCAGGATGGTCGCCAAGGGTGCGAGCCCCAGGCGCTCGGCCGTCGAGCGGCGCATCAGTACCAGTGCGGCGGCTCCATCCGAGATCGAGCTGGAATTGGCCGCGGTGACGGTTCCGTCCTTGCGGAAGGCCGGCTTGAGCCCGCCGATCTTGTCCAGTTGCGCCTTGAGCGGCTGCTCGTCCTTGTCGACGACGACCTCGCCCTTCTTGCCGGCGACCGTGACCGGCGCGATCTCCCATGCGAAGGCGCCGTCCTGGATGGCCTTCTGCGCGCGCTGGGTCGAGGCGATCGCGAATTCGTCCTGGGCGGCACGGGTGAAGCCGTAGGCGTCGGCGCACTCCTCGGCGAAGGTGCCCATCAGGCGGCCCTTCTGGTAGGCGTCCTCGAGACCGTCGAAGAACATGTGGTCGAGCATCTGCCCGTGGCCGAGGCGGTAGCCGCCGCGTGCCTTGGGCAGCAGGTAGGGGGCGTTGGTCATCGACTCCATGCCGCCGGCGATCATGATCTCGTTCGAGCCGGCCAGCAGCAGGTCGCGCGCGAACATCGTCGCCTTCATGCCCGAGCCGCACACCTTGTGGATCGTCGTGCACCCGGCTGACAGCGGCAGCCCGGCGCCCAGCGCGGCCTGGCGCGCCGGCGCCTGGCCGACGCCGGCCTGCAGCACGTTGCCGAAGATCACTTCCTCGACCTGTTCGGGGGCGATGTCGGCGCGCTCGACGGCGGAACGGATTGCGACCGCACCCAACTGAGGCGCGGTGAGACTGGCGAAATCGCCCTGGAACCCCCCCATGGGCGTGCGGGCGACGGATACGATGACGACGGGGTCGGACATGTCGAACTCCTGTTGCGGTGTAATCGCGGCGCCTGCCCGGCGCCGCTTCGGTTCATCGGGTGACGGCGCAGGCTCAGAGCGTCTCGGAGAACAACTCGCGGCCGATCAGCATGCGGCGGATCTCGGAGGTGCCGGCACCGATCTCGTAGAGCTTGGCGTCGCGCCACAGCCGGCCGGTGGGGTACTCGTTCGTATAGCCCACGCCGCCCAGCGTCTGGATCGCCTCACCGGCCATCCACGTGGCCTTCTCGGCCGAATACAGGATTGCCCCGGCCGCGTCCTTGCGCAGCGTGCGTGCATGGTCCATGCGGTCGCAGGCCTGGCCGACCGCATATACGTAGGCACGCGTCGCGTTCCATACGGTGTACATGTCGGCGACCTTGCCCTGCATGAGCTGGAACTCGCCGATCGACTGGCCGAACTGCTTGCGCTCGTGCAGATAGGGCACGACGACGTCCATGCACGCGGCCATGATGCCCAGCGGACCGCCGCACAGCACCGCGCGCTCGTAGTCGAGACCGCTCATCAGCACCTTGACCCCGCCGCCGATCTCGCCGAGCACGTTCTCCTCGGGCACTTCGCAGTCGTCGAAGAACAGCGGATAGGTGTTCGAGCCGCGCATGCCGAGCTTGTCGAGATGCGAGCCGCAGGAAAAGCCCTTCATGCCCTTCTCGATGATGAACGCGGTGATGCCGCGCGGTCCGGCATTGACGTCGGTCTTCGCATACACGACCAGCGTGTCCGCATCGCCGCCGTTGGTAATCCACATCTTGGCGCCGTTGAGCACGAAGCGGTCGCCCTTGCGTTCGGCACGCAGCTTCATCGACACGACGTCGGAGCCCGCGTTGGGCTCGGACATCGCCAGCGCGCCGACATGCTCGCCCGACACGAGCTTCGGCAGGTACTTGTCCTTCTGCGCCGCGGTGCCGTTGCGGCGGATCTGGTTCACGCACAGGTTCGAATGCGCGCCGTAGGACAGTCCCACCGAGGCCGACGCGCGCGAGATCTCCTCCATTGCAACGATGTGGGCGAGATAGCCCATCGCGGTGCCGCCATACTCCTCCTCGACGGTCATGCCGAGCAGGCCCATGTCTCCGAACTTCTTCCACAGGTCGGCCGGGAACTCGTTGTCGCGGTCGACTGCCTCGGCACGCGGCGCAATCTCGGCCTGCGCAAAGCTGTAGACGGCGTCGCGCAGCGCGTCGATGTCCTCACCGAGATTGAGGTTCAGGCAGGGTACGTTCATTCGTGGCTCTCCTCGTTCGATCCATACAGTCTGGTTCACGACCGCCCCGAAGTGAAGCGGCCCGATTCCGTCGCCCGGCAAGGTGCTAGGCGCGTTCTTTCTTGCCCGGCATCGCCATGATGGTCTGCTGCATGACGGCGCACAGCGTCCATTGCTCGTTCTTCACCGCGAACACCTCGGCGCGCGTCACGATCAGCGTGCGCCCCGGCTTGACGACCTCGCCGCGCGCGACCAGGCGTTCGCCATCGGCGGGCGCGACCAGGTTGAGCTTGTACTCGACGGTGAGCACGCTGGTGTCCGCGGCGGTCAGCGTGTTGGCCGCAAACCCCCCCGCGTTGTCGGCGATCATGCCGACGATCCCCCCATGCACATAGCCGTGCTGCTGCGTAATCTCGGGCCGGTTCGCAAGATGGATCTCGGTGAATCCCGGCTCCACCACAGCCAGTTCGGCACCGATGAGCGCCATGGCCCGCTGGAGTCCGAAACTGGCCCGCACACGATCGGCATAGCCGGGATCGCGAGGCTGGAACTGCGGCATCTCGGGACGCACCATACGGACACCTCCGAACGCGAAATGCGTACGCTGTTTTTACGTTGACGTAAACGTAAACTAATCGCCAAAAAAATCAAGCTGCGCTACGAATCCGCTTGGCCAGTTCGGCCTTTGCTTCGGCCGCACCCGCCGCATCGTGGCCGAGCAGATCGTTGCACTGCTTCTCCAGCATCGCGATCTCGCCCAGGACCGCTTCGATATCCTCGCGCTGCTGTTCGAGCGTGGCACGGCGGACGGCCAGCACCTTGAGAAAGCTCTGCAACTGGGGCGCATAGTTGCGCACGCCCCCGTACATGTCGATCAGCTCCTTGATCTCCGCGAGCGAGAGCCCGAGACGCTTGCCCCGCAAGGTCAGCTTGAGCCGGGTCCGGTCCGCCTTCGAGTATACTCGCGCCCTACCCGACCGTGCGGGCGTGAGCAAGCCCTGATCCTCGTAGAAACGGATCGCACGCGGGGTGATGCCGAACTCGCGAGCGAGTTCGGTGATCGTATAGGTCTGTTCTCTAGCCATGGCCGATTTCGCGAAGGGATGCCGGTCGGGATAATGTCGCGAAGTTAAGCAGAATTGCCGCACTTGGGCAATCGGCGAATGCAACGCCGCCTCTCGCAGGAGTCTTTCGTGATCGACCTGGACATTCTCGACTACCCGTTCGACGCCGCTCCCGCAGCCGGCGAAGTGGAGCAGATCGTGCCCGGCGTGGGTTGGGTCCGCATGCCCTTGCCGTTCGCACTCGACCACATCAACCTGTGGCTTCTCGACGACGGCGACAGCCGGGTCATCGTCGATACCGGATTCGGGCTCGATGAGGTCCAGGCATTGTGGAGCCGGATCCTCGAGGCCGACCGCCGTCCGGTCTCGGGAGTGATCGTGACCCATTCCCATCCGGACCACATCGGCCTCGCGGCCTGGCTTTCGGCGCGCCAGGGCGCGCCCGTCTACATGACCCAAGGAGAGTATCTCGGCGCCCACGCGATCTGGCACCAACTCCCCGGCTACTCGATTCCGGACATGCTGGAACACTTCCGCCGGCATGGGCTCGACGCGGACCGGCTATCCGCCCTCGAGCGGCGCGGCGTCGCCTATCGCCGCGGCGTGCCTGGACTGCCGTCGCGCTTCCACCGCATGTTCGACGGCGACATCGTGTACATCGATGGCCACGAGTGGCGTGTCCTCGTCGGCTACGGACACGCTCCCGAGCATGCCAGCCTGTATTGCGAGCGCCTCGGGATTCTCATTTCGGGTGACATGCTGCTGCCCCGGATCTCGACGAACGTCAGTGTGTTTGCTGCAACGCCTCATGCGGATCCGCTGGGCTGGTTTCTCGATTCGCTGCAGCGCATCAAAAATTTGCCGGCCGATACGCTCGTGCTACCATCACACGGTATGCCGTTCCGTGGCATCGGCGCGCGGATCGCGCAACTCGAAGCCCATCACGCCGAGCGCTGCGACGAACTGCTCGGCGCGATCCAGGGCTCCTGCTGCGCTGCCGAGTTGCTGCCGACCCTGTTCCCACGCGAACTGGACACTCACCAGGTCATGTTCGCCATGGGCGAGGCGATCGCCCACCTGAACTACCTGACCAACCGCCGGCGGCTGGTCCGGAACGTCGATGGCGCGGGCATGATCCGGTTCGAACGCACCGCCTGAAGCCTCAGGCACAAGGAGAAAACTGACAATGTCCTCGCCCTCGACGGAAAAACCCCACCCCGACCTGCCCGATCCGAAGGAGGTCGCCAAGACCTATGCCGAAGTGGCCCAGCGTGCCTCGGCCCTGATCGGCGAACACGTCCAGCGCCAACTGAAGAAAGGCATCGCCACGCCAAGCGACGAGCTCGGCATTGCGCAGGCCTTCATGGACATGATGGCCAAGCTTCTGTCCAACCCGTACAAGCTCGCCCAGACCCAGATGAATCTCGTGTGGGACTACTTCTCCCTGTGGCAGCACTCGATGCTTCGCTTCATGGGGATGCCGGCCGTTCCGGTCGCCACGCCCGAGAAGAGCGACAAGCGCTTCAAGGACGAGCAGTGGGAAGAGCACTTCCTGTTCGATTTCATCAAGCAGTCGTACCTGATCGCCGCCCGCCACGTACATGACACCGTGTGCTGCGTCGAAGGGCTCGACGAACAGACGCAGAAGAAGGTCAACTTCTTCACGCGCCAGTACATCGACGCGCTGTCGCCGTCGAACTTCGCAATGACCAACCCGGAGGTCTTCCGCGAGACTGTCAAGAACCACGGCCAGAACCTCGTCAAGGGGCTGAACAACCTGCTGCGCGACATGGAGGACGGAGGCGGTCAGCTGCGCGTCAAGATGACCGACACCAGCGCCTTCGAACTGGGCAAGAACGTCGCCACGACGCCGGGCAAGGTCGTGTTCCAGACCGACATGATGCAGCTCATCCAATACACGCCGAGCACCGAAACGGTGCTCAAGCGTCCGCTGCTGATCGTGCCGCCATGGATCAACAAGTTCTACATCCTCGACCTGCGCGAAAAGAATTCCTACATCAAGTGGTGCGTCGACCAGGGGCACACCGTGTTCGTGATCTCCTGGGTCAACCCGGACGAACAGCTCGCCGAGAAGAGTTTCGACGCCTACGTGCTCGAAGGCATCGTCGCCGCGCTGGACGCCATCGAGAAGCAGACCGGGGAGAAGGAGGTCAACGCGGTCGGCTACTGCCTCGGCGGCACACTGCTCGCGACGACCCTGGCCTACCTGTCGGCCAAGCGCCAGAAGCGCATCGCCTCGGCGACCTTTTTCACGACGATGACCGACTTCACCGATCCGGGCGAACTGGGCGTGTTCATCGACGAGCACCAGGTCACCAACCTCGAGAAGAAGATGTTCGAGCGCGGCTACCTCGAGGGTTCGGAGATGGCCGGAACCTTCAACATGCTGCGTGCGAACGACCTGATCTGGTCCTTCGTCGTGAACAACTACCTGATGGGCAAGGATCCGTTCCCGTTCGACCTGCTGTACTGGAACTCGGACTCGACGCGCATGCCGGCGAAGATGCACAGCTTCTATTTGCGCAACATGTACATGCAGAACCGGCTGGTGCAGCCGGGCGGCATCGAGATCGACGGCACGCCCATCGATCTCGGAAAAATCAAGGTACCGTGCTACTTCATCTCGACGATCGAGGACCACATCGCTCCGTGGAAGAGCACGTATACAGGCGCGCGCCGTTTCGGCGGTCCCGTGCGATTCGTACTGGGGGGATCGGGCCACATTGCCGGTATCGTCAATCCACCCTCCGCCAACAAATACGGCTTCTGGGTCAATCCGGACGCGAAGCTCGCCGAGTCGGCAGACGCCTGGTTCGAAGGGGCCAAGCAGCATTCCGGCTCGTGGTGGACCGACTGGCAGGGATGGGTCACCGCGCACGGCACCGAATCCAGCGCACCGCGGGATCCTGCCAAGGGCAAGCTCAAGCCCCTGGAGGATGCACCGGGCTCCTTCGCCAAGCTGCGGCTCGACCAGCAGAAGGCCGCCTGAGGCCGGCAGGCTGACGGATCGAGGGGGTCACGACCCCCTCGTCTTCGTTTACGGGGGCAGGGTGGCCGACACTTCGATCGAGATGCTGGTCCTCGACACCAATACGGTGATGGCGCTATGGGTGTTCGAGGATCCGGCGCTGGCCCCGTTGCGCGCCGCGGTCGAATGCGGCGGTGCGCGGATCGCGACCCGCGACGACGCGCTCGAGGAATTGCGCCGGGTTCTCGCCTACCGGCAGTTCGCCCTCCCTCCTGAACGGCAGGCCAGGTTGCTCGCCGATTACGCACGACGCTGCGCACGATGCGCGATGCCCCATTCGGACACGGCAGCGGCGCTGCCGCCGTGCCGTGACCCGGACGACCAGAAGTTCCTCGAGATCGCACGCGATGCCGGCGCAACCCACCTGATCACTCGCGACAAGGCCCTGCTGCGACTGGGAAAACATCGCCTGGTGCGAACCCTTTACTTCATCATGTCGCCGGAGCGGTTCATCGCAGGGTGCCGATAGACGTGCCAGGTGCCGCCGCGGAAGGTCGTCTCGCGCTCCAGCGTCGCGCCGACGGCCAGGGCAAGACGGATCGATGGCGTATTCCTGGCATCGATGAAACTGATCGGCGCGCCACCCAGATGCGCGGCCGCCATGGCCTGCACAGCCCGGACGGCTTCGCTGGCAAACCCCCGGCCCCAATGACGGCGGTTCAACGCCCATTTGATCTCCAATTCGGGCCAATCGAGCGGATACCACAGGCCAACGGTGCCAAGTACTTCGCCGGAAGCCTTGTCCTCCAGCGCATACGGCCCATAGCCACGCAGCATCCAGTGACCGGCCATGCTCGCCACCGCACGCCAGCTCTGGCTCTCGTCCAGGGCGCGCCCGAACGTGAAACGGGTGCACTCCGCGTCGGAATAGTGCTCATGCATTGCCCGCCAGTCCTCATGGCGGAAATGACGCAGGATCAGACGGGACGTTTCCAGTCGATCCGGAACGATCCAGGTACTCACAGGCGAAAGCGCAGGACCGACTGCTTGAGTTCCTCGGCCAGTTGCGCAAGCTGACGGGCCGCACTGTTGGACTCACGCACGGCACCGCTGTTCTCCTCGCCCATCGAAGCGATGCGTTCGACGTTCTGCGCGATATCGGTACTGGCGGAAGACTGCTCCTTGAGGGCAGTCGAGATCTCCGCCACGGCAGCGACCACTTCCTCCGAACTGCTCCGGATGCGACTGATCGCATCGCCGGCGTGTCCCGCCTTTTCGACCCCCCGGCGGACTTCCTCGACCTGCTTCTCCATGCTTTGCACGGCGCGCTCGGTCCCGGAAGTGATGAGTCCGACGATGCGGGCGATATCCTCGGTCGACACCGAGGTCCGTTCCGCGAGTTTGCGCACCTCGTCGGCAACGACCGCAAAACCCCGACCCTGCTCACCGGCGCGCGCAGCCTCGATCGCAGCGTTGAGCGCAAGCAGGTTGGTCTGGTCGGCGACTTCCTTGATGACGTTCACCATGTTCGCGATCTCGCGCGAATGCCCGCCCAAGGCGCGCACCGCCTCGGCTGCCTGATTGACCGTCTCCGCGATGTGCTGGATGTCGACGACCACGTCGCCGATCACCTCGCCGCCTTCGCGTGCAGCCGCACCCGAACCGGCGGCAAGATTGCGGGCTTCCCCGGCGAAATCGGAAACGTGGTTGATGCTCACGGTCAGTTCCTCGACCGCCGCAGCCATCGAGGACGCGGCCTGGGATTGCTGTTCGGTCGCCTCGGAAATATGGTCGGAGGAAGCCGACAGCTCTTCCGTCGACCGTGCGATATCCTGCGCCTTGCGGCCGATCAGCTCGACCATGCCTCGCAACTCGCCCTGCATGTCCTTGAGGGCGGCCGCCAAGGTGCCAATCTCGTCGTTTCGATGAACCCGGATCTCGGCCGAGAGGTCGCCGGCGGCGATCTGGCGCGCGAACGCACCGGCCTCTTCGAGCGGACGGATCACGACGCTGCGGATCAACCAGGCGGAAACCCCCAGTCCGCCGACGAACGCCAGAACGATCACGGCCAGGGTGAGATTTCGCAGGAACTCGTACACGCCCACGTATTCCTCGTACGTCGCGAGCGCCACGTCGAGTTGCAGATCGATCAGCGCATTCATCGCATCCGAGATGGGGTCGATGACCGGATACAGCTCGTTGGTGACGATGGGGTTGAGCTCACTCATCCAACCCTTCTCGAGCGATCCTGCCATGCGGTCGATCAGCGCATTGCCCTGCGCCATCAGGGGTTCGGCGCGCGCGGCGAGCGCTGCCTCTTCGACCGTCAGCGTGGTCGCGCGATAAGCAGCCCAGCGTTCGGCAATCGTCCGCTGCGCGGCGCGCATCTGCGCCCCGGACACCTTCGGATCGATCGCACCATCCCGTGCCTTGTGCGCGGCATCGACCACCGACACCGCATACTCGTCAGCGACGATCTTGAGATCACGCAGCGGTACGACACGATCTTCATAGACGCTGTCGAGCCCCTCGAGCGTTCGGCTCATGCCGTTCAAGCCGAGCAGCCCCAGCCCGCTTCCCACCGCAAGGAGTACGACTACCAGAACCAACAGGCCGGCGCGGATACTGAACGCCTTGTTCGCTGCTCTTGCCATGAAACCACCTCTGTTTCGAAAAAGCCTTCGTTTCCGTTTAACGAACCGGGACCCGGAATACTTTAGAGCCGGTCCAGCAATCCCCTCACCCATCCAGCACGAGTGACCGACGCAGCGACGTAAGGTAGCGCAAGCCCGCGATGGCCCGACTGCCGTACCAGGAAACCATCTCGCCATCGACGCGCACCACCGGTCTCCGTGCCAGGCGCTCGACTTCCGCCACATGGCATTCGCGAAAGCGGTATGGTTCGGACGGCAGCAGGATCCGCTGCGCAGAACCGACCCATTCCTCGCCCCATTGCAGCACGGGATACCGCTCTGCACACTTTTCGGGAAGCGTTCGCCACCCGACACGATCGAGCATCGCCGAGATATAGGTATCGCGTGCGACCGTCATCCACGGTTCGCGCCAGATCAGATAGAGCGCCGCTTCGGGCGGCACCGTCGCCGCCAGGGCGCCCGCCTCGCCGAGCGCGGCATCCAGTTCGTACTCGAGCCGTCGGGCCGCGGCCGTCCGATCGAACACATGGCCAAAGAGCCGGTACAGAGCGCGATTGTCCTCGGGTGTGCAAGGATGCGTGACGATGATATTCGGCACGAACTGCGCCAGGGCCTCGACCGTATCGCGCCGGTTCTCGTCGATATTGACGACCACGTGCGTCGGCTCGAGCCGCCGCACCGCATCGAGCCGGACATCCTTGGTCCCGCCAACCTTCCGGACCGTCCGCACCCACGCCCGGGGATGCACGCAGAAGCCCGTACGGCCCACCACGCTGGCTCCGAGACCAAGATCGAACAGCAACTCGGTCAGCGATGGAACGAGCGAGACGATACGCGCCTCCCCACGCATCCGGCCATGCACGGTCCCGATCGCATCGACGGCTCCGTCGGTGCCGGAGGCTTGCACATTCTTGGCGGACGGAGCGTTTGGGATCATCATCGGGACTGGAGACAACGGACAGGCGGCCAGGGACTGGCGAACGGTCGGACAGCAGGTCCGGCACATCGCACGGCCCGCTGCATCGACCGACCCCGGAGGTGACATGATCATCGGCGTACCCCGCGAAATCAAGATCCATGAGCACCGCGTCGGCCTGACGCCCGCCAGCGTGCGCGAAGCGGTCGCGCACGGGCATCAGGTTGTCGTCGAACGCCAGGCCGGCATCGGCAGCGGCGCGACCGACGAGCAATACCTCGCGGCCGGGGCACGGCTCGTCGACGACGGCGAGACCGTCTTCGAAGCTGCCGAACTCATCGTCAAGGTCAAGGAGCCCCAGGCGGTCGAGCGTGCGCGACTGCACGAGGGCCAGATTCTGTTCACCTACCTGCACCTCGCACCCGATCCCGAACAGGCGCGTGACCTCCTCCGGTGCGGCGTGACCGCCATCGCCTACGAGACGGTCACCGCCCCCGGGGGTGGGCTGCCGCTGCTCGCGCCGATGTCGGAAGTGGCAGGGCGCATGAGCGTGCAGGCCGGTGCCCACTGTCTGGAGAAGGAATCCGGCGGGCGTGGCGTGCTGCTGGGCGGCGTACCCGGCGTCGAACCGGCACGCGTGACGATTCTCGGAGGCGGCGTGGTGGGCTGCAACGCCGCCCTGGTTGCACTTGGCATGGGCGCCACCGTGACGGTGCTCGATCGCTCGGTCGAGGTGCTGCGCCACCTGGGCGAACGGTTCGGACCGCACCTGATCACCTGCCACGCCAGCGGTGACGCGATCGAACGCGAAGTGCTCGCAGCCGACCTCGTCATCGGAGCGGTACTGGTCGCAGGTGCTTCGACACCGCGGCTGGTCACGCGCAAAATGGTACACGACATGCTTCCTGGAGCCGTGGTCGTCGACGTCTCGATCGATCAGGGAGGCTGCTTCGAAACCTCTCGACCGACCACCCATGCCGACCCGACCTACCTCATCGACGAGGTCGTGCATTACTGTGTGGCCAACATGCCCGGCGCGGTTGCACGAACGTCGACCTACGCGTTGAACGCCGCCACCCTGCCGCACGTTCTCGCGCTCGCGGACAAGGGGTGGCGCCGGGCCATGCAGGACGACCCACATCTGCTGGCAGGACTCAACCTCAGCCACGGACGCATCACGCACCCCGGGGTCGCCGAAGCCCTCGGCGCGAGCCTGCGCCCGGCGATGGAGCTTGTCGCCGGCAAGCCGAACTGAACCCGACGCGAACCAAACCGGCGTCGCCGACCGGGGCTACTTCAGGGGAGCCGTAGCACTGCAGCCGGTTCGGCAGCATCGAGTTGCCGAGCCCGGTCCGCAGCCGCCTGCACGAGGCAAGCCTCGAGCCGGGCGATCAGTACGGAACCCGCCGCACCGGCGTTGCGGACGAGGCACAGCCCGAAATCGACTTCGGGCTCGATCCGCAGGAACCGCACCCGTGCCCGATCCAGCATCGCCGCGGTAAAGCCATCGATGAAGGCGAATCCCAATCCTTGCTCGACCAGCGTCCCCGCCAGCGCGTAGGTCTGGACGCTAAGTACACGGGTGCAATCCAGACGGGCCACGTCGGCGACCGCAGCCAGGCGCTCGCCCAGTGGCGTCGTCTCCGCCAACGCGATGAAGGGCCGATCTCGCAACCACCCCCGGTCAGCGGGACGGACTGCCGTGCCGGCCCATTCACGCGGTGCCGCCAGCACCATCCGGCCCCGCGCCAGGGGCGAAAGCACGAGCGATGGATGCTCCGGCGGCTCGATCGCGATTCCCGCATCGATCTCGAAGGACAGTAGATGCGTCTCGATCTCGCTCGCATGGCTGGCCCACAGGTCGCACTGGACGTCTGGATTCGTCGATCGCAATGCTGTCAGCGCCCCGGGGAGCAGCGCCGTCGCGAGCGAGGGGGTCGCGGCCACGCGCAACAGCCCCGAGGTCCCGCGACGCAGGTTGTGCGACAAGGCCTCCACCCGCTCGATCTCGCCCCAGGCGCGCTGGACCTGGACAAACAGCGCACGTGCCTCCGGCGTGGGCAGCAAGCGCCCCCGCGCACGTTCGAAGAGGGCGAATCCCAGACCCGCTTCGGCATGGCGCAACACACGTGACACGACGGGTTGCGATACGTGCAGGGTCCGCGCCGCCTCGCTGACCGAGCCGGCAATCATGACCGCACGAAACACCTCGATTTGTCGCAGCCTCATGCTTCACTCATGTTGCAAGGACATACCGTTGCTCATGATCCACATAACCGGAGAAGACTGCAAACGTTACATTCATTGGAGAACAAGCATATTCACCGGATTCGTCCGTTCGAACAGCGAGGCTATATGGACATCGTCGTCATCGGAGCCGGCATCGTCGGCCTCACCAGCGCCTGGTCCCTGCAGCAGGACGGGCATCGCGTCACCGTCGTCGACCGGGCAACCGAAGTCGGCGCCGGGACGAGCCACGCCAACGGCGGTCAGCTCAGCTACCGTTACATCGCACCGTTGGCCGACCCGGACGTACTCGCCAAGATCCCAGCCTGGATGCTCAGGAGCGATGCCCCGGTCCGTTTCCGGCCGCAATTCGACCCGCAGCAATGGCGATGGATCACGCAGTTCCTTCTCGCCTGCAACGGTCGCGACAAGCTGCGCTCGGTCGCGAGCCTGCTGCCCCTGTCGCTACTCAGCCAGCATCTGGTTCGCGAACTGGCCGAAACCCATGGATTGCCGTTCGACTTCCTCCGCAACGGCAAGCTTGTCGTGCACCGCGACGAAAGGGATTTCGAATCCGCCCGTCGGCTGGTCGAATCCAGCCCCGACCTGGCCGGCGAGCAGCAGGCACTCGATGCCGAAGAATGCGTGACTCGCGAACCGGCCCTCGCACGCATCGCAGGAGACCTCCGCGGAGGCATCCTCACGCCCAGCGAAGATGCCGGCGACTGCCTCGCGCTGTGCCAAAGCCTCGCACGCCGTTTGGAAGCGCGCACACCCCCGGCAAAGTTCGCACTCGGAAGGGAGATCCTCGGTTTCGAGCAGCACGGAAACCGGGTGACCGGAGTGCGAACGGACGACGGGACGATCCCGGCCGACGCCTGCGTAGTCGCCGCAGGAACCGGCGCCACACCGTTGATGCGCGAGTTGGGTGTCGGCCTTCCGGTCTATCCCGTCAAAGGCTACAGCCTCAGCATCGGGCTGGGTGGCGACGCGGTCACGCCATCGCTGAGCGTGACCGATTTCAAGCGCAAGGTCGTGTACGCACGCATCGGAGAACGGCTGCGCGTGGCAGGCATGGCCGACATCGTCGGCGCCGACGAACGGATCCGGCCCGATCGCATTGCCACCCTCGTCACCGAAACACGCAACACGTTTGGCCCCTGGGTCGACACGGCACCCATCCTCCCCTGGGCGGGCATGCGCCCGGCCACGCCGACCGGCCGACCGATCATCGATACGGCCGGCGCCGACAACCTTTGGCTGAACGTCGGCCACGGGGCGCTTGGCTTCACGCTTGCGGCAGGGTGCGCGAGCATCCTGGCGGACCGTATCGCCGGACGCGACCCGGGGATTCCATATGAGGACTTCCTGCTGAGAAATGCCGTGCCGAGTGGGTGGCGTGCGGGACGTCGTGAAACGGCTCGAGCACCAGTGGCCCAATGACGGACCGGACTGGACGGTTCGAAATCCGCCATGCCGGACAGCCGTGCCCCCGGATCCGGCGCGGAACTTGCGCCCGCCCCGTGGTCATACTCCTGTCCGGCATGGCGTCGCCCGGCCCGCACCGCCCTCGGGGTATACCCGTATATGGCTATCCCTAGCTGTCAAATCGCCACAATGCGGGTTAGTGTAGGCCCTCGGGACTGGTGGAACGGGTTCGGGAGATCCGGAGCCTGCCACGAGTCTGAACGGAACCTTCGGTTTCGGTCGAAACCTTGTCGTGCCCGGCCAACACACCCCAGTGGAGGCGGCCACCCATACTGTCGATACCCGAGAGGAGGAGAAACAATGAAAAAGCTGACAGCCCTCGCAGCAGCATTTGCCATCGTCGGCACCATCGGAACGGCACCGGTCCATGCCCAGCAGCAGTTCGTCACCATCGGCACGGGCGGCGTCACCGGGGTCTACTACGCCGCAGGCGGCGCAATCTGCCGCCTGATCAACATGAACCGCGCGCAGCACGGTATCCGCTGCTCGGTCGAGAGCACTGGCGGTTCGGTCTTCAACCTGAACACGATTCGCGCCGGTGAACTCGATTTCGGCGTCGCCCAGTCCGACTGGCAATACCACGCTTTCAACGGCAGCAGCACGTTCAAGGATGCAGGGCCCAACACCGAACTTCGTGCGGTGTTCTCGCTCCACCCCGAACCGGCCACGGTTCTCGCCCGCAAGGAAGCGAACGTCTCGACGTTCGAAGACTTCAAGGGCAAGCGCTTCAACGTGGGCAACCCCGGCTCCGGCACCCGCGCCACGCTTGAGACGCTGATCGATGCGATGGGGATCAAGCTCGGCGACTTCTCTCTCGCCTCCGAGCTGCGCGCGGACGAACACGGCGCCGCATTGTGCGACAACCAGATCGACGGCTTCTTCTATACCGTCGGGCATCCGTCGGCCAACATCCAGGACCCGACCACGACCTGCGGCGCGAAGATCGTCCCGCTGACCGGGCCGGCAGTGGAAAAACTCGTCGCCGAGCGGCCCTACTACGCCCAGGTCGACATTCCGGGCGGACTCTACGCGAACAACCCCGATCCGATCCCGACCTACGGCGTGCTCGCCACCTTCGTGACCTCCACCAAGACCTCACCGGACGTCGTCTACACGATGGTCAAGGCGGTCTTCGACAACTTCGAGGACTTCAAGCGGCTGCACCCGGCCCTCGGCCACCTGCAGGAAGAGGACATGATCAAGAACGGACTGTCTGCCCCGCTGCACGAGGGCGCAATCCGCTACTACAAGGAACGCGGCTGGATGTAAGCTGGAATCCGGCATCGCCCGATGCCGGCAGCACCCCGCCCGCGCGTGCGCGGGCGGTTGCAGAACGCGGCGGGCGATCGATGGTCGCCCGCCCGCGCGATGCCGCAAGCGCAGTTCGATTGCCGTTCGATCGCTGGCCCACGGGGCACGCCCGGAGGGGGCAGGCCCATCCTCAAGGCCTTTCCGGTCGGGCGAGGCATCCGGTGTGCGCGGCAAGCGCCGCATTCCATGGGAGGCCGAGGTCATGGCGAACGAGAACACGGACAAGAAGCCGGAACCGCATGAACTGACCGAAGAGGAGTTGCGCAAGCTCGTCGCCGAGGCCGACACCGGCGGACGCAAGCCGACCGGACCCGTCGCGGCGCTGCTCATGCTCGTCGCGCTCGCCTGGTCGCTGTTCCAGCTCTGGGTCGCATCGCCGTTGCCTTTCACCTTCGGTGTCCTGGTCTTCAACAGCACCGAGATCCGCGCCATTCACCTGGCTTTCGCAATCTTTCTCGCGTTCACCGCCTACCCCGCCTTCAAGCGCTCGCCGCGAGACTACATCCCGATCTTCGATTGGGCCCTGGCGCTGGTCGGTGCGGCCTGCTCCGCCTATCTGTTCGTGTTCTACGCCGAACTGTCGACCCGTCCGGGCCTGCCGACGACCACCGACCTGACCATCGCCGTGGTCGGGCTGGCCCTTCTGCTGGAGGCGGCGCGCCGCTCGCTGGGGCTGCCCATCGTCATCCTCGCGGCGCTGTTCCTCATCTACATCTTCTTCGGCAACTACATGCCGGAAATGATCGCGCACCGCGGCGCTTCCCTGTCGCGCGGCATGAGCCACCTCTGGCTCACCACCGAAGGCGTATTCGGCGTCGCCGTGGGGGTTTCCGCGGGCTTCATCTTCCTGTTCGTTCTGTTCGGCGCCCTGCTCGAAACCGCCGGCGCGGGCAATTACTTCATCAAGTCGGCCATCGCGCTGCTCGGTCACCTGCGCGGCGGTCCGGCCAAGGCAGCAGTGGTCGCATCGGCCTCGACCGGCCTGATCTCCGGCTCCTCGATCGCGAACGTCGTCACCACCGGCACCTTCACGATCCCGCTGATCAAGAAGGTCGGCTATCGCCCCGACAAGGCAGCCGCCGTGGAAGTCGCATCCTCGGTCAACGGCCAGCTGATGCCGCCGGTCATGGGCGCGGCTGCCTTCCTCATGGTCGAGTACGTCGGCATCCCGTACATCGAGGTACTCAAGCACGCGATCGTGCCGGCGCTGATCTCGTACATCGCGCTGTTCTACATCGTGCATCTCGAAGCGATGAAGGCAGACCTCAAAGGCCTTCCTCGCCGCGAGCCGCTGATCCTGCAAAGCGTGATGGTGAATACCCTGATGACACTATCGGGCGTGGTCATCCTCGCCGGCATCGTCTACTGGGGCTTCGGCTGGATCAAGACCGTCGCCGGAGACGCGTCTTTCCTCATCATCTCGGCCGTGCTGCTGGCAGGCTACGTCGCGGTCGTCGCGTTCGCGGCACGCTTCCCGGAGCTGCACATGGAGGATCCGAAGGAGCCGATGCAGTACCTGCCCGAAATCGGTCCGACGCTGAAATCCGGCCTGCACTTCCTGCTCCCGGTCGCCGCACTGATCTGGAACCTGATGGTCGAGCGGCTCTCTCCGGCCCTGTCGGCCTTCTGGGCAACGACCTTCCTGATGTTCATCATCGTCACCCAGCGCCCGATCTTTGCGTTCTTTCGCAAGACCCACGACTTCGGCCCGGCGGCGAAGCAGGGCCTGCTGGACCTGCTCAACGGCCTGGTGACCGGCGCACGCAACATGATCGCGATCGGCGTCGCCACGGCAACGGCCGGCATCATCGTCGGCACCGTGACCCTCACCGGCATCGGCCTGGTGATGACCGAGCTGGTCGAGATCATTTCGGGGGGCAACCTGATGATCATGCTCGTGCTCGTGGCCGTGATCTCGCTGGTCCTCGGCATGGGCCTGCCGACCACCGCCAACTACATCGTCGTGTCCTCGCTGATGGCCCCGGTCGTCGTCGAGCTCGGCGCCCAGAGCGGACTGCTCGTGCCCTTGATTGCGGTGCACCTGTTCGTGTTCTACTTCGGCCTCATGGCCGATGTGACGCCACCGGTCGGACTGGCGTCCTATGCGGCCGCCGGCATCGCCAACAGCGATCCGATCCGCACCGGCTTCACTGCCTTCGGCTACAGCGCGCGTACCGCGATCCTGCCGTTCATGTTCATCTTCAACACCCAGTTGCTACTGATCGGCATCGAGAACACGGTGCAGATGGTGATGACCATCGTCACCGCGACGATCGCAAGCCTGGCCTTCGCCGCGGCAACCCAGGGATGGTTCCTGACCCGCAACAAGGTTCACGAGATCGTGCTGCTGCTGCTCGTGACTTTCAGCCTGTTCCGGCCCGGGTTCTGGATGGACATGATTGCCGACCCCTACGAAGAAGTTCCCGTGACCCAGCTCATGCAACTGGTCGAGGAAGCCCCCCCGAATGCGAACCTTCGGGTCTGGATCGAGGGCATGACGATCGAAGGGCGGGACATCGAGAAGGGCGTGCTGCTGCCGTTGGGACAACCGGCCGACTCCGCCCGCGAGCGGCTCGCGGCAATCGGGCTGAATGTCATGGCACTCGGGGACGACGTGCAGGTCGCCGCAGTACGCTTCGGCAGCCGTGCCGAACGGCTCGGCATCGAACAGGGCTTCCGCATCACCCTGATCGAGTTGCCGGCCGAGGACCGGCCGGCCAAGGAATGGATCTATATCCCCGCCCTGCTGCTGCTCGCCTTCGTGTGGGCACTGCAACGGGCACGGATACGAGGCAAAGGGGTCCGCCCTCTCGTCCCCGGTGGCTGATGCTGCCGCCAGGGCGGGGGAACAACCCCACCGCCCTAGCAGGCGACAGCCCGCCTACGAAGCCTGTGAGGTGGCCGCGATGTCCACCGTGACCTTGTAGCCGGCCTTGCGCAGTCCCTCGACGACGGCATCCGGATCCGCGGCCTCGAACCGGATCACGGCGGTCCGCCCGCCTTCTCCGTCCGGGCTGCGCGGAGACACCACCGCGACGATATACCCCCCGTGGCTGTTGACGGCGGCCAGCAGCGCAGCAAGCTGGCCAGCCTGATCCTGGAGATGAACGGTGATGCGGGTGGCACCCTCGATCCAGCAGCCGGTGACATCCAGGAAGAAGTCCAGCAGGTCGACACTCGTGACAATCCCGACGACCTTGCCCCCGTCGATGACCGGCAGGCACCCGATCTTGGTCGGGCGCATCAGCCGGCCAGCCTCCTCGACCAGGGTCTTGGGTGTGCAGGTCACAACCTTCTTGTGCATGATGTCGCCCGCACTGACCTTGTCGAGCAGGTAGTTCACCTCGCCCCGATCGAGGGTCGTGATGAGCGATGGCTGTGCCCGCTGCACGTCTCGGTTCGACACGATCCCCAGCAGCGCACCACTCGCGTCGACCACTGGAAGGTGGCGCACCTTCTTGTCGCGCATGATCTGCGCAATCTGGGCGAGACGGGCGTCACTCGTCACCGTCAGCACTTCCTTCGACATGATTTGCTCAACGTACATCGAATCACTCCCGTTTCAAGCCCGACCGGACGGGGATCGCCCGGCCCGGGTACTCGTGAATGGACGCGCTGCGCGCATGACACGCCCGATCAGCTGACCAGGCATGTCATTGTGCGGACACCGCCATGAATCAAGTATCAGAGATTCCGTATTGACGATCAAGCATCTGGACCCGAATCCGGAAGTCCACGCCCTGACGGCGACAAGCCTCCGCATCTTCTTTCATCCCTATGGCAAGCTGTGACAAACTTCACAGCCATGCGCACGGAAACGTGCATTGCGGCCGGAATTGCACGAACGGCCTTCTCCACCGAGGCCGACCGTTGGACTGGATCGGAATAAGCGGACCTTTGCGACATCGGGTCAGAAAGGACGTCCCTCCCTGCGACTTGCCGACTGAAGGAGCACACCGTGATCGACACCGGAAGCGCCCATCTGCCCAAGGGCCAAAGCGCTTCGCGCCCCTATGCCGGAATACTGTCCGAATGCCGCGATCTGGTGCGAAACCGGACGTGCAGGGTGCTGTCCCATCTTCGCGACGCGCTCATCGAAGACATCGAGACCCGCATACAGGCCACTGCAGATCCCGATCTGGTGCTGCCACTGCGTGAGCTCCAGAAGAACCTGCAAAACGACGTAGGCATGCTCGAGCAGTGTTTCGGAACGGCCTTCGATCACGCCTTCGGCGAGCTTTCCCGCAAAAAACCGCAAGAGAGCTCAAGCCTGTACAGCGACGGAGAGATCAGCGGAATGGAACTCTCGCTGGTTGACGACGAGGCGTTCTCGGAAACCCTGACCGTCAAGGGGCAGGCCAACATCCTGCATCACGCCTGCGACTACGAGCTCAAGGATCTGGTGCCCCGCATTGCGCTGATGCTGGGCGCCTCCGACCTGGACGCCTCGGACAATCCGGCCGGACCGGAAGCGGTCTCGGAAGCCCTCAAGGAAGCCTGCTGGTCGTACGAATGTCCTCGCGAAGCCAAGGAGCTGCTCTTCGAACTGCTGACGCGAAAGCTCGCCCCTGAACTGCGGACGATCTACCACGAGGTGAACAACCATCTCGTGATGCGCCGCGTGCTGCCTCAGGTACGCCCCCCGGTGCGCCGCGGCGGCAAGGGAAGGAAACTCCCCGGGGGACGATCGGAGGGAACTACGACTGAAACCTCCGATGTGCTGAAGCAACTGTTCGCTCTGGGCGATGGGGGGGGTGAAATGCCGGGGGCCATCCCCTCGTCGCCCTTCAGGGGGCAGAGTGCGGCAGCCGGCGTCATCCAGATGCTCGGAAAACTGCAGCAAGGAGAGTCGGGCGTCACCCTCGGAGATCAACCGTTCAGCGTAGACATGGACGCCGCCGCGACCATGAACGTCCTGCACGGCCTGCTCGATGCCGGTATCGGCAAGCACGTCGGCAAGGTCGACAACATCGTCATCGACGTGGTGGCAACACTGTTCGATTTCATCTTCGACGACGAGCGTGTCCCGGAAACGATGAAGGGGTTGATCGGGCGCCTGCAACTGCCCGTGCTCAAGCTCGCACTCAGCGACCACTCCTTTTTTTCGAACCGGCTTCACCCCTCACGAAAGCTGATCAATGCGATGGCTCAGGCCGCCTCCACCTGGGACGGCGAACTGACCCCCGATTCGACCCTGTATCAGGCCGCCGAACCCCTCGTGCTGCGCATCCAGACCGAAGCCTGCGACGATGCGGGCGTGTTCGCAAGCTGCCTCGCCAGCTTCGAGCACTTCCTGTCCGAGCAGGAAAGACTGGCCGACGAGAAGGCCGCGGCCCTCACCGGCAAGCTCGAAGAACGCGAGCAACTCGAGATTGCCCGGACCGTTGCCGAAGGTGCCGTCGCAGCGCATTGTGCCGACGCCACGGTACCGGAGGCGGTCCGGCGCTTTCTCCTGGATTGCTGGGTTGACGTGCTGAGCCGGACGGCTCGCAGCGACGGCGAAGACGGGACACAATGGAACGCCGCCGTGGCCACGATGGACGATCTGGTCTGGAGCATCCAGCCCAAGAAGGGTGCGGAAGAGCGGCAACGCCTGGTTACCCTCCTGCCCCGGTTGCTCGGGGGGCTTCGGAGCGGGCTCGATACCACGAAGATCGACGCCGCGATCCGCGAGGCTTTTTTTGCGGAGCTCGTCAAATTGCATGCGGCCGCGGTCCGCGCGGGAATGACGTCGTCGGACTCCGCATCGGGGCCTGTCGCAACGACCGCGGCCGACGATGCGGTCGCACAGGATGCGCAACCCGATGAGTCCGATTCCCCGGATACCATCGGACTGGAAGACCTGACGCGCGGCACCTGGATCGAATTGCATCTCGAATCTGGAGAACGCCGCGCCGTTCGACTGACCTGGATCAGTCCTGCGCGCACGATGTATCTGTTCGCGAACCGTCAGGGAGCGCGGGCATTGGCCCTGACGCAACGGGAACTCTTGCGAAAACTCCTGGGCGGAGACGCCGTGGTGCTGAACGAAGAACCACTGATGGATCGGATCGTGGCAGATGTCCTCGATGAGTATCAGCCCGGCGCTCAGGGGGTGGAACCATGACCCCATCCGTCCAGGCACGTTCGCGGACGCAGGTCGTCGGAGACATCCGGCGTTTCCTGATCGCGGCCGAAACCCTCCCGACACCGCGCGGCACGGCGCTGAAGTTCATCGAGCTTGCCAACAACCCCAACGTGTCGCTCCAGGCGATCGCCCGGATCGTACGGTCCGACCCCGCCCTCACCGGTTTCGTCCTGCGCGCGGCCACGTCCGCTCGGTTCTACGGCATGCCGGGTACCATCGACGTCCTCCAGGCCATTCAGCGACTCGGTCTGGGCGCCGTCCGTACCCACGCGCTCGCCTTGTCCCTGATGACGCAACGCCCACCAAGGCCGTGCCCTCATTTCGACTATGACCGATTCTGGGCAGGTGCGCTGCATACGGGGATCCTCACCGAATCGCTGGCCCAGCGCTGCATGCGCCGTCCTGGTGCCGATACCTTCTCGCTGGGCCTGCTGGCCGACATCGGGCGACTGGCTTTCGCGACGGCAAGTCCGGACGACTACGGTCGAATGCTCGAAGATCGCACCCGGTCCGGGCAGCCGCTTACGTTGAGCGAGCGGCAGGCCTTCGGTTTCGATCATCACGAGTTGTCCTCGGTGCTGCTTGCCGACTGGAAGCTTCCGACGACGCTGGCCGAGATCGTCTACTGGCAGTCCGATCCGGAGGGCAGCGGCTTCGGGGCTGGCTCACCCAATCACCAATTGTCGGGCGTCCTGCAATTGGCCCGCATGCTGAGCGACGCGGTGCTCGACGGGCGGACGGATGCCGACACCCTCGCCTCGACCGCGTTGCGCGCAGCGATCCTGGAGCTCGAGCCCCATGAGACGCATGCGACGCTTGGCGCTTCGCTGCCGGCGCTGCGGGAATGGGCCAGGCTGGTCAACCTGCCCCTTCCTGCCGGCATGCTTTCGGCAACAGACCTCGTAGTGCTGGCAGGAACCGGGGGCTGACCCGATCGTCCGGACCCGGGAAGCCGGCCTCCGGAGATGTGCCGACAAACTATCCGATCATCGTCACCACAACGCGCTGACGCTCCGCATCGGCGTACAGCGTGACATTCCCCGGCTCCAGATCGACAACCCGAACCGTATCCAGCCAGCGCTCCGCGCCGGGCACCAGTTCCACCAGCCGGTTCGGCAACCGCAGCAGGGCGGCTTCGTCGACCTGGTTTCCGGCCTTCCGGGGAAACAGTGCGAAATACAGCAGATCGGCCTCGATCAGCTCGTTGATGAAGTGCGTTCCAAGGGACACGTCGGGAATCAGGTTCTCGTGCATGGCGACGATCTCGCACAGCGCCGCGACGTGATTGATCTCGGCAAACGCCACCGGGATTCCGAGGTGCGGATCGCGGGATCCCCAGCGACCCGGACCGAGCACGAGCAGGACCCGCTCGCGGCTCGACTGGTTGATCCTGCCGAGCATGCGGGCGAGTTCGTAACGGTCGGCCTGCTTGAGCGTGCCGTACGCTGCGGGAAGCACGTACACGATCCGGTCCGGATGGATCACCCGGCTGGGGCCGATCACCGCCCCCTCCGAAACCACCAGGCGCGGAAGCTTCTCCGGGGGTTCCACGGCATTTCCCCCATGGACGTCACGGACCTGCATGGGCCGGCACTGCAGGATATTCACACGATAGCTTCCATCGCGAAGGACATTGAGCGCGAATTCGATCTCGACCGGGTGGCAATAGGCGCCATGCAGCGTTTCGAGCGCAAGGCGAAGGTCGGCAACGAAACCGGTCCGCTCGATCAGGCCATCGAAGGTCAGAACGGGAGGCCCCTTCGATTCCGATCGTGACGTGAACAGCTCGAACGGAAAATCCGGGGATCCCTGCACGAACTCGGAGAACGCGCCGGTGACCAGCCGGTGCTCCTGCAGATCGAGTGCATCCATGCGGCGCTGGGCGTAACGCGCGATCGCCCCGAAGTTCGACTCGGGCCGCAGATCTGGCGCATTCAGCGCGATCAGGCGCGTGTAGTCGTCATCCGCACGATCGACGGCCCGCGTGCCCAGGCCCGCGACCAGGCGCAAGACGCCCGCACGCATGTCGATGCGCGGATTCCATGGGTAGGGATTGACCGACAACCCGACACCGGCCGCATGCGGATGGAAGTAGCGGCGCCCGGCCGTGCCCGACACCCGCATGATCAGCAAGGCCATCTGCTCGGTCTGGTCGAGCAGTCCGCGACGCTCGCGATAACGCAGGGCCTGTTCCGCCAACGTGCTCGCATAGACCTCGCGCACCGCGTCGAGCAACTGCCGAAGACGCTCCTCGCGCGAACCGCGATTGATGCAGAACACGCTCTCGTACTGTCCGGCAAAGGCATTGCCATAGCGGTCTTCGAGCCTCGAACTCGAGCGCACGATGTACGGCCACTCGCCGAAATAGTCGAGCATCCCCTCGAACTGTCGGATCGTCGCCGCCGGAAATCGCCCCTTCAGGATTCGCT
>JBJHDM010000015.1:0-63991 GCA_050486545.1 Rhodocyclaceae bacterium | reverse complement strand
CCCCGGACCCGCGAGAACTCGACCGGTTGTTCCGCCAGATGGGTTTTGTGCCCGTCGCCCAACATCGCTCCAAGAAGGTGACGCTCTACCGCCAGGGCGGGGTGAACTTCATCCTCAATGCCGAGCCGGCCAGCTTTGCGCAGGCATTCGCGCGCGTGCACGGCCCTTCGGTGTGTGCGATCGCCTTGCGCGTCCGCGATGCTGCCGCGGCATTCGAGGCCGCGGTCGCGGCCGGCGCCGAACCTCATCCGCTGGCCGCCGGACCAATGGAACTGAACATCCCGGCGATCAAGGGCATCGGGGGCAGCCTGATCTATCTGGTCGATCGTTACGAGGACATCTCGATCTACGATATCGACTTCAACTGGTTGCCGGGCGTCGACCGACAACCCGACGGCGTCGGCCTGAAGAAGGTGGACCACCTGACGCACAACGTCCACCGCGGACGCATGGACGTCTGGTCGGACTTCTATCGACGGATCTTCAACTTCCGGGAGCTGAAGTACTTCGATATCGAAGGCAAACTGACCGGCCTGAAGTCGCGCGCGATGGTGAGCCCCTGCGGGAAGATTCGCATTCCGATCAACGAATCGTCGGACGACCGGAGCCAGATCGAAGAATTCCTGCAGGCCTATCGTGGCGAGGGCATCCAGCACATCGCGCTGTCGACCGACGATATCTACGAAACGGTCGAGCGCCTGCGCGAACTCGAGGTGCGCTTTCTGGACACGCCCGACACCTACTATGAACAGATCGACGCACGTCTTCCAGGGCATGGCGAGGACCTCGCCCGCCTGCGCGCCAATCGCATCCTCATCGACGGTGCGCCGACACCCGATGGCGGCCGGCTTCTGCAGATCTTCACCGAGACGGTGATCGGCCCGATCTTCTTCGAGATCATCCAGCGAAAGGGCGACGAGGGGTTCGGCGAAGGAAACTTCAAGGCCTTGTTCGACTCGATCGAAGCCGACCAGGTGCGTCGAGGCGTCCTGAGCGGATCCTGACCACGGAGGGGTGGCCGGGCACCCGATGGTGTAGGCTTGCGCATACCCGCAACAGGAGAATCAAGATGAACGCACCACACCCCGACACGGCTCGCCCCCCCCTTCCGCAAGCCTTCGTGGAGGCAATGGGCGCATTGCTCGGTCCGCGTTTTTCGATGGCCGAAGCGGTACGGACCCATCACGGGCACGACGAATCCCATTTTCCCGACTCACTTCCCGATGCCGTTGCCTGGCCGCACACGACCGCCGAAGTCGTCGCGGTCGTACGCGCCTGCCGCGAGCACCGCATCCCGATCGTTCCGTTCGGAGTCGGCAGTTCGCTCGAAGGACACATCCTGGCGCTGCACGGCGGGATCAGCCTCGACTTTTCCGAGATGAACAAGGTCCTCGCAGTGCATGGCGAGGACATGGACGCAGTCGTCCAGCCGGGTGTCACACGCAAGCAGCTCAACGCCGAACTGCACGGCACGGGCCTGTTCTTTCCGATCGACCCGGGCGCCGATGCAAGCCTTGGCGGCATGGCGGCCACGCGTGCCTCGGGCACCAATGCCGTGCGCTACGGGACGATGCGCGAGAACGTGCTCGGCATGGAAGTGGTGCTCGCCGACGGGCGGGTGATCCGCACCGGCGGACGGGCACGCAAGTCGTCCTCGGGTTACGACCTGACCCGGCTGATGATCGGCTCGGAGGGGACGCTGGGCCTCATCACCGAGTTGACCGTTCGCCTGCATCCGCTGCCCGAGGCCGTCTCCGGAGCGGTGTGCGCCTTTCCCGACGTCGACAGCGCCGTTCGGACCGTCATCGAGACCATCCAGCTCGGCGTACCGGTCGCACGCATCGAACTGCTCGACGCCCTGACCGTGCAGGCCATCAACCGCTACAGCAAGACCGATCTGCGCGAAGCCCCGATGCTGTTCTTCGAGTTCCACGGCTCGCCCGCCGGCGTCGAGGAGCAGGCGCAGACGGTACAGGATCTTGCCCGCGAACACGGCGGACAGGACTTCGAGTGGGCAAGCCGCCCGGAAGACCGCAGCCGGCTGTGGCAGGCACGGCACGACGCCTATTTCGCCTGCCTGAACCTGCGACCCGGATGCCGCGGCGTAACGACCGATGCTTGCGTGCCGATTTCGCGACTGGCGGAGTGCATTGCCGGCGCACGCGAGGACATCGCTGCGAGTGGCCTGACCGCACCGATCGTCGGTCACGTCGGCGACGGCAATTTCCATACCCTGATCCTCGTCGATCCCCAGGACGAGGCGGAAATCGAACGCGCCGAAGCGCTCAACCGCCGCATCGTCGAACGTGCGCTGTCACTGGGCGGCACCTGCACAGGCGAACACGGCATCGGGTTCGGCAAGCAGGATTTCCTCGTCGCCGAGCACGGTGAGCCGGCTGTCGACGCAATGCGCGCGCTCAAGCGCGCACTCGACCCGGATGGCCTGTTCAACCCGGGCAAGGTCGTTCCCGATCGGCCCTGATCCTGAGCCCACGCCCGACCCTGGGCGTGTCCCGAGGCGAACCTTGCCGGTTTCAGGGTATCCATGTATTCAATAGCGTCAGCCGTTCGGCTACGCTGACGGCAGTCGTGACCGAACCGGTTGCGACGACCCGATCCGGAATCGCTATCATGGCGAAGTCCGCTCACGAGGCGGACACCGAAGCAGAACCCAAAAACACGATTTTTGAGGAAGGAGATCCCGATGGCCGAAGCCGATCTGAAGGCGGCTGTACCCGCACGCACCGTCAGTCTGGAAGACAAGTATCTTGTTTCCGGCCGCGTCTTCATGACCGGCTACCAGGCCTTGGTGCGCCTGCTCATGATCCAGAAGGAGCGCGACCGGGCCGCAGGCCTGAACACGGCCGGGTTTGTCTCGGGCTACCGCGGTTCGCCGCTGGGTGGGCTGGACCAGACGCTCTGGAAGGCGAAAAAGCATCTGGCGGCCCATGACATCGTGTTCCAGCCTGGCGTCAACGAGGATCTCGCCGCCACCGCGATCTGGGGGACCCAGCAGGTCACCCTTTCTCCGCATGCCACGGTCGAGGGCGTCTTCGCGATGTGGTACGGCAAGGGCCCGGGCGTGGACCGCAGCGGGGACGTGTTCCGGCACGCCAATGCGGCCGGCACCTCACGGCACGGTGGCGTGCTGGTGATCGCCGGCGACGATCATGCCGCCAAGTCCTCGACGCTGCCGCACCAGACCGACCACTTCTTCAAGGCCATGATGATGCCGGTGCTCGCGCCGGCCGGGGTGCAGGAATACATCGACTTCGGCGTGCATGGCTATGCGCTGTCGCGTTATTCGGGCTGCTGGGTGGCATTCAAGGCGCTCGCAGACACGGTGGAAACCTCGGCCTCGGTCGATGTCGACCCGCAGCGCGTGCAGGTCGTCCTCCCGACCGATTTCGCCTTGCCCTCCGACGGGCTCAATATCCGCTGGCCCGATCCGCCCCTCGTCCAGGAGCGGCGCCTGATCAACTACAAGCTCTATGCGGCCCTCGCCTATTGCCGGGCGAACCTTCTCAACCGCGTCGTCATCGACTCGCCCGCGCCGCGCCTCGGCATCATCGCCTCCGGCAAGTCCTATCTCGACGTACGCCAGGCCTTCGACGACCTGGGCATCGACGACGAACTGGCGGCCGAGATCGGCATCCGCCTGTACAAGGTCGGCATGGTGTGGCCGCTCGAATCCGACGGCGTGCGCCAGTTCGCCGAAGGGCTCGACGAGATCCTGGTGGTGGAAGAGAAGCGCCAGCTCATCGAATACCAGCTGAAGGAGGAGCTCTACAACTGGCGCGAGGACGTGCGTCCGCGCGTCATCGGCAAGTTCGACGAAAAGGGCGAATGGGCGCGCATCCGCCAAGCCGACGGTACCATCGACCACGGCCAGTGGCTGCTCCCCGCCGCCGGAGAGCTGACCCCGGCGATGATCGCACGCGCGATCGCCTCGCGCATCGGCCGCTTCTTCACTTCGGACCGCATCAAGGCGCGGCTGGCCTTCCTCGAGGCCAAGGAGAAGGCACTGGCCGATCGCACGTTCTCGATCGACCGCGTGCCGACCTTCTGCTCGGGCTGCCCGCACAACACCTCGACCCACGTCCCCAAGGGCAGCCGAGCGCTGGCCGGCATCGGTTGCCACTACATGGTCACGTGGATGCCGGAACGTCGCACCGGCACCTTCACCCAGATGGGCGGCGAAGGCGTGCCCTGGGTCGGACAGGCCCCCTTCACCAGCGAACCGCACATCTTCGCGAACCTGGGTGACGGCACCTACTTCCACTCCGGCCTGCTCGCGATCCGCCAGGCCGTCGCGGCGAAGGTGAACATCACCTACAAGATCCTCTTCAACGACGCGGTCGCGATGACCGGTGGCCAGCCCCACGACGGCGTGCTCGATGTCCCCACCATCGTGCGCCAGCTTCAGGCCGAAGGGGTGACCAACATCATCGTCGTCAACGACGGGACCGAGCGGGCCTACGGCCCGGCCGACCTCCCGCACGTACCGATCCGTCATCGCGACGAGCTCGACGCGATCCAGCGCGATCTGCGCGCCTCGCCCGGCGTCACCGCACTGATCTACGACCAGACCTGCGCAGCCGAGAAGCGCCGACGCAGGAAGCGCGGCCTGTATCCGGATCCGCCGCGACGCGTGTTCATCAACGAGGCCGTCTGCGAAGGTTGCGGCCACTGCGGGATCGTCAGCAACTGCATGTCGATCGTGCCGGTCGAGACCGAGTTCGGGCGCAAGCGGCGTATCGACCAGTCGTCCTGCAACAAGGATTTCTCCTGCCTGAACGGCTTCTGCCCAAGCTTCATCACGATCGAGGGCGGCCAGCTTCGCAGGGGCAAGGCCCTGACCGCGGACGAATCGGCCTTTGCCGACCTGCCCGACCCGACCCTCCCGTCGACCGCCGAGCCGTTCGGCATCATGGTGACCGGCGTCGGCGGCACCGGCGTCGTCACGATCGGGGCGCTGATCGGAATGGGCGCCCATCTGGACGGCAAGGGCGTGACCGTGCTCGACATGACCGGCCTTGCACAGAAGGGTGGATCGGTATTCAGCCACATCCGCATCGCACAGCACCCCGACGACCTCCATGCGGTGCGGATCGCGGCCGGTGAGGCGAACGCGTTGATCGGGGGCGATCTCGTCGTGAGCGCCAGTACCGAGGCGCTGGCAAAGATGGCGGCCGGACGCACGCGCGCGGTGGTCAACCGTGCCGAGACCCCAACGTCCGACTTCACCCACAACCCGGACTGGCAGTTCCCCCTCGAACAGATGGAGCAGGCGGTGCGCGAGGCCGTCGGCGGTGAGCCGGCGGTCGATTTTCTCGATGCGCAACAGATCGCGACCACGCTGATGGGCGATGCGATCGCCACCAACCTTTTCCTGCTCGGCTACGCCTGGCAGAAGGGAATGGTCCCGGTGAGCCATGAAGCCTTGATGCAGGCGATCGAACTCAACGGCGTGGCGATCGAGATGAACCGCAAGGCCTTCCTGTGGGGTCGGCGCACCGCCCACGCCCCCGCGGCGGTGGCCCGCTTCGCCAATCCGGCGGAAGTCCTGCCGATCAGGCCGGAGAGCCTGGACGAACGGATCGCGACACGCGTGGAGTTCCTGACGCAGTACCAGGACGCGGCCTATGCCGCACGCTACCGCGCGCTGGTCGTCAAGGTTCGCGAGGCCGAGCGGCTCGTGACCGGAGATGCACGCTCGGCGCAACTGACCGAGGCGGTAGCGCTCAACTACTTCAAGCTGCTCGCCTACAAGGACGAGTACGAAGTCGCACGGCTGTACAGCGACCCCGGGTTCTGGAAACAGGTCGAAGACACCTTCGAGGGGGAATACCAGATCCGTTTCCACCTCGCTCCGCCGTTGATGTCCCATCCCGATCCGACGACCGGCCGGATTCCGAAGAAAGCCTTCGGAGCGGGTTTGCGCAGGGTCTTCCGCTGGCTGGCGAAGCTCAAGCGCCTGCGCGGGACCCGTTGGGATCTTTTCGGCAGGACTGCCGAGCGACGCCAGGAACGGGCGCTCATTGCGCAATACGAGCGCGATGTAGCCGAACTGCTCGACCAGTTGTCTTTCCTGCGGCTTTCCCTGGCGGTCGAGATCGCAAGCCTGCCTGAAGGCATCCGCGGCTTCGGTCACATCAAGGAACGAACGATCGAACACGCCCAGGCCGAACGGAAGCGCCTGCTGGAACAGTGGCGCGCCCCGGTCGAGGCCGACCGGCTGCCCCGAAAGCGGGCCTGATGCAGGCAGCAGCCTCCACCCCGGATCGTTGCGTCATGAGGCACCGATCCGGGGCCGGCACCTAACCGTGAATGCGTTATCGTTAGGGTTTCGTTCGTTGTACGATTTCATGCGCCGTCGCGGAAACCTTTACCGACCCGAGGCGGGGGGCAGCCGGATCCTGTTCGGGCTCCCTGCCACGCTGAAGGCACTGCTCGCCCAGGCCACCGGGTGGATCTTGGCAATCCTGCTCATCGCGCTGGGCGTCTTGCCTCCGCAACCCTGGCCATTCGTGCTCCTGCAATGCCTCCTCGCGGCCGCGACATCGCACGCGCTGCGTGGCGACCGTTGGTGGATTCCGATCCATCTGGCCTTTTCTCCGCTGCTGCTGTTCGCCCACGGCCTCATGATCGCCCCGGGCTGGTACCTTGCCGCCTTTCTCGGTCTGCTCGCGGTCTACTGGACCAGTTTCCGCACGCAGGTGCCGTTGTTCCTGTCGAACCGGGCCACGGTGCTGGCCGTGGCCGAGCTGTTGCCGCAGGGGCGAACGGCACAGGTCCTCGACCTGGGCAGCGGTACGGGCTCCCTGCTCGTCCCGCTCGCCCGCTTGCGCCCCGACTGCCGCTTCACCGGCCTCGAGGCCGCGCCAGCGCCTTATCTGCTGAGCCGCTTGCGGGCACGAGGGTTGCCGAACCTGCATTTCGCGCGGGGCGATTTCTTCGAGCACTCCTGGGGGGAACAGGACGTGGTCTACGCGTTCCTGTCACCGGTTCCGATGGCGCGGGTGTGGGACAAGGCCCGGCACGAGATACCCGCAAGGGCCATGCTGATCAGCAACAGTTTTCCGGTTCCCGGCCGTAAACCGGACAAGGTCGTCGAAGTCGGCGACGCGCGGGGAACCCGCTTGTTTGTCTACAATCAAGGCAATGGGGAAAAGCGGGCGAATTGACGGGTGAAACCGCTCGTGTTTTCCCGATCACGCGATGCGCCGGCGCGCATAATGCCCAGGCATCCACGCATATTCAGGAACGTTGGGAATGGCTGAAATCATCTGCGTCATCGGCAACAAGGGCGGAACGGGCAAGACCACCCTTTCGCACATGCTGTGCCAGGGCCTCGGGCTGCTCGGACACCGCTCGGCCTGCGTACTCACCGACACCACGCGCGAACCGCTCAAGCCCGAGGGACGGCGCTACATCACGGCGGACGCACGCACCCGCGATGCCCTCACCAAGGTCGTCGACAAGTTGCGTACCCTGGACAACTGGATCGGCGTCATCGATGGAGGCGGCAACCGGACCGAGATCGACCGCCGTCTCTACGCCCTGTCCGATATCGTCCTGCTCCCGTTCCGGGAGTCCCACGAAGACATCCGGACGGTGATTCGCGATCTCGACATGTTCCCCAGGGCCTATGCCGTCCCCACCCAGTGGCCGACCAATGCCTGGCAGCGCGAGGCAGCCGACCGCAACGTGCGCCAACTCATGCGCCCGTACCGGCACCGCATCCTCAATCCAATCAACGCCCTGTCGTCGAGCAAGCTGCTGTTGCAACGCAACGTGCCGGACCAGTTCCCGACGCCGCTGGCCAATGCCTGCCGCGCCGTGGCGAGACAGCTTCTGGAAATCCTGGAAATCGAATCGGCCGAAGAAACCGGCCTGGCAGACGGGATCGCAGACATGGAGGCAGCGGACCGCCTTCCCGCGGAGGAGATGCCGATGCGTCTCGGCCTGACTGGACGTCACACCTCCTGAGTACCTGCCTTGCGGGCATCCACAATCCGGTTGCCGGGGTCTCTTCCCCGGCCCGCGCTCAGATGCGCTGTCCCTTTCGCGCCATGACGACCAGCGCCTGTGCGCGGTTCTTGACGTTCAGCGCACGAAAGATCGCCGACATGTGGACCTTCACGGTCCCTTCGGACAAGCCGAGGAGATCGGCAATCTCGCGGTTGGTCTTGCCCTGGCCCAGAAGTTCGACTACTCGCGACTGGGCTGCGGTCAGTCCAAACCGGTCGCTCAGCGGAGCGCCCGGTTTGTGCACGGGCGCCTGCGAACCGCTCTCCGGCGTATAGACGCCACCATCCAGCACGATCCGCACCGCCCGCCGCAGTTCATCCCCGGAACGGGTCTTGGAGACGAAGCCCGAGGCACCGGCCTTCATCGCACGTCGCACGGACGTGGGATCGTCGAGTGCGGACACGACGACGGTGGGCACATCCGGGAATCGCTTGGCCAGGACGCCGAGCAACGAAAAGCCGTTGAGGTCCGGAAGCATCAGGTCGACCACCGCCAGGTCCCAGTCGCCCCCTTCTTCCAGCCGGCTCAGCGCCTCCTCGGAGCCGCGTGCCTCGACACATTGGAGATCGGGCTCCAGCCGCGCCAGGGTCTGGGCCATCGCTTCACGCACGAGGGCGTGATCTTCGACTATCAGGATTCGGGTCACGCCACTCGCCTCGAAAAACGGGAAAGAACCACATCCACGAATGTTGCAAGCATATCATGGACGGCAATCATGGAAGTGCGGGGCGCGAGTCGTACCGCCGTTGGCAACCGGACCGGAAAATAGGCGAGAATCTGCCGGATCACGCCTGCAACCGACGCGCACGCCCGACAGGTGGGTGCGTCGATTCACCCGCCCGTCCGATCCGTGGAGCCCGTCGCGATGAATTATGGATTCCTTCAGTTCCTTTCCTGTCCCGGCCTTCCATTCGCGAAGGCGGGAACGCGGCCGCTCCACCGGCGGCCGGGACACCCGATCCGCGGCATCGGGCTCGGAATCCTGTTCGGAGTGTCCTGCACCTTCGGCACCGCTGGCGCAGGCGAGCACATGGCGTCCGAAGCTGCGTTCTTCAGCGAACTGCCGATGGTGCTTTCGGCCTCGCGACTGGCACAGCCCTTGAGCGAAGCGCCCGGCGCGATGACCGTCATCGACCGCGACATGATCCGCCTTTCCGGGGCACGCACCGTTGCCGAGCTGATGCGGCTTGTCCCCGGCATGCAGACGGGGAGTCGTACAGGCTACTACCCGCTCGTGACCTACCACGGACTGTCCGACGACACTCCCCGGCGCATGCTGGTCCGGATCGACGGACGCTCCACCTACGCGCCCTACCTGATCAGCGGGACGGAATGGCACACGATCACCGTCGACCTCGAGGACATCGAACGGATCGAGGTCTTCCGTGGAACGAATGCAGCGGCCTATGGCAGCCAGGCCTTCATGGGCGCGGTCAATATCGTCACCCGCGCGGCCTCCGATTCACCACGACTGCGCGTGCACCTTCGCCAGGGTCAGAACGGGATTCGCGATCGCAGCGTCGCCATCGGTCAGCAGGTCGGTCCGCTCGCCTTGCGCGTCAGTGCCGGCCGTGACGGAGACAACGGCATCCCGGCCCTGCACGACAGCCACCGCCGCCACCGCGCCGACCTGCGCGCTGACTGGCAGATCAACCTCTCGCAACGGCTCGAGATCCACGCGGGAAGCGTACGCCAGGAAGGCGGGATCGGTAGCGAGAACAACGCCCAGAATCCAGCCCGAAGCTTGCAGAATCGAGGCTCGTTCGGGCAAGTGCGCTGGCGATGGCAGCCTGCTCCGGACGAAGAGCTGCTGCTCACCTTCTACCAGCAGCAAACCTCCATGCGCGACGACTTCCGCGTGCAAGTGAGCGACCTCGTACCGATCGCCCCGCCAAGCTGGCATGTCGACGTCGACTACCGGAACCGGATCCTGCGCAGCGACGTGGAAGTCGAACATACCTTTTCACCGGGACCGGGTGTTCGCATGGTATGGGGCATGGGCTATCGAAACGATCAACTTCGCGCCTTCCAGATCTTCAACAAGGACCGGATTCACTACCGAAGCGGACGCCTGTTCGCCAATCTCGAATGGCGTGCAACGCCGCAATGGCTGCTGAACGCCGGGCTCATGTCGGAACGGGGAAGCTATTCGGGCACCTTGGTGGCACCGCGGCTTGCAGCCAACTATCATCTACGCGAAGGTCATACCGTTCGCGCTGCTATCGCTAGAAGTTATCGGCGCCTGACTCCGTTCGAGCATGAGGCGGACATGCGCTTCCACGAGGTCAACACCGGCATCCTGCTGTTACGCACTGCCCAACCCTCGCCGGACGTCAAACCGGAGCGGATCACCGTGCGGGAGCTCGGTTATCACGCTGAACTGGCAAGGGAGCGCGTGAACATGGATGTCCGCTTGTTCGAAGAACGAATCGACCGGCTGATCGATCGGGACAATGTGCCAAGCGACCCTGCCCCGCTCCTGGATCCGCGCGCCCAACAGTATTTCAGCGATGACCGGGCCCGAATCAGAGGGATCGAACTCGCGACGATGTGGCGGCCATCGGCGACGACCTGGCTCGGACTGAACCTCACTCGGCTGAAGATCGACAGTACGAACAGCCGCGCGGAGAGATCGGCCCCGCGTGCATCGGCTTCACTGTTTGCGGCCTGGTCACCCGCGCCGCAATGGCATCTGAGTCTTGCCCACCATCACGTCGGGACGATGGGCTGGTTCTTGCGCAAGTCGCAGTCGGTTGCGCATCGCAAGCGAACGGACGCACGGCTGGCACGCAGCTTCGCCACCCCCGAACTGCGCGGCGAGTTTGCCTTGGTCCTCGCCAACCTGGGGAGACGCGATCCGGATTTCCGACCTGCGCTATCCACACCTCGACAGGCGTATGTCTCCATGGCGCTCGAGTTCTGACCGGCGATGACCATCATGCGGCGAATGCCGCTCCTCTTCCTGCTGTATCTGCTGCTGGTGGGGTGGCCTGCCTGGGCGGCGTCGGTGGTGATCGTCACCAGCGAGCGCGGAGGAGTGTACGACGAGGTCACGACGGCGATCATCGACGAACTTCGGCCGGTGTTGCCCATCGAGTCGATCGAGTTGGTCGACGGAGTGCAACTCGATCACGCCCCGCTCGAACAAGCAAAGATCGTCGTCACCATCGGGACCGACGCAGCCACCGCGGTCGCGGCGGCTGCCCCGCCGGTTCCGGTACTCAACACCTTGCTGCCACGGGAGAGCCATGCGCAGTTGGCACGTCGGTCCACCCTCGCTAGCGTCTCGGCCGTATTCGTCGACCAACCGCTCGAGCGCCAGATCGCAGCCGTGTCGGTGGCACTCCCGCAGTGGCAACGACTCGCCCTGATTGCCGGGCCGCACACCGGAAGGCTGGTCGATGATCTCGCCGCTGCCGCACAAGCGGTCGGTTTCGAAGTGATGGTCGCGCGCATCGGCTCGGACCGGGAACTGTACGGAGCCCTGCAGCAGGTGATGGCCCAGCCCGCCATCCTGATGGCCGTGCCGGACCGGGAGATCTTCAACAGCCACACGATCCAGAACATCCTGCTGACAGCCTACCGACAGCGATCTCCGGTCATCGGCTTCTCCGCTTCCTACGTTCGGGCCGGAGCCCTGCTGGCGGTGTATTCCACCCCATCGCAGATCGGCCGGGAGGCGGCCACGGCGATCCGTACCGTACTGAACGGCGGGGAACTTCCGCCGCCGATGCATCCGCGGGAGTTCGAGATCGGAATCAACCCCACCGTTGCCCGCTCACTGGGCATCCGGCTCGAGGCGGCAGAAACGATCCGGTCCGAACTGCTCGCGCGGGAGGCAAAACGATGAACCTCAACCTGGGCATCCGCGCACGCGTGCTGCTGGTGGCCGTCCTGCCGGTCACGGTGCTCGCCATCCTGCTGACCGCGTTCTATACCAGTTCGCGGATCGCCGACATCGAGGAAGCCCACACGGCGCGCAGCAAGGCCTTTGCACGCCAGCTCGTCGCAGCCAGCGAGTATGCCGTATTCTCCGGGAATCAGGAGGCGCTCCACCAGCTCGCCGCGGCGATGCTCGAGGAAGAAGGGGTCATCGGGGTGACGGTGATGGACCGGTTCGGCGCCATCCTCGTGCGTAGCGGTGATCCGGTCGCGGGGATCGGGCTCGATCGTGGCCTCGTGACGACGTCGCTGACGGTCACGGCCGGAGACACGCTGCGCATCATCGAGCCGATCCTGCCCACACGCGTCGACCTGGACGACGGACTCAGCGTGGCGAGCCTCGACACCGCGCAGGAGTGGCGTATGCCCCCCGTACTGGGCAAGGTGGTCATCGATCTCTCCCGCACCGAGATCGACTCGCGGCGAGTGGAACTGCTGCGCACCGGGGTGATGACCGTCCTGGTCGTACTGCTCGGCACGTTGATGCTGGCGGTCTCGATGGGTCGCAGCGTGACGGCGCCGATTCGCCGCGTCGCGGAGGCCGTCGACCGGATCGGGCAGGGGCAGTTCTCGGAGCGTGTGCCCGCCATTGGGGGCGGCAGCCTGGGATCCCTTTCGCGCGGCGTCAACAAGATGGCAGCCGAACTGGCCGATATGCACGACCAGATGAGCCGGCGGATCACCGAAGCGACCTCCGAGCTGCGAACCCGCAAAGAGGAGGCAGAGCGCGCAAACATGGCGAAATCCCGGTTCCTGGCCGCAGCGAGCCACGATCTGCGCCAACCCATGCATGCGCTCGGCCTGTTCATCGCCGAGCTGTCGCAGCACGTCTCGAGCCCCGAGTCGGAACGCCTCGTCGGTCGGATCGCAGCCTCGGCCGAGGCCATGGAGAACCTGCTCGACAGCCTGCTCGACATCTCCAGGCTCGACGCCGGCGTGCTCGAACCCCGCCTTCGTCCGTTCGCACTGCAGGCCGTCTTCGAACGTGTCGCCGCCACCCACCAGCCGGACGCCGGCAACCGGGAACTGCAGGTCCATGTCCGCCCGACTGTGCATTGGGCACTGAGCGACCCGGTGCTCATCGAGCGGATCCTCGGCAACCTGGTGAGCAATGCGATCCGCTACACCCCGGCCGGGCGGGTTCTGATCGTATGCCGCAAACGCGGCGAACGGTTGCGTATCGAGGTGCGGGACAGCGGGATCGGGATCGCCCCCGAGTCCCGCTCGATCATCTTCCAGGAGTTCGTCCAGCTCGACAATCCCGAACGTGCGCGCGGAAAGGGACTCGGACTGGGGCTGGCGATCGTTCGACGGCTCACCGACCTGCTCGGCCACGATCTGGAGTTGCGGTCGGAACCGGGCCGGGGGTCGGTCTTCGCAATCGAAGTGCCCGCCAGCCCTCCGACCGAAGCCCCTGGCGAGTCCGACCGCGAACGCCTGCCGGGCGACCTGGCCGGTTTGCGCATTGCCGTGGTGGACGACGATCCGCTCGCCCTGACGGCAATGACCAGTCTGCTCCAGGCATGGGGGTGCGAGGTGGTCGGTGCCACCGACCTGCGATCGCTGAACGACGATCTGAGCGCCCGGAAGTCCGTGCCACAGGTCATTCTCAGCGACTTCCGGCTCGCCGAACTCGACAACGGCATCCGGGTCGTACAGGCGCTGCGCGCACGGTTCGGCGAAGAGGTGCCTGCGGCCCTGATCACGGGCGATACCGGACCGGAAGTACTCGCCCTGGCGCACGACGCGGGTCTGCATCTGCTTCACAAGCCGGTTCGTCCGGCGCGCTTGCGTGCCGTGTTGAATCGGCTGGCCGCCGGAAGCGGATAGGCCCGTCAGGACGGCCTACGATCGCGGACCGTGCGGGCGCGGCCCGCGGAAACCGGTGATCTGCGTTTGCACCGGACGGTTGCGTTACCATGAAGCCGCTGACCACGAGGGAGAACGACATGTCGGACGAACACAAGGCACAGGATCCGCTCGAGTTCGTGAGGGGGATGTGGAGCAACCTGGGCTTCTCCCTACCCGGGATGATCACCCCTACCCTGGACACCGATGAACTGGACAAGCAGATCGCCGATCTCAAGGCTGTCGAAAACTGGCTCAAGATGAACCTGAACATGCTCCAGATGACGATCCAGGGTCTGGAGATGCAACGCGTCGCCCTGGCGGCCGTCAAGGCGATGAGCGAGCAGGCTCGACAAGGCTCGGACTCCGGCGAAGTGGGTGGCGAGTCCGGACAGGAGAACCCCTTCTCCAGCGCGATGTGGCCCTGGAACCTGATGGGCGCCCAGTCACAGGCCGAACCGCCCCCCGAGACGAACAAGCGGCGTGCGGCCAAGACCGTCAAGCCGCGGCGATCGCGCAAGCCCCCCGAGACGAAGTAACCGAATCCAGCCAAACGGGACCGGTCAGCCAGCCGCCACCCGGAGCAGATAGAGCCACAACGCCAAGGTCGGTACGGCCAGTACGGTCGTCGCCGAGATCAGCCAGGCCACCCCCGGTCCGTCGCCGCCCATCCGCATCGCGAGGATGTATGCGGAGCTTGCGGACGGGAGTGCCGCGAAGATGACGAGGATCTCGAACGCCATCCCGGTAAGCCCGAGCTGCCCTCCGACGACCCATGCGGTGACAGGCAGAATCATGAGCTTGACCGCAATCAGCCAAACGGAGCCAATCCACCGTCCTCCGGCATCCCCCCATCTCAGTGCGGCTCCGACCGCGAGCAGTCCGAGCGCGATCGCGGCATCCCCCAGCCGTTTCAGCACCGACTCCACCGGCCCCGCCAGTTCCAGTCCGGAGAAGTTCCACGCGAGTCCGGCCACGGTCGCAAGGATCAACGGATTGCGCAGCAGTTCGCGCACGACGCTTCCCTGACCGTGGCGGCTCATCGAACTGACCGCAAGAATGTTCGCGATCGGTACCATCGCACCGCACAGCCCTCCCATCATCGCGATCCCCGGCACGCCATACAGCTTGCCCGCCAGCGCGAATCCGATGTAGGTATTGAATCGATACGCGCATTGCAGTCGCGAGACGAAGCTCATACCCGACAAACCGCTCAACGGACGCCCCACCCATCCGATCGCGAAGCCCGCCAGCATCACCGCGGCGCCGGACGCGACCAGCGGCAGCGCCGATGCGGGATCGATCCGTACGCTCGCCAGGGCGTTGAACAGCAGGGCCGGGAAGAGAACGAAATAGACCAGCCGCTCGACCCCCGGCCAGAAGCCCTCGTTGTCGATCCAGGTGCGCCGCAGCAGGGCGCCGAGCAGAATGAGCGAAAAGTCGGGGAGAAGGAGAAGGAGGCTTTGCACAATGCAAGCATACCTCGGGTATGCCCTGACGACGATCCGGATTGTTGCGGATTGCGGTGCTGCGTCAGACGATCCCTTGCGTGCGCAATGCGGCAATCTCTTCCGGCGAGAGACCAAGCTGTCCAAGCACCCCATCGGTGTCGGCACCGGCATCGGGTGCCGGCGTCCAGGACTCCGGACTCAGGGCGGAAATCCCGAACGGCGCACCGAACTGCCGGACGCCGTCGACCTCGACCACCATTCCACGCGCCCGCACGTTCGGATCGTCCAGCGCCTCTTCCATGCGCAGGATGGGCGTGACGCAACAATCGACCTCGTCGAACAGCGTCGCCCACTCCGCCTGGCTTCGGGCACGAAAGATCTTGCCCAGCTCGGATCGGGCGCGTTCTCCCGCCTTGCCGGTTGCCAGATGCAGGGGCTTGAGATCGGGGCGCCCGAGCGTATCGCAGAGCGTTTGCCAGAACTTCTCCTCGAGCGCACCGACCGCCATGAACCGTCCGTCGGCGGTCTCATAGACCCCGTAGCAGGGCACCCCTCCGGTCAACAGGTCGTCGCCTCGCCGGCGGACCCCGCCGCGCGCCAGGACTTCGACCAGCGGAAAGATCGCATGCGCCAGGGCGCCGTCCGTCATCGCCACGTCCACATGACGCCCCTTGCCGGTGGCGCGCGCCTCGATGATCGCCATCAGCATCCCGACCAGGGAGCAAAGGGTCCCGCCGAGCAGATCGCCGATCTGCAGGTTTGGAATCGCCGGAGCCCCCCCACGGGTTCCGGTCTGGTCGAGGATACCGGTGTACCCGATATAGTTCAGATCGTGCCCGGCGCGCATCGCGTAAGGCCCGTGCTGGCCGTATCCGCTGATGCTGCAGACGACCAGCCGGGCGTTCTCGCGGGCGAGACGTTCGTAGTCGAGCCCAAGCCGGGCCAGAACGCCTGGCCGAAACCCTTCGACGACGACGTCTGCGGTCGCGACCAGCTTCAGGAACAGGGCCCGCCCTTCGTCCCGCTTGAGATCCAGCCTGAGGCTTTTCTTGTTGCGATTGACGATCCGGTAGAACCAGCTGGTGTCACCCAGCATCGGCCCCATCGTGCGCGCATAGTCCCCCGCGCCCATGTCCTCGATCTTGAGGACTTCGGCACCATGGTCGGCCAGATGCTGGGTCGCCAGCGGGCCGGGCAGGAGGCGCGTCAAATCAAGGACACGAAGCCCTTCCAGCGGACGCGAAGGCAGGCCGGTCATGACGGGAAGTGCGCTTGAGAACTACTCGTAGCGACGGACGTCGTCGATGACCTTGCCGTCGTTGGCCAGGCTCCCCGGCGCACAAAAGGCAATCTCGCCGCGGAGCTTGGTCATCTCTCGCACACTGTCGGCCACCGCCAGGGCCAGGCCCTCGGAAGGCGACGCGACCTCGCAGTGCAGGGTCATGCGGTCGGTCATTCCGGGGTTGTCCACCACGAGTCGTGCACGTGCGATTTCGGGGTGACGCTTGACGACCGCGGCAACCTGCCCCGGGTGAACGAACATCCCCTTGACCTTGGTGGTCTGGTCCGCACGCCCCATCCAGCCCTTGATGCGGACGTTGGTCCGTCCACAGGGCGAAGCCCCCGGCAGGATCGCCGAAAGGTCGCCGGTACCGAAACGGATCAGCGGATAGTCGGGATTGAAGGTCGTCACGACGACCTCGCCGACCTCTCCCTCGGCCACCGGATCACCCGTGCCGGGGCGGACGATTTCGAGCAGGACGTCCTCATCGAGCACCATGCCTTCCCGTGCGGACGTCTCGTAGGCAATGAGCCCGATATCCGCGGTAGCGTAGGCCTGCGAGGCGGTGATGCCGCGTCCTTCGAACGCATCGCGGACACTCGGCGGAAAGGCCTCGCCGGAGACGAAAGCCTTCGTGAAGCTCGGCTTCACCCCGAGTTCGTCGGCCTTGTCGAGGAGGATTCGCAGGAACGAAGGCGTGCCGGTATAGGCGTTCGGTTGCAGGTCGGCAATTGCCGCGACCTGCTGTTCGGTCTGTCCGACTCCGGCGGGGAACACCGTGCAGCCGAGCGCGTGGGCCGCCGTCTCCATCATCGAACCGGCCGGTGTGAAGTGATACGAAAAGGTGTTCTGTACCAGGTCTCCCTCGCGGAATCCTGCCGCGAACAGCGCCCGCGCCAGGCGGTAGTAGTCCGACCGTGCGGATTCCGGCTCGTACAGCGGGCCGGGGGAGGCAAACACGCGCTTGCAGGCACTACCCCATCGAACTGCAGAAAACCCCCCGAAGGGCCGGGATTGCTTCTGCAATTCCAGCAACTCGGACTTGCGGGTCACCGGCAATCCCGCGAGCGCCTCTCGCGTCGTGATCGATGCGGGATCGAACCCCTCCAGCAGGCGGGCGAAAGCTGGCGCGTTCGACTTCGCATGCGCGATCTGACCAGGAAGGCGGGAGAGCAGTTCGCGCTCCCGTTCAGCCGGGTCACGGGTTTCTCTGGTGTCGTAAAACATGCTTGGGAATCCTTGCTAAACCGCCGGAGCGAACCGGCGGAATCGACGACTGACAAAGCCCACACACCATCACGCAAGCGAGCGGCCGCGCGGAATTCGGTGCCCCCGCGCAGCCGTCATGCGGTGCGCGGTATAGCACGGGGTCAGGACAGCCAGCGCTTGCGGCGGCGATAGTGCTTGACGTCGCGGAAGCTCTTGCGACCTTCACCCGCCAGTCCGAGATAGAACTCCTTCACGTCCTCGTTGTTGGCCAGGTAATTCGCCTCGCCTTCCATGACGATCCGTCCGTTCTCCATGATGTAGCCAAAGTCGGAGTATCGCAGCGCGACCATCGTATTCTGCTCGGCGAGGAGGAAGCTCACCTGCTCCTTGGCGTTCAGGTCCTTCACGATCTCGAAGATCTCTTCGACGATCTGCGGCGCGAGGCCCATCGACGGTTCGTCGAGCAGGATCATCTCGGGTTTGGCCATGAGGGCGCGGCCGATGGCCGTCATCTGCTGCTCGCCGCCCGAGGTGTAGCCAGCCTGCGAAGTGCGTCGTTCCTTGAGCCGCGGGAAATAGTGGTAGACCTTTTCGAGGCTGTCCTTGAGTTCTCCACGCGAAATCTTGCGCGTATAGGCACCGGTCAGCAGGTTTTCCTCGACGGTCAGGTGAGCGAAGCAGTGCCGCCCTTCCATGACCTGGATCACGCCGCGCTTGACCAGCTCGTTCGGCGTGAGCTGATCGACCCGTGCCCCCTTGAACTCGATGTTGCCCTTGGTCACGTCGCCGCGTTCGGCGCCGAGCAGGTTCGAGATCGATTTGAGCGTTGTAGACTTGCCGGCGCCGTTGGCGCCGAGCAGGGCAACGATTCCGCCCTTGGGAACCTGGAGGGACACGCCCTTCAGGACCAGGATCACGTGGTCGTAGATGACCTCGACGTTATTGACACTGAGGTAGGGCGACGCTTCGGTCGCGGAAGTGTTCGTGGCTGTATTCATTGCGCTATCTTCGCCTGTAGTCTCCGTCCCACCTCCCCGGCAGTACCGAGAGAGGGTCTGCAGGACACGCCTTCTTCGACGCGACCTGCAGACCTCCCCACGGATGGGGAAGCCTGCACGGGGCAGGCCGATGCGGCCCGCCCCGGTATTCCGCGCTTACATTTCCTTGGAGCAGTCGCGCGGGGTGATGCCCTTCTCGGCCGCGTAGGCGGCTGCGGAGGCTTCGATCATCGGACGGACCAGACCCTGATCGGCCTCGATCCAGTCGGTGATGACGTTCCAGCGGGCACCGTCCCATTGCTGGAACTTGACCATGCCCGAGCCTTCGTGGTTTTCGCAGCTCGTCTTGAGCGGCGGCAGGAAGCCGTCGGCGCCCAGTTCGGTCAGACGGGCCTCGGTGATGTCGAGGTTCTCGAAACCCCAACGCACTTGCTCCGGCGTCAGCGACTTGCCGGCACCGTACTTCTCCTGCGCCTTGCGGATCGCCTCGACGGTGATGATGCCGTGCACCACGCCGCGGTTGTAGAGGACGCTGCCGACGCGCGAACGGTCTTCCATGTTGCCCATGTTCTTCGCGTAGACATGCTTCTCGATCTCGGCGATCACCGGGAAGTCGCGGCCCGCCACGTTGAAGCCAGCGGCGATGTAGCCCTTGGCGGCATCGCCGGCCGGGATCACGTCTTCCTCGGAACCGGACCACCACACCCCGACGATCTTTTCACGCGGGAAGCCGGTACGGGCTGCGGTACGGATCGCGGTCGGGTTCATGACGCCCCAGCCACGCAGGATCACCCAGTCCGGCCGTTCCTGGCGGATGCGCAGCCACTGCGACTGCTGCTCGTTGCCCGGGTGCGCGACCGGAATGTGAACGATGGTGAAGCCGTACTGCTCGGCCTGGGCGTTGAGCACCGGGATGGTCTCGTTGCCGTAGGCAGAGTCGTGATAGAGGTTCACGATCTTCTTGCCCTTGAGCTTGTCCATGCCGCCTTCCTGCTGGCCGATGAACTTGATCTTGGCGGTGTTCTGCGACCAGTAGGTGGTGATCAGCGGGAAGACCCACGGGAAGACACGGCCGTCCGCCGCATCGGTGCGGCCGTAGCCCATGGTCACGAGCGGAATCTTGTCCTCGGCAACGCGATCGAGCACCGAGTAGGTGATCCCGGTCGACAGCGGCTGGAACACGGTGTTGCCCGTGGGGCCACGGTTCTTCATCCGCTCGTAGCACTCCACGCCACGTGCGTTGTTGTATTCGGTTTCGCACTCCTCCCAGGTGAGCTTGACGCCGTTCACCCCGCCGTCACGCTGGTTGAGCATCTGCATGTAGTCGATCCAGCCCCCGTAGAGCGCCGTACCGCCCGCTGCATAGGCGCCGACCCGGTAGCTGGGCAGACCGATGTACTGCTCCTGTGCCACCGCATAACCGGTGGTGAGCAGACCGGCAACGGTCGCCCCGAGCATCAGACTCTTCTTGAACTGCATGTGTATGCCTCCTCTTTATGTGGTGCTACAGGTAAAACGCACGCCGGTCGCTGCCTGAATCCAAACGACCGGCGAACCGTTATCTTAGTGCGGGAACGGCCACAGCCGGAGCTTTTCCTTGGCGATCTGCCACAAACGGGCAAGCCCGTGCGGCTCGACGATCAGGAAGAAGATGATCAGTCCGCCGAAGATGATCAGCTCCAGGTTGGCGGCCACGTTCGGCGGCACGAAGGCACCGATCGCCGTGTGCATGACGATGTTCAGGAACACCGGCAACAGCACGATGAATGCGGCGCCGATGAAGGAGCCGAGAATCGAGGCCACCCCGCCGATGATGATCATGAACAGGATCCGGAACGACAGGTCGAGGTTGAAGCCTTCCGGTTCGACCGTCCCCAGGTACATGTACGCATACAGCGCACCGGCGATGCCGCAGTAGAAGGACGAGATCGCAAAGGCCTGCAGCTTGGTATGCATCAGGCGAATGCCGATGACTTCTGCAGCGACGTCCATGTCGCGCACCGCCATCCACTTGCGGCCGGTGGACGAGCGCACCATGTTCTTCGCCAGCAGGGCGAGCACGGTGACGATCGCCAGGGTCAGCAGGTACTTCGATTCCGGGCTGCGGAACTCGTAGCCCAGGATCGACACGCGCTGCGCCGTAATCACGCCCGAAGTGGAGTAGTTCGAAAACCAGCCGAACTTCACCAGCACCCAGACGATGAAGAACTGCGCCGCAAGCGTCGCCACCGCGAGGTAGAAACCCTTGATCCGCAGACTGGGTAGGCCGAACAGGATCCCGACCGCCGCCGCACACAGCCCGCCGAGGACGATCGCCACAAGGAAGGGCATGCCGTCGATGCGCAGCATGAAGTTGTAGGTCGCGAACGCCCCCACCGCCATGAACGCCGCCGAGCCGAGCGAGAGCTGGCCGGCGTAGCCGGTCAGGATGTTCAGCCCGATCGCGGCGAGCGAGAAGATCAGCACCGGGGTCAGGATCGCCTGCAGCCAGTACTGGTTGGCGATGACCGGCACCACGAGGAAGAAAAAGGCGAGCGTGGCCCAGAATCCGATCTGGTCCTGCCGGATCGGGAAGATCTGCTGATCCGCTTCGTAACTGGCCTTGAACTGGCCGGCTTCACGATAAAGCATGCGTTGTCTCCGAATTCGTTATCGAAATGCCGGTCGATCAGACGCGGTCGATGTGTTTCTCGCCGAACAGCCCTTCCGGCCGCACGAGGAGGAAGAACATCGCCAGGATGTACGGGAACCAGCCCTCGATCCCGCCGCCGACGTACGGTCCGAGATAGACCTCGGCCACCTTCTCGGACGCGCCGATGATCAGACCTCCGATGATCGCCCCCGGGACGGACGTGAAGCCCCCGAGGATCAGCACCGGCAGGGCCTTGAGCGCGGTGAAGGTCAGCGCGAACTGCACCCCGTTGCGCGCGCCCCAGATCAGGCCGGCGACCAGCGCCACGAAGCCGGCGACGCTCCAGACGATCGCCCAGATGTGCTTGAGCGGGATGCCGACCGACAGCGCGGCCTGGTGATCGTCGGCCACCGCGCGCAGCGCACGCCCGACCTTGGTGTATTGGAACAGGAAGGCCAGCGTGACGAAGAGCACCAGCGAGATCACAGCCGCGAAGATGTCGAACTTCGAGATCATCATGTCGAAGCTGTCGAGCATCCACATGACCGGTTCGTCGTCGATGCCGAGATTGAGTCCGCGAACCTGGGTGCCCCAGATCCCCTGGGCCACGCCCTCGACGAAGAAGGTCAGGCCGATCGTGGCCATGAACAGCGTGATCGGCGGCTGGTTCACCAGCGGACGCAGCACGACCTTCTCGGTCAGGATCCCGAGCACGATCATCGAGGCCAGCGCCAGGCAGAAGGCCAGCCAGAACACCGCGTTGCTGCCCGAATCGAGGCCGGTCCAGCCCGGAAGCACCTCGGTGAAGCCGACGAAGGTCAGCGCCGCGAAGAATACCATCGCCCCCTGGGCGAAGTTGAACACGCCGGAAGCCTTGAAAATCAGCACGAAGCCGAGGGCGACCAGGGCGTAGAGCACGCCCGACAGCAGACCACCGATCAGCACTTCGAAAAAGAACGTCATCGTTATCTCCTCATTTCCTCTTGCCGGCCGGGGTCAGTGCGACGTACCGAGGTAGGCATCGATCACCTTCGGGTCGTTCTTGACCTCGTCGGGCGTGCCGTCCCCGATCTTCTTGCCATAATCGAGCACGACCACGCGGTCGGAGATGTCCATGACAACACCCATGTCGTGCTCGATGAGCACGATGGTGGTGCCGAACTGGTCGTTCACATCGAGCACGAAGCGGCACATGTCCTGCTTTTCCTCGACGTTCATGCCGGCCATCGGCTCGTCGAGCAGCAGCAGGCTGGGCTCGGCCGCCAGCGCACGCGCCAGCTCGACCCGCTTCTGCAAGCCATAGGGCAGGCGCCCCACCGGTGTCTTGCGGATGCTCTGGATCTCGAGAAAGTCGATGACCTCCTCGACCTTCTTGCGGTGCGCGATCTCCTCGCGCTGCGCCGGCCCCCAGAACAGGGCGTGGTGCAGGAAAGTCTTCTTCATCATGAGGTTGCGACCCGTCATGATGTTGTCGAGCACGCTCATGCCCTTGAACAGCGCGATGTTCTGGAAGGTGCGCGCAATGCCCTGGGAGGCGGCCCTGTGCGGCTCCATCTCCTTGCGCTGCTCGCCACGGAAGACGATCGTCCCTTCCTGCGGGTGATACACCCCGTTGATCACGTTGAGCATCGAGCTCTTGCCGGCTCCGTTCGGGCCGATGATCGCGCGGATCTCGTGTTCGCGAACGTCGAAACTGATATCCGTCAGCGCCTTCACCCCGCCGAAGCGCAGCGAAATGTTCTGCAGATCCAGAATGACGTCGCCGATCTCTCTTGCCATGAATGCCTCCCTCCTCAAGCGGCCTGCCGGCCACCCTGCGACGAGAACGTCTTGACGTCCTCGATGCGCAGCGTCGCAGCGATCTTGCCCGTGCGGCCGTCTTCGTATTTCACTTCGGTCTCGATGTACTGGCTGTCCTTGCCGCCGTACAGTGCGTCGATCAGCACCGCGTAGCGCTCGGAAATGAACTTCCGGCGCACCTTCCGCGTGCGCGTCAGTTCGCCGTCATCGGCATCCAGTTCCTTGTGCAGGATCAGGAAGCGGCGGATCTGGGAAGCGCTCATCATCGCGTCGGAAGCGAGGTCCGCATTGACCTTCTCGATGCCTTCTCGGATCAGGTCATACACGACCGACTGCTGCGCCAGGTCGGTATAGCCGGAATATGCGATCCCCTTGCGCTCGGCCCAGTTGCCGACGGCCTCGAGGTCGATGTTGATGAAGGCGGTCACGAAGTCCTTTTCGTTGCCGAAAACGACCGCTTCCTTGATGTGCTGGAAGAACTTCAGCTTGTTCTCGATGTAGTTCGGCGCGAACATCGAACCGTCGTTGATCTTGCCGACGTCCTTGGCGCGATCGATGATCTTCAGGTGCCCGTCCTCGTCGAAGAAGCCGGCGTCGCCGGTCATGAAGTAGCCTTCCTCGTTGATCGACTCGGCGGTGGCATCCGGACGCTTGTAGTAGGCCTTGAGCAGCATCGGCCCCTTGACCAGGATCTCGCCGTTGTCGGCGAGCTTGACCTCGACGAACGGCGCCGGCTTGCCGACCGAGTCGAGCTTGATCTCGCCGTCAGGCTGCAGGCAGACGTACGCGCAGGTCTCGGTCTGGCCATAGAGCTGCTTGAGGTTGATGCCGATCGAGCGGTAGAAGCGGAACAGGTCGGGGCCGATCGCGGCGCCGGCGGTATAGGCCACGCGGATGCGGCTCATGCCGAGCACGTTCTTGAGCGGACCGTAGACCAGCAGGTTGCCGAGCCAGTACTGGAACCGGTCGCCGAACGAAACGCTCTTGCCGTCGAGGATCTCGGCGCCACAGCGGCGCGCGACCTCCATGAAGTGGGCGAAGGTCTTGCGCTTGAACCAGCCTGCATCCTCCATGCGGATCATCACCGTGGTGAGCAGGTTCTCGAAGATCCGCGGCGGCGCGAAGTAGTAGGTCGGGCCGATTTCGCGAAGATCGGTCATGACCGTCTCGCCCGACTCCGGGCAGTTGATCGTGAAGCCGGCGTACATCGCCTGCGCATACGAGAACAGGTGATCGCCCACCCAGGCCATCGGCAGGTAGGAGAGGATGTCCTCGTTCTCCGTCAGCCTGTCGAACTGGGTCGCCCCCTGGGCCGAGGCGATGAAGGCCCCGTGAGTCTGGCACACGCCCTTGGGCTTGCCCGTGGTCCCGGAGGTGTAGAGCATGATCGAGATGTCGTCGCTCGATCCCTTCTCGATCTCGGCGTCGAGGAAGTCGCTCTGGTTGCGGTCGTGAACGCGCCCCATCTCGACCAGCTCGTCGAGCCCCATCAGCAACGCCTGGGTGTAGTGGCGCATGCCGCGCGGGTCGTCGTAGACGACGTGCTCGAGAAACGGCACTTCCGGCTGGATCTCGAGCATCTTGTCGACCTGCTCCTGATCCTCGACCACCGCGAACTTGATCTCGGCATCCTGCAGGACGTAAACCATCTCTTCGGCCACCGCATCCTGGTAGAGCATGACCGGGATCCCACCCAGGCACTGACAGGCTGCGACCGACCAGTACAGACGCGGACGGTTGTCGCCGATGATCGCAAGCCGGTCTCCGCGCTTGAACCCGAGTTCGGCCAGCCCGCACGCGATGGCACGAACGTTTTCCGCCACCTGAGCCCAGGTGTAGGTTTGCCAGATGCCGTACTCCTTCTCTCGCATCGCCGGCCGGCTGGGCCGGACCTTCGCGTGGTGCATCAGCAGGCGCGGAAAGGTGTCGAGCGTGGCAACAGATGCAGATTGCCCGGTAGTTTCGGACATTCCCTGATCCTCCTTTGAATGGTTCCCGGTTCGTCCAGTCGGCCGGTGCGCTCCGGAATCACCGGAGCCCCGGCGGCGGTCTTCGATGCCGCCACGACGGTCGATGCGTCAGGCAGGCGGACCTACCCCGCACTTCTTTTCAAGGCTGGAGTGTCGCAAGCCATGTTTGCGCAACTGTTTTCGAAATGTACCGAATTGTGACAAACGTCCGACGCGGCCCCGCAGGAGAGCAGATGCCGTTCGCGCCCGAGCGAGCGCCGTCGGAGATTCTCAGCCCTTGCGCGAGGAACGCGCGGCGTTTTCGAGGATCAGCATCTCGGCCTGGGCCGCCGTCACCGGGCGGGAGTACAGGTACCCCTGGGCGAACTCGACACCGAGCTCGCGCAGCAGCGCCTCCTGCGCGGGCAGCTCCACCCCTTCGCAAACGACCGGGCGGCCGAGCTTGTGGGCGAGATTCACGATGGTTTCGACGAAGCTGCGATCCTCGTCGCGATCGTGCATGTGCATGACGAAGGACTTGTCGACCTTGAGGGCATCGATGGGCAGGCGATGCAAGTGCGACAGCGAGGAATAGCCGGTACCGAAGTCGTCCAGCATCAGCTTGAGGCGCGTACGCTTGAGTGCCTCGAGCAGTTCGATGGCGCGCTCGGCGTTCTCCATCATCACGCTCTCGGTGATCTCGAGCTTGAGATGACGTGGCGACAACCCGGTCTCACGCAAGATACGGCGGACCTCGGGCAGGATCTCGGGATGCAGCAACTGGCGTGCGGACAGGTTGACGCTCACCGTGAGTGCCGGCCGACGCGGAAACGCCTGCTGCCAGCGGCGCATCTGGGTGCAGGCCTCGCGCAGCACCCAACGGCCGACCTGCACGATCAGGCCGTTCTCCTCCGCAAGCGGGATGAATTCGGCCGGCGAGATCAGCCCCTGCGTCGGATGGTTCCAGCGGACCAGTGCCTCGAATCCCTCCAACCGGCCATCGGCAAGCCGGACGATGGGCTGGTAGTAGGCCTCCAGCTGGTCCTTCTCGAGCGCCCGCCGCAGGTCCATCTCAAGGTCGAGCCGACGCAGGGCCTCTTCGTGCATGCCGCGATCGAACAACACGTGACCGCCGCCGCCCTGCCCTTTCGCTCGCCGCATCGCCATGTTGGCGTCACGAAGCATGAGGTCGGCTTCGTCGTATTGCTCGCCCGAGATGCTCACGCCGGCCGACAAGCTGCAGAACACTTCGTGTTCGTGCAGCCGAAAGGGAAGCACGAAGTTCTCCTGCAGGCGCTTGAGCACACGCACCGGCGACGAGGCATCGCGGATGTCCTCAAGCAGGATCCCGAACTCGTCGCCGCCCAACCTGGCCACCATGTCGGTCGGCCGGGTCGTGCGACGCAGCAGATTGGCCACCTCGATCAGCAGCAGGTCGCCGATCCGGCTGCCGAGGCTGTGGTTGACTACGCTGAAGCGGTCCACGCCACAGTGAATCACCGCGAATCGCAGCTCCTTGCGCCGCAATGCACGCTGCATCGCGTGACCGACCCGATCCAGAAACAGGCCGCGGTTGGGCAACCCTGTCAAGCCATCGACGTAGATCTCGGGCAGGCGGGCCTCATGGTCGGCAAAGCGCACCGCGGTTTCGTGCGCCGAGGCATAGAACAATCCATGATCCGGGTCGTGACTGACCGACCAGGCCAGCCCCACGTAGTGGCCGTCCGCCTTGCGGCAACGGCACGAGAAGCGCACGGTCGAGAGCGCGTCGCCGATGCGCCCCAGGCACTCGACTACCTCCGTCCGGTCGACCTCATGCAGCAGATCGGTGAAGCGCCGCCAGCGCAACTCCTCCTGGCCGACACCGAGCACCTCGCGCCAGGAGTCGCTCATCATCTGGACGATCCAGTCATCGTCCAGAATCATCAGCAAGGCACCGGGCAGGCGGAAGAACGCGCTCTCGGAAGGAACGGCCTGAGGCGGCTTGCGGTAAATCTGCATCATGGCGGCAATGCCTTGGGGAGCGGAGCCCGAATTATCGCCGCGACCGCAGTCTCCCGCTGCCAACTACTTGGCGGTTGAACGCTCCCGTCCTGGATCCGGGTCGGCGACCATCCCCGTGCTGGCACGGGGACGGCACGATCGCCTACATGCTGCGCCGATACTGCCCGCCAACCTCGTACAGTGCGCCGGTGATCTGTCCCAGCGAGCAGTAGCGCACCGCATCGACCAGCACTTCGAAGACGTTGCCGTTCTCGATCACCGCCCGTTGCAGCTTCGCCTGCCACTTGGGCGCCTCCGCCTTGTTGCGGGCGTGAAAATCGGCCAGGCGCTTCAGCTGGCTCTGTTTTTCGTCCTCGGTCGAGCGTGCCAGTTCGATCTCCTGCTGGGCCTGGCCCTTCGGGTTCAGGAAGGTATTGACGCCGATGATGGGATACGAGCCGTCGTGCTTCTTGTGCTCGTAGTAGAGCGACTCCTCCTGGATCTTGCCGCGCTGGTAGCCGGTCTCCATCGCGCCGAGCACGCCGCCGCGCGAAGCGATGGCCTCGAACTCCTTGAGCACGGCCTCTTCGACGAGGTCGGTAAGCTCGTCGATGATGAAGGCGCCCTGGTTGGGGTTCTCGTTTTTTGCCAGCCCCCACTCGCGGTTGATGATGAGCTGGATCGCCATCGCTCGGCGCACCGATTCCTCGGTCGGCGTGGTGATCGCCTCGTCGTAGGCGTTGGTGTGCAGGCTGTTGCAGTTGTCGTAGATCGCGATCAACGCCTGCAGCGTCGTGCGAATGTCGTTGAAGTCCATCTCCTGCGCGTGGAGCGAACGCCCCGAGGTCTGGATGTGGTACTTGAGCTTCTGGCTGCGCTCGTTGGCGCCGTACTTGTTCTTCATCGCCACCGCCCAGATGCGGCGCGCCACGCGACCAATCACCGAGTACTCGGGGTCCATGCCGTTGCTGAAGAAGAACGACAGGTTCGGCGCGAAATCGTCGATGTGCATGCCGCGCGCAAGATACGACTCGACGTAGGTGAAGCCGTTGGACAGCGTGAAGGCGAGCTGGCTGATCGGGTTCGCGCCGGCCTCGGCGATGTGGTAGCCGGAGATCGACACCGAGTAGAAGTTCTGCACCTTGTGATGGACGAAGTACTCCTGGATGTCGCCCATCATCTTGAGCGCGAACTCGGTCGAGAAGATGCAGGTGTTCTGGCCCTGGTCCTCCTTGAGGATGTCGGCCTGCACCGTGCCGCGCACGGTCGACAGCGTCCAGGCCCGGATCTTGGCGTATTCGTCGTCGGTCGGATCGCGGCCGTTGTCGGCCTTGAACTTCGCCATCTGCTGGTCGATCGCGGTGTTGAAGAAGAAGGCAAGGATGATCGGCGCCGGGCCGTTGATGGTCATCGACACCGAGGTGGTCGGGGCGCACAGGTCGAAGCCGTCGTACAACACCTTCATGTCGTCCAGCGTGGCGATGGAGACGCCGGAGTTGCCGATCTTGCCGTAGATGTCCGGACGCAGGTCGGGGTCGCAGCCGTACAGGGTGACCGAATCGAAGGCGGTGCTGAGGCGGTGCGCCGGCATGCCTTCGGACACCTTCTTGAAGCGGCGGTTGGTGCGGAAGGCGTCTCCCTCGCCGGCGAACATGCGGGTCGGATCCTCGCCCTCGCGCTTGAAGGCAAACACGCCGGCGGTATACGGGAACGAGCCCGGGACATTCTCCTTCATGAGAAACTTGAGCGTCTCGCCCTCGTCCTCGAAATCGGGCAGCGCCACCTTGCGGATCTTGCTTCCGGACAGCGACTCGTGGGTGAGCTTGGTGCGGATCTCCTTGTCGCGGATCTTCACGACGTATTCGTCGGCGGCGTACAGCGCCTTCTCGGTCGGCCACTGCTCGAGCAGCTTCTTGGCCGCCGGAGTCAATTCGCCGTCCTTCCATTCGATCAGCTCGTCGAACGAACCGATCTCCTTGCCGCACTGCTCGAACAGCGCCTTGGCGATCTTCAGCGACTGGCGCTCGCGCGCAACGCGCGCCTGCGCCTGCACATGCTGGTGATAGTCGCGCACAGTCTCGGCGATCTCGGCCAGATAACGGGCACGCTCGGCCGGGACGATCGCGCGTCCGCGGCTCGACGCCCGCACCGACGCCTTCGGCAACTTGCCCGGCTTGACCTTCAGGCCCTTCTCGACCAGCGCAGGAAGCATCGCCTGGTACAGGGCGGTCACCCCGTCGTCGTTGAAGCGTGCGGCCATGGTCCCGAACACCGGCATTTCGTCGGCAGGACGGGAGAACAGTTCGCGGTTGCGCTGGTACTGTTTGGAGACGTCGCGCAGCGCGTCCTCGGCACCCTTGCGGTCGAACTTGTTGATCGCGACGAAATCGGCGAAATCGAGCATGTCGATCTTCTCGAGCTGGCTCGCCGCGCCGAATTCGGGGGTCATCACGTACAGGGAAAGGTCGACGAAAGGGACGATCGCCGCATTGCCCTGGCCGATGCCGGAAGTCTCGACGACGACCAGATCGAAGCCGGTCAGCTTGCATGCGGCGATGACCTCGGGCAGCGCGGTCGACACTTCGGAACCCGTGTCGCGCGTGGCGAGCGAGCGCATGAAGATGTTCTCGTGCTCGATGGCGTTCATGCGGATGCGGTCGCCCAGCAGCGCACCGCCGGTACGCTTCCTGGACGGGTCGATCGACACGATCGCGACCTTCAGGCGATCTTCCTGATCGAGCCGGAAGCGGCGCACGATCTCGTCAGTGAGCGAACTCTTGCCAGCCCCGCCGGTGCCGGTGATTCCGAGCGTCGGCGTTCCGAGCTTGGCGGCGGCATCCTTGACCGCCTTCTTGACTTCCTCGCCATAGCCACCGTTCTCGAGCGCCGTGATGACTTTCGAGAGCGTGCGCAGGCGAACCTTGCGATCGCCGGTCGTGAGCTTCTTGATCAACTCGTCGGCCTTTGCGGGCGCTTCGTGCGTGAGGTCGAAGTCCGACCGTTCGACCACGTCGTTGATCATCCCCTGCAGGCCGAGCGTGACGCCGTCTTCCGGCGCATAGATGCGCGTCACGCCGTAGTCGTGCAGTTCCTGGATCTCGGCCGGCACGATCACGCCGCCACCACCGCCGAACACCTTGATGTTCTCTCCGCCGTTCGCGCGCAGGAGGTCGATCATGTACTTGAAGAACTCGACATGACCGCCCTGATAGCTGGTGATCGCGATGCCCTGCACGTCTTCCTGCAGCGCGGCATTGACGATCTCGCCGACCGAGCGGTTGTGGCCGAGGTGGATGACTTCGGCGCCGGTCGACTGCAGGATGCGACGCATGATGTTGATCGAAGCGTCGTGCCCGTCGAACAACGAAGCGGCGGTCACGAAGCGCACCTTGTTCTTCGGCTTGTAGGGGGTCAGTTTCTTGCTCACGCTGAGGTCGGTCATCTGTGCTCTCTCCTGGTTCCGGCGGACTTTCAGGGGCCGGCCGGGCGACACCCCGCCACGTCCGGGAAACGCGACGGCATCCGCCGCGTCTTGATGGCGAGTGAAATCTAGATTACGTTCACGTAAACGTCAACTTGCTCCGGGGCCACCATCATCGTACCCGAACGCATTCTGCCGCGCTGACGGCGGACGCGGACAACCCTGCAAGGACGCGTGACCGGTCATCTTTCCTGATCACCGTTGCGCAACTGTTTTGTCACTGTATCGAATTGTGACACCATCTTACCCGTTGCGGTCGGGGACGGACATCACCCTTCGCCGACCACCCCCCGGAGCCCCTGGATCCCATGGCCCAATCCGAACCCGCGTCCCCGAGCTTCGAACAGAGAAGGCGCTACGACCTGCTGCTGGCAGGACTGGACCTCCTCGACCAGGCCATTGCGGTGTTCGACGCAACGCCCAAGCTCGTCACCTGGAACAAGGCGCTCATCCGCCTGCTCGATTTCCCCGAGTCGATGCTTCGCGTCGGGTTGCCATTCGAGGAGCTGGTCCGCTTCAATGCGCAGCGCAGCGAGTACGGGGAAGGCGACGTCGAGCGCCTGGTCGCAGAGCGCATGGCGGCCGCACGGGCCTTCCAGCCGCACTACACCGAACGCACCCGCCCGAACGGGCGCATCCTCGCGATTCGCGGCGTTCCGATTCCGAATCTCGGGTTTGTTTCGCTATGGACGGACATTACCGACCAGCGACGCTACGAAGAGGTCATCCAGCAGCAGAATGCCGTCCTCGAAGCACGGGTGCGGGAACGGACCAGCGAGCTCGAAAGTGCCAACACCCAGCTCGCGCAGGCGAATGCGGACATCGACGAGATTGCCGACGCACTGCGCCGCTCGGAAGGACGCCTGCGCCTGATCATCGACTCCATTCCGGCGCTCGTGGCCTATGTAGATCGGAACGAGGTCTACCAGTTCGCGAACAAGGGCTACGCGGAGTGGTTCGGTCTCGACAAGGAAGAGATCGTCGGGCGGACGATCCGGGACATTTTCGGCGAGGAATCCTACGCGCAGATCAGCCCGCACCTGCTGATCGCCAAGACCGGAGAGCGTGTCAGCTACGAATACGCCCGCAAGCGGCCCGGCAGCCGGACCGTCTATGCCCGCAGCGTGGTCGTGCCCGAACTCAACGGCGAAGGGGAGGTGCTCGGCTTCTTCGTACTCTCCATCGACATCACCGAGCAGAAGGCCAACCAGGCCGCCCTGATCCAGGCACAGAAGATGGAAGCGGTCGGGCAGCTGACCGGCGGTCTCGCGCATGACTTCAACAACCTGCTGTCGATCATCATCGGCAACCTTTCGGCGCTCAAGGAGCGCACCCCGCCCCACGACCCGTCCTGCGAATTCGTCGACCCGGCCCTGCATGCGGCCCGGCGCGGGGCCGAGCTGATCAAGCGCCTGCTCACCTTTTCGCGTCGGCAGACGCTCGAACCCTGTGCCGTGGAAGTGGGTGCGCTGGTGCATAACATGACCCAACTGCTCACGCGCTCGCTCACCGAGAGCGTGGCGATCAGCACACGCCTGCCCGAAGAGCCGCTCTACGCGTTCGCCGACCCGCACCAGTTGGAGAACGCCCTGCTCAACCTGGCGCTCAATGCCCGCGACGCGATGCCGGCGGGGGGAGAACTGACCATCACGGTCAGCAACCGCCACATCCCGGAGAACATGTCGGCACTGGTCGAGCTTCCCGCAGCCGACTACGTTCAGATCGACGTCACCGATACCGGCAGCGGGATCGAACCCCAAGCCCTCGCGCGGGTCTTCGAACCGTTCTTCACGACCAAGACCTTCGGTCGTGGAAGCGGGCTGGGGCTATCCATGGTCTATGGGTTCGTGCGACAGTCGGGCGGAAACATCCGCATTCGCAGCACGCCCGGGGAAGGGACCACGGTCACCTTCGTACTGCCACGCACGACCGCTCCGACCGGAACCCCCGACGCCACGATTCAGGAGTCGCACGCGCTGGGGCAGCGGCGCCCTCCCGTTCTGCTCGTCGAGGACGAGCCCGAGGTCCGGCGCATCATCCGTCTCGAGCTGGCCACGCTCGGCTATCCGGTTCTCGAAGCGTCGAACGGCCCCGAAGCCGCGTCATTGCTCGAGAACGTCCCCGAGATCGCGATCCTGGTCACCGACACGGTGATGCCGGGCGGCATCGACGGGCGCGAACTGAGCCGCCGGGCACGCGCATTGCGCCCGGACCTGCCGATCCTGCTGATCACCGGCTACGCCAGCGAGGACCGCCCTGGGGAAATGGCCGGCCTGGACGTGCCGGTATTGCGCAAACCCTTCGGACGCGCGGAACTCGAAACTGCGCTCCGGGACCTCGAAGTTTCCAAGGAAAACCTGAATCAATGACCGGATCCGACGTACTTACCGCCAACATCCTCGTCCTCGAGGACGACCACGATATCGCCCGCCTGATCTGCTCGAGCCTGGGCGAATACGGTTTTCGCTGCGATTACGTGGCCACGGGCCGCCAGTTCCTCGAGCGCGCACGCCGCGCCGCCCCCGACCTGTGCATTGTGGATCTGGGGCTTCCGGACATGGACGGGATGCAGGTCGTGCGCGAACTCCAGGACGGCAACCCGTGCGCGGTACTGATCCTGACCGGGCGCAACGACGTGACCGATCGGGTGCTCGGACTCGAACTCGGAGCGGACGACTACATCGTCAAGCCGTTCGAACCACGCGAACTCGTGGCCCGCGTACGATCCATCCTGCGCCGCTACCAGCGCGCCGCTCCGGCCGACGCGGTCGCATCCGAACGCAATATTGCGCGCTTCGCCGGCTGGATCTTCGACCGTGGTCGTCACGCGCTGCGCGCCCCCGACGATCGCGAAGTCGGACTGTCGGCGGCCGAGGCCGCCCTGCTGTTCACGCTCCTGCAGCGCCCCAACCGCATCCTGAGCCGCGAGCAATTGCTTGGCGAACGGGACCTCGACCCGTTCGACCGCAGCATCGACGTACGCATCTCGCGCCTGCGGCGCAAGCTCGACGACGATCCGCACGACCCCAAGCTGATCAAGACGGTGTACGGTGCCGGCTACCTGTTCTCCGCCCAGGTGGAGTGGGACTGACGCCGCACACTACCGGTCGTTTCACCCCTGCCTCGCCCTTTGGACCGCAAGACCGATTTCCGCCATAATTATGAATTACGTAATGGATTGCACGGAGCCTCGACCCATGACCCAACGCCCCTTCACCATCCTCGGCATCCAGCAGATCGCCATCGGCGCGCCGAACAAGCAGCGACTCAAGACCTTGTGGGTGGACATGCTTGGCCTCGAGGTGACCGGAAATTTCGTCAGCGAGCGCGAGAACGTCGACGAAGACATCTGCGCGATGGGAACCGGTCCGTTCAAGGTCGAGGTCGATCTGATGCAGCCGCTCGATCCCGAGAAGAAACCTGCGGTCCACACGACCCCGCTCAACCACGTCGGCCTGTGGGTCGACGACCTGCCCGCCGCAGTCGAATGGCTCACCGCCCAGGGGGTGCGCTTCGCCCCGGGCGGCATCCGCCGCGGCGCCGCCGGCTACGACATCACCTTCCTGCATCCGAAGGGGAACGAGGAATTCCCGATCGGGGGCGAAGGCGTGCTGATCGAACTCGTCCAGGCACCGCCCGAAGTGATCGAAGCATTCGGGCGGATGACCACGGCCTGACGCGCGGACGCCCGTCATACGGACGAAGGGCCCGCATCGCGGGCCCTTCGTACTTTAGCGCCACTGCAACGTCAATTCACCGCAGCAGCCAGTTTCTCGGCGCGGATCGCCTGATATTCGTCCTGCCAGAACCACTTCTCTTCGCCGAAGGCAGGCTCTAGATGGTTCAGCCAGGTGGCCTTCTCGTTGTACCGTGCGAAGAACGGCCGTTGCACCCAGTCCGGATTGCGCCCCTGGATGAAGCGCAGCACGAACACTTTTTCGCCCGCGATCTCGGTCACGCCCTGGATCTCGACCTTGCCGGGGCTCGCGCTCATGCTCGGCCCGCGCGCGGTTCGCGCAAGCCCGGAAACCTGCTGGATGGCCTTGCGGTAGATTTCCCAGGCGCGTACCAGCGGGACCTCGAAGTATTGCCGCGCGCCGGTATCGCGCTCGGCGAACATGTAATACGGCACGATTCCGAGGCGTACCTGCAGCTTCCACATGCGCGCCCAGACGTCGGGGTCGTCATTGATGTGGGCAAGCAGCGGTCCCTGCGCGCGGATCACCGCGCCGGTCGAGCGTACGCGACGGATCGCCGCCTGGGCGACCTCGGTATCGAGTTCCTTCCAGTGGTTGTAATGCGACATGATCGCGACGTGCTTGCCGGCCTCGACCATGCGTTCGAGCAAGCGGATCAGGTCGTCCGCATCGTCCGCCCCGAGGAAGCGATGAGGCCAGAAGCTCAGGGCCTTGGTGCCGATGCGGATGGTCTGGATATGATCGAATTCGGGCTCGAGCAGCGGCTCGAGGTAAGCGGCCAGGTGAGAGGTCTTCATCACCATCGGGTCGCCGCCCGTGAAGAGCAGGTCGGTGACCTCGGGATGGGCGCGCAGGTAGCGGTGCAGCGTCGCCGCCTCGGAACTGGCGATGCGAAGCTCCTTGTCTCCCACGAACTGCGCCCAACGGAAGCAGAAGGTGCAGTAGCTGTGGCAGGTCTGGCCCTGGCTGGGGAAAAACAGTACCGTCTCGCGATACTTGTGCTGCATGCCGTCGATCCGGTGTCCGTCCTCGTCGCGCGGCATGTTCATTTCCATCTGGTCGGCCGGATGGGGGTTGAGCTCGTGCCGAACCGCGTCCACGGCGGCCTCGAGGGTTTCCTTGTCGGCACCGCTTTCGAGGAGGGCGGCGATGCGGTCATAGTGTTCCGGTGCGAGCATGCCGCGCTGCGGAAAGGTGAGCTGGAAAATCGGGTCGGCAGGAACATTGTTCCAGTCGATCAGTTCGTCGATGACGTACTGGTTGACGCGGAAAGGGAGGACCGACGAGACGACCTTCATTTCGAAGCGCCGAGCCTCCGGCAAGCGGGCCAGTTGCTCGATGCGGTCGAGGTCACGCTGCGTGTAGACCTTGAACGGGACTTTCTGAAAACGGCTGGTCATCTCCCTGGACGGTTGCCACACGAGGGGCGTGATCTGAGCACTCATGCTGGTTCCTCCTGAACGCTGCGGGGTCCCGTGCCCGCAGTGTCGCGCCGGATGGGCGGGCACTGGTCAAGCGGGATCCTGCGGGACGGTCAAAGGCCGGCAGCGTAGATGAGAAAAACGGCCCCGTGCGGGCCAGCTACCGGCGGCAAAGCATCGCCCATTAGTCCGGCGACGCGAAAATCGAGCACGATAGTATTCGATTCACAATGTTTGCGCAAATATGACCGGGACAAAGGTAATAGGTTCCCTCGATTCGGCAGCGCAAAAAAAGTGGGGCCCGTCAAGGCGGGCCCCACGAGGATCGGACGAGGACGCCTATTCGAACTCGACGATGACCTCGTCGACCGCGAGGCTCGCACCCGGACGGGCGACGATCCTGGCGACCTTGCCATCCTGCTCGGCCTTGAGCACGTTCTCCATCTTCATCGCCTCGATGACCGCCAGTTTCTCTCCGGCCTTGATCTCCTGGCCTTCGATCACGGCGATCTCACGCAGCAAACCCGGCATCGGCGAAAGCAGGAACTTGGACAGATCCGGCGGCAGCTTCACCGGCATCAGCGCCTGCAATTCCGCCCAGCGCGCGCTCATGACCAGCAGCGTCGCCTGGGTGCCGTTGTGCCACAGACGATAGCGCAGGCCGACACGCTCGACCTGCATCGTAAACGGCTTGCCGTTGAGGTTCCCGTGCATCAGGACTTCGCCGAAGCGCCAGTCGGAACGCACCGAGAACGTCTCGCCGTCGAGTTGCACGTCGTAGCCGCCGCTCACCGGGAGCACCCTGACGAGGGTGCGCTCGTCGCCACGGATCACCGTATAGTCGTCGCCGACCACCCGCTCGTGTCCCGGCATCTGCCCCGAAATCTGCGCATCGCGGTCCTCGAAGCGCCGATGCAGAGCGGCTGCGGCACAGATGAACAGGGCGGGGTCGTCGTGCGGCACCATCGACGCATCGAAGCCTTTCGGGTACTCCTCGGCAATGAAACCGGTGTTGAAGTTGCCCGAAACGAAGCGCGGATGCTGCATCAGCGCAGCCTGGAACGGGATGTTCGAACTGATGCCGCGGATCACGAAGGCGTTGAGCGCCTCGCGCATGCGCTCGATCGCCTGGTCGCGGGTCGCACCGTGGGTGATCAGCTTGGCGATCATCGAGTCGTAGTACATCGAGATCTCGCCGCCCTCGTACACCCCGGTATCGACGCGGACCTGGCCCTCGACCTCGGCGGGTGGCTGGAACTTCACCAGCCGGCCGGTGGACGGCAGAAAGCCACGGAACGGATCTTCCGCGTTGATGCGGCATTCCATCGCCCAACCGTGGATACCGACGTCGGCCTGGGTGATCGCGAGTTGCTCGCCGGCGGCTACACGGATCATCTGCTCGACCAGATCGAGCCCGCAGATCAGTTCCGTGACCGGGTGCTCGACCTGCAGCCGGGTGTTCATCTCGAGGAAGTAGAACTCCTTGGTCGCACCGGAGACGACGAACTCCACCGTGCCAGCCGACTCGTAGTTCACCGCACGGGCCAGCGCCACCGCCTGTTCGCCCATCGCCTTGCGCATCTCCGGATCGACGAAGGGGCTCGGCGCCTCCTCGATGACCTTCTGGTGGCGTCGCTGGATCGAGCAGTCGCGTTCGTTCAGATACACGTAGTTGCCGTGGGCGTCGCCAAGCACCTGAATTTCGATGTGGCGCGGCTCGAGCACGTATTTCTCGATGAACACGCGGTCGTCGCCGAATGCGTTCTTCGCTTCGCTGCGGCACGACGCGAAACCCTCATGGGCCTCCTTGTCGTTGAACGCCACGCGCAAGCCCTTGCCGCCACCTCCTGCCGAGGCCTTGATCATGACCGGATAGCCGATGCCCCTGGCGATCTCGACCGCTTCCTCGGGCGTTTCGATCGGGTCGTTGTAGCCGGGAATGGTGTTCACCCGGGCTTCGATGGCGAGCTTCTTGGACTCGATCTTGTCGCCCATCTTGGCCACCGAGTAATGCTTGGGACCGATGAACTGGATGCCCTCGGCTTCCAGCCGGCGCGAGAACTCGGCGTTCTCGGAGAGGAAACCGTAGCCCGGATGCACGGCTTCCGCACCGGTCTGCTTGCAGGCGGCGATGATGCGGTCCATGACCAGGTAGGACTCCTTGCTGGGTGCGGGACCGATGCAGACGGCCTCGTCGGCCAGATCCACGTGCAAGGCAGCCTTGTCGGCCTCGGAATACACCGCGACGGTCGCGATCCCCATCCTGCGCGCCGTCTTGATGACGCGGCAGGCGATTTCACCGCGATTTGCAATCAGGATCTTCTTGAACATATTCGGATTTCCTCCCCGGCACTTAGAGCGGGATGTTGCCGTGCTTGCGCCACGGGTTGTCGAGTTGCTTGTCGCGCAGCATCGCCAGCGAGCGGCAGATGCGCTTGCGCGTGGCGTGCGGCATGATCACGTCGTCGATGAAGCCTCGGTGGGCGGCGACGAAGGGGTTGGCGAACTTCTCCTTGTACATCGCCTCGCGCCCTGCGATCTTCTCGGGATCGTTCTTCTCCTCGCGGAAGATGATCTCGACCGCACCCTTCGGCCCCATGACCGCGATCTCGGCGCTCGGCCAGGCAAGGTTCACGTCGCCGCGCAGGTGCTTGGAGCTCATGACGTCATAGGCACCCCCGTAGGCCTTGCGCGTGATCAACGTGACCTTGGGTACGGTGCACTCGGCATAGGCGTAGAGCAGCTTCGCGCCGTGCTTGATGATGCCGCCGTATTCCTGGCTGGTGCCCGGCATGAAGCCGGGGACGTCGACGAAGGTGACCACCGGGATGTTGAACGCGTCGCAAAAGCGCACGAAGCGTGCGGCCTTGATCGAGCTCTTGATGTCCAGGCAGCCGGCCAGCACCAGCGGCTGGTTGGCGACGAAGCCGACCGTCTGTCCTTCCATGCGGCCGAAGCCGATCACGATGTTCTTCGCGTGATCGGGCTGCAATTCGAAAAAGTCGCCCTCATCGACGACCTTCACGATCAGTTCCTTGATGTCGTAGGGCTGGTTCGGGTTTTCGGGCACCAGCGTATCGAGGGATTCGTCCATGCGGTCGGCCGGATCCAGGGTCGGGCGCACCGGCGACTTCTCGCGGTTCGACAGGGGCAGGAAGTCGATGAAGCGGCGCAACTGCGCGAGCGCCTCGACGTCGTCCTCGAAGGCCAGGTCGGCAACGCCGGATTTCGTCGTGTGCGTGACCGCCCCGCCCAGTTCCTCGGCGGTAACCTCTTCATGGGTGACCGTCTTCACGACCTCGGGGCCGGTCACGAACATATAGGACGAGTCCTTGACCATGAAGATGAAGTCGGTCATCGACGGCGAATACACCGCGCCGCCCGCGCACGGCCCCATGATCATCGAGATCTGCGGCACCACGCCCGAAGCCATCACATTGCGCTGGAACACGTCCGCATAGCCGCCGAGCGAATCGACGCCTTCCTGGATGCGCGCACCGCCCGAGTCGTTCAGTCCGATCACCGGGGCGCCGACCTTCATCGCGTGGTCCATGACCTTGCAGATCTTCTCCGCGTGGGTCTCGGACAGCGAGCCGCCGAAGACGGTGAAGTCCTGCGAGAACACGAACACGAGGCGGCCGTTGACCGTGCCGTAGCCGGTCACGACGCCGTCGCCGGGCACCGCCTCCTGCTCCATGCCGAAGTCGGTGCAACGGTGCTCCTTGAACATGTCCCACTCTTCGAAGCTGCCTTCGTCGAGCAGCAGCTCGATGCGCTCGCGCGCGGTCAGCTTGCCTTTGGCGTGCTGGGCGTCGATGCGCTTCTGGCCGCCGCCGAGGCGGGCCTTGTGGCGCTTCTCGTCCAGCTGTCGAATGATTTCCTGCATGAATGCTCTCCCTCGAAAACTCCGTTCTTGCAAGGCGCGCGGCGCCCTCCCTTACTTTAGATAGCCCAGAAGCTGCCCGGCCGCGACCGCCGGGGTGGTCGTTCCATCCTCGACCGCGGCCTGCAGCTGCGGCAACGCCGCCTTGACCTGCGGGTCGTTGCGGAAGCGATGCCGCAGGCCGGCATCGATCAGTTCCCACATCCAGGCCAGCGCCTGGCGTCTGCGTTTGGCCTCGAACTCCCCTGTTTGCCGCATCGTGTCCCGATACGCGCACACGGCTTCCCAGAACCCGGCCACGCCTTCCTTTTTCAGCGCCGACATCGTCAGCACCGGTGGCGACCAGTTCGGACTGGCCGGGCGCAACATGTGCAGCGCGGTCTTCATCTGCGATTTCGCCCGCATCGCGGCGGCCGGATCGATGTCGGCCTTGTTGATGACGATCAGGTCGGCGATCTCCATGATCCCCTTCTTGATCGCCTGCAGGTCGTCGCCGGCATTGGGCAGCTGCAGCAAACAGAAGATGTCGGTCATGCCCGCCACCGCGGTCTCGGACTGGCCGACCCCGACGGTCTCGACGATGATCACGTCGAACCCTGCCGCCTCGCAGGCCAGCATGGTCTCGCGGGTCTTCTCGGCCACGCCGCCAAGCGACCCAGACGACGGGCTCGGCCGGATGAAGGCCTCGGGACGCTGCGCGAGCCCTTCCATGCGCGTCTTGTCGCCGAGGATCGAACCGCCGCTGACCGACGAGGAGGGGTCGACCGCAAGCACGGCAACGCGATGGCCCTGTTCGATCAGATACAGGCCCAGCGCTTCGATGAAGGTGGACTTGCCAACCCCGGGAACCCCCGAAATGCCGACCCGCATGGCCTTGCCGGTATCCGGAAGCAGCGCTTCGACGACGCTCCGTGCCTGCGCCTGGTGGTCCGCGCGGGTCGACTCGATCAGCGTGATCGTCTTCGCGAGCGGCCGCAGCTTGCCGGCGCGCACGCCTTCGGCCAGGTCGCGGCAGACGGATTCGTTCGGGAGGCGGTCGGACATGTCCATCGGCACCGGATTCGTTGCGAAGGCAGTCGGCGACTCAGCCGCGTGCGCGTGCGGCGCGGATCTGCCGAAGCACTTCACGCGCTGCCTTCTGAATCGGGGTGCCGGGACCGAAGATGCCCTTGGCTCCCGCCTGCCGCAACGCCTCGTAGTCCTGCGCCGGAATCACGCCGCCGACGAAGACGATGATGTCGTCGGCGCCCAGCGCCTTGAGTCCTTCGATGACGGCCGGTACCAGCGTCTTGTGCCCGGCCGCGAGGCTCGAGCAGCCCACCGCATGGACGTCGTTCTCGACGGCGTGCCGCGCCGCCTCCTCGGGCGTCTGGAAAAGCGGGCCGATGTCGATGTCGAATCCCAGGTCGGCAAAGGCCGAGGCGACGACCTTCGCCCCCCGGTCGTGCCCGTCCTGGCCGAGCTTGGCGATCATCACGCGCGGGCGGCGCCCCTCTTCGGCCACGAAGGCCTCGATGTCGGCCTTGAGGGCCTTCCAGTCTTCATCGTTTTCCACGACGGCCTCGTATACGCCGGATACGGCTTGCGGGTTGGCACGGTAACGTCCCCAGACCTTCTCGAGCGCGTCGGAGACCTCTCCCACGGTCGCGCGTACGCGAACCGCCTGGACGGCCAGATCGAGCAGGTTGCCCTTGCCGGACTCCGCGCAGGCGGTCAACGCGGCCAGCGCGGCCGCGACCGCCGCCGCATCGCGGGTTGCGCGGATCCGGTCGAGGCGGGCGACCTGCGCTTCGCGCACCGCGTGGTTGTCGATGTCGAGAATCTCGATCGGGTCTTCCTTGTCGAGCCGGTACTTGTTTACGCCGACGATGACGTCCTTGCCCGAATCGATGCGCGCCTGCTTGTCGGCCGCGCATTCCTCGACCTTCATCTTGGCCCAGCCGGACTCGACCGCCCTGGTCATGCCGCCCATCGCCTCGATCTCCTCGATCAGGGCCCAGGCCTTGTCGGCCATGTCCTGGGTGAGCCGCTCCATCATGTAGGAACCCGCCCAGGGATCGACGACGTTGCAGATGTGGGTCTCTTCCTGAATGATGATCTGGGTGTTGCGCGCGATCCGCGCCGAGAACTCGGTCGGCAACGCGATCGCTTCATCCAGCGCGTTGGTGTGCAGCGACTGGGTGCCGCCGAACACGGCGGCCATCGCCTCGATCGTCGTACGCACGACGTTGTTGTAAGGATCCTGCTCGGTCAGCGACCAGCCCGAGGTCTGGCAGTGTGTGCGCAGCATCATCGACTTCGGGTTCTTCGGCCCGAACTGCTTCATGATGCGCCACCACAGCAGGCGGGCCGCGCGCATCTTGGCGATCTCGAGGTAGAAGTTCATCCCGATCGCCCAGAAGAAGGACAGGCGCCCGGCGAAGGTATCCACGTCCATTCCCGCCTTGAGGCCCGTACGCACGTACTCCATCCCGTCGGCGAGCGTGAACGCCAGTTCGATCGCCTGGTTCGCGCCCGCCTCCTGGATGTGGTAGCCGGAGATCGAGATCGAGTTGAACTTCGGCATGTTTGCCGCGGTGTACTGGAAGATGTCGGCGATGATCCGCATCGACGGCTCGGGCGGATAGATATAAGTGTTGCGGACCATGAACTCCTTGAGGATGTCGTTCTGGATGGTCCCGGAAAGCTTCTCCGCGCTCACGCCCTGCTCTTCGGCAGCGACGATGTAGCCGGCCAGGATCGGCAGCACCGCCCCGTTCATCGTCATCGACACCGAGACCCTGTCGAGCGGGATGCCGTCGAACAGGATCTTCATGTCCTCGACCGAGTCGATCGCCACCCCGGCCTTGCCGACATCGCCGACGACGCGCGGGTTGTCCGAATCGTAGCCGCGGTGGGTGGCCAGATCGAAGGCAACCGACACGCCCTGGCCGCCCGCGGCCAGGGCCTTGCGGTAGAAGGCATTGGAAGCTTCGGCGGTGGAAAAGCCGGCGTACTGGCGAATCGTCCACGGCTTGACCGCGTACATCGTGGGCTGCGGCCCCCGCACGAAGGGCTCGAACCCGGGAAGGGTGTCGGCATACGGCAGATCGGCCACGTCGGCGGCGGTATAGAGCGGCTTGACCGCCAGGCCCTCCGGCGTACGCCATGTCAGATTGTCCGGATCGCCCCCCGGCGCATGCCTGGCGGCCGCTTTCGTCCAGGCTTCCAGATCGGTTTCGGGGCAGACCGGGTAGTCCGATTTCGACATGACAAACCTCACAGAATCAAGAATGGCCGCCCGCTGCGGCCTCACGATATTCGACCTGGCGCATGTCCCGGCCAGGCCGGGACTACCCTAGAACAACGGCCAGCAGCACCGGCGTCTTCGGGGCATGAATCACTCGCGACGAACCGGTCACTCGCAACCGTCGTTGCGAGTGACCGTCGACGCCCCCGGATGCGCGGCGACTCCCTCTCCCTTGCTCCCTGACGGAGTCTCCCGTGTCGCTGCGCGTGCGGGAAGTTGACTTGGATACCTGTCCGAATAATACTTTATCCATAATTATGAATGCAACTCGTGCCGATGCCCGAACCTGTCGTCTGAACCACAACCCCGGAAATACCGCCAAGGCCATGAATCCGTCCAGAATCGCACCGCTCGCGCTCTATCAGGAAGTCGCCGAACGACTGCGGCAACGCATATTCTCGCACGAGCTGAAACCCGGGACCTGGGTCGACGAACAGGCATTGGCCGACCAGTACGGCATCTCCCGTACGCCGTTGCGCGAAGCCCTCAAGGTCCTCGCATCGGAAGGGCTCGTGACCCTGAAACCGCGCCGCGGATGCTACGTCACCGAGATCTCCGAACGGGACCTGGACGAGATCTTCGACATCATGGCGCTGCTCGAGGGGCAATGCGCCCGCAAGACCGCGGAGCTGGCGCGCGCGCCCGACCTGGAGTCGCTCACGGCGATCCATGCCCGCCTCGAGGATGCCGCCCGCAACAGTGACATCAACGGCTTCTTCGAGGCCAACCAGGCATTCCATCGCACGCTCCAGGAGATCTCCGACAACCACTGGCTGCTGCACGTGATCGAGGACTTGCGCAAGGTGATCAAGCTCTCGCGTCATCACTCGCTGTTCAGCGAGGGCCGGCTGGAGCAGTCGCTGGCCGAGCACCGCGCGATTCTCGGCGCACTCCGGGCACGCGATCCGGAAGCGGCCGAAGCGCGCATGCGCGAGCACATTCTCAGCGGGCGCGCCGCCCTCGCCCGCATCGCACGCTCGCGCAATGCCGCCGCCGAGGAGAAGGCCGAGTGACGCCCGCTTCACCCGCTGCCGGAACGGTCCGCATCGAAACCGATGGCAACATCGCCACGCTCACGCTTTCGAATCCGGCCAAACTCAATGCGATCAACGCGACGATGTGGCGGGAACTGCATCAGGCCATGACGGGCATCGCAGACGACCCGAACTTGCGCTGCGTCATTCTGACCGGGGACGGCGACAAGGCCTTCGCCGCGGGCGGCGACATCGAGGAGTTCCGTACGGTGCGGGCGACCGTCGACGATGCCATGCATTATCACGAGGAACGGGTGGCCCGTGCGCTCGATGCGATCCGTAACTGCGCGATCCCCACCGTGGCCGCAATCCGCGGCGCCTGCATCGGAGGCGGCCTGGAGATCGCCGGTTGCTGCGACCTGCGCATCGCCGGCACTTCGGCCCGCTTCGGCGCGCCCATCAATCGCCTCGGATTCTCGATGTATCCAGGCGAGATGGCCGGCCTGCTCGGCCTGGTCGGCCCCGCGGTCCTGCTCGAGATCCTGCTCGAAGGGCGCATCCTTCCCGCCGACGAAGCCCTCCGGAAAGGCCTGCTGAGCCGCGTCGTCGACGACGCCTCCGTCCTCGACGAAGCCCGCGACTGTGCCACCCGCATCGCCGCTGGCGCCCCGCTGGTCGCCCGGGCCCACAAGCACTGGGTCCGGCGCCTGACCACGGGCATTCCCCTCACCGACGCGGAAAAACGCACCGCCTTCGATTTTCTCGCCACGAATGACTACGCCGAAGGGCTGGCCGCATTCTCGGCCAAGCGCCCGCCGCGCTTTACCGGCCGTTGAGAATCCGATCGAGCTTCGCCCAGTCGAGGTGCGTTTCGACCGCATCGGCCAGGCGTTCGAGGTCGGCCTGCCGACGTGCGTCGAGATCCACGCCTTCGGCTCCATGCGCACCGGCCCATCGCAGCAACGCAGCCTGTGCGGCCGGGTCGTCGAACAGGCCGTGCACATAGGTCCCGCACACCTGCCCGTCCGGTGACACGGCCCCGTCTGCAGCACCGCTGTCGAGGCGGATCATCGGGTGCTCGAGCGCCGGCCCCCGGCTGCGGCCCATGTGGATCTCGTAACCACGCACGTCGCCCCCTTCCCCCAGGAGCAAGCGGCCGGTGACATTCTGAAGCCGCTTGTCGGGTTCGAGCGCGGTTTCCAGGTCCAGCCAGCCGAGGCCGGCACTGGCCGACGGCGGGCCCTCGATGCCGAGCGGGTCGTGGATGTTCCGGCCGAGCATCTGGAATCCCCCGCAGATCCCGACGATTTTTCCGCCATAACGCAGATGACGCTGGAGCGCACCCTCCCATCCCTGCGCACGCAACCAGGCCAGGTCGGCCTGGACGCTCTTCGAACCGGGCAGCACGACCAGGTCGGCAGCGGGAATCCGCTGTCCGGGGCCGATCCAGCAAAAGTCGATCTGCGGATGCAGGCGCAGCGCATCCAGGTCGGTATGGTTCGAAATGCGCGGAAACGCCGGGGCGATCACGCGCAACCGGATCTCCCCCTTGTCGACCAGCGCCTGCCCGAGCGCATCCTCCGCATCGAGAAAAAGCCCGTGCAGGTACGGGAGAACCCCCAGGACGGGGCGCCCGGTGCGGGCTTCGAGCCAGTCCAGACCGGACTGCAGCAGACCGAGGTCGCCGCGGAAACGGTTGATCACGAAACCCTTGACGCGCGCCTGCTCCGAAGGGGAAAGCAGTTCCAGCGTTCCGACCAGGTGGGCGAACACGCCTCCCCGGTCGATGTCGGCGACCAGGATCACGGGGACATCGGCCGCCTCGGCGAAACCCATGTTGGCGATGTCGCGATCGCGCAGGTTGATCTCCGCCGGACTGCCCGCCCCCTCGACGAGCACGCAGTCGTAGCGCTCCATGAGCCGCTCCCACGACGCCATCACGGCGCGCATCGCGATCGGCTTGTAATCGTGATAGTGGCGTGCGGTCAGGTTCGCGACGGGGCGTCCGTGAACGATCACCTGCGCACCGATGTCGGTGCATGGCTTGAGCAGGACCGGGTTGAAATCCGTCTGCGGCTCGACCCCGGCGGCCAGTGCCTGCAGGGCCTGCGCCCGGCCGATCTCGCCGCCGTCGATGGTCACGGCCGAGTTCAACGCCATGTTCTGCGGCTTGAACGGCGCCACCCGGATGTTGCGGCGTGCGAGGACCCTGGCAAGGCCCGCAACCAGGGTGCTCTTGCCGGAATCGGAGGTGGTCCCCTGAACCATCAGGGCGGGCGTACGGCGCATCGCGTAGAATCCCGTTCTTTCCAGAGCCCGGCATTATCGCCGAAACCCCCGCGCGCATGCTCCCGCTGGCACTGAAACTCGTCCTCGCCCTCCTGGCCGACCGGCTCTTCGGCGAACTCCGCCGTTTCCACCCCTTGGTCGGATTCGGACACTGGGCCGAGAGGCTGGAGGCACTTACGCGGCGCCAACTCCCGGACGTTCGTGTCGCCGGACTGGTCGCCTGGATCCTGGCCGTAGCGCCGATCGTCCTGTTCGCGACCTGGATACGGGACGTTCATCCGTCGGCCCACTGGGTTGTCGACGTCGGACTGCTCTACCTCGCACTCGGCACCCGCAGCCTGATCGAGCACGCCGAAGCCATTGCCCAGCCTCTGCAAGCGGGCGACCTGGAAACCGCGCGCACGCAAGTCGCCCGCATCGTCAGCCGCGACACGGGCGAACTGGACGCGGAAGGCATCGCACGGGCGGCGACCGAATCGGTGCTGGAGAACGGCAACGACGCAAGTTTCGGGACCCTGCTGTGGTTCTGTTTGCTTGGCGGACCCGGAGCGCTGCTGTTTCGCCTGGCGAACACCCTCGACGCCATGTGGGGATACCGCACCCCACGCTACCTGCAGTTCGGCTGGGCGGCCGCACGGATCGACGATGTGCTGAACTGGCTTCCCGCACGCCTGTGCGCACTCACTTACGCCGTGCTCGGGAACACCCGCAACGCCTGGTCGTGCTGGCGCACCCAGGCCGCGGCATGGAGCAGCCCGAACGCGGGCCCGGTCATGGCCGCAGGCGCCGGGGCGCTGGGAGTCGAACTGGGCGGCACGGCAAGCTATCGCGGCGAGACCGAGACCCGCCCGCGCCTGGGCCGTGGAAGGCGCGCCGACGCAGCGGCCATACACGGTGCGATCGCGCTCGTACGCCGCGGCCTGTGGCTCTGGCTCGCCGTCGTCTTGCTGGTGGCGCTCCCCGAGGCGCTTCAGGCCTTGTCCGGGAAAGCTTGAACGATGCGCATCGACGACACCACACTCTCCCCCCACCCCGAACACGGGGGGCGCCTGCGCGAGGCCGCAGCCCGCTACGGAATCCCGCTGCAGGACTGGCTGGACCTGTCGACGGGGATCAATCCCCATGCCTATCCCGTCGGACCGCTTCCGGAGGACGCCTGGAACCGCTTGCCCGAGGATCTGGACGGTCTGGAGGAGGCTGCGGCCGCCTACTACGGAACGCGCGAACTGTTGCCCGTCCCGGGCACGCAGGCGATCCTGCCGATCCTCGCGCAACACCTCCCCGGCGAACGGATCGCAATGCCGGACCCGACCTATTCCGGACACGCCCACGCGTGGCGACAACGACGCATCTGCACCTTCCACCCCGATTCGCTCGAGGCCGTCGCACGCAAGGCCGACGTCGTGATCGTGGTCAATCCGAACAATCCGACAGGCGCCCTGCTCGACGTCGACCGGCTGCTCGCCCTGCATCGTGAACTTGCGCGTCGCGGGGCCTGGCTGGTCGTCGACGAAGCCTTCATCGACACGGTGCCCGAGTACAGCCTGGCCGCCCGAGGCGGCGCCGGCAACCTCGTCATCCTCCGCTCGCTGGGCAAGTTCTTCGGCCTGGGCGGCGCACGGGTCGGGTTCGTGCTCGCGCCCCGCGCACTGCGCGAAGCGATTTCGTCCACCCTCGGCCCCTGGTGCGTCGCGGGCCCTTCCCGTGCGGTCGCGCGCGCAGCCTTGCTCGACCAGTCGTGGCAGTCGGAAACCCGCCGGCGCCTGCGGCAGGACGCGGCCCGGCTGGCGGCGCTGCTGGCCACACACGGACCAGGCACGCCGACCGGGACCCCGCTTTTTCAATGGATCGAGACCCAAGCGGCGGCGGCCCTTCATACGGGTCTGGCCCGTCATGGCATCCTGGTGCGCAGGTTCGATCGACCGCTCAGTCTCCGCTTCGGACTTCCGCGCGACGAGCGCGGATGGCAACGACTGGCGACGGCCTTGCTGAACCTGAGGAAGAGAAACGATGAATAGCATCCTGCGGATCCTTTCGGCCGGAGCCATCGCGCTGGCGTTCGGCACAATCGCACACGCACAAGTCACCGTCACCGACGATGCCGGAAGAGAAGTCCGCCTTGCAGCCCCTGCGCAGCGCATCGTCGCACTCGCCCCCCATGTGACGGAGGTGCTGTTCGCTGCTGGCGCGGGGACGAACGTGGTCGGCGCGGTCGAATACAGCAACTACCCGGAAGCGGCCAATGCGATCCCACGCGTCGGCGGTTACAGCAACGTGGATATGGAAGCCGTCGCGGCCCTGCGCCCCGATCTGGTCATCGCATGGAAAAGCGGCAACCGCAGCGTGCATCTCGACAAGCTCGAAGCCTTGGGCATCCCGGTCTATGTGAACGAAGCACGCAGTTTCGAAGGCGTCGCCCGCAGCATCGAGGTCTTTGGGCGGCTCGCCGGCACCCACGAACAAGCCAGGATCGCGGCGGACACATTCCGGCAGCGCAAGCAGGTGCTGGAGCAACAACATGCGCAGCGTCCGCCGGTACGGACTTTTTACCAGATCTGGAACCAGCCGCTCCAGACGGTCAATGACGAACACCTGATCTCGGATGTGATCCGCCTTTGCGGAGGGCAGAACGTGTTCGGCGGACTCGCCCAGCTTGCCCCGCGAATCGGGGTCGAGAGCGTACTCGCGGCCGATCCGGAAGTCATCGTAGCGAGCGGCATGGGCGAAGCCCGCCCGGAGTGGCTGGACGAATGGCGTCGCTGGCCGGCACTTCGTGCCAGCCGCAGCAACAACCTGTTCTTCATCCCGCCGGATCTTCTCCAGCGGCATACGCCGCGGATTCTGGACGGCGCCGAGCAGTTGTGCGGCTTCCTCGAAGAAGCTCGTGCGCGGCGGGGAGGCGGCGAACCGCGCTAACGGCGCCGGGCGTATCGGTAGCTGCGACGCCAGTGCTGCCGCGCCTCCAGCCACCACACGCGATCGAAGACCCAAGACAGCCGGGGCAGGACCATCGACAGGTGGTCGGCCGCCGCCGATCGCTCCTCGCCACGCACACCGACCGGGACCACCCCCAGGGCATCGAGCCGTTCGGGCAGGGACGGATGCAGGCCGCTACTTCCGGAGTCGTCGGCAAACACCGAACGCAGGAACGCGTGGCTTTGCTCGGGCGAGTTCCGGAAGCCCGCCTCCATCCCGAGGCCCATCTCGCGGTAGGGTCGGATCGACGGCCGGGGAAGCGAATGGCTTTGCGCCATGACCTTGGTCCAATAGTCCTCGGTCAGGAAACGCTCCTTCAAGGCAATCTGCGTCAGGGCTTCACCCACCAGAGCACGTCCGACCACACGGGCCGCAGCGCGGTCGGCCTCGAACTCCTCGATCCGCGCAAGTCTCCGAGCGGTGTGCAGGGTCCCCGCGGTCCACTGCTCGAGACGATTCGCGAGCCCATCCGGCAAATCGTCCAGACAGCGCTCCAGCACGCGAAACCACCAGGCGCGCACATGGCATCCCCAGGCCGCCAACCCTCTGCGCTGCAGGGACAGGTGTGCGAACTCGTGCGCGAGAATGGCGACGAGTTGTCGTTCGTTGACGCTGTGGGCAAGCGGCAGACCGATCAGCAACTGGGTCTGCATCGGACCGATCAGACCCCAGCGGGGTCGCTGCTGGATGGCGGCGTTCATCCCTCCGGTCACCCGGACCGAATCAACCCGCGAACCCTCGAAACGAGCACCGACACGGTCGATGAGGCGATAAAGGGAAGGGGCGGCCTCACGCGGCAACTCGATTCCGTCGGACAGTGCGCCGGCCGCGAACAGCCAGCGCATGCAACGATAGGCGCACCATGACGCGGCAACCGCGCCCAGCATCCACGCCACCCCTGTCCAGCCGGCTCCGGAAACGAACCCATCCACCGCGGCAAGCAGACACACTCCCCCCGCCACGAGCAAACCGACTGCTGCGATCACGACCAGAACCAAGCCGATCGACGCATGAAGCGCAACCTGTCGGGACAGATTCGCACGCGCTGCGGCCAGTTCGGAGGTTCTTCCTGCCATCGATGCGGTGCCGTGATCCCGTATCAGGAAGCTCGAACTATACCCCCAACCACGACGCGGTGAAACCAAAGGCAGCCAGAACACAGCAATCGCGCATACCACCCACGTAGGGCCGCTTCGCGAAGCAAGCCGCCAGTCGGCGCTACGTCCCGCACTTTGGTGGATTGCGCCTTCGGCGCTTGGAGCACGGTGCGCGCCGGACTTCGACGGCCTTCCGCACCCCTTGCGAGCCTAAGCTACGAATGCGCTTGCTGCGACGCAGCAGCGCACGTATCATGTCGTCACGAAGCGTGCTGGACCAATCATCCGCTGCGTATCTTTCCAACGACCTGAACGGTCACGTTTCCCGCCCGCCTGGATTGGTGTCACTCGACTCGAGCGACAGGCTGTCGCTGGAGTGTTCACCCGCATGACGATTCAAACCACCTTCGCCGGTCTCGGACTGGCCGAACCCCTATTGCGTGCCGTCGCCGACACCGGCTACACCACGCCCACACCGATCCAGGCCCAGGCGATCCCGCTGGTCCTGGCAGGCCGCGACCTGCTCGCAGCCGCCCAGACCGGAACCGGAAAGACCGCCGGCTTCACGCTGCCGGTTCTGCACCGGCTCTCGAATACCGCAGCCCCGACGCAAAAACCCGGCCGTCCGCGCTGCCTCGTGCTGACCCCGACGCGCGAACTGGCCGCGCAGGTCCAGGAGTCCGTCGAAACCTATGGCCGCTATCTGCAGCTGAGTTCGATGGTCATGTTCGGGGGCGTCAATATCAACCCGCAGTACCAGGCGCTGAAGAAGCGCATCGACCTCCTCGTCGCGACCCCGGGGCGTCTGCTCGACCACGTCGGACAGAAGACCCTGGACCTGTCGGGGATCGAGATCCTGATTCTCGACGAAGCCGACCGCATGCTCGACATGGGCTTCATTCGCGACATCCGCAAGATCCTCGCTCTGCTGCCGAAGCAGCGACAGAACCTGCTGTTCTCCGCGACCTTTTCCGACGAGATCCGCGAACTGGCCAACGGTCTGCTGAACCATCCGGAATGTGTGGAGGTCGCACGCCGCAACACCACGTCGGAACTCGTTTCGCAATCCGTCTACCTCATCGCGCAGAAGCAAAAGCGCGAATTGCTCGCCCACCTGGTCAAGCAGGGCGACTGGAAACAGGTGCTCGTGTTTACCCGCACCAAGCACGGCGCCAACAAGCTCGCCGAATACCTCGGCAAGCAGGACATCGGCGCCGCGGCGATTCACGGCAACAAGAGCCAGGCCGCACGCACCCGTGCGCTCGCGCAATTCAAGGACGGTTCACTCCCGGTGCTCGTGGCGACCGACATCGCCGCACGCGGCCTGGATATCGACCAGTTGCCCCATGTCGTCAACTTCGAGTTGCCGAACGTACCCGAGGACTACGTGCACCGTATCGGGCGAACCGGCCGCGCCGGCAGCACCGGACACGCGATCTCGCTGGTCGACACCGAGGAGAGCAAGCACCTCGCCGGGATCGAGCGGCTGATCAAGCACCGCATCGAGCGGGCCACCCCGGACGGCTTCGTACCGCTGGCGAAGCCCGAGGAGGAGGCGCCAAGGCCCCCTCGCAGTGCCCCGAGTCGCACCCCGCGCAAGACCGCGAACGAGGCCGGCAACGGACGCCGCCCGAGCCGCCCCGATCCACGAACCGCTCCTCGCCCCGCCTCGGGCCAACCCGGTCGCAAGCCGCAGCGCGCGGCCGAGCCCAACGGGAACCGGATCGACCCTCCCCGGAAGGATATCGACGGAAACCGGATCGAACCCCGACGCCCCGAGGCCAACGGCAATCGGATCGGTCACCCGCACAAGCCGGGCGGCGGCAGCGGTCGCCGCACTTCGCAAACGGCCGCACTGTTCACGGCCCGGACGGGTTCGCGGAATCGCTAAACGCGGACCCGCGGCGGTGATGCGTGCCGCATCATCATAAAGAAACAGGGCAGACCACGGTCTGCCCTGTTTCGTTGTGCACCCGGGGCACACCCCGGGACGGGATGGCGCCGGCTCCGGTGGCCGATCAGGCGCCTCGAACCTTGTACCAGAGTCCGTAGGCCCAGCACGCCGCGCAAAACCCGATCGCAAGATCGACGAACGAGAACACGAGCAGGGCCACCGCCGGAACCTGCCCGATGGCCGACCCGAAGACCCAGCTCAACACCATGACGCCGCCGGCGATCGCAACCAGTTTGTCGGCGAACATCTTCGCGCCGGCATTGACCGGCCTCGCCAGCCCCGCCTTGGCAGTGATCGCCGAGAACAGCTTGTACGACGGGCATTTGTGCGGCGACACGAAACCGCGCAACAGCCCACCAAGAGCCAGCACGACGGCCACCCACTGATACGGGGTAAACAGGTACAGCGCACTGATCGCAAAAGTGGCCGCCGCCTGGATCCGGTAGGCATTGGAACACACCGGGGCAATATCGAAACGCAACATGAAACACCTCCATTCGGGAATCGTATGGCCGCGATTATATCAGTTCGTGCTTATATTGCAATACAGCAACCGCTACTCGATCAATACCCGGGCAATCTTTTTTGCATACTTGTTTGACATTTTCTGCAGATCGCACGAAAATTCATTTGCCATACGGCACCCACCCATACAACCTACTGGAGTCGACGAAATGATGAAACTGCTTCGTTCACTGGTGTTCTCCCTGGCCTTGCTTCCCGTGGCGTTGCTTGCTTCGGGACCGATCGACATCAATATCGCAGATGCAGCATCGCTGGAACAGATCCGGGGAATCGGCCCGGCCAAGGCAGAGGCGATCGTCAAGTATCGCGAGCAGAATGGTCCCTTCGCATCGGTTGACGATCTCGTCAAGGTTCCCGGATTGGGAGAGAGGACCGTGGCGCAAATTCGCGAACAGGCCAACGTCAACGCCGGCGCATCGCAGTCCGCGCGATGACGCAGGATGCGGCACGTCCTGCGGACGTGCCGCATCGCAGATCCCGGAACCCCTCTGGTCAGGCGATCGCCGGAAGCGGTAAACTTCGTACTCGTTTCTGACGATCACGTGGGGCGTCCCGCACTCCTGGCGACGCTTCGGCCCGACACCCGAGGAATCTGCAATGGAATCCGGAACGCCCGTCCAGTTTCACCCTCCCTGCACCGCATCCCGTATCCCCGAATCGGATCCTGATCCAATCCTCGGCAACCGGGTCGAAATGCAACTGCTGACGACCCTCAAATGCAATCTCAAGTGCACGTACTGCTCGCTCGGTGTCGGCGACGTACTCGGGTCGCAGACCCATGTCGAGTACGACATCGAGCAACTCACGGCCTTCGTGGACAAGCACCTCGGCGGCAAGGAGGTCTACGTCACCTTCTACGGTGGCGAGCCGACGCTGAATCTCGACCTGATGCTGGAGGTCATGCGCCGGTTTCCGCAATTCCGCTTCCAGTTGCAGACCAACGGAACGCTGCTCGACAACCTGCCGGACTGGGTGCTCGGCCGCCTGTCGAACATCCTGGTCTCGGTCGACGGCGGTGAACGGATCACCGACGGCTATCGCGGGCGCGGCATCTATCGCCAGGTCGTCGGCAATCTCGCCAAGGTACGCGATCGCATCGGCGGAAGCGTCACCGCACGCGTAACCTGGGGCAATCCGGACACGAGCTTCGAGGAACTCGACGAACTGCTGCAGCCCGGCAGTCCGTTCGATTATGTGTACTGGCAGTTCGTCGCCGACGAGATGTATTTCGACGATTCGGTCGACAAGCGCAAGGCCGTCCTCGTCCAGCTCATCGATCGCTTCTTCGCCGACCCGCAGTGCCTCTACCCCGTCATCCCGCTGATGGGGATCCTGCGCAACAAGGTCCTGCCGACCCGTGCGCAGGAACTCTACGCCGGCCTGACGCAATGCCGGGTATCGACCCATCTGCTCAATGTCATGCCAAACGGCCAGATCTTCCCTTGCCCGGACATGATGTACGCGCCTGAGATGCAAATGGGCGACGTCAAGACCAACTGGCTGAAGAAGAGCCCGCTGCAACCCGCACCGGGGATGCCCTGCGAATCGTGTGAAGCCTTCCCCTGGTGTCGCCGCAATTGCATGAAGAACCTGTGGCTGGGCTACGTGCGCAAGGACGAGCGCTATCGCGCAAACGTCGTCGAACCGATCTGCGAACTGCTGAAGTTCATCGGCCGCGAAGTCGACCGCCACGCCCCCCTCGACTGGTTCTCGCGCGCCAGCCTGCCGGTACGCAGGCAGATCACCGACTGCGAGGTCTACGAATACGTCGAGATCATGCCCTGAGGCAGGCGCCGGATCGGGCAAGCCAAGCGTCCAGGGCCTAGAGTGGAACGAACAGGATCCGGCCTGCCGCCTCGTGGCGTTCGAGCGGATGTCCGAAGGCATGGCTCAGCCGCTCGGGAATGAGCACCGCCTCGTGCGTACCCGCTACGACCCCGCCACGGCCGTCGAGCAGGATCACGTGGTCGGCATAGCGCACCGCGAGATTGATGTCGTGCAGCACCATGACCGCCGCGCACCCATCGGCGGTCCGACGCTTGAACAGATCGAGGATCTCGATCTGGTAATGCAGATCGAGGTGGTTTGTCGGTTCGTCGAGCAGGAACAGCCTCGGCGCCTGGGCAAGCAGGGCGGCAATCGCCACGCGCTGGCGCTCCCCTCCGGACAGCGTGACGATGTCGCGCTCTTCCATTCGTCCAAGACCGACATCGGCCAGGGCACGGCGCGCGATGGCCTCGTCCTCGACGCCCTCCCAGCCCCACCGCCCCAGATGCGGGTGCCGACCGACCAGTACGGTCTCGAGCACGGACGAGGAAAAGTGGTCCGGCTGCTGCTGCGCCAACAGGCCGCGAAAGCGTGCCAGCGCATTCGACTCCCACTGCGACGGCACGACCCCGTCGAGTCGCACTTCGCCCACGGTCGGCTCACGCAAGCCGGCCATCGTGTGCAGCAGCGTGGTCTTGCCGGCACCGTTGGGTCCGAGCAGAACCAGACACTCCCCCTGTCGGAGTTGCAGGCTGAACTCGCAGCATAGCCAGCGCCCGCCGATCTCGAGTGCAATTCGATCGGCCTCCAGAACCGGCGCGGCATTCATGCGTGGGACGTTCATCGTAGGCGCGGGTGGCGGGAGAGCAGGAACAGGAACACGGGCACACCGATCAACGCAGTGAGCACCCCGACCGGCAACTGCACGGGAGCAATGACGGTACGTGCTGCGGTATCGGCAAGCGTCAGCAGCGTACCCCCGGCAAGCAGCGCGGCCGGCAGGAGCAGGCGCTGGTCGTTGCCGATCATGAAACGGACGGCATGCGGGACGATCAGCCCGACGAACCCCACCGAACCCACCAGGGTGACGGAAACGGCGGTCAGCAGGGAAGCGAGCCCGTAGAGCATGTAGCGCATCCGCTGCACCTTGACGCCCAGCGCAAGCGCCGCGACCTCGCCACGTGCGAGCACGTTCAGATCCCGCCCGAACGGCAGGATTAGCGCGAGGCCGACGACGAGCACCACCAGCGCCGGCCACGGTCGACTCGCGCCGCTCGCGTCGCCCATCAGCCAGAACAGCATGGACTGAAGCCGCGTATCGGGCGCCAGCGACAGCATCAGTGTCACCGCGGCCCCACATCCGGCGGCAACGATAACCCCGGTCAGCAGCAGGCGCGTCTGCGTCCAGGACCCATCGCCGTGCGCGAGGCCGAACACGACCAGCATCGCCGTCAGGGCCCCGGCGAAGGCCGCAGCATCGACGAAAAAAGGGGCGACGCCGAGCAGCATCGCACCGAGCGCACCGACCGCGGCCCCGCCGGATACGCCGAGGATATAGGGATCGGCCAGCGGATTGCGCAGCAGCACCTGCATCAGCGCGCCCGCGGTCGCCAGCAGTCCGCCGCAGACGAACACTGCCACCGCCCGCGGCAGGCGCAGATGGCGCACGACATCGGCTTCCATCCCCTCGCTCCCGCCGAACGCCGCAATCAGGGCCTGCGCGAACGGAATCGGCAGGTCGCCGGCCGACAGCGCCCACCCTAAGGCAGCCACTCCAAGAACGATGAGTAGGCCAATGGTGGCAAAGAGCTTGTTTCTGGCAGGCACGGACACTTAACGTCTAAGTGATGCAAACATCAGAATGCGACCCTCGCGCCAACTCTCCATGTCCGCTCAAAGTCGATCGGATAGATAGCATCGTCACGCACCCAGATACCATTTTTTTGATCAAACACGTTGCCGACGGCAGCATAGAGTTCGAGCCCACTCGATACACGGTGTCGGTAGGCAAGATCTGTGGTCTGATAGGCGCGCTGCTTCTGTGCATTGTTGTTGTCGAAATCCCCCGCAGCCCAGGTCCTACTGCGCCAGGTGTGCGACAGATGAAGATTCCCGTGATCTGCGACTTTGATATTCACACCCAGTACCAAACTATGGCGCGGAACGCCTGGTAGATCCTTTCCGTTGTAGACTCCTCCACCATCATCCTCCCGATCGATGATCGCACGGATCCACGAATAGTTCAGGGCCGCTGTCACGCGCGACGACAACTGAAGTGATTCTTGGATCTCGACTCCGTACTTGTGAGATTTATCGATATTGGTATCGACGTATGTCATTGGCTCAAGATAGATCTCGTTCCTGAGCCTTGCATGGAATACTGCGACCTTGAGCTTGTGTTTGGCGGTTGTGTGATTGAGCCCCAAGGTGGCTGTCTTCACCCTTGCAGGGTGAATGAATCCGTTGAAAGTGGTGATCCCGGTTCCCCAATCCGTGCTAAAGAAACGGTCAATATCGGGAGTTTGAAACGCACTGTTGTAGTTGCCGAAAATCGAGACTTCATTGGTGAGCCGGTAATTCGCGCCAATGTCCCAGGATCGCATCCGATCGCCATCCTTAAGCCGTTCACCTGAATTGGGTCTATAGCGATATTCCACGCGCTCAGTTCGTACGCCTGCGGAGACCATCAGTCGGTCCAGTTCATACTGCGTCTGCAGGAACCAACCAAGATTCTCCTTGTATGTCTTCTCCGCAAATCCCTTGCGAACCCCACCGAATCGCTGAACTCCTGCAACCGCCGAAAGTGCTTCACCAAAATACCTGACGGAGATCTCATCGGATTCGTGCCTAGAGTCCGTTTTCCAACCCGAGAGCACAAATTCGGAATGCCTGTCCTCTTCATCGCGCTGGATGGAGACATGCCAATCGGGAGCCACCTCATAATCAGCCCTCAGGCTCCAGTGGTCCGAGGTAAGCTTCTGCCACGTGTAGTTGGTCCCCTTGTTCATCCCAGGATTCCGACGGAACTGCGCCAGCGTAAGGCTGCTCGGGTAGCGCGTATCAATCTTTGCCCCTCCCCCGTCAATGCCGATCTTCAGGCTGTCGATCGGCTTGAAGGCAATCCCAGCCCGCCAGTTTCTGGCCGTAGATTCATCCCGATGTCCAGACGGATCCCGGTCGCTGAAGCCACCAAACTTGTGCCGATCGACAGCCGCCGACAGTTCAATCCTTTCGTTGACCACACCGGCACTGACAGCGCCCCCATGAGCATCATGACTTCCAGCGTAGACGTCTACACTCACGCCGTCCCTTGCCTTGGTGTAGATCTGGATCGATCCCGCCATTGCGCCATCGCCATACATCACCGAACCGCTTCCCTTAGTGATCTCGATGCGTTCGATATCCGCCAAAGGGATGGCCCCGATCATTTGCGGCACCATGTCAATACTGTTCAGGCGCCTGCCATTTACGCTGACTACGATATTCTGATAGCCGTCCCCGATCCCATAGCCGCGCATATCGAGCTTCGGTGTAAATCGATTGCCAAAAGAAGGTAGCACCTGTACCGAAGAATGTCGGGCCAGATAGTCATACAAGGACACCGCACCGGAACGTTCAATGTCTTCACGAGTGTGAACTTCAGATGCATACGTCGCATCAACATCTGAGGTTTCGATCCCGCTTGCAGTGACAATTACCGGATCGAGGAAGGACTGCGATGCAGACAACGCATGACTTGCACACGGGAACAAGATGACCGCTACGATCGCGGCCGCGGATGGATGGATTTTCATTCTGGATACTCCCCTTTCGCCACGACAGGCGTCCCCGCATGCCATGGCCGACATCAACACGATGCACCGTCAGGGGGAGAGAGGATCAAGCCGGAAACGCACCCGTCGCCGCCACCCCGCGGCACATCAGCCAGTACACGTCCAGGCCGGTATCCGGGCTCGTGGGCTGTGTCGGCAGGGGTACTCGACCTGCCGGACTGGGTGCATCGCCTTCCCGGACCATCGTCCAGTGGCATGTGATGCGCCTTGCGTCCACTTACCGTTGCGGGGGCAGCACAGGCATTGCGGTTCCGGTATCGTCTACCGCGCACCTGTTTCCCGTTTAACCCTTCGGCGTGAGCCGCCGTCGGGCACCTGAAACGCTTTTCGCCCGTCAGGGCGAAGCGCGAATGATAGCGCTTTTCGCGCCACGGCGGCACCCGGCGCCCGACTCATCCAGCAGAGGTTTTCGAATCCATGGCCACCCATCTCATCCTAGGCGGCGCACGTTCCGGGAAAAGCGGCTACGCCGAACGGCTCGCGCGCGAGAGCGGCCTGCCCACCAGCGTGATCGCCACGGCACAGGCGCTGGACGAGGAGATGGCGGCGCGCATCGAGCGCCATCGCGAGGACCGCCCGCTAGACTGGAGAACGTTTGAGGTGCCGTACGCACTGGCCGCGGCACTGGCTTCGGAAGCCGCCGCCGGCCGCTGCGTGATCGTCGATTGCCTGACCCTCTGGCTGACGAATCTGATGACCGCCCCCCGGCCCCCCGGATCCGTGGTCGGTGACACCACCGAACCCTGGGCGTCGGAATGCGAAGCTTTGGTCGCATTGCTGCCGAAACTGGAAGGGACCATCCTGCTCGTAGCCAACGAGGTCGGCCTCGGACTGGTGCCCGAAACCCCGCTCGGCCGCCTGTTCCGGGACGAAGCCGGACGGCTCAATCAGGCACTTGCGAAACGCTGCGACCGGGTCACCTTCGTCGCAGCGGGATTGCCCCTGCAGCTCAAGGCATGAATTACCCGGCCCAGGGGAGTGCGAACGCCCCGACAATCGCTGGAAGGGCAACGATTTTCACGAAGTCAGGCGACTTTTTCACAGTCAATTCGATGCGGGAAACCGTATGATCGCCCCATGAGTCCCGACTCTTCGACGCGTAACCCGCGTCCCATGACGGCCCCGCCACTCGATCGAGCCACGACATGACCCGGCCGACCGCGCGGCATCTCGCCATTTTGCTGTGGCTGCTGGGATTGCTCTTCGCCTTCGGCGGCACGGTACATTCCGCTGCCCTCGTTCTTCCGGACGAGAGGCAAGGCTCGTTGTCGCTCGGCAGCGAAGTTTTCCTGTTGACCGATGCCGAACGCGTTCTGACCATCGAGGCCGTTCGAAGCGAGGCGGTTGCCGACCGGTTCGTCCCCGTCGCTCCGATGCGCGGCGACATCAATCTCGGCTATTCGCGCGCCGTGCACTGGCTGCGAGTCGACGTCCAGGCACCGTATTTCGGCACCGCACCGGAACGCCGACGCTGGCTGCTCGAGATCGCCCACCCCGCTCTCGATCGCGTCGAGGCCTATGTCGGGGAGCGATCCGAGCCGATGATCGCCGGTGACCGGATTCCGTTCGCCTCACGCCCTATCGCGCACCGCAACCTGGTCTTTCCGGTCGACCTGCTCCCTGGAGAGGAGACCACCCTGTTCCTGCGTGTGGAATCGGAGGGATCGCTGACGATCCCGCTGACCCTGTGGGACCGAACCGCATTCGAACAGCACACGCAGAAGACCTACGGGTTGCTCGCGCTCTATTACGGCGCGCTGGCCGCCCTGCTGCTCTACAACCTGCTGCTCTTTCTTTCGATCCGCGACCGGCGCTACCTGGAGTACGTCCTCATGCTCGCGGGGATGTTCGTCGGGCAGCTCTCCTACAACGGCTTCGGCAACCAGTTCCTGTGGCCCGAATCGACCTGGTGGGGTCACCTCGCATTGCCCGCAGGGATGGCCTTCTCGGGCTTGTTCAGTGCGCTGTTTACGCGCAGTTTCCTCGAGACGCGCGCCAACGCCCCATGGTTCGACCGCATCCTGCTGGGCTTCGGGGTGCTTTTCTCGGCGAACATCGCGATCACCTTCACCGCACCCTATCTGTACGCCGCAGCCTCATTGACCGTACTGGGGATTCTTTTCTCGGTCACGGCGGTCGTGGGCGGAACACGGTGCTGGATGAAGCGCGTGCCCGGAGCGGAGCTCTATCTGCTGGCCTGGAGCATGGTGCTGCTGGGCACGATCATCATCAGCGCACGCTATCACGCGTGGCTACCCACCAACGTGTTCACGCTCTATGCGATGCAGATCGGTTCCGCGCTGGAGATGCTGCTCCTGTCCTTCGCGCTGGCGAGCAGCATCAACACCCTTCGACGTGAACGGACGCGCGCCCAGAACGAAACACTTGCGACCCAGGCACAACTGGTGCAGACCCTTCAGCGCTCCGAACAGATCCTCATGCAGCGCGTCGCTCAGCGCACGCAGGAGCTGGAGCATGCCAACCGCCAGTTGCAGAGCAAGCAGGCCCGCCTCCAGCATATCGCGCACCACGATCCGCTCACCGGACTGGCCAATCGCCTGCTGCTCGACGAACGCATCGAGCACGGCATCACGCGCGCGCGCCGCCACAACACCCGCATGGCGGTCCTGCTCGCCGATCTCGACAAGTTCAAGCCGGTCAACGACGAGCTTGGGCACGCGGCGGGCGATGAGTTGCTCGTGGCCATCGCGAAACGCCTGCGCAATCTGGTGCGCGCCGAAGACACGGTCGCCCGGCTCGGCGGCGACGAGTTCGTGCTCGTGCTCGAAGAGGTTTTCGACATCGATGACGCGACCCGGGTCGCCTCCGGCATCGAGGACGAGCTTGCGAAACCGTTCCGGATCGGGGAGCGCAGCGTCGAAATCGGCGTATCGGTCGGATTCGCGTTCTTCCCCGAGGACGGGACGGAAGCCGGTGCCTTGTTGCAGGCGGCCGACAAGTCGATGTACCGGCTCAAGCAGCAGAAAGGACTGCGCGAGGGCCGGGAGGACGATCCCGCGATGCAGCCGACGGGGACCTGAGCCGGCACACTGGATCACAAGCCACGGGGTGACGTAGGGCCGGAGAGCAGGCTACCATCCGACGCTTGTCGAACCACCGGATCTCCTCCATGCAGCCTGTCATCGAAGTCCCCGACCGCACACTGGAAGACGCACTGCGCCACCGCATCGATCGCAAGACCAAACCGCTCGGCGCCCTCGGCCGGCTGGAGTCGCTCGCGCTGCAGATCGGGCTGGTCCAGCAAACGGCCACTCCTCGAATCCGCAAGCCGCACTGGATGGTCTTCGCTGCCGATCATGGTGCGGCACGTTCGGGGGTATCGGCCTTTCCGCAAGAGGTCACCTGGCAGATGGTCGAGAATTTCCTGGCCGGGGGCGCCGCGATCAACGTGTTCTGCCGCCAGATGAATCTTGGGCTGAGCGTGGTCGATGCGGGGGTAAACCATGATTTCGCACCGCGCAGCGACTTGATCGACGCGAAGATCGCCTACGGCACGGCCGACTACCTGCAGACGCCTGCGATGTCGCGCACGCAGGTCGAGCAAGCCCTCTCTCGCGGGCGCGAACAGGCCCACGCACTTGCCGACACGGGGTGCAATCTTGTCGGCTTCGGCGAGATGGGCATCGGCAATACCGCCTCGGCCTCGCTGCTGACCCATTGCCTGACACAGGCCGACCTGCGGACCGTCACCGGCCGTGGCACCGGGCTGGACGATGCCGGACTCGAGCGCAAGCGCAGCCTGCTCGCACGGGCGCTTGCGCGCGGAGGACGTCCGACCGACCCGCACGAGGCGTTGGCCGAGTACGGTGGCTTCGAGATCGCGATGATGGCCGGTGCGATGCTGGGAGCCGCCGAGCGGCGCATGATCGTCGTGATCGACGGCTTCATCGTGACGGCGGCCCTGCTCGCCGCCCACGCCATCGCACCGACGATCCTGCCCTATTGCGTGTTCGCACACCGCTCTAAGGAACCCGGTCACACCTTGCAGCTTGCCCACCTCGGTGCCGAACCGCTGATGGACCTCGATCTGCGGCTGGGAGAGGGCACCGGGGCGGCGCTGGCCTATCCGCTCATCGAGGCGGCGATCAACTTCCTCGTAGAGATGGCCAGCTTCGACTCGGCCGGAGTCAGCGAACAAAGCCACTGATGCGCTACCAGCTAGAGATCTTCTTCACCGCACTGGGGTTCTTCACGCGAATCCCGGTGCCGGCCTGGGTGCCCTGGTCCCCGGAGCGGTTGAATCATGCAGCACGCTATTTCCCGCTGGTCGGCTGGGTGGTCGGGGCGGCCGGGGCGGCGAGTTTCCTGGCCCTGGACACGATCCTGCCGACATCGCTGGCGATCCTGCTGTCGATCGCGGTCACCATCCGACTGACCGGTGCCTTCCACGAGGACGGCTGGGCCGACACCTGCGACGGACTCGGGGGCGGATGGGAGCGACAACAGGTGCTCGCGATCATGAAGGACTCCCGGATCGGGACCTATGGCACCGTCGGGCTCGTACTGATGCTGCTGGCCAAGGCGGGGGCCCTGATCGAACTGGGCGGCCAGGGTTCCGGCGGGGTCGCGCTGGCCCTGCTCGTCGCCCATCCGCTGTCGCGTCTGACCTCGACCTGCCTGATCCACTGGCTGCCGTATGCCAGGGACGACGACCGCTCGAAATCCAAGCCGCTCGCCCATCGGCTCGAACGCGGCGAACTGGCGACTGCTGCCGCCTTCGGGCTCTTGCCACTGCTCCTGCTCGGCCCCGCCGAAGCCATGTGGGTGCTGCTTGCCGTGAGCACGGTGACAATCTGGGCGGCCAGGCTCTTTCTTCGCCGCCTGGGCGGCTATACCGGGGACTGTCTCGGAGCGGTCCAGCAGGTCACGGAATTGGCGTGCTATCTCGGCTTGCTCGTCGCATGGAACTTCATCTGATCCGCCACCCCCGCCCGGCCGTCGCCCCCGGCGTGTGCTACGGGCAGTCCGACGTCGGGCTGGCCGAGTCCACTGCGACGGTCGCGGCCCGCCTGCGACCGCATCTTCCGGAACGCTTCCGCCTTCATGCCAGCCCGTTGTCCCGAGCGCGCCTGCTCGCGGACGCGCTGGGGCCGGCCCGCCTGGACGACCGCCTCAAGGAAATGCACTTCGGCGACTGGGAAATGGTGCCGTATGCGCGGCTGGGCGATGCGGTCGATCGATGGGTTTCGGATCCGCTCGGCTTTCGTGCTCCCGGCGGGGAGTCCGCCCTGGATCTGGCCGAACGCGTCGTCCATTGGCTGGATGAAACCCTGAACGACCCGGACCGGGAGCCCCTCGTGGTCGTTGCGCACGGCGGCCCGCTGCGCGTCATCACCGGACACCTGCTGGGTCTACCGCGGGAGCGTTGGCTTTCGCTCGACTTCGGCTGCGGCCAGGTCACCCGTCTCGACATCGAAGATTGGGGTGTCGTGCTGAGGTGGTTCAATCGTTAGCGGTCTGGCCCCACGGCAATCGCGTACGCAAACCGCGTAGGGCGGCTTCGCGAAGCAAGCCGCCATTCGGCGCTACGTCCCGCACATCGGTGGATTGCGCCTTAGGCGCGAATCCACCCTTGTATTATTCACTCACTCCCGCTGAAGTCGCTCTTCGGTGGGAGTGAGTCGCCGGACGCCGTATCCACCCTTGGTCCTGGAG
>JBJHDM010000014.1:0-65853 GCA_050486545.1 Rhodocyclaceae bacterium | reverse complement strand
CCAAGGCGACCCGCAGCCGATCCACGATGGTGGGCAAGGGTTCAAGAGCAAGCTCGTTCTTCTTGATGAACGCCTGCCACAGAGCCTGCCGCGAGGGATCGTGCGCGAACTCATCCGTCAGGCCGACCGGCAACTCGGCAGGCACCGCCATGCCGCGCCGCTCGAAGGTGGCCTTGATCGCTTGGGCCAGCAGATCGGTGTCCAGGGCTTCGCGATCCAGCAACACCGACAGGTCGAGGTAATCCTTCAACCGGCTGTTGGTCATACCCAACAGGGCGATGGCGTGGAGCTTCTCCGCGACGACGGTGTATACGGGGTAGGTGCGCAGACGAGGCGCAGGCAGGTCGGCCAGCAACACCGGATAGGTCGCGTCGACGGGGCCGGGGGTCACGGCATCACCGAAGCCGATGTCGATCTGTGTCTTGCAGCGTGCCTTGGCCAACTCGCCGCTGATGAAGATGCGCGCTCCGGCATATCCGGTGTCCTTGCGGATTTCCTCGGCGGCGACCGATTCCGGGTCGAACACGATGCCGTCGTCCACCGCGACGCTGGCGATGTCGCGGAAGGTCTAGGCCACGGATTCCAGATCGCTCGCGCCAAAGCCAAGCAGGTCGGCGTCGCGCGTGGTCCGGTGCGGCATGTCGTACCAGAGCGTGAACAGCAACGCGCCCTTGAGCAGAAAATGATCCGCGTGCTCGGACTGGCTCAGGCGGTAGAGGATTCGCTCCAGCGCGAAACGTACCAACACTTGGTTGAAGTCCACGCCCTGCGCCTTGGCGACGTTGAGCAGGCGGGCGCGCACGGAGGCGGCGACGTTGTTCATTCAATAGCCTCCAGGTAGGGGCGCATCACGTTGGCCACGCGGCAGATCTTCGCGTAGCGCCACAGATCGTCTGCCGTTGCCTTGCGCTTGGCGCGCGCATCCCTCAGCGCCTCCAGGGCCACGTCCAGACCGATCTTGTTGCGGTGCTTGAAGCAGTCCACGACCGTCTTGGCAGCGCCATAGACGCGTAGCGTCACACCGTCGCGCAGGTGCTCCTCGATGCCCGCCATGTAGACGTCGCCCGTCATCTGGACCATCTTGATCGGCGGGTAGTCGATGCGCGGCACATGGCTGCCGTGCGGCATGGCGATCCAGATCTGGCGCGGCAGCTGGGTGGTCAGTTCGTGGAATTGCAGCGCGGTCAGCAGGCAGAATACGGCCTGCGGTACTTTGGTGGCGACGGTCGCGAGACCCTCGTGCTCCGACCCCGGATGACTGGGCAGGCGGTAGAGACCGCGACCGACCTTGTCCAGCAGGCCAGCGGCGGTCAGGCGCGTCAGGACGACCCGGGGTGCATCGATGGCCTCCAGGTCGCTGGCGCGCAGCAGCCCCTTCTGGCGAGCCAGATCGAGGACGCGCTGGGTGTGGGTATCGGCAAGCATGGTGGGATTATGTTCCGTTTATTCGTCAACCGCAATTTTTTGACGAAACATAGGAACACTCCCATGCCCCCTGCGCTGACAAACATCGCTGCGGCGCTTATGGATGGCCACGCGGCCAGCCTCATCAGAGGCCGCATCAAAGCCCTATTCGCGTGCGCTGCTCATCCCACAACGCCGGCGGGTCCACCGCCAGGTCGAACAGCGTGACGTGATTCGGCAGCGTATCGTCCAGGATCGCGGCTACGATGTCCGGCGCTAGCGTGGTCAGATTGACCATCCGGCTCACGTAGCTGTTGTCGATCCCCTCCCGCGCGGCGATCTCCTTCAGTGACTTTGCTTTCCCCGACTCCAGCATGGCCAGCCAGCGGTGCCCCCTGGCCAGCGCCAACTGGAGCGGCGTCGGTGTTGCGTCCCACGGCCTTACGGGAGCGGTTTCGCCGTTCGGCAGCGTGACCAGCTTGCGCCCGCTGCGCCGCTTGATCTGGATCGGCACCGACAGGATCAGCCGGCCGTCGCTGGTCTGGAGAATATCCGGCTCGCCGGTCTTCTGGATGCGGATATCGCTCATGCCAGCACCTCCTCCTGCTCGACGGGTTCGGGACGCAGCTCCAGCACCAGACGCTCGATGCCGTTGGCGCGCAGCCGCACCTCGAGGTCGTTGGGCGACACGATCACTTTCTCAACCAGCAGCCGGACGATCCGGCTCTGCTCGGCCGGGAACAGCTGATCCCAGATCGCGTCGAGCCGGGTCATGGCCACCGTGACCTGCGCTTCGTCCAGGGTCGGGTCGAGCTCGATCGCCTGCGGCAACACCTCGCCCAGAAGATCGGGCGCGCGCAGGATCGCACGCAACTGGTCGAGCACCGCCGATTCCAGTTCGGCAGCCGGTAGACGCGGCAACCCGGACGCCCCCGCATATTCCTTGCAGTCTCGTTGCGGGACGTGAGCGATAGCGACGCCCGTTCTTTTTCGTGGTGTGCCAAGGCGACAGCGCCCTGCCATCGTTGCCGAACACGATGCCCTTGAGCAGATAGCCGCCCCACCGATTTCCCGCAGGAGTCCGAACCATTCCGCAAGGGCCCTCAAGAACCCTCGCCAGCCCGCACCGTCTGATGGCAGGTCCTTGATTTTGAACGACCTGCTTGATCGATCCGCGCTTGCAGACTGCGGACTTTCGGTACGCCGGCTTGTGGCCGTGGTCGAGATGCTGTCGCGTTGCTAAACGTCGGTACTTGTCTACATCTACCGACGTAACGGAACATTCTCAGCCGGCACCGCCCTGAGCTGCGGCGGTCTTGGTTGATGTCGCCAGGCACGACTCCTCGTAGGCCTCGATGTCGACCTGGCGGTACAGCACCCGGCCGCAGATCTTCAGGAACTTGGGCCCGATCCCCGCGCTGCGCCAGCGTTCGAGGCTGGTCTCGCTGATGTTCCAGCGGGCGGCCAGTTGCTTCTGATTGAGGTGAACGACGTCCATCTTGGTCTCCTTCCGCATGAGTTGGCAGGAGTCCATGAAGGCGCTGTTCGGTCCGCCAGCCAAGTCAATTCAGAAGATGTGCGGTTACTACGGGAGATCGTTCAGCTCGTAGCGGGTACTGCGCCCGCCCGCATTCGATTTCCGCAGCACGCCGCGTGCGAGCAGGTCGTTGATGTCGCGCAGCGCCGTGTCTGGCGAACACTTGGCAATGGCCGCCCACTTGCTGCTGGTGAGTTTGCCCTCGAAGCCGTCGAGCAGGCGGTTGAGCAATTTCACCTGTCGCTCGTTCAAAGGTGTGGCCGCCCAGTGCTGCCAGAACCGCACCTTGGCCAGGACGGCGTCGAGCGTCTGCTGCGCCTGATCGACGGCGCGATGCAGGGTGTAGAGGAACCAGGCCAGCCACTCGGTGACGTCCATGGACCGCTTCTGGGTGCGCTCCAGGATATCGTAGTAGGCCTTGCGCTCCCGCTGGATCTGCGCCGACAGGCTGTAGAAGCGCTGCGGGCTGCCGTCGGCGCGCGCCAACAGCAGGTCGCCGATGGCCCGGGCGATACGGCCATTGCCGTCGTCGAACGGGTGCAAGGTCACGAACCACAGATGGGCAAGCCCCGCCTTGACGAGCGGTGGCTCACCCGAGTCCGCATTGACCCATTCGAGGAAACCACCCGTCTCGGTCTCCAGACGATCGGCGGGCGGCGCCTCGAAATGCACGCGCTGGCGGCCGATGGGGCCGGAGACCACCTGCATGGGGCCATTGGCGTCGTCGCGCCAACTGCCGACCTTGATTTTGGAAAGGCCCGAGTAGCCGGTAGGGAACAGCGCGGCATGCCAACCGAACAGGCGTTCCCGTGTGACCGGTGCCTGCCAGTTGGCCGTGGCATCGAGCACCATCTCGACCACGCCTTCGACGTGCCGATCCACCGGGGCCAAGGCACCGATGTCCACGCCGAGCCTGCGCGCGATGGATGAGCGCACGGACTCGACGTTGAGCTGCTCACCCTCGATCTCACTGGTCTTGACCACGTCTTCGGTGAGCGCCGCCAGACTGGCCTGATCGCGCAGCGCCATGCCCACGTCGGCCAGGCGCCCCAGCAAGAGCCCTTGAGCGCGACTGACCTCGGCCATGGGGCCGGCCAGTGCCGCCAGATCAAAGCGCCAGTCCGGCCAGTCACTGGCCTGCCAGACGTACTTGTAATCGCCGCTATTCATGCGGAGATTATGGGCTCCATTCTCCGCATGCGCAAGTTATTCACCGCATAACATGCGGCGCTAGAAGGTGCGATTCCCCGCACCCCGGGCTGCCTTACCCCGGAATGGGTGTGAATGGGGGTACTCCTGGTCGGGGCGACGGACGCGGGTTCGATTCCGATCCCGGGAATTGAACCGGGCCAGAGAAGCATACGAGTTTGAACGGCCATATCGGTGACCGATCCACGGGAAAAACCGCTTGATCGTCCGCTGCCTCTGGCCTGTCAACCCCCGCTTTTCGCAGCAGCCAGCAGGACTTATCAACTTGCCGGGACTCCGGTATCGCGTACTTTCAACGGTCGTTTGGCGCGGGCAGCCACCCCACCACCAACATCCGAACCCCGACCGAATCTGGTCGGGGTTTTTCTTTCCAATGTCGCCAAAACCTTGAATGCCCACGAAAAAGGGAACAGGCCGCATGGACCTGTTCCCTCGATCTGGTGCCGCTTGTCTGACTCGAACAGACGACCTACCGCTTACGAAGCGGTTGCTCTACCGGCTGAGCTAAAGCGGCGGAGAGGCGCGACTATACCGCAGGGCGGGCCACGCTTCAAGGGTGGAATACGCGATCATCGTTCTTCCGGCTTCCAGTAGTCCGGTCGGCCGAGGTGGTACTTGAGGTGGTCGATCAGCAAGCGGACCCGCAAGGCGAGGTGTTTGCGCTGGGGAAACACGGCATAGATCCCGGTCCTCGGAGCAGCATGGTCGTCGAGCACCGTAACCAGGCGCCCGGCGCGGATATCGGCGTCCACCTCCCAGCGCGAGCGCCACGCCAGGCCGCGACCGGCAAGCGCCCATTCGTGCAGGACGGCCCCGTCGTTGCATTCCAGTCGGCCGCCAACCTTGACCGTGACCGTTTCGCCGTCTTGGTTGCGAAACACCCAGCCGCGCTGCTGGCCCAGCGACAGGCAGTTGAACGCGGTCAGGTCGGCGGGCGTACGCGGTGCGCCATGCCGGGCCAGGAAGTCCGGGCTGGCGATCACCACCCGATGATTGTCGGCCAGGCGGATCGACACGAGACTCGAATCGGCCAGTTCTCCGATCCGGATCGCGCAATCGAAGTTCTCATTGACCAGATCGACAACCCGGTCGTTGAGGTCGAGCGTGCAGCTGACGTCCGGATTGGCATCGAGAAAGCCGCGCAGTAGCGGCGCGACGTGGATCCGTCCGAAACCGGCCGGGGCCGAAACCCGAACGTGACCGCTGGCCTTCACCCCCCCGAGGCTGACCGAATCCTCGGCACTCGCGAGATCGTTCAGGATTCGCTGGCAGTCCTCCAGGAAGGCCGAGCCTTCGAACGTGAGCGAGATGCTTCGTGTCGTGCGAACCAGCAGCTTGACGCCGAGGCGTTGCTCCAGCGCGTCCAGGCGCCGTCCGATCACGGCCGGGGTGACGCCCTCGGCCCGGGCAGCGGCCGACAGGCTGCCCCGCGTGGCGACGCTGACAAAACTGTCGATCTGCTTAAAGAGATCCATTCTGTACTTTTCGTAAAAGATAAATTTACCAAACGCCGGATTCTAGCGCTTGTACAGGTGTAATAGACTTCCATCCAGTCTCGACCTACGCTGGCCGCGGTGCGCGCCCCGGAACATCCGCCCATGAGAAACACGATTCGCATTCAGGCCGTCGCCTTCGATGCCTTCGGCACCTTGTTCGACGTGTATTCCGTCGGCGCACTGGCCGCGCAGCTCTTTCCGGGCAAGGGCGAATCCCTGACCGCGCTGTGGCGGCTCAAGCAGATCGAGTACAGCTTTCTCAGGACCCTGTCCGGACGCTACAAGCCCTTTCTCGAAGTGACCGAGGACGGACTGGTGTTCGCCGCTCGCAAGCTCGGCATCGAACTGACCGACGCCCAGCGGCGCCGGATGATGAACCAGTATGCCTGCCTGTCCCCGTTTCCCGAGAACCTCGGGGCCTTGCAGGAACTGAAAGCGATCGGCATTCCGATGGCGGTGCTCTCCAACGGCACCCCTGAAATGCTAGACGTGGCGATCAAGAGCGCCGGGATGACCGGACTGTTCGATCACGTCCTTTCCGTCGATGCGGTGCGCCAATACAAGACGGCGCCCGCTGCCTACCAGCTCGGCCCCGACGCATTCGGCCGTGCGGCGCGCGAGATCCTCTTCGTGTCGTCGAACGGCTGGGATGTCGCGGGGGCGACCTGGTTCGGCTACACCACCTTCTGGATCAATCGCGGCGCACAGCCGCAGGAGATCCTCGATGTCAGCCCCTGCGCGACCGGGCAGCGGCTGACCGAGGTGGTCGAGTATGTCCGGGCACACTATCGCGGCGACAACGCATGAAGCGCCCGGCACCCAACCCTCCACCCATCCCGGCAGGATCCCGATTCCGTCCGGCAACCCCATGAGCGATCCATCATGAGCACGAAAGTCCAATGTCACCAGCTTCAGGTCGATGCCGCGCTGCACCGCTTCATCGAATCCGAAGCGCTTCCCGGCACGTCCATCGACAGCGCCGCCTTCTGGAACGGTTTCAGCGCACTTGCCAACGAGCTGGCGCCCAAGAACCGTGCCCTGCTCGCCGAGCGCGATCGTCTCCAGACCGAACTCGACCGCTGGCATGGTTCGCATCCCGGCCCGATCCAGGATCCGGCGGCCTACCGCGCCTTTCTCGAGTCGATCGGCTATCTGCAACCGGCCCCCGAGGCGTTCCGCATCACGACCTCCGACGTCGATACCGAGATCACCCTGCAGGCCGGCCCGCAGCTCGTCGTTCCGGTGATGAACGCCCGCTACGCGCTGAATGCCGCCAACGCCCGCTGGGGTAGCCTCTACGACGCCCTGTACGGCACCGATGCGATTCCCGAAACCGATGGTGCCGAACGCAGCGGTGGCTACAACCCGGTGCGCGGCGCGCGCGTCATCGCATTCGCCCGTGATTTCCTGAACCGCGCCGCGCCGCTGGCCCAGGGCGGACACGACCAGGCCACCGCCTACGCCGTGGCCGACGGCAGGCTGGTGGTGACCCTGCAGGACGGTCGCCACACAGGCCTGGCGGATCCGGCGCGGCTCGCCGGCTTCCAGGGAGACGCCGCGACTCCGACCGCCATCCTGTTCCGCAACAACGGCCTGCATTTCGAGATCCAGATCGACCGCGAGCACCTGATCGGCAAGACCGACGCCGCGGGGATCAAGGATGTCCTGATGGAGGCGGCGCTCTCCACGATCATGGATTGCGAGGACTCGGTCGCCGCGGTCGACGCCGAGGACAAGGTCGTCGTCTATCGGAACTGGCTTGGCCTGATGAAGGGCGATCTGGTCGATTCCTTCGAGAAGGGCGGAAGGATGATGACGCGGACGCTCAATCCGGACCGCGAATACACGGCCCCGGACGGTTCTTCCCTGCGCCTGCACGGCCGCTCCCTGCTGTTCGTGCGCAACGTCGGACACCTGATGACCAACCCGGCGATCCTGCTCGCGGACGGCAGCGAAATTCCCGAAGGCATCCTGGATGCCGTGCTCACGAGCCTGATCGCGCTGCACGACCTCGCACGCAAGGGCAACTCGCGTACCGGCAGCGTGTACATCGTCAAGCCCAAGATGCACGGGCCGGCCGAGGTCGCGTTCGCCGACGAGCTGTTCGGCCGTGTCGAAGGGCTGCTCGGCCTGCGCGCGAACACCCTCAAGGTGGGGATCATGGACGAGGAGCGTCGTACCTCGGTCAACCTCGCCGCCTGCATCCGTGCCGCACAGGCACGCACCGTGTTCATCAACACGGGCTTCCTGGACCGGACCGGGGACGAGATGCACACCGCGATGGCCGCGGGCCCGATGCTGCGCAAGGGCGCGATGAAGACGACGCCATGGATCCAGTCCTACGAGCGCAGCAACGTGCTCACCGGCCTGGCCTGCGGTCTGCGCGGCAAGGCCCAGATCGGCAAGGGCATGTGGGCGATGCCGGACCTCATGGCCGAGATGCTCAAGCAGAAGATCGGTCATCCGCAGGCCGGCGCGAACACCGCGTGGGTACCGTCGCCGACCGCTGCCGTGCTGCACGCGCTGCACTATCACGACGTCGACGTCCAGGCGGTGCAGCAGGAAATGGAGAAGATCGACTTCGCTTCCGAGCGCGACAGGCTGCTGGCCGACCTGCTGACGATCCCGGTCGTGGCCAAGGCCGAATGGTCGGCCGAAGAGATCCAGCAGGAGCTCGACAACAACGCGCAGGGGATCCTCGGCTACGTCGTGCGCTGGGTCGAGCAAGGTGTCGGCTGCTCCAAGGTGCCCGACATCAACAACGTCGGACTCATGGAAGACCGCGCGACGCTGCGCATCTCGAGCCAGCACATCGCCAACTGGCTGCGCCACGGCGTCACCAACGAAGCCCAGGTGATGGAGACCTTCAAGCGCATGGCCGCCGTCGTCGACCGACAGAACGCGGGCGATCCGGCCTATCGGCCGATGGCCCCCGACTTCGACCGTTCGGTGGCCTTCCAGGCCGCGAAGGATCTCGTGTTCAAGGGTTGCGAACAACCCAGCGGCTACACCGAACCCCTGCTCCACCACTGGAGACAGGTCGCCAAGGCCCAAGCCTGAACCAAGGCTGCGGCCGGTACTGCCCGGCTGCGCCGCCTTCTGCGTGCAGGACTTTCGAACCGGCACCGCATCCCGAATGCGGCGCCGGTTTTTTATATTCGTGCCGGCCATAATGTTCGCCTGTTCAGTTTCCGGCGCGAGGCGACGCTCCCGCCGACTCTGCACAGCCTTGACCCACAGCCGGAGAAACCGATGATCGGAGCCCTCACCCTGTTGCTGGTATTCCAGTTGACCGGAGAAGTCCTTGTACGCGCACTCGAACTGCCCGTTCCCGGCCCGGTAGTCGGCATGGCGCTCCTGTTGCTTGCGCTGGTGATCCGTGGAGGCCCCGGCGAACCGCTCCGCACCACTTCGAACGGGCTTCTTCAGCACCTGTCGTTGCTGTTCGTGCCGGCGGGCACCGGCGTCATGCTGCATTTTCACCGCCTGGCCGACGAATGGCTGCCGCTCGTGGTCGCCTTGGCGTTCAGCACCATCCTGGCCATCGCCGTGGCCGCCGTGCTGCTCAACGCGATGACACGGCGCAAACGGGAGGAGACCGAGCAATGAATCCCGAACTCGGCGAGATCTGGGTCTATCTTTCGACAACACCCCTGCTCGGACTCACCCTGACCCTGCTCGCCTACCAGGCTGCTTGGTGGATCTATCAGCGCGGCCATCAGCATCCCCTGCTCAATCCGGTGTTGCTGGCCGTCGTCATGCTCGTGTCGGTACTGTTGCTGACCGGAACGGACTACGACACCTATTTCGACGGCGCCCAGTTCGTCCACTTCCTGCTCGGACCGGCCACCGTCGCACTGGCCATCCCGCTCTACGCCCAGTGGAAGCGGCTGCGTGCAATGCTGTTGCCCCTGCTGCTCACACTGGTCATCGGCTCTCTGACCGCGGCACTCTCGGCCGTCGGCGCCGCTGCGCTGCTGGGTGCGAGCCGGGAGTCGATGATGTCGCTCGCGCCCAAGAGCGTCACTACGCCGATCGCGATGGGCATCGCGGAAGGACTGGGCGGGCTGCCGTCCTTGACCGCCGTGCTCGTCATCGCGACCGGCATCCTCGGCGCGGTCACCGCCCGTTTCGTCTTCCAGGCCCTGCGGATCGAGGATCACGCCGTGCGCGGCTTCGCGATCGGACTGGCCTCGCACGGCATCGGCACCGCGCGCGCGTTCCAGGTCAGCGAGCAGGCCGGTGCCTTCGCAGCGCTGGCAATGGGGCTGAACGCGCTGATCACCGCACTGACGCTGCCCTGGATCCTGCCCTGGCTGGCTCGCTTGCTCGCGTAGCCGGTTCGTGACCCGGACCGGCCGCAGTTGACCATTGCACCGACCGCGGGAGAGGGGGAAACTACAGGCAGACAACGCTGCGGGAGGGAAACGCCATGACACCGACCTCGGTTCACGACATCCGGAATGTGGCCTTGCTCGGTCACACCGGATGCGGCAAGACCACGCTTCTGGAAGCCCTGCTGGCGGCAGCCGGCGAGATCGGCGCGGCCGGCAGCGTCGAACGTGGCACCACCTTGAGCGACTTCGACCCCCAGGAGAAGGAGATGGGGCATTCGCTGTCGTTGTCGGTCGCACACCTGGAGTGGGCCCGTCACTGGATCAACCTGCTCGATACGCCGGGTCTGCCGGACCTGTCGGGACGCGCACTGGCCGCGCTGCCCGCAGCCGATACGGCCGCCGTCCTGATCAGCGCACAATCCGGAATCGAGAGCGGGACGCGCAGGATGATGGCGGCCTCGGCCGACAAGTGCCGCCTGATCGTGGTGACGAGGATCGACGGCAACGGCACGGACTTCGAAGCCCTGATGGAGTCGATCTGCGACGCGTTCGGCCGCCAGTGCCTGCCGATCAACCTGCCCACGCCCGGCGGCGAGGCCGTCATCGATTGCTTCTTCGAGCCCGCCTATGACGCCGTCCCGGCCTTTTCCTCGGTCCAGGCAGCGCATAACGCGATCGTCGACCAGGTGGTCGAGCTCGACGAGGAGCTGATGGCCGCCTACCTCGAGCAGGGCGAGAGTCTCGATCCCGAACAACTGCACGATCCGTTCGAGAAGGCGCTGCGTGAAGGGCACCTGATCCCGGTCTGTTTCGTCTCGGCCCGGACCGGCGCCGGCGTGCGCGAACTGCTCGATGTGCTCGGACGGCTGATGCCCGACCCGACCGAAGGCAACCCTCCGCGCTTCCTCATGGGCGAAGGTACGCAGGCCGAGCCCGTCGAGGTCGTTCCCGATCCGGACCGCCATGTCGTTGCACACGTATTTGCAGTCTCGAACGACCCGTTCCGCGGAAAGCTGGGCGTGTTCCGCATCCACCAGGGCACCGTGACGCCGAACACGCAGCTCTATATCGGCGACGGCCGAAAGCCGTTCAAGGTTGCGCATCTGTTGCGCCTCCAGGGCAAGAACCAGGTCGAAACCGCCGTGGGCGTACCTGGGGACCTGTGCGCCGTCGCACGCGTCGAAGACATTCATCCGGACGCAGTCCTCCACGATTCACACGACGAGGATTACTACCACCTTGTCTCGCCGCGGTACCCGCAGCCGGTCTTCGGGCTGGCGCTGATCCCGAAAAAGCACGGTGACGAGCAGAAACTTTCCGAAGCCCTCTCCCGCCTGCGCGACGAAGATCCCTGCGTCGAGATCGGCTTCGATCCGCGCAGCCGGCAGACCGTCGTGCGCGGCCTGGGGCAGCTCCACCTGAAGATCATCCTCGAGCAACTGAACAGCCGCTGGAACCTGGAAGTCGAAACGGCAGCCCCCACGATCCCCTACCGCGAAACGATCACCGGATCGGCCGAAGCCCGTTATCGCCACAAGAAGCAAAGCGGGGGTGCGGGGCAGTTCGGCGAGGTCGCCCTGCGCGTCGAGTCCCTGCCCCGTGGGACCGGCATCGAGCTGGCCAACGAGGTCAAGGGTGGTGCGATTCCGACGAATTTCCTTCCGGCCGTCGAGAAGGGCGTGCGCCAGGCCCTCGCTGAAGGCGCATTGGCGGGCTTTCCGGTGCAGGACGTACGCATCGTCCTTGTCGACGGCAAGCACCATGCGGTGGACTCGAACGAGGTTTCGTTCGTGACCGCCGGACGGCAGGCCACGCTCGACGCACTGCTCGGCGCACGGCCGATCGTCCTCGAACCCCTGCTCGAAGTGACGACCCGGATCGAAGACCGCCATTTCGGCGAAGTCAGCGCGGAATTCTCGTCCCGAAGGGGAAGGATGACCAACACCGAAAGTCCGGAACCCGGCTCGATGGAACTCACCGCGATCGTGCCCATGGCCGAGATGGAAGGATTCGAATCGCGCCTCAAGGCAATCTGCGCGGGTGACAGCGAATTCAACGTCAACGGCGCCGGACACGAACCCGCGCCCCCGGATGTCCAGCAGCGTCTGGCAAAGGCCTTCACGCAGCGCAGCACGGATTGAGCCGCGGGACGCAACACAGCAGGCGAGGCTCGCCGCCCTCGAGCCGGTCCGTTACCATACGCACATGAAACTCACGGCCCGGCACCGCGCCTATTGGCGAATCAACCTGCTCCTGACTTCGGGGCTCTTGACGGTTTGGTTCGCGGTGAGCTTCGTCACCGTTTTTTTTGCAAGGGAACTCAACGAATTCGAGTTTCTCGGCTTTCCGCTGGGGTTCTACATCTTCTCCCAGGGTGCGATCATCGTCTTCCTCGTGATCATCGGGATCTACGTGTGGGCGATGAATCGCCTCGACCGCAAGTACGGCGTCGCCGAGCGGCGTTGACGTGAAGAACGGGGCCTGCCCGCCGCGCGGGACTACTCGCCCCCGTTCTTCTCCACGGCTTTCGCTTTTGCTTTCGACAGCCCGTGGGCATGCCTGCCCAGCGCAAAATCGAAGAAGAACTTGCACCAGATCGTGACCCCCGCCATCGCCGTCCAGGTTTCATAGGCAAACAGGCCGGCGACCACACCAAAGATCACCCACAACACGATGACCCCGCCGACGAGGTTGATCACGGCAGCGAAGGGCGCATAGCGCACGGCATTCGGCGGCGCCTCGCCGCGCTTGAGCGCGACCTCGGAAAAATCCCGCTTGATGATGATGCGCCAGGCGCGACGCAGCCAAAAGAACGCTATCGGGAACAGCGCGATAAACAGAATCCAGGTCAAGGCCAGGCTTACGTGCGGAGCCATCCCGGTCATTCGAACCTCCAGTGTCGCGGATCGGGGTGCATGGTACGCCAGCAACACCCTCCACGAAAGAAAAACCCCGCAAAAGCAGCTTTGCGGGGTTCCGGTTGCGGGGGCGCCATCGCTACCGGCGCCCCTCCTACCCTACGAGCGTCGCTCGTCAGTGACCAGCCTGAGCGGCACCGGCGCCACGCGGGACGCGGACCGACTCGACCAGTTCCTGGATGTGCTCCGGCGGCTCCTTGGTGACCTTGTCGACCGCGAAGGCCACGGCGAAGTTGATCAGGGCGCCGATCGCACCGAAGGCTTCCGGCGTGATGCCGAAGAAGGAGTTCGCTCCGCCGATCAGGTCGAGATACTCGGTCCCGCGGACGAAGAAGATCCCCTTGTGTGCGAACACGTAGAACAGGGTGACCGAGAGGCCGGCCAGCATGCCTGCGATCGCGCCTTCCTTGTTCATCTTCTTGGAGAAGATGCCCATCATGATCGCCGGGAACAGCGACGAGGCCGCGATACCGAAGGCCAGCGCAACCGTACCGGCCGCGAAGCCCGGTGGGTTCAGACCCAGATAACCCGCCAGAACGATCGCCAGCGCCATCGAGATCTTGCCGGCCAGCAGTTCGGACTTCTCCGACATGTCGGGCACGAAGATGCTCTTGATCAGGTCATGCGAGACCGCGGACGAGATCGCCAGCAGCAGCCCTGCAGCGGTCGAAAGTGCTGCAGCCAGACCGCCCGCGGCAACCAGTGCGATGACCCAGTCGGGAAGCAGTGCGATTTCCGGGTTCGCGAGCACGATGATGTCGGCGTTGACCGTCAGCTCGTTGCCCTGCCATCCGGCCGCTTCGGCGTTGGCCAGGACTTCCGGGTTCCTCGTGTTGCTGTTGTAGAACTGGATCCGGCCGTCGCCGTTCTTGTCTTCCCAGCGCAACAGGCCGGTACGCTCCCAGCGCTTCATCCACTCGGGACGATCTTCGTACAGGAGGCTGGCCTCCGGAGCGAACAGGTCGGCATTGGCACTCACCAGCGCCGGATTCACCACCATACGACCCTGGGCGTCCTGCTCCAGACCGACCGCGGCGTTCACCGTTGCGTGCAGGTTCAGCTTGGCCATGCCGGCGACTGCAGGAGCAGTCGTGTAGAGGATCGCGATGAAGACCAGTGCCCAACCGGCCGAATAGCGCGCATCGGCAACCTTCGGAACGGTGAAGAAGCGAACGATCACGTGCGGTAGACCCGCGGTACCGATCATCAGCGAGATCGTGTACACGAACATGTTCAGGGTGCTGCCCGGAACCGACGTGGTGTACTCGTTGAAGCCCAGATCCTTGACGACCATGTCGAGCTTCGCGAGCAGCGACACATCGGTGCCGGCGATGCTGGAGCCGAGGCCGAGCTGCGGAATCGGGTTGCCGGTGAGCTGGAAGGAGATGAAGATCGCCGGAACCGTGTAGGCCGTGATCAGCACGCAGTACTGGGCCACCTGGGTATAGGTGATGCCCTTCATGCCGCCGAACACCGCATAGACGAACACGATGCCCATCCCGATGTAGATCCCCATGTCGTTGGTCACGCCGAGGAAGCGCGAGAAGGTCACGCCCACGCCCGTCATCTGACCGATGATGTAGGTGATCGAGGCCACCAGCAGGCACAGCACAGCGACTCCACGCGCCGATTTCGAGTAGAAGCGGTCGCCGATGAACTCGGGCACCGTGAACTTGCCGAACTTGCGCAGGTACGGAGCCAGCAGCATCGCCAGCAGGACGTAGCCGCCGGTCCAGCCCATCAGGAACAGGCCACCACCGTAGCCCATGTTGGAGATCAGGCCCGCCATCGAGATGAACGATGCGGCAGACATCCAGTCGGCTGCGGTCGCCATGCCGTTGGTCACGGGGTGGACCCCGCCGCCGGCCACGTAGAAGTCCTTGGTCGAGCCGGCACGAGCCCAGATCGCGATGCCGATATACAGCGCGAAGGAGGCGCCGACAACCAGATAAGTCAGTGTTTGCAGATCCATATGGCGCCCCTTCAGTCTTCGTGCACGTCAAACTTGCGGTCGATCTCGCCCATCTTCTTCGCGTAGTAGAAGATGCAGCCGATGAACACGTACATCGACCCCTGTTGGGCAAACCAGAACCCCAGCGGATAGCCGCCAAGATGGATGTTGTTCAGCATCGGGGCGAAAAGAATCCCGGCGCCGAGCGAAACGACGAACCAGACGACCAGGATCTTGGCGATCAGGCTCAGCGTCGCTTTCCAGTACAGCGCAGCATTGTTATCCATACAGTCTCCTCTTGATGAATGATGCGAAGTCCACGACCTGAACGGTCGCAGCCCTCCTGACTACTAAGCACCGTGGCCGATTATTCGGGTCCGTTCTTACTCGTTCCTTACAAGGGGAAAATCCGTCGGCGGCATCCTGAACAATGTGTGGGCAGGACGACCTTGGCGGGACTGGCCGTAAACGGCAAAACCCCCGTCAGACGGGGGCTTTGCCGCTGCCGTGCAGGTGACTTACATGCGGGCGATCATCGCCTCGCCGAAGCCCGAACAGCTGACCTCATTCGCCCCGTCCATCAGGCGGGCGAAATCGTAGGTCACCTGCTTGTCGCCGATCGCGGCCTCCATGCCCTTGATGACAAGATCCGCCGCCTCCCTCCAGCCCAGGTGCCGCAGCATCATCTCGGCCGACAGGATCAGCGATCCGGGATTGACCTTGTCGAGTCCGGCGTACTTGGGCGCAGTACCGTGCGTGGCCTCGAAGCACGCGTACTGATCGGAAATGTTCGCCCCCGGCGCGATACCGATGCCGCCGACCTGGGCAGCCAGCGCATCGGAGATGTAGTCGCCGTTCAGGTTGCTCGTCGCGATCACGTCGTACTCGGCCGGTCGCAACAGGATCTGCTGCAGGAAGGCATCGGCAATCGAATCCTTGACGACGATTTCCCGGCCCGTGTTCGGGTTCTCGAACCTGCACCACGGCCCGCCGTCGATCGGTTCGGCACCGAATTCCTTCTGCGCGACCTCGTAGCCGGTGTCGCGGAACAGGCCCTCGGTGAACTTCATGATGTTGCCCTTGTGCACGAAAGTCACCGACTTGCGGTCATTGGCGATCGCGTAGTTGAGCGCCGCCCGCACCAGCCGCGAAGTGCCCTCGACCGAGATCGGCTTGATGCCGATACCGGACGATTCCGGAAAGCGGATCTTGCGCACGCCCATCTGCTCGGTGAGAAACTGGATAACCTTCTTCACCCCCTCCGAACCGACCTGCCACTCCACGCCAGCGTAGATATCCTCGGTGTTTTCGCGGAAGATGACCATATCGGTCAGTTCCGGGTTCTTCAGCGGAGACGGGACGCCCTTGAAATAGCGTACCGGCCGCACGCACTGGTACAGGTCCAGTTCCTGGCGCAGTGCGACGTTCAGCGAGCGGATACCGCCGCCCACGGGAGTGGTCATCGGCCCCTTGATGGAAACCGAAAACTCCTTGAGCGCGTCAAAGGTCTCCCTCGGAAACCATTCGTCCGGCCCGTAGATCCGTGTCGCCTTTTCGCCGGCAAAGACCTCCATCCAGCGAATCTTCCTGCTCCCCCCGTATGCCTTTTCGACCGCCGCATCGATGACCTGAATCATCACGGGGGTGATATCGATGCCGATTCCGTCACCCTCGATGAAGGGGATGATCGGATGGTCGGGAATCGCCTCCCCGGGGACGATCTTCTGGCCGTCTGCGGGAACCGTAATTCTGGCTGCACTCATAGGTAGTCCCTCCTGGTCCTTGTGCAACGGAAATTCCGTCCGTGCGATGCCGCCCCGGCAGTGTCGTGGGTCCGTACGCCGCTACCGGCGCAGACCGCACCGGGACAACGCAAAAATTATCCTCCAAACGCCCGCGCCCCTCAAACGTCCCACCGACATGCATTCGGAACGACCACCTACAAAAAACGCCAGGCGATGCCTGGCGTCACGAGCGCTGCGGGCAAGGTGCGTCCGCACCTGCCCAGGTTGAGCTCGGATCAAGCCGCGGCGCCCTCGATCACGGCATTGAAGGTGGGGCTCGGGCGCATCACCGCCGCGCATTTCTGCGCATCCGGCAGGTAGTAGCCGCCGATGTCAACCGCCTTGCCCTGGACCGCCTTGAGTTCCTCGACGATCTTCTGCTCGTTATCGGCCAGCGCCTTGGCGAGCGGTGCGAACTTGGCCGCCAGTTCGGCATCCTCGGTCTGCGCGGCCAGTGCCTGTGCCCAGTACAACGCCAGGTAGACCTGGCTGCCACGGTTGTCCAGTTCGCCGGTACGGCGCGAGGGCGACTTGTTTTCATCCAGCAGCCGGCCGGTGGCCTCGTCCAGGGTCCTGGCCAGCAGCTTGGCGCGGGCGTTGTCTTCCTTGATGCCGAGGTCTTCGAGCGAAACCGCCAGGGCGAGGAACTCGCCCAGCGAATCCCAGCGCAGGTGATTCTCTTCCACCAGCTGCTGCACGTGCTTGGGCGCGGAACCGCCGGCACCTGTCTCGTACATCCCGCCACCATTCATCAACGGGACGATGGAGAGCATCTTGGCGCTGGTGCCCAGCTCCATGATCGGGAACAGATCGGTGAGGTAGTCGCGCAGGATGTTGCCGGTCACCGAGATCGTGTCCAGTCCGCGGGCGACGCGCTCCAGGGTGTAGCGCATGGCGCGGACCTGGCTCATGATCTGGATGTCCAGACCGTTGGTGTCGTAATCCTTGAGATAGGTCTTGACCTTCTTGATCAGCTCGCTCTCGTGCGGACGATACGGGTCGAGCCAGAACACCGCCGGCATGCCGGAGTTACGGCAACGGGTGACCGCAAGCTTGACCCAGTCGCGGATCGGAGCGTCCTTGACCTGGCACATCCGCCAGATGTCCCCTTCGTCGACGTTCTGGGACAGCAGGACCTCGCCGGTCTCGAGATCGGTGATGTTGGCAACCCCCGCTTCCGGGATCTCGAAGGTCTTGTCGTGGGAGCCGTATTCCTCGGCCTTCTGCGCCATCAAGCCGACGTTCGGCACCGTACCCATGGTGCGCGGATCGAAGTTGCCGTGCCATTTGCAGAAGTTGATCATCTCCTGGTAGATGCGGGCAAAGGTCGATTCCGGCATTACCGCCTTGCAATCGTACTGCTTGCCGTCGGCACCCCACATCTTGCCACCGCCGCGGATCATCGCCGGCATCGAGGCGTCGACGATGATGTCGTTGGGCGAGTGGAAATTGGTGATGCCCTTGGCCGAATCGACCATGGCCAGCTCGGGGCGGTGCTCCTGGCAGGCGTGCAGGTCTCGGATGATCTCGTCGCGCTTGGATTCGGGCAGCGTCTTGATCTTGTCGTAGAGGTCGACCATGCCGTTATTGACGTTGATGCCCAACTCGTCGAACAACTCGCCGTGCTTTTCGAAGGCTTCCTTGTAGTAGATCTTCACACAATGGCCGAACACGATCGGGTGCGAGACCTTCATCATCGTGGCCTTGACGTGGAGCGAGAACAGGATGCCCGCGTCGCGGCAATCCTCGAGTTCGCGCTCGTAGAATTCGCACAGTGCCTTCTTGCTCATGAACATCGAGTCGATGATCTCGCCATCCTGGAGCGCGACCTCGGGCTTGAGCACGATCGCCTTGCCACTCTGGGTCAGCAGTTCCATCTTGACCTTGCGCGCACGGTCGAGCGTCATCGACTTCTCGCCATGGTAGAAGTCGCCGTGGTGCATGTGGGAAACATGCGTCTGCGACCACTGCTTCCATTCACCCATCGAGTGCGGGTGCTTCTTCGCGTAGTTCTTGACCGCCGCAGGCGCCCGGCGGTCGGAGTTGCCCTCGCGCAGTACCGGATTCACCGCCGAACCGAGGCATCTGGAATAGCGCGCCTTGACTGCCTTTTCTTCGTCCGTCTTCGGATCCTCGGGATAGTCGGGGATGGCGTAGCCCTTGCCCTGAAGTTCCTTGATGCAGGCCTTGAGCTGGGCTACCGAGGCGCTGATGTTCGGCAGCTTGATGATGTTGGTGTCGGGTTCGAGGGTCAGGCGGCCAAGTTCGCCAAGTGTGTCGGGCACGCGCTGGGCCTCCGACAAGGACTCGGGAAACTCCGCGAGCACGCGGGCTGCCACCGAGATGTCGGCCTGTTCGACATTGATGCCGGCTGCTCCGGCGAAGGTCCGGATCACCGGCAGGAAGGCCGCGGTGGCCAGCATGGGCGCTTCATCGGTGATCGTATAGATGATGGTCGGCTGCTTCATTGGCATCGAATCTCTCCCTCGTTGTCTTCATGGCCCATCCGCCGGCTCCCGACCGACGGCGCGTGCAGGGCATTATAGCGCTCCACGACCCGTTCATCGATCTTTATAAAAAGACGTTTCACATTATGGAATAGATAGCATATAAAAGATAGAAGACTGACCCAGGCGGTTCCCATGTGTCATCCCACTGGCCGGCAACCGCCGGCAATGCCAAACTAGCACTCCATGCGCGCATGCAAAGGACGCGGGAATGGAAGGCATTCAAGGCGAAAACCCGGTGGCCCAGGCCATCGCCCAGGCGCTCATCGAGGGCTTCAACAAGCATTACCGCATCTTCCGGGACACCAGCCGACGGGCCAAGGAGATCTTCGAGACCGGCGACTGGCAAGCTCAGCTCGATGCCGTGCGTGATCGCGTGCAGTTCTATGACGACCGTGTCGACGAAACCGTCAAGCGGCTGCACGAGGAATTCGACGCCGATTCCTTGGACGACAGCACCTGGCAGCAGCTGAAGCTTCACTACATCGGAATGCTGATCCGGCACAAACAGCCGGAACTGGCCGAGACCTTCTTCAATTCGGTGTGCTGCAAGATCCTGCACCGGACCTACTTCAACAACGACTACCTGTTCGCGCGCCCGGCGATCTCGACCGAATACATCGAATCCTACCCGCCGGTCTATAGCAGCTATTACCCTCAGGACGAAGGCTTGCGCACGACGATGCGGCGAATCATCGAGGATTTCGACTGGGAGCGCCCGTTCGATGACCTCGACCGGGATGTGGACTTCATCCTGCGGGCCGCACTGCAGCATCTCGGGAAATGGCCTGCCATGGAGGTCAATTGCCAGATCCAGGTACTGTTTTCGGCCTTCTACCGCGACAAGGCGGCCTACATCATCGGCAAGGCCGTGAACGGATACCAGGAATATCCGTTCGCAATCGCAGTGCGGCACGATGACGTCGGCAGACTCTACGTCGACACGGTCCTTCTCGACCCCTGGCGGATCTCGGTGCTGTTCTCGCTGTCCCGGGCCTATTTCATGGTCGACATGGAAGTACCGTCGGGTACCGTTCAGTTCCTGCGCTCGATCATGCCGAACAAGCCTCGTAGCGAGCTCTACACGATGCTCGGGCTCGGCAAGCAAGGCAAAACGATGTTCTTCCGTGACCTTCTGGCGCACCTGCGCCATTCGAACGACCAGTTCATCATCGCCCCCGGGATTCGCGGAATGGTGATGCTGGTCTTCACCCTGCCTTCGTATCCCTACGTGTTCAAGATCATCAAGGACGTCTTCGGTCCCTCGAAATACATGGACCGGGCCACGGTCAAACGCAAGTACCTGATGGTCAAGCAGGTCGACCGCGTCGGACGCATGGCCGATACGTTGGAGTTCTCGTACGCCGCGCTCCCGCACTCGCGCTTTCATCCCGACGTACTCGAGGAGTTGCGCACGCTCGCACCCTCGTCATTCGAGATCGAGGGCGATTCGGTCGTGATCAAGCACCTCTATATCGAGCGCCGCATGACACCGCTCAACATCCACCTCGAACAAGCCCCCGACGAGGAACTCGACCGTGCCGTGCGCGAATACGGAAACGCAATTCGCGAACTGGCGACAGCGAACATCTTTCCCGGCGACATGCTGTGGAAGAACTTCGGCGTCACGCGCTACGGGCGTGTCGTCTTCTATGACTACGATGAAATCGAGTTCATGACCCGCATGAACTTTCGCAGGATCCCTCCGGCACCCTATCCGGAGATGGAGCTATCGAGCGAACCCTGGTACTCGGCCGCCCCGATGGATGTGTTTCCGGAGGAATTCGCAACCTTCCTGCTCGGCTCGCCGCGCGTGCGAAAGGCCTTCCTCAAGTACCACAGCGACCTGCTCGACCCGAAATTCTGGCAAGGCGCACAGGTATCGATCCGCGCGGGACATGTCGAGGACTTCTTCCCCTACCCGCACGAGTTTCGGTTCCGTACGCTGTTTGCGGACGAAGCTGCTGCCCGCGACACGCCGACGACCGGCGAAACCGGAAGATGAAGGCCGGCCTGCCGGCCGGCCTTCACGCACCGTCGATCACTCCATCGAACTGATGTAGGCTGCCAGCGCCTTGATCTCCAGTTCGGTGAGCTTCGAAGCGATCGTATGCATGATCTCGTTGTCCGGCGTACGCGGACGCTCGCTGAAGAGCTTCAGCTGCGTCTCCGTATAGCGCGTACCCTGGCTGGCCAGCCGAGGCAGCTCATCCGTACCCAGACCGCGCTCGCCGTGGCAGCCGGCGCAATTGGCCACCCCGGAAAACTCGTTGCCGCGGTGATAGAGATAGCGCCCGACCGCGGCCAGTTCGGCGTCGCGCACGCGCTGTGCCGGCGACGGCTTGACGTTGAAGTAGACACCGAGCGCGAGCATCTCCTCTTCGGTCAGATTCTTGGCCATGGGCTGCATCACCGTACTCTCCCGGCGGCCCGACTTGAAATCCGCAAGCTGCTTGGCGATGTACTGAAAATGCTGGCCGGCCAATCGCGGCGTATCCGGTGTAGCGCTCAGGCCTTCGGCACCGTGACAGGCAAAGCAGGTTTCCATGTGGATCTCGTGGGCTCGATCCAGATCTACGTTCTGGGCTGCCCGAACCAGACGCTCGGCGTCAGCCATCGTCTGCGCACTGACCGGGGCGGCGATCGCGAACGCCGCCATCGACAGAATCATCATGGTTCTTTTCACGTTCGGTTCCTCCTTGATTGACTTCGGTTTCGGTAAGCTGGATCAGGGTCCGGTGAATATATCAGATCATGATCATATTCTGTACTAAGTCCAAATCAGGAACGGTGGACTGCCCACCCCGACTCGAGGATCCAGGGTTCCTTCGTCCCGGTCAATGCCCGGCGCACGTACGCGACGGTCGCATCGGGTAGCGCATCGAGTCCGTACCAGCCCATTTCGTCACATTTGTCCGGCTCGAGGATTCGCGGTTCCCCTTCCCAGGCCGACGCACGCAGGAAGAAATCGATGCGGTTGGTGTCAGACAGGCGATGCACGACTCCGAACGGCTCGAGTCGGTCCGCGCGCACCCCCGTTTCTTCTCGCAATTCGCGCATCGCCGCCTCCCGCAGCGACTCGCCAGGTTCGACATGCCCCCCTGGCAGACTGTACAGGCCATCAAAGAAGCCGGTGTTCGCACGCCGCATCATCAGGACCTGTCCGTCGCGTTCCAGCACGATGTGCACCCCGGTCGGAATTCCCGGATGCGCGTTCTTCGTTCTCTCGTCGCCGGCCATGCGTACGAAATCACTGCTTTCCGGTGCTGCCGAAACCCCCTTCCCCGCGGGTACTGTCGACAAACTCATCCACCACGTTGAAACCGACCTGAAGTACGGGCATCACGACAAGTTGCGCGATCCGCTCCATCGGCTGCACCGTGAACGATTCGCGCCCGCGGTTCCAGACCGAGACGAAAATCTGTCCCTGGTAGTCCGAGTCGATCAGCCCGACCAGATTGCCGAGCACGATGCCGTGCTTGTGCCCGAGCCCCGAGCGGGGCAGGATCATCGCCGCCAGGCCGGGGTCGGCCAGATGGATCGCGATGCCGCTCGGCACGAGCGAGCTGTCTCCCGGGTGCAGGCACAGCGGTGCATTCAGGCATGCCCGCAGATCGAGCCCCGCGGCGCCCGGCGTCGCATAACCCGGCGGATGATCCTCCAGCCGGGGGTCAAGGATCTTTACGTCGATTCGGTGCATTTCAACCTCGTCCGGTTCGTGGTTCGCCACAGCCCAGCATGCGTGCGACGTGATCGACGATCTGCCCGGCCAGGATCGTCTTCTCGGCTCGATCGAGCGGATGCCGGCCCGCAGCGTCGTACAGGACCACGACATTGTCGTCGGCCCCCAGTCCGTCCTGCACGAGGTTGCCGACCACGAGTTGCAGGCCCTTGGCCTGGCGCTTGCCTTCGGCATAGACGTCCAGATCCCGGCTCTCGGCCGCAAAGCCGACGCAGAACGGGGCCTGCGGCGCGGCAGCGACCTCCGCGAGAATGTCCGGATTGGGCACCAGCGCCAGCGTCCTCTCCTCAGACGACTTCTTGATCTTGTGTCCGGCAGGATCGGCCGGCCGGTAGTCGGCCACCGCAGCCACGGCAACGAAGATGTCGGTGCCGGGCAGATCCGCCTGCACCGCTGCCCGCATCTCGAGCGCACTTCGCACATCCACCCGTCTGACGCCGAGCGGCGCAGCCAGTCCGGTCGGCCCGCTCACCAGCACCACCTCGGCCCCGGCACGGCGAAACGCCTGCGCCAGCGCATAGCCCATCTTGCCCGAACTCGTATTGGTGATACCGCGTACCGGATCGATCGCCTCGAAGGTCGGCCCTGCGGTCAACAGCACCTTGCGGCCCGCGAGCGTCTTCGCATGGAAGAACCCGACGAGTTCCTCGAACAGCGCCTCGGGCTCGAGCATGCGCCCCATTCCGGTCTCGCCGCAGGCCTGCTCCCCGGCGTCCGGCCCCAGAACCGAGACGCCATCCCCGCGAAGGGTCGCGAGATTCCGCCGAGTCGCAGGATGCTCCCACATCTGCCGGTTCATGGCCGGCGCGACGATGAGTGGGCAGTCCCTGGCAAGGGCCATCGTGGTGAGCAGGTCATCGGCCAGTCCGTGCGCGAGTTTCGCGATGACATCGGCCGAAGCCGGGGCGACCACAATCGCATCGGCGTCCCGACTCAAGTCGATGTGCGCCATGTTGTTGGCCATGCGCGGATCCCACAGGTCCGACCACACCGGATTCCCCGAAAGGGCCTGGAAGGTGACCGCCGTTACGAAGCGCGCCCCGCCCTCGCTCAGGACGACATGCACCTCGGCCCCGGCCTTGACCAGCAGGCGCACCAGCTCGGCCGACTTGTAGGCCGCTACGCCCCCCGTGACGGCCACCAAGAGTTTACGCCCCGCAATACCATTCATGACGTATGATTGTCCTGTTCATGCATTCGTTCTACACAAGACCCATGGCGATCACCGATTGGCCCGAAAGCGAGCGTCCGCGCGAAAAACTCCTGGAACGCGGCAGCAGCGCACTTTCCGACGCCGAGCTGCTCGCGATCTTCCTGCGCATCGGCATCCGCGGTCGCAGCGCCGTCGACCTCGCACGCGACCTGCTCCGGCATTTCGGCGGGCTCAACCGCCTGTGCAATGCATCGGTAGCCGAATTCGCCGCGTTGCCGGGCATGGGACGGGCAAAGTATGCCCAACTGCAGGCAGCGATGGAACTGGCAAGACGCGCGCTGTCCGAGCGGATGAGCGAGCGCGACCTCTTCGACTCGCCGTCTGCGGTACGGGACTGGCTTCGTCTTCGCATCGGCAGCCTGCCTCACGAAGTCTTCTGCATCCTGCTGCTCGACGCGCGCAACCGGCTGATCCAGTGGGTGGAACTGTTCCGTGGCACGCTGACCCAGACCAGTGTCTACCCGCGCGAGGTCGTCAAGCTCGCCCTCGCCCACAACGCCGCCGCGGTGATCCTCGCGCACAACCACCCGTCCGGCACATGCGAGCCGAGCACCGCGGACGAGCTGCTCACGCGCAGCCTCAAACAGGCACTGGATCTCGTCGATGTGCGGGTGCTCGATCATTTCGTGGTCACGGCCCATGCCGCACCCCTGTCCTTCGCCGAGCGCGGCCTGCTCTAAGGCGGCGCATCTTCTTGCATCCCTTCTGGCTTCTGCGCTATCATCCGGGGTTTTCCGAAATCCGAATTCCCTGGAGCAACCTATGGCTCGCGTCTGTCAAGTGACCGGTAAAGCGCCGATGGTGGGCAACAACGTTTCCCACGCCAACAACAAGACCAAGCGTCGTTTCCTCCCCAATCTGCAGAACCGCCGGTTCTGGAGCGAGGCCGAGAACCGCTGGATCCGCCTGCGCGTGTCCAACGCAGCGCTGCGCACGATCGACAAGAAAGGAATCGATGTCGTCGTGTCCGAGCTTCGCGCCCGCGGCGAGAAGATCTGAGCATCCCAGCAACCGCGACTGAACGGAGGTTCAAATGGCCAAAGGCGCCCGCGAAAAGATCAAGCTGGAGTCGACCGCCGGTACCGGTCACTTCTACACCACTTCGAAGAACAAGCGTACCACCCCGAACAAGCTCGAATTCATGAAGTACGACCCGGTCGCGCGCAAGCACGTACCGTACAAGGAAATCAAGCTCAAGTAACGCCGCCGCGCTACAGGCGCACGGACTCGTCCGCCAGCGCTTCTGCAGCGGACGTCGGGTACTCGGGAACAAAAAGAGGCCGCCGGGAATTCCCTGCGGCCTCTTTACATTTGGCGCTGTTTCAACTCCGGAACCGGGGTACAGTCATGAAAGGCTGTGAACAGGCGACCGGACAGACACGCCAGACGCCAGAATCAGGCTCGCTGGATGTTCGACGCCTGCTTCCCCTTGGGCCCCTGGGTCACCTCGAAGGAAACCTTTTCGCCTTCCTTGAGGGTCTTGAACCCGTTCATGTTGATTGCCGAAAAATGTGCAAAGAGATCTTCGCTGCCGTCATCCGGGGTAATAAAGCCAAAACCCTTGGAATCATTGAACCACTTAACGGTACCAGTTGCCATATTGCCTTGTTCCTTGAAAAATACTGAGTATTGCGGGTACTACCCCGTCGGTGCTTCCATGCCGAGAGGATCGGCACCGACCCTGACGCCCCCCCATCGGCGGCACGAAAAGGCTGGCGGCAAGCCAAGCTTGGCATTTCACACAGCTTGCTTTTACGCATTTGTCAGCACACCGTCAAGACTTTATTGGACGCATTTCTTGGAATGTGTTAGTGCGTCGCAATATTTCAACCGGGTGATTCGCGCTCACTTGTGGCAAAAAGAGCCTTCGACGTGCCGGAAATGTCGATCGTCGGCAAGTGTGCAGCGCACAACCGAATGGGTTACTTTTTCGCCCGAAATGAGGCGTTTTGTCCCACCTCGCGACCGCTCGGCGACTCTATTGCACTTGGCGGCGACTTGATTAGAATGACTCGCATGGCCACCCACAAACAGGACAACCCCCTGCTCGAGGCGGAACGTACACGCACCAAACCTCCGCCCCTGTACAAGGTGCTGCTGCTGAACGACGATTTCACCCCCATGGAATTCGTGATCGTCGTACTGCAGAAATTTTTCAGCATGGATCGCGAACGGGCCACACGAATCATGCTCCAAGTCCACAGAGAGGGCTCGGGGACGTGCGGCGTCTTTCCCAAGGACGTCGCGGCGACCAAGGTCGAACAGGTCGTGTCCTTTGCCCGTCAGCACCAGCATCCGCTGGCCTGCGTGATGGAGGAAAACTGAGAATGATCGCGCAAGAACTTGAAGTCAGCCTTCACATGGCCTTTGTCGAAGCACGGCAGAAGCGGCATGAGTTCATCACTGTCGAGCACCTCCTGCTCGCCCTTCTGGACAATCCTTCGGCGGCAGAGGTCTTGCGCGCATGCGCGGCGAACGTCGAGGAGTTGCGGCGCGAGTTGACCACGTTCATCAACGAGCACACACCCAAGGTCGAGAGCGAAGAAGAGATCGACACCCAGCCGACCCTCGGTTTCCAGCGCGTGATCCAGCGGGCCATCCTGCACGTCCAGTCTTCGGGCAAGAAGGAAGTCACCGGTGCGAACGTGCTGGTCGCGATTTTCGGCGAGAAGGATTCGCATGCGGTCTACTTTCTCCAGCGCCAGAAGATCTCGCGCCTGGACGTGGTCAATTTCATCTCGCACGGCATCGCCAAGACGCCGCAGCCCGGCGCTGGCGCGCCGCAGCGCGGCGAGCAGGAGCAAGGCGAACAGGAGCAGGAAGGCGCCCAGTCGGGCGGTGCGCTCGAGAACTTCACGCAGAACCTCAACCAGCAGGCGCTGGTCGGAAAGATCGATCCGCTGATCGGGCGCGACCGCGAACTCGAGCGCGTGATCCAGACCCTGTGCCGCCGCCGAAAGAACAACCCGCTACTGGTCGGAGAGGCCGGCGTCGGCAAGACTGCCATCGCCGAAGGCCTGGCCCGGCGCATCATCGAGGACCGCGTGCCCGACGTGCTGCGCGAAGCCCAGGTCTATGCCCTGGACATGGGCGCACTGCTCGCCGGCACGAAGTACCGCGGCGACTTCGAGCAGCGCCTGAAGGCGGTGCTCAAGCAGTTGCGCGAAAGCCAGAATGCGATCCTCTTCATCGACGAGATCCACACCCTGATCGGCGCAGGCGCCGCCTCGGGGGGCACGCTCGACGCCTCCAACCTGCTCAAGCCGGCTCTTTCCTCGGGTCAGTTGAAGTGCATCGGCGCGACGACCTACAACGAGTACCGCCAGATCTTCGAGAAGGACCACGCGCTGTCGCGCCGTTTCCAGAAGATCGACGTGGTCGAGCCCTCGGTGGCCGAGACGATCGAGATCCTCAAGGGGCTCAAGAGCCGGTTCGAGGAACACCACAACGTCAAGTACTCGGCGGCCGCCCTGTTGTCGGCTGCCGAACTGTCGGCCCGCTACATCAACGATCGTCATCTCCCGGACAAGGCGATCGACGTGATCGACGAGGCCGGCGCGGCACAACGCATCCTGCCCAAGTCGCGGCAGCGAAAGACGATCGGCAAGGGCGAGATCGAGGAGATCGTCGCCAAGATCGCACGGATCCCGCCCCGCTCGGTCTCCAACGATGACAAGGCCGCGCTCAGGACGCTGGAACGCGACCTTCGCAACGTCGTGTTCGGGCAGGACGCCGCGATCGAGGCGCTCGCCCGCTCGATCAAGATGTCGCGCTCGGGCCTCGGCAACCCGCAGAAGCCCATCGGCAGCTTCCTGTTCAGCGGCCCTACCGGTGTCGGCAAGACCGAGGTCGCACGGCAACTCGCCTACACGCTGGGCATCGAACTCGTGCGTTTCGACATGTCCGAGTACATGGAACGCCACGCGGTGTCGCGCCTGATCGGCGCGCCCCCGGGGTATGTCGGCTTCGACAACGGCGGCCTGCTCACCGAGGCGATCACGAAGAAGCCGCATTGCGTGCTGCTGCTCGACGAGATCGAAAAAGCCCATCCGGATATCTACAACATCCTGCTTCAGGTCATGGACCACGGCACGCTGACGGACAACAACGGCCGCGTAGCAGACTTCCGCAACGTGATCATCGTCATGACCACCAATGCCGGCGCAGAGTCGATGCAGAAGTCCGTGATCGGCTTTTCCGCCAAGCGCGAAACGGGCGACGAGATGGCCGAGATCAAGCGGATGTTCTCGCCGGAGTTCCGCAACCGGCTCGATGCGACCATCTCGTTCAAGGCGCTCGACAACGAGATCATCCTCAAGGTCGTCGACAAGTTCCTCATGCAGCTCGAAGCGCAGCTCCACGAGAAGAAGGTCGAGGCGCACTTCACCGACGAGCTGAAGACGTGGCTCGCATCGGAGGGCTTCGATCCGTTGATGGGTGCGCGGCCGATGGCGCGCCTGATCCAGGACACGATCCGTTCCGCACTGGCCGACGAACTCCTGTTCGGACGACTGGCCAATGGCGGCAAGGTCACGATCGACGTCGACGGCGAGGGCAAGGTCAAACTCGACTTCGACGAGATGGCCGAAGCGACGGCGAACTGACCCGCCCGAGGGCGCACTTGCGCCGGAGTGACGGATCGATCGGGGCGGCCCCATGCGGGGGCCGTCTTTTTTTGCCTGCGGTGACCGCGGTATGATGCGGCCTCCGACCACCACGAGGACGCCCCATGACCGACCAGACCGCCGACCTTTGCGACGCCAACGAGGGCAGGATCCATGTCGTCGCTCCGATGTTCAGGAGCTATGGCGGCCGCCGCGCCTTCCACGGCCCGATCGCTACGCTCAAGGTCTTCGAGGACAACTCCCTGGTCCGCAGCGCGCTGGAGACGGCCGGCAACGGACGGGTACTGGTCATCGACGGCGGCGCTTCGATGCGCTGCGCGCTGGTAGGCGACCAACTCGCCCTGCTCGGAGTGAAGAACGGCTGGGCCGGCATTCTGGTCTACGGGTGCATCCGCGACTCGAGGGCGATCGCGGAGATGGATCTCGGGGTGTTCGCACTCGGAACCCATCCGCTCAAGAGCATCAAGAAGGGTGTCGGCGACCGCGAAATCGCGCTGAACTTCGGCAGTGTCACGTTCGTGCCAGGGCACTATCTCTACGCCGACGAGGATGGCGTGATCGTCTCCGAAACCGCCCTCCACGCCTGAGTCCAGCGCCCAGGATCGGTGGTCGTGCCCCGGCATCGGCCCGACCACCCGCACAACATTTGCATCCGCTAATTTGCGCGACGCAGCAGACTTCCGTTTCACAAAGCCGTTTTGTATTTCATATCACGAAAAGCAAACCGCAAGGGATTGTTTTTTCAGCAGAACTTTTTTTCTTATGTCTTATATAAGACATATTGCTGCAGAGCCCAAACCCCCCTATACTTTTCCCACTGCCGGACGTCCCATAACGATCGACCGGCCGCAGGAAACAGCCGTACCGGATATGCTTCACAAGCAGCGGCGGGTGCTTTCTCCCAACCCTGAATCGTCAGCAACCAAGGAACTCTCATGACCATGACTCGCGAACAGCAAATCGCCGCCCTCGAAAAGGACTGGGCCGAAAACCCCCGCTGGAAAGGCATCAAGCGCGGCTACAGCGCCACCGACGTCGTGCGCCTGCGCGGCTCGGTCCAACCCGAGTACACGTACGCCAAGCTCGGCGCCGAGAAGCTCTGGAATCGCGTCAACGGCGCCGCCAAGAAGGGGTACGTGAACGCCTTCGGTGCGATCACCGCCGGCCAGGCCATGCAGCAGGCCAAGGCAGGCCTCGAGGCCGTATATCTTTCCGGCTGGCAGGTCGCTGCCGACGGCAACACCTCCGAGACCATGTACCCCGACCAGTCACTGTATGCCTACGACTCGGTGCCGACCATGGTCCGCCGCATCAACAATACCTTCAAGCGTGCCGACGAGATCCAGTGGTCGCGAGGCATCAACCCGGGTGACGAAGGCTTCGTCGATTACTTCCTGCCGATCGTGGCCGATGCCGAGGCCGGCTTCGGCGGCGTGCTCAATGCCTTCGAACTGATGAAGAACATGATCACGGCCGGCGCCGCAGGGGTGCACTTCGAAGACCAGCTCGCCGCCGTCAAGAAGTGCGGCCACATGGGCGGCAAGGTCCTTGTGCCGACCCAGGAAGCGGTCGAGAAGCTGATCGCCGCGCGCTTCGCCGCGGATACGATGGGCGTGCCCACGCTGATCCTGGCCCGTACCGACGCGGAAGCGGCCAACCTGCTGACTTCGGATCACGACGCCAACGACAAGCCCTTCCTCTCCGGAGAGCGTACCCAGGAAGGTTTCTACCGGGTCAAGAACGGCCTGGAGCAGGCGATCAGCCGCGGCGTGGCCTACGCTCCGTATGCCGACCTGGTGTGGTGCGAGACAGGCACCCCGGACCTGGGATTCGCCCGTGAGTTCGCGCAGGCGGTCCAAGCGTCCTCGCCGGGCAAGCTGCTGGCCTACAACTGCTCGCCCTCGTTCAACTGGAAGAAGAACCTCGACGACGCCACGATCGCGAAGTTCCAGGACGAACTCGCAGCCATGGGCTACAAGTACCAGTTCATCACGCTGGCGGGGATCCACATCAACTGGTACAACACCTTCCAGTTTGCCCACGCCTATGCACGCGGCGAAGGCATGAAGCATTACGTCGAGATGGTCCAGCAGCCCGAGTTCGCCGCCCGCGATCAAGGCTACACCTTCGTGTCGCATCAGCAGGAAGTCGGTGCCGGCTACTTCGACGACGTCACCACCGTCATCCAGGGCGGGTCGAGCAGCGTCAAGGCGCTGGCCGGTTCCACCGAAGAAGAGCAGTTTCACTGATCTGACGACGGCCTGGCGATCCGGGAATCCCCGGATCGCCACTTGCCCAAACAACGTGGCCGCAACCGGAGATCCGGCTGCGGCCACGTTGCGTCTACCCCTTGTGGGTCGAAGAAACGCCGGAACGGTCTACCCACACTGTTGCGAGCAGACCGCCCGGGGCGCACGATCAGCTCGAACTGCGTGCCCCCATCGGGCGACGTCCCTCGCCGCGAGACCGCGGCCCGAACTGCTCGTCGAAGGTCTTGCGTTGCGCCTCGTCGAGGGTCGCATAGAAAGCCTCCGTGGCCTTGCGCATTTCGCCCATCGCCTCGATCCGAGCCGCCGCATACGCCTCCATGCGCTCCATCCGCTCCAGGGCCGTCCGCGGACGCTCCCCTTCACGCATCGCTGCCCGGTGTTCGCCGCCACGGCCTGCACGCTCACCCATCGCTTCCTTCCACGCATCCCAGCCCGCACGCTGGTCATCCCGCAAGGCCAGCGCCGTCTCGAGTTGCTCCAGTCGGGCCGACGCACGCTCCTGCATGCCGCCGCGCTCCATCTGGTGCCAGGCAGCCTTGCCGCCTCGCGGCCCCTCGCACTTGCCACCCCAGGCCAGGGCCGACCCGGCACCCATGCCCGCAACGGCCACGGTGACCGCCACCATCATCGCTTTCATCCGCATCGTCATGTCGCTCTCCTCATCGTTGATCGATCGTGTTTGAGACGACCCTATTTGAACAGGCAGACGTAAGCGGCATATGTCCGGATCGATGACCGTTTGCCTTTCAGTGTTTCCAACGCGGAACGGGATACACGAGGATACATACCGGCTCCGAAGCACCCGATTGTTGTCGAGAAACTTTACATTAGAGCAGAACAAGGCGTTTGAGCAGACATTAACTGTTTGGTTTTTTGGTCCTTTTCAAATTCTGGCACATTCCATGCGTTGCATGCTTGAAACGTCTTGAAACACCTCGGGAGCGGATGACATGAAAACGACAGGGCTCAAAACGCGGGTCGGATCGATCGCCATTGGACTCGCTGCGCTTGGGTTGGGTGCTTCGAGTGCGAGCGCGGCGCTGATCTCTGAGTTTGCGTTCATCACATCAGGGGGATTCCTGCAAGATTCCGCTACGTGCAGCGGCGCAACGGGATCGGCCGAAAACAACAGCTGCCTGACTTCGTTAACGTATGGAGCCGCTGATGCGAACGCCCAAGCCGGCGATCCGAATTCCGCAAGGCTCTCCTTGTCATGGGGGACCGGAAGCACGGCCACACAAGGGACGCCAGCGCAACAGAGCCGGCTCGATATCTTCCATGAGGCTGGAGATATCATCACGGGCGCTGGTTGGCAGACCGTCGATACGGTCATGCACACGAATCACGTGATCACGGCTGCAGGCGGTTACATGACGACGGTGGAGTTCTTCTCACGCTTTGTGCTGACGGACTTCGCGGCAAATGTGAACCTGTTCGACCAGCAAACGGTTCGCTTCGAGGAGACGCTCAATACCGCGAACGTGAACGACTGCAGCGGACCGAACCCGCTTGGAACACGCTGTGACGACGTTTTCAATATCAGCGGTCTTGAAGGCGCGTTCGACTTTCTGACTCTCGACGGCTGGATCTATCGGATCAGCTTCCAGTTCGTCAGCGGTATTCCCCCTGCATTCTTCCTGGAAGTCGGTGATGACGGAGGATATTTTGGAGATTCTCCGGAGGGCTCGTACGACGTGTTCACTGCCGAGTGGACTTCCGGAACCAACGGAGATTACGCCCCCGGAATCAGCACGCTGTTGGTTCAGGCAAGGATCGATGCACGTCAGATCCCCGTCCCCGAACCCGGCATCCTCGCCTTGCTCGGCATCGGTCTCGCAGGACTTGGCGTCATGAACCGTCGGCGCAGATCCGAAACCAGTAGCTGACTCCGCGGACTTAGCCTCCCGATCCGACACCGGCCACAGGCCGGTGTTTTCTTTTGTGCGCTCGGATCATGCCCTGTGACGCGACTGCAACCGGGACCCGGATCGAACCCGATCGAACCCTTTGCCGCGCACTCGCGCTGGGCTTTCATGCAAGCACGGGGGAAGCACATCCATGCGAAGAGGCCCTGCGGATTCTGGAATGGCCTGAGATGGCCGTCAGGGCGCCCCTCATGTATCGCCACGAAACGAAGCAACGTACCCCTGGCAAGTCGGGCCGGTGTTGGATGGTGCGGCGGCGGCCAACACCCTTCGCGACCGGTTTCGCCCCCCCTGCAAAATGGATCGAGCCCTCTGGCCGCGACCCGCTGTGCGATACGTGGCGCAACGACCGTACCGCAGAGGATCACGGCTCGCCAATCGACGCTGAACGTCGATTGGCGAGCCGTGGCCGGAACTTGATCGCGATTTCGCCCACAGGACTGGCACAGCCGACCATTGCATCGGCTCTTGCGTTGGATCCCGGATACGCCCAATGCCTGGCAGGAGCCAGCCTGAGCTGGCATACGGCCGGTTGGGATACGTTTCAGGCGGAAGCTAACAGGCGGACGATCGGCAACCCACTCCGATCGGATGATTCAGGCGCGACGTCTCGCAAAGCGCAGCGCCAGCAATCCCAAGCCAAGCAGCGCGAGGGTGCCCGGCACGGGAACCTGATTCTGCGCGACAGGATCCCGCGCCCACAGGGAAATATGGGAAAACGCCTGAGGGTTGGTGTTGGTTGGATTCATGAAGTCGTTCGTATTCCACTCGCCGGTGAACGAGTACGGGGTTTCAAAATCAAAATCTCCCCCCGCAGCGAGCAGAACGTTCCCGAGGATGTTGAAATCGAAATCGTAGATTGCAAAGGCCGGGCCTGCCTTGATCACGAAGGCCAGATGATCGAAAGCGTTTCGTCCCAGCACTTCCTGCACCACGTCGATGATGTTCAATGACGTCTCGAGCGTCCACAGCCCCGAGACGCACTGGTCGCTACCCGTTCCGTTGCAGGTCAGCGTGAAACTCAGGATGTCGCCGATGTTCAACGGCTTGTCATACGAATCGAAGGTGGTGTTCCCATCTCCCTGGACCGAGCCCAGGAAGATCCACCCGGGATCGATCGCGTTGCCATCGCCGTTGAGATCCAGCAACTGTTCCGGCGTAATGAACTGCGTCGGGCTGATGTACCCGCCCTCGCCGTTCAGCAACCCGTCCCCGAGCTGGCCGATATTGGGATCGGGTTCGCTCAGGCCGTTCGCATGATCATTCCCGCCCGGCATCTGACTTCCCGTGACCTTTCCGAAGCAACTGGTGGCGTAGATCACGGGATTCGGCGGGGAAGAGTAGATGACATCCTCGCCGTTCAGCGGACTGACCTCGATCGAGGTGATGGAAACCGAGTCCGTCGTACAGGTATCCGGATTCGTCAGGTAGGGCGCTGCGTACGCCCCGCTCGTTGCGAATAGTGCAATCACCGCAGCCGGCAGAAATTTTTTCAAGCTTCGCGCGATCGTCATCTTGCCCCTCATCAAAAGTCAGTTTGCTGTACCGACCAGGAAAGCAAGGTTCATGCCTCTCCGCTTACCGACGCCAAGCCGCGGTTCTTGTTACATATTTTTACGAATAAGGACTCCGACCCCCGGCAAGTGTAAGGTTTTCCGACACCAAACCGGCCCCCAGCGCAGTGTACTCGGCCGAAACGCCGGTTCAGGCTCCCTCGGGTACGCGTTCCCGGGCACCGGAACCCGCAATCCGGTCGATCAGGACGAGGATCGCGGGCAGGACCAGCAGGTCGAAGACCAGGGCGACTAGCAGACCGAAGGCCGTGAGCAAGCCGAAGGCATTGGTCGGCTCGAAGGCGGAGAAGCCCATCAGCATGAACTGGGCGCACAGGACGATGGTGGTTGCGGTAACCGCCCGTCCACTCTGCCGGAAGGTGCGGCCGATCGCCCAGGCGACCGGCGCTCCCGCCCTGCGTCGGGCGCGGTACCCGTGAAGAATGTGGATCGTGTCGTCCAGGGCGATGCCGACGGCGACGCTGGCGATCATCGCCGTGGCCATGTCGAGCCAGATGCCGAGCAAACCCATCAGCGCAAAGATGAAAAGGATCGGTGCGAAGTTCGGCACCATGCTGACTGCGGCCGTCGTGACCGAACGCCACATCAGCAGCATCAGTGCAGCGATCATCACCAGCACCGCGAGCAGGCTGTGCAACTGCCCCTGAATGAGCAGGCGCTCCTGGTCCGCGAACAAACGCCCCATGCCCGCCAGATCCCAGCCCAGGTCCGTCGGCGGATGCGCCTCCAGGTGCATGCGCAGGTCGGCCATGAGCGCGTTCAGCGCGCTGGCCCCGTGCGCGTTGAGGTTGAGCATCAGGCGCGTGCGGGTAAAATCGCGATCGACCAGATCGAACAGATCGCGCCCATCGTAGATGAACAGGTACTGCGCCACCAGGTCGGCACTGTCCGGGATGGCCCGGAAAGCCGGATCCTCTTCGTTGAACGCCCAATGCATCTCGGCGACCAGATCGGCCAGAGAAAGGCTGTAGTCCACCTCCGGGCGCTGGTCCAGCCAGGCCTGAACTTCTTGGATCGCGCGGATTCGACCGGGATCCATGAGGCTGTCCACTTCGGGGCCATCGAAGACGACCTCCAGCACCATCACCCCGGACAGGCGTTCCTCGACCTTGCGCGTCGCGAGCGTAATGTCGTGGCGGTCGTCGAAGAACGCATACAGGTCGGTTTCGACCTCGACCCGTGCGATCTGCGGAACGGATACCGCGACGAGAGCGATCGCCCCCGCCAGTACCCATCCGGCCCGGCGGATCGCCAGATGCGCCGCCCAGCCCGTGAAGCGGTCCAGCCAGCGCATGCCGCGACGCGGCTGCACCCAGGCACCGCGATCCCAACGAAGAATCAGGGCGGGTAGCAGCAGCAGTGCAACGGCCGCCGAACACAGCACGCCAAAGGCGGCGACCAGCCCGAAGGCTTCGATCGGCCGGATCGGGCTGACCATCAATGAGGCAAGGCCGGCAGCCGTTGTCAGCGCCGTGAACACGATCGGTTTCGCAACCGCATCGAGCGCCGCGCGAATACGAGCCTCCCCGTCCAGGCCGCGCTGCGCCGCATGCAGGACCGCATTGAACAAGTGCATCAGGATTGCCACGGTCAAGGCGGTCAACAAAGGAGGGACGATGGCCGAGATCAGCGTGAAGGGCTTGCCCATGGCGATCAGCAGTCCGACCGCGAGCCCGGTCACCGTGCTGATGCTGGCGGCCGCGAGCACGACGACCAGACCCCGCCGGAAAAGCCACCACAGCAGGAACAAACCGATGCCCATCGTGCCGGGCACGAGGGTCGCGAGATCGAAAATCATCGCCCGCAACTGCGCGACGTCGAGGGCGACATGGCCCGCTACGGCCCCGAGCCGTCCCTGCAGTCCGTGCGCGTCGATCCCATCGCGCAGTACGCGCTCCAGCTCCAACCGCTGCAGGCTGTTCTCCATCGGGTGCGGACGGACCACCAGCGCCATCGCGAGCCCGTCCCGCGCGACCAGCAGCCCAGGGGCGAAACGATCCTCCAGCACGCGCATGCGCCACGCCTCGGCCGTGCGTTCGTCGAGGGCTTCAGGGTCGATCAGGCGCTCGACCGAGAACCCGTCTTCGGTCGCACGCAGGTGATCGGTCGTCGTCGCGGCAAGCACGCGTTCGACGCGCGGGTCACGTTCGAGCTGGCCCACCAGTGCATGCATTCGGCGCTGCACCTCCGCCTCGAAGAGGTCCGGCCCCTCGAACAGCGCGACCAGCACCTGATCCTGCGGAAACTGATCCCGGAGCGCCCGATCGAAGACTACCGCGGGCGCATCCTCTGGAAAATAGACCTCGGGTGCATTGTCGAGATTGACCCGCAGCAACAGCGGGCCGGGCGCCAGGATCAGCAGCGCGAGCAGGACGAGCGCGAGCCGCGGCCGGTGCAGCATCCAGCGCATCAGAACTGGCCCCGCCAGCCGAGCACGACCAGACCTCGATTCCGGTAGAAGCCCCCCAGTGCCGTTTCGGTGCCATCGAGCCAGTGCAGCCCCAGGTAAAGCTCGTGCGGCTCCCAGGCAATCCACGCGATCTCTGGGTTCAGGTAGACGTCACGGCGGTCGAGTCCGAAGGAGAACCGCATGCGCGCCCGCATGCGGTTCTGGCTGAACGTGTCTTCGATCTCGCCGTTGAGGAAATAGCTCGAACGCCGATCGAGCACCCCCGATGCGCCCAGCAGATGCATGCCCGCGAGCTGGACCGTCAAACGCAGATCGCGATCGCCCGGAAAGGTCTCGGCGCCGACCACCCAGTCGAGCCCTCGCACCGTATCGAAGGACCAGTCGCGGCGCGTGACCGGCACATCACTCAGCCACGCGGCCTCGAATCGCCACGTCCACGCGCCTACCGCCAGCCCGAGGTCGCCGCCGACCACCCAGGTGCGCGGATGCCGCGCCTGGAACAACGGTCCGTCGGCGGCCGCAAGGGTCAAAGCCGGATCGCCGGTCGCGAGCAAGGTCAGGCGTGCCGCCTCGTTCATGCGGTAATGCGGCTGGGAGTGACGCGCACGCTGGACCGTCCACGCATAGTCGAATCCCCGTCCGGAACGGCTCACGCGCACGCCTGCGCCACCGCTGCCCGAAACCCGGTCGCGGAAACGCCCCTCGCGCACGAGTTCGGCGAGGATCGGATCCGTCTTCAGGCCCAACAAACGCCCCCGGTTCCGATCGACGGGGTGCCAGATGCTGTCCCGGTCGGGCATCACGGCTGCCCGGAACACGGGCATCCACAGGGCATCGACCGTCCATTCATCCCGGAACCACTCCAGCCGCAGCGCGGGGCTCGCACGTCGACGATCGGCCATCTCGTCCAGTCCGAAACGAGTCAGATCCTTCGTGCTCAGCCGGTCGGTCGGCGAGATCTCGTCGGTGCGCCCCCAGACCACCTTTTGCGCGCCGGCGGTGAAACGCCAGTCGTCACCGCGATAGCGCAACCAGGTTTCGTCGTAGTCGGCGTTCAGTCTCGACACCCCCGGCCCATGTCCTCGCTGGTGATGGCCGTCCAGCCGGGCTCCCAGGCGCAGCTCCCAACGCTCGCCGAGCGGCCTGGACGCGCTGACGAGTGCCTGCAGATGATGACTGGTCCGCGCCGGCCGTCCGGACGCACCCAGGAATCCGCTTTCCAGCAACCCCCTGTCCAGACGCAGTTGCCACGGCGAATCCAGCCCGGGCGCCCCTTCCGCAGGCGTTGCGCTCGGTGTGGAACCGAAGACGAAAGACTGCCCCGATGTCCCACCACCAACCGCCCCGCCGGCATCCTCCGCTGCGCGGGAGGCCTCCGCCAGTACGGTGCCGGCATGGGGGAGTGAGCCGGGGCGATCCGGGTCCGATGCGCTGACCGCCGGCATCGTACCCGTCATATCGATGGCCAGCAGATATCCGTCCTCGCCGGCCGAATGCCCGAAATGCGCAGCGATCTCGACCGGTCCCTCCAGGTCGAACACGACCCGCAGGCGACCTTCGGGCCGGGCCCCGTGGCGGACCGCCCGCACGATGCCGCCGCCGGGGGCCTCAAGCGCCAGCCCGGACTGCAGGGCCGATTCGTCGAGATCGACGACGAGCCGATCGGGTTGCCGGAGGGAAAAGATGTCGACCCCCACCGGAGCCGACAAGCCGATCTCGACCCGCGCACCGTTTTCCCCGGAAAGCACGTTGAGCCTTTCGACCTGCGCCGACCAGCCCGACGAAGACAACACCGCCGCGACCAGCAGCGCCGCACTCGATCGGCCGGGGGTGCGCGGTCTCATGCCCGCCTCGTCATGGCCGGAAGCCCTGCTCCACCATCGGGTCTGAAAGCGCCCGGGTGGTGAACAGCGTCTCGGGAAGATCCTGGTCATAGACGACCGCCTCGACCTCCATCACGGTCTGATGGCCGCTGCCCAGCGTGGTCATCGTGCTGGCCATGACCGTCCAGTACCCCTGGATCTGGTCGATGCGATGCACTTCGAGGCGTTTGACCGGTTCTTCACCGCCCTGGAAGAAATCGATCCGAAGCGGCAGAAGCGTCTCCGGATGAATCCAGCTCAAGCGCTTGCTGTAGACCGAGTTCGACGCCTCGACCGGCACGCTTTCGAGCACCTTCACGACGACGCCTTGCAAGGTCTCCTCGCCGAGCAGGCGATGATGGTCCTTCTCCGGGAGACGGTCTTCGAGGTCCTCGAAATACAGGTCAGACTGCACGAAGCTGCCGCCCCGGTTCGCGCTGCTGATCCGGCGCACGCGCTGCGCCGCCGGCAGGTACAGCCACTGGTCCGCATCCGCATCATCGTGGTTGTGCACCAGCAGGCCGGTATTCGCGATGTTGGCCGGTGCGGTGAAGCGCAGCAGCACCCAGCTTTCCGATCCGATCCCGTCGCGGCGGTACTCGAACAGCTCGCGTACGCGATCGCGCCCGCCACCGCGCAGCGTCATCGTGCCCCGGGTAACCGCGTCCTGTCCCGCAGGCCGGTCATGAACCTGCCGCGCCAGGGCAAGGCCACTCCCCTCCGCAGCCGGCACCGGCCCCGGCAGCCATGCGCAGGCCAGTATCGCCAACAGGCCCACGGCCTTCGCCACACTTCCGAACTTTCCTGAAGTCATGCCGCTATCTCACGAACAACGCAGGAACTTTTCAAGTATAAACCCTCGCGCTCGTTTGTCATGCCCGACCCCCTGATGCCCACGGCGATCGCTTACGCAGAACGCGTAGGGCGGCTTCGCGAAGCAAGCCGCCGATCGGGGCTTGGATCGCGGTATGCATCGGAGTTCAACGGCTTTCACCGGTTCGTTGCCCGGCCGCCTTTCGCTTCGTCGCACACATTGGTGGATTGCGCCTTCGGCGCGAATCCACCCTACGCCCTGAGCCGCAGCCAGTGCAATTGCTCCGACCGCGATGACGGCTATGCGTGCGATTGCCGTGCCTGATGCCTGGCTGGAACCTCAATCCGGGGCCACACCGGACCAATCCATGTGAGCCTCTCACGTCCACACGCCTGTCGACTCGGCCGGATTGCAAGCAGGTGTAACGAGTGAGTCGCGATCACGATCCCCGCAGCTTGGGACGAATGAAGCGCAGGAGGAGCCTCTGCAGTGGATTGGCATTGCCGAACGGTCGCCAGGCGAAGCGCAGCTTCTGGCGGTAGGCGTCGAACTGCATGCTCCATGGCGCCGCGCGCAGTGTTCCGCGTCCGAGCAGGACCTTGAGGACGGCGGTGCCCATCACCCCCGCACACAGCTCGCACGCCATGCCCGTCGAAGGGCCGCGCTGCTCGGCAAAATTGACCGCCTCGGGTGCGACCAGGTAATTGCGCTGGAGCATCGCCGGCGACAGGCCCGCGATGAATCGCGCAAACTGCTCCTGCCGATCGCAGCCCTCGAGCCGGAAGTAGTCCTCGAAGCTCATGCCGTCGGGGCTGAAATACAGGAACGAAACCCCCATCCCCAGCGGCGCGGCGGTCAGGGCCGGAATTCCGCGCTCCCGGCACGCCGCGAACACCATGCGCCGGGCTTCGATGGCGAAGAAGTCGATCCCGTCGACGTAGACGTCCACATCGCGAAGGAACGCATCGACGTTGTCCTCCGTGACCCCTTCAGGAAAGCGTCCGATCTCGGCTTGCGGGTTGATGTCCGCAACCATGCGCGCAAGCACGTCGAGCTTGGGTTCTCCGACGGTGGACACGAACGCGCCCGCCTGCCGGTTGAAGTTGTGCACGTCGAAACGGTCGAAATCGGAAAGATGGAACCGCCCGATCCCCAGCCGCGCCAGCGTCAGCACATGCGCGCCCCCCACTCCGCCGAGCCCGGCGACGGCGACCCGGGCACCGGCCAGCCTGCGCTGCTCCGCTTCCGTGACCCAACCGATGTTGCGGGAAAAGGCGCGGCTGTACTCGGATTGTGAGTGAGTCACCCGATCGCTCCTATGGAATCGCCGTTGCGTGCATTATGCATGGACGATCTCAAGGCACAAAAAAAGGGGCCCGAAGGCCCCTTCGTGATGATTCCCGAGAATATCAGGCTGCACGCTTGCTCGCGAAGCGACGGACTGCACCGAGTCCGAGCAGCCCAAGCCCCATCAATGCAAGCGTACCGGGCTCCGGAACTTCGAATCGAACCGTACCATCAACCGTAGTTTGCCTCCACCCACCGATCAACTCGCCATCGACAAAGATCGGCTCCAGCTGACCCGGAAGAGGCACTCCTGTGCAATTGGGTTCCCCGGGCGGGCAGTCAATATTGTTGTCCATCCGCCAGCTGATCGCAATCGGATTGATATTGCCGCCATTGAACCACAGGTCATAGAAGGACAGACCCGACTCACTATCCACGAAAAAGTTCTGCGCGAATGCACTAGGCGGCCCCCAGTCAAACGTCACGTTTCCGAACGCAAGCACCGTGTAGGTAGCCCCTCCATCGGTCAGTGAGAATGAGTTCAGTTCAAGCCGAAGCAGTTGATCCGTGATCGTCCCGTCTTCGAAGAAGATATCGAAATAACCAGACGTGAAGTCGACTCCAGTACCGGCTGCGTTGATTTGCCCTTGAAGTGTATACGTATAAGTCATGCCCCAATACGTACCACCGAGGAAGTCAATGCCCCACAGCGCGGAAGAATCCGTAAATCCCTCCGGGTCACCAAGATTCCCGCTCCAGGGATTTAGATCCGAGATCAAACGCTGCTGCGGATCGGTAGGCAGCGGGATTCCATAGGTATTCAGAATTCCCGCATCATTCGTGTCGATCACCGTAGACCCGGGCGTGAGACCGAAGTAAATGGATGTGGCAAGCGTATCCGTCCAACCAAGGGAATCGAGGTCAGTGGTCCGTGTGTCGGCATCCATAGGTGCCTCGGTGAATCCGTAGGAACCTGCTTCAATATAGAAAGGACCCGCCTGAACGGCCGATGCACTCAACATCCCCGCCGCAGCAACTCCAACCAATGTACGTAGTTTCATGGCAACCTCCTTGTGGTCACAGCCGACCAGGATTCTTCTCTCTATCGGGTCTGGCAAGCTGCACGACCCAGACTTGCCATCAACAAAGCAAGCAGGATGCCAGATTCACTTACTTACGTATTTTCAGTGGATTACAAGAACAGATCGGCGATCGTCACGCCACCACAGAACGGCTGTGTAAGATTTTCCGACACTTGCCGCAAAGTCCTGCATGCTGAGTCGGCCCGTCGACGCTCCATCAACGTCACGTCGAACCTGCCAGGGTGATTTCCCGTTTTGCATCGGCCGATTTGGCGCTATGATCAATGAGAAGGCAGACCGGTGCCGGCTGTTTTCGGCGATTCACTACACGGTCGACACCGTTGGCGCCGTCATGCCGCCTCAACTTCCGGAGGATCCGCTTGTCGCTCTTCGACCGCTTCAACCTCGGGCATGGCTTCAGGCGCTATTTCGAGATTCAGCCGGCGCTTGATGACGACGTGCGCGACGAGGTGTATCGCGTTCGCCATGCGGTGTATTGCGAGGAACTCCACTTCGAAGCGGAGCGGCCGGATCGGCGCGAGACGGACGAGTACGATGCGCACAGCCTGCACTGCCTGTTGCGCACCAGCTCGGAACCACGTCGGGCGGTGGGGTGTACGCGGCTGGTATTGACCAATCCGCAGGACCGCGACGCCCCGCTGCCGTTCGAACGCACCTGCGCGAAGACGCTCGACCGCTCGATCATCGACCCGGCCCGCCTGCCCCGCGAGCGCATCGCCGAGGTCTCTCGACTGGCAGTGCTGGCCACGTACCGGCGACGGCGCAACGAGCATGGCGCCCCGGTCGCGATTCACGACGAGGACTTCGGGTCGAAGTCTCAACCGCGTTTTCCGTACATCCCGATCGGCCTGTACCTCGGCGCCGTCGCGCTGGCGTCGCGCAGTGGGATCGAGACCCTGTTCGTGCTGACCGAGCCCCGACTTGCCAGCCATTTCGGCAAGCTCGGTGTCGACATCCGCCAGATCGGCGGCCCGGTGGAACACCGCGGCATGCGCGTACCATCGATGATGGATGTGCAATCCATCATCAAGAACATGCGCTTCCTGGTCAAACCGATCTGGCGCGTGATTCACGAAGAGATCGAGAACGGGTTCGCGCGGACCGCCCAAAGCGAGACGCCGGAGTCCTGACCGGGTTTCCAGGCCCCCCTAGATTGCGAACGGCCCGCAACTGCGGGCCGTTCCTCTTCCACATCGAAGCCTACGCTCAGCCCGCCAGCGCAGCCTTGATCTGGTCCAGGGTGGTGGGATCCTCGATCGTGGTCAGATCGCCGGCGTCACGTCCTTCGGCCAGGGCCTGGATGGAGCGGCGCAGCATCTTGCCCGAGCGGGTCTTGGGCAGCCCCCCGATGAAGTGCACCCGGCTCGGGCGCGCGATCGCGCCGAGTTGGGCGTCGACCTTCTTCAGGACTTCCTTCTCCAGTGCGGCGCGCTTCTCCGGCGTATCCGCAGCCGATGCGTCCTTGAGTACGGCGAAGGCCATCGGCATCTGGCCCTTGACCTCGTCCGCGACCCCGACGACGGCCACTTCGGCCACGGCGGGGTGCATCTGCACGGCCTCCTCGATCTCGCGCGTGCCAAGCCGATGGCCGGCCACGTTGATCACGTCGTCCATGCGCCCGAGGATGGTGTGGTAGCCATCCTCGTCCTTGATGCCCCAATCCGACGACGAATACACCACCGGATCCTTGAACAGGCTGAAGTAGGTCGACACGAAACGCTCGTCCTGGCCCCACACCGTGGACAGGCAGCCCGGGGGCAGCGGCGGCACGATGCCGACGATGCCCTTCTCGTTCGCGCCGCACTCGGTGCCGTCCTCGCGGAAGATGCGCAGGTCGTAGCCATAGACCGGAAAGGCCGGCGAGCCGAGCTTGATCGGGCTCTGCTCGACCCCGCGCAGGATCGCGAGGATCGGCCAACCGGTCTCGGTCTGCCAGTAGTTGTCAATGACCGGGATGCCCAGCTCGTCCATGATCCACTTGTGGCTGGTCTCGTCGAGCGGCTCGCCGGCCAGGAACAGGTGCTTGAGCGAGGACAGGTCGTACTTCTTGAGGAAGGCCGGATCCTGCTTCTTGAGCACGCGCACCGCGGTCGGCGCAGAGAACATGACGTTGACCTTGTACCGCTCGACGATGCTCCACCAGATCCCGGCGTCGGGACGCAGCGGCGTGCCTTCGTACATGATCGTGGCCATTCCGGCGATGAGCGGCCCGTAGATGATGTAGCTGTGCCCGACGACCCAGCCGATGTCGGAGGTCGAGAACATCGTCTCGCCCTCGCCGCCGGTGAAGATGTGCTTCATCGATGCGGCCAGTGCGACGCAGTAGCCGCCGGTATCGCGTTGCACACCCTTGGGCTTGCCGGTGGTCCCCGAGGTGTAGAGGATGTAGCTCGGCTCGGTCGATTCGATCCAGGTCACGGGCACCCGTGCGTCCAGGTGTTTCTCGCGCAGCGTCGCGTAGTCGACATCGCGCCCCTCGACCTTCGGGAAGCCCTTGTCCAGACCCCGATCGACGATCAGTACCTTGTGCGGCGGGAACTCGGCGATGCGGCAGGCCTCGTCCACGAGGTGCTTGTACGGCACGGCCTTGCCGTTGCGCATCCCGGCATCGGAGCTGACCATCAGCACCGGCTTGGCGTCGTCGATGCGCGTCGCCAGCGAACCGGCGGCGAAGCCACCGAACACCACCGAATGGATCGCGCCGATCCGCGCGCAGGCGAGCATCGCGAACGCTGCTTCGGCGATCATCGGCATGTAGATCAGGACCCGGTCGCCCTTCTTGACCCCGAGGTCCTGGTAAATGGCCGCCATGCGCTCGACTTCGCGCTGCAGGTCGGCAAAGGAATAAACCCGTTCCTCGTTGGTTTCGGTGGAGATGTAGATCAGCGCATTCGCATCCGGCCGGACGGCGGCATGACGATCGACCGCGTTGTAGCAGAGATTGGTCTCCCCCCCCTTGAACCACTGGACGAAGGGCGGGCGCGAATAATCGCAGATCTGCCCGGCCGGCTTATGCCAGTGCACCAGCTCCGCCTGTTCCGCCCAGAAACCGTCGCGATCCTCGATCGAACGGCGATGAAACTCCTTGTACGTGCTCATAGAACCTTCCTCTCCCGTTATTCCCAACGTACTTGTGAGCACCCCCGGAAACGCCTGAAGCGTCTTCCGGAAGGCTGCCTTGCCTGCCTCGACTCGCCCCCGCAAGGGTCGGCCGGGCTATTCTTGCGGACGGGACCGCTTCCGCGATCCGGGATGCTCCGCTGTTCTCCCGCATACTCCGGGGACGACTTGCATCATGTCTCGCCGTCGCCTTCCGATTCGGTCCTGTAGCGCTCCAGTGCCTGGAGCGGAATGCCGCAGCCGATCCTCGATTCTACCAATTCGAGCAACGGGAGCAGCGTCGCGACGACCGCAGGCATGTGTTCGTCGGCCTCGGCAGCATCCCCCAGGCGAAGGCGGGCCAGCACGTGATCGATGCTGATCATTTGCTTCAACATCCGGTCGAGCATGCCTTGCGTGACCTCGCCCTGGTCGCCAACGACCCGGTTGCCCCCCTCGCGCTTTCCAGCCTGCATGCGCTGTACCGCCACGCCGACGAGGTGACTGACGGTCTTCATTCCGTCGACCGAGGAACTGGACACGCCGACGGTCACGCTGATGCGGATGCGCTCCTCGCGATAGGTCATCACGAGCTTCTCCATCGCCCGCTGCATCCGCATCGCGAAGGCGTAGCAGCCGACCGCATCGCTCACTGGCGACAGCACCGCGAATTGCCCTGGAGACAGTTCGGCGACGGTGTCCTCCTGGCGAATCTTGGTCGCCAGGATCTTGGAGAGCTTGCGCGCGACCAGCCGCGCGACATCGGCGCCGTGCCACTGGGCCAGTTCTTCGAAATGGTCGATCTCGATGACCATCGCGCTGATGCCGCCCTGGTGCCGTCGCGCCAGCGCCAGTTCCTGCGCGCCATGCCAGTTCAGATACGACTCGGTGGCCAGGCCGGTCACCGGGTCGATGGGGCTCTGCTTGGCGAGCGCGGCGCGGCTTTCCTCAAGTTCGCGCCGGGTCTGCGCAAGACGGGCGAGCGAATCGAGGCGGGCGAGCAACTCCGTCGTGCCGATACCCTTGGTGATGAAGTCGCTGGCGCCCAGTTTGCGCGCCCGCTCGCGTGCCGCGTCATCCTCGTCGCCCGAGATGATCACCACCGGGATATGCTGAAGGCGGCTGATCTTGGACTCGCGGATGCGCTCGAGCAGTCCGTAGCCGTCGAGATGGGGCATACCGATGTCGGTCAGCACCAGATCGATCGACGGATCGACGACCAGCGCCTGCCACGCCGCCTCGCCGTCGGTCTCCTCGCGGAATGCGAAGCGACCGCGGATGTGCTTGATGATGGTTGCACGCACCATGCGCGAATCGTCGACGATCAGCACCTTGGGCAGCATTTGCTGTTCGTCGTCGCTCATGGTGGACTCTCCCCTCTCCGGCCGGATCGATCAGGCGCCTACGCGAACCACGGTCCTGCCCTTGACTTCCCCCCGGATGAAGGCGTCAAAGGCCCCCGGAAGGTCGTCGAAGGCAATCGTACGGGTAACGGCCGCAAGGTGCCGCGGCTTGAGGTCGCCGCCAAGCCGCTCCCACACGCTGCGCCGCGTGGGGAAGCCCATGTAGCCCGAGTCGATGCCGAGCAGGCTCACGCCGCGCAGGATGAAGGGAAACACGGTCGTATTCAGGTTGAAACTTGCGGCGTTGCCGATGCTCGCCACCACTCCGGCCTGTTTCATCGTCGCCAGCACCCAGTGCAGGATCTGGCCGCCAACGTTATCGACCGCGCCGGCCCACTGCGCCGCCTCGAGCGGGCGGACCTTCTCGAAATCGATCTCGGAGCGCAGCTTGATCTCGGCCGCACCCAGCATGGTCAGGTAATCCGCCTCGTTGGCCTTACCGGTCAGTGCAACCACGTGATAGTCGAGCTGGGCCAGCATGTCGATGGCCAGCCCGCCGACGCCTCCCGTGGCGCCGGTCACGATGACCGGACCGTTCTCGGGCCGCAGGCCGTTCTCCTCCATCCGGAAGACTCCGAGCGCAGCGGTAAAGCCGGCCGTTCCGAGCGCCATGGCCTCGAACAGATCGAGACCGGCGGGCAGCGGAACGACCCAATCGGCCGGCACACGCGCGTACTCGGCATAACCGCCGTGATGCGCCACGCCGATATCGAAGCTGGTGGCGATCACCGGGTCGCCCGGCTTGAAGCGCGGATCGGAACTCTCCGTGACCTCACCCGACAGGTCGATGCCGCCGGCGCAGGGAAAGCGGCGAATGATCTTGCCGGTGCCCGTGGCCGCGAGCGCATCCTTGTAGTTGATGCTCGAGTAGTGCACGCGGATCGTGACATCTCCACGATCGAGCTGGTCCGGGCGCAGGGACCCCATCGCACCCGTCACCTTTCGGTTCTCGTCCTGATCGATCAGGAATGCCTTGAACGGCGCATCCATGCTTCGCTCTCCATCCTCGATTCAACATCCGACGAGTGTATCGTCGCAACTCCGGATGATTATACAGAGCTTCACGGACGCATCAGGATGCTTCAGTTTTCGGCCTCAGGCACCGATAATCCGGGTATGGTCACCCGAGTGTACACGCATGTCGATTCTTGAGACGCCGCTCGAATCGGTCGAGGCTTACGTCGAGTTCCTGTCCGAACAGGACATCCCGGTCCTGCGATGCACGGTTCGCGATCTGGAGGCGCTGCGCGAGGAAGGGGACGGCATCAACACGAGGCGCATTGCGGCCGTGGTGCTGGCTGATCCACTGATGACGATGAAGTTGCTCGGCTGGCTCCAGGGCAACCGGCGCGAATCCCAGAATCACGACATCACCACGATCGACCGCGCGATCATGATGATCGGCATCACCCCTTTCTTCGCCGCGTTCGCAGACATGCCCACCGTGGAGGATCGCCTGCAGACCTATCCCAAGGCCCTGCTCGGCGTCCTTCAGGTGATCGGACGCGCACGCAAGGCAGCCCGTCTCGCACGGGACTGGGCGGTGGTGCGCCACGATCTCGATGTCGACGAGATCACCGTCGCAGCCCTGTTGCGCGAAGCGACCGAGATCATGTGCTGGACCTTCGCACCGACCCTTACGCTGCGCATCCAGAACATGCAGATGCGCGATCCGGCCCTGCGCAGCGAAGTCGCGCAACGCACGATCTTCGGCGTCACGGCGAAAGAAATCCAGCTCGGTCTGGTGCGTGCCTGGAAAATGCCCGAACTGCTCATCACGCTGCTCGACGAGGCCAACGCGGAGCACCCACGGGTGCGTAACGTCCGGCTGGCGAGCAACTTCGCGCGCCACGTCGCCCGCGGCTGGGACAACGCGGCCCTGCCCGACGACATCGACGAAATCGAGAAGCTGCTGCGGATCAATCGCGAACTTCTCCTCAAGCGCATCGGCACGCCCCCCGAACATCTGGAACGGTTCCTGCCGGAACCGACGGAACCCGCCGACGTGGGCGATGCGCGTCAGCCGCAATAGAGCACGTTGCTGAAGTCGACCAGGAGTGCCGGATGCTGGTAGCCGGCGAAGATCGCCGCCAGCAAGGCCAGGCCGAGCGCGACGGCCGCGACGGTGGCAACCCGCTTCATGCTGCCTCCGCAGGTCGGACCAGGGGACGTTCCCGCACCGGGATGCACAACAGCGCAGCCAGCACCGACAAACCAATCGACAACCACCACGCCAAGGCATAGGAACCGGAGACGTCGAAGATCAGGCCGCCCAACCAGGCACCCAGGAAGCCTCCGATCTGGTGACCGAGGAATACGATGCCGTAGAGCATACCGACGAACTTCATCCCGAAGATGTGTCCCACGAGCCCGTTGGTCAGGGGGACGGTCCCCAGCCACAACAAGCCCATCGTTGCCGCGAACACGTACAGGGTCAGCGGCGTGAGCGGAAAAACGAGGATCGCGAGGATGGCAACCACGCGCAGGCCGTAGATCCCCGCCAGCAACCACTTCTTACTGTAGATCCCACCGAGCCACCCCGAAAGGAAGGAGCCGGCAATGTTGAACAGACCGATCAGCGCAACCGCCGTCATCCCGACGTTGGCCGTCAGCCCCGAATCGACGACGAATGCCGGCAGGTGAAGCATGATGAACGCGGTCTGGAACCCGCACACGAAGAAGCTCCAGAACAGGAAGTGAAAACTCGCCGTGCGACGGGCCTCGCGCAGCGACTCGGCGATCGACTGCCCGCCGGTGTTGCCGCCATTGGTGCCGGTCACCGCCAACGCCAGCGGAATAATGAAGGCGATCCCGAGCGCGAGCCACAACAGGGCGTCATGCCAGCCCACCGAAACGATTAGCGACTGGCCGACCGGAAGGACCGCAAACTGGCCGAAGCTGCCCCCGGCACTGACGATCCCCAGGGCGAGGCTGCGCTTCTCGGGTGGCGCCATGCGCCCCACCACGCCCAGCACGACGCTGAAGGTCGTGCCCGCAAGCCCCATCCCCACCAGCAAGCCTGCCCCGACGTTCAGCCCGAACGCGGACTCGGCATTGGCCATGATCACGAGCCCCAGGATGTACAGCAGCGCACCGCCCACCAGCGTACGCCCGGCTCCGAAGCGATCCGCGAAGGCACCGGCGAAGGGCTGGAACAGCCCCCACATCAGGTTCTGGATCGCGATCGAGAACGAAAACAGCTCCCGCGACCAGCCTTGATCCATGGTCATGGGTTGGAGGAACAGCCCTCCCGTGTGGCGTACCCCCATGGCCAGTGTCAGGATGAGGGCACCACAGGCGAGCACCACGCCCGGCCGGCGCAGCAAAGGCATGTTGATGGGGTTCAACGCTGGTTCCTGTTGGGGAAAGGGATTGGTCTTTAATTTGTTTCCGTACATGATGCAGCAAAATGAAGCTCCGGAAACACCCTGAGGCTCTCCGGAAGCGTCCTGCCTTCCCTGGGCGCTGCGGCAATCATGCCCTGACCGCCGCACCAGTGGATCCCCCACCGATGCAGATCGACTCCTGCCGGCGCTTGCGTCGGGAGGGTAGGATCTACTGTGCTTCGGCCCGGGTCTCCAGTTCTTCCCAGCGCTGCATCGCGGATTCGAGTTCGGTCTCGAGCGCATCGAGCCGGGTGCGGAGCCGGGCCACGTCGTCCGGCGCATTCTGATAAAGGGCCGGGTCGGCCAGGCTCGCATGCAACCCGGCCTGCTCGGCTTCCAGGGCGGCGATGCGGTCGGGCAGCCCGTCGAGTTCGCGGCGCTCCTTGAACGAAAGCTTCGCGGATCCGCCCATGGCCGGTTTCCGATCGGCGGCGGGCCTGGCGGGATCGGAAACCTTCGCCGCCCGGACCTCTTCGCGTGCCTCGGCGTCCTTCACACGCAGCCAGTCGGCGTAGCCCCCCGCATACTCTCGCCACACCCCGTCGCCCTCGGATGCGATCACCTGCGTGACGACGTTGTCCAGGAACGCACGATCGTGGCTGACCAGGAACAGGGTCCCCTCGTAGCTTGCGAGCAAGGCTTCGAGCAGATCGAGGGTCTCGATGTCCAGGTCGTTGGTCGGTTCGTCCAGCACCATCACATTGGCGGGGCGGGCGAACAGCCGCGCGAGCAGAAGCCGGTTGCGCTCGCCTCCCGACAAGGACTTGACCGGGGAGCGTGCGCGCTGGGGCGCGAAGAGGAAATCGCCGAGATAGCCGATCACATGCTTGCGCTCGCCACCGATCTCGACGAACTCGGATCCGGGACTGATCACTTCGGTGAGCGGCAACTCCGGGTCGAGTTGGGTGCGCAACTGGTCGAAATAGGCCACCGATTGCCTCGTGCCGCGGCGCACCGTGCCCTGATCGGGCTCCAGCTCCCCAAGAATCAGCTTGAGGAGTGTCGTCTTGCCGGAGCCGTTGGGGCCGATGAATCCGATCCGATCGCCGCGCATGATGCGGGTCGAGAAGTCCCGCACGATGACCCGTTCGCCAAAGCGCTTGGTAACGTTCGCGAGCTCGGCCACCATATGGCCGCTCTTGTCGCCGGCATCGACGGCAAGCCGAACCATGCCCAATCGCTCACGCCGGGCCGCCCGTTCCCGCCGGAGCGATTCGAGCCGCCGGACCCGACCCTCGTTGCGGGTGCGCCGGGCTTCGATCCCCTTGCGGATCCAGACTTCCTCCTGCGCGAGCACCTTGTCGAACCGCTGATCGGCTTTCGCCTCGGCCTCCAGTTCCTCAGCCTTGCGCCGGACATATTCGCCGAACCTGCCCGGGTAGCTCGCGAGCCGGCCGCGATCGAGTTCGACGATCCGCGTTGCGACGTTGTCCAGGAAGACACGGTCATGGGTGATCACGACGACCGCGCCGGGAAAATCGCGAATCAGCCCCTCCAGCCACAGGATGCCGTCCAGATCGAGATGGTTCGTCGGCTCGTCGAGCAGGAGCAGCTCCGGGTCGGAAACCAGGGCACGTGCCAGGGCAACCCGCTTGATCCCGCCCCCGGACAAACTGCCCACCTGCGCCTCTCCCGGCAAGCCCAGGCGCAGGACGATTTCCTCGACACGCTGGTTCAGGCGCCATGCATCCGCCTGCTCGATTTCATGCTGCAGCGCATCAAGCCGGGACATTGCCTCGGGACTCGCAGACTCTGCCACCTCATGGAGCGTCTCGTGATAGGCGACGAGCAATCGTGCGGCATCGCCCAACCCGTCGGCGACGGTCGCGAACACGTCCCGATCCGACAGGAAGTCCGCTTCCTGCGGAACGTAGGCAATCCGCAAGCCGCTCTGGCGCCACACGTCCCCGTCGTCGAGCACAGCCTGCCCTGCCAAGGCCCTGAGCAGACTCGATTTACCCGATCCGTTCCGACCGATCAGCGCAATCCGTTCGCCGGGATCGACCTGAAAGGAGGCACGATCGAGCAGGTCCACGTGACCATAGGCGAGGCAGGCGTTGTCAACGGTGAGCAGGGGCATGGGACGAAGCGGCGGCGTGATGGGTTCCGGGCTCGATTCTACCGGCCTGCTACCATATCGGGCGAATTCGGTGATAATGCAATGCAACAAGGCGTTCGCAACCCGGATCCCGACAACTCTGAAAGAGGTGGAATGGAAGGACTGCTGAAGCGATTCGCCCAACCCGATCAGAACGAGATCCAGCTATGGGTGGCGTTCGTCGCACGCCTGCGCCCCCCCCAACCGAACGACCTCGACCATGCCGCAGACAATCTGCGCGCACTGGTGCGGCTGCTTCGGCGCCGTGACGATCTCCGCGAATCACTGCGCAACGCGGTGCTTCGCCTGCTCCACGACCGCAAGCTGGTGTCGCTGTATGTCTCGTCCGGTCTGTTGCCATCGACCGGGTTCTTCTCGGAGACCAGTCGCCGCATCACCGGGCGGGTCCTGCCGGAGGTGATCGACACGGGCTACATGCGCGGCGTCCTCAACACCGTGTTCCATCGGACCAGCGACGAGATCTGGGTCACCGGCATCCCGGACGAGGACTGGATCGACCTCATCCACGCCTTGTTCGACCCCGAGGAAGCCGAACTCGATGCACGCGACCGTGACCGCCTGCCTCAGCCCGTCGTCGAAGTCATCGAAGCGCTGCGCATCCTGTCCTACCACGTCTCGTCGATCGGCCTCGACCCCGAACTGGTCCGCATCGACCCGACCCTCGAGGAGCACGAGTCGCCGTTTCTCGCCCAGAACTCGGAACTCATCGATTATCTGGACAACTTTCGGGACTGGTGGAGCGACGCGTCCACTCCGGTCGAGGACGAGAAACATCTTGCCGTGATGCTCGGCCAATGCGAGGAGGTCGTCCTGCGCATCCGCCGCAAAGCGGCCAAATTGGGTACCAGCCTGTCGCTGACCTTCAAGCTCGAGCGGCTCCACCAGCATCTGGAACGCATCACCGAACTGCTCGAACTCCTCATCCAGCTCCGCAGCCGGCGCAACATCAACGCCATTGCGCCGCAGATCACCGTGCTCATCAAGAAGCTGGTCCGTGCCGAATGCCGCAAGAACAAGCTCTCGGACTACTGGGGCAAGAACGTCGAACTGCTTTCGTTGCGCATGACCGAGAGTGCAAGCCGCACCGGAGAACGCTTCATCACCTCCACCCGCGGCGAGTACTTCGGTATCCTGCGCTCGGCCGCACTGGGCGGGTTGATCATTTCGCTCATGGGCACGCTCAAGATCGTGCTCGGCTGGCAGTCCTTCGCCCCGCTCAGCGAAGCCCTGATGTTCTGCCTCAACTATGGCATCGGTTTCGCCCTCATCCACATCCTGGGGGGGACGGTCGCCACGAAACAGCCGGCCATGACCGCGAACGCGATCGCCGCGTCGATCGGAGAAGCCCGGGGCAAGACCCGCAATCTCGACAACCTGGTGGAACTCATCGTACGCACCATCCGCAGCCAGCTCGGGGCGATTCTCGGCAACGTCGGCGTGGCGATTCCGATGGCGATGCTGATCGCGATGCTGGTCTACGTGCTCTCGGGCAGTCATTTCGTGAGTCCGGACGAAGCCCACAAGCTGCTCGACGACGTCCATCCGCTGAGCGGAGCGGTACTCTTCGCAGCCATCGCCGGGGTCTGCCTGTTCCTGTCCGGGCTCATTGCCGGCTACTACGACAACCTGTGCGCATACGGACGCATCCCGCAACGGCTGCTGCAGCTTCGCTGGGCACGAAAGGTGTTCGGGCAGCCGCGCATGGAGCGTGTCGCCGCCTACGTCGAGAACAACCTGGGCGCCATGGCGGGCAACTTCTTCTTCGGATTCCTGCTCGGCGGCGTCACCGCGCTGGGCGTGCTCTTCGGCCTGCCGCTCGACATCCGGCATATCGCCTTCTCTTCGGCCTACGTGGGCCATGCCCTCGTCGGACTGGAGTTCGGTCTGCCCCTGCAGTTCGCCCTCCTCGTGGGGATTGGAATCGCCCTGATCGGCCTGACCAACCTTGCCGTCAGCTTCGCCCTGACCCTGTCGGTCGCGATGCGTGCGCGGCGAATCACCTTTGCCCAGGGCCAGGACCTGATCAGGCTGATCCTGATCCGCTTCGTGAGGCGGCCACGCGATTTCTTCCTCCCGCCGCCACGCGACCAGAAGGCCGACAAGGCGGTCGAACCGTCGGAACCTGGAACAACGGCTTCCTCCGAACCGAATGGCCCCGGTTCCGAACCCCGTCGGGAGTGAATTCGGACTTGGTCGCGCTAGCCCGAAAGGCTAGAATTGCGCCCTCTCCCTGTAGTTCAATGGATAGAACGAGCGCCTCCTAAGCGCTAGATCTGGGTTCGATTCCCGGCGGGGGGACCAGACTTGACCAGGGTCATGCGCCCTCACTCCAGGCCCGCGATCAGACTCCGCAGATACTGGACCGGAACCGCGTAGCTGATGCCGGACGGATCGCTCAGCGCGCTTTCCTTGGTCGATTTCACGAAGACCATGTTGATGACCCCGAGCACCCGACCGGTCTCCGGATCGAACACGGGGCTGCCGCTGTTTCCGGGGTAGGCGGTCGCATCGAGTTGGTAGACGCGGAAGGGATCCGTCCCGAGACGACGAATCAAGGCGGGATTGAGGTCACGCGCCCGATCCTGCGGAATGCCGATCGGGGTGATCGCCGCAATGATGCCGCGATGGGTAACCGGTGAAAACCCGAGCACGTTGCCAATCGGAAAACCCATGAAGGCAATCGATTGCCCTTCCCGGACGTCCATGCCGTCGGCCAGCGACAAGGCGGGCAGCGCTGCCCCTTCCATACGCAGAACGGCCAGATCGCGCTCGTCCTGTCGGACGGCGAGACGGGCCTGACGTACTGACATCGTGCCCTCCTGGGCGCCCGGCAGAGCCACCGCCAAGGATTCGAAACGCTCCTCGTCGAGCACCTTCGGAAGCACATGCGCGTTGGTTGCGATCAGACGCCCATTTCCCACGGCGAAGCCGGTGCCCAGAAACTTGAATGCCGGATTGCGCGTACGCTGGAAGGTCCCCACGGCCACGATCGAGGGCTTGACCCGCGGCACCGTATCGATCAGCCCGGCAAACACCGGCCAGGGCACCGCAACGGCCGCCACCGCCCCCCCCATTCCCAACAGCAACCGCCTTCGGCAGTCCCGCGTACCGCGTCGTAGCGGCTTCACGATCCGGCATCCCTCGACGTCTCGACCCGCAGTGCGGCCACCATGGCGCTGGGCGAAGCAATGCCTGGATCAAAGGGATGATGACGATCGGTAACGTACTCCATGATCTTCTTTACGTACGCCTGGGTTTCGCGAAACGGTGGGACGCCGCCATACCGCTCGACGGCACGCTCACCGGCATTGTAGGCCGCAGCCGCGAGTACCGTATCCCCTTCGAAGTACGCCAGCAGCCAACGCAGATAGGCCAGTCCTCCACGGATGTTGTCGGCCGGATCGAAAACGTCACGGACATTGAATCGGGCGGCGGTTCCGGGAATCAGTTGCATGACGCCCATCGCATTCTTTGGCGATACCGCACGCGGATTCAAGGCCGACTCGGTGATCGCGATGGCCAACGCCAGTGTGGGTCGGATCTGGTATTCCGGTGCGAGTTCGACCACCAGCCGTGCGATCGCGCGACGTTCCGGAGGAAGTCCGGCGATCCGCTCGTCGAGCCGCCAGACGGCGTCGGCAAAGAGCTGATGGGGGGTCTGGAGACAGGCGGGGAGCTCTCCGCCCGGCCCGGTGAAGCGCAGCATCCTTTTGGCATAGGCATCGCCCTCTTGCGCGGCCATGCCGAACAGGGTCCCGGCCAACTCATCGCTATGCGGGACCCCCCGCCCGTTCGCGTACATCCAGCCGAGCGCGACCATCGCTTCGACATTGCCCAGGCGGGCCGATTCGCAATAGAGCACCGCGGCATGCTCCGGATCACGCGCAACACCTTCGCCATGTTCGTACGCCAATGCCTGCTCCGAAAGGAAACGGGCATGGTCGGCGAATGCGCTCCGGACCATGCCCGCCATGTCGCCCGCACTGGCTGCGGGCGCAAGCAGGATGCAGACGATCACAACCATCCGCAGGCAACTGCAGCGGATCAAAGTCCGCCCCCAACGGCAGGGGATCCCCTTGCGCATGCGATGGCCTCCTCGCTTCTTTGTAGCAGAACCGCCCTACAGTCGCCAGACACGGATTCCCCGTCGAGCCAGCTCATCGGCATCGAGCATCGCCTTGACATCCACCACGACCCCCCCCGGGTCAAGCTTCTCCAGCATGTGGTCCAACGACATCCGGGCAAACGATCGGTGCGACACGGCGGCGACCACTGCCGAGGCACGCGGAAGTGCATCCCAATCGACCAGCTTCACGCCATACTCGTGCTCGGCCTCGTCCGCCGAGGCAACCGGGTCGTGCACATGGACGCGGCAGCCGAAGCTTTCCAGCTCACGGATCACGTCGATGACCTTGCTGTTGCGCAAGTCCGGACAGTTCTCCTTGAAGGTCAGCCCGAGCACGATCACCTCGCATCCACGGATCGAGCAGCCCGAACGGATCAACTCCTTGACGGTCTGTTCCGCGATGAACTCTCCCATGCCATCGTTGATCCGGCGTCCGGCCAGGATCACGTCGGGGTGATAACCGACCATCTCGGCCTTGTAGGTCAGGTAGTACGGATCGACCCCGATGCAGTGACCACCCACGAGCCCGGGGCGGAATGGGAGAAAATTCCACTTCGTTCCGGCAGCCTCGAGCACGTCGGTGGTATCGATACCGATCTTGTGGAAAATCAGGGAGAGCTCGTTCATCAATGCGATATTGAGGTCGCGCTGGGTGTTCTCGATGACCTTGGCGGCCTCCGCAACCTTGATCGAGCGGGCACGGTAGACGCCAGCAGTGATCACCGAGCCATAGACTTCGGCGACCTTGTCGAGCGTTTCGGGCGAGTCTCCGGACACCACTTTCACGATCTTCGTAACCGTCCGCTCCTTGTCGCCCGGATTGATGCGCTCGGGTGAGTAGCCGACATAAAACCCTTCCTTCCAATTCCGGCCCGATTCCCGTTCGATGATCGGGATGCAGACCTCTTCCGTCGCACCCGGATAGACGGTCGATTCGAAGACGATGATCGCACCCGGCTTGAGATGGCGGCCGACCGTCTCGGAAGAGCGGACCAAAGGCATCAGATCGGGCTGTCGCGCTTCGTCAACGGGGGTCGGAACAGCCACGATGACGAAATCCGCCTCGGCAATGACGGCCGGATCGGTATGAAAGGACAATGCTGTCGCTTCGGCCAATTCCTCCGGCGAGACCTCGCCAGTCGGATCGATTCCATCTCGATAGGCCGCCACCTTTTGCGCCGACAAGTCGAACCCGAGCGTTCGGTATTTCCGGCCGAACGCTACCGCAAGTGGCAACCCCACGTATCCCAGTCCAATTACAGCGATAGTCGTCATTCAGTACGCCCCATTTTCAACATGTCATCGATCGATCGCAGCCGCGTCACCGACCGTCACCCGGTTCGGCAACTGACATTCAACGAATCTGGCCCATCAAGGTTCTGGCCTCCTGGTGCGCCGGACTGCCCTCCGGCACCAGTTTCAGCACTTCCTCGAGTTGGCTTCTTGCATCCGGGCCGCGCTCGAGTTTCAGATAGGCCCTTGCCAGATTCAGGCGCAGTGCGGGAAGCTGCGGTGCGCCATCGACGGCCTGCTTCAGGTTGGCAAGACCCCGCTCCTGCTCGCCACGTTCCAGTAGCAGCATCCCCAACGTATCGAGAATCGCGGGATTCCCCGGCGCCAGTGCCAGCGCCCGCTCGGCCAGGTCGACCGCATCGGGGCGATTGAGCTGGCCCGCCACCCAGGCCAGATTGTTCAACGCGAGCGCGTTGTCGGCCTGGATGTCGATCACTTCGCGATAAAGCGCCTCCGCCGCCTCGTTACGCCCCTGCGCCAACGCGAACTCGGCCAGGTACATGCGCATACCCACGTCGTCGGCATTCTCCCGAAGCCAGTCCTCCCCGGTCCGCTCGGCCTCGGCCGCGCGGCCCGCGCGAAGCTGGGCCCGATGCAGCCTGAGCGCCACCTCGAGCACCCGTGCACGCTCGAACGCCGCCTCGAACGCCGGAATCGCTTCGGTCATGCTTCCAGCCGAAAAATGGATGTCGCCCTCGATGAGGTAGCCGATCGCGACCTCCGGGCGCTGCTGCTGGATCTCGCGCGCGAGCCGAATCCCTTCGGCCGGGCGCTGCGTCTCGACCAGCAGCGCAACCAGCCGTTGCTGCGCCGTGAGCAGGTCGGGGCGGAGTGCAAGTGCACGGCGCAGTGACTGTTCCGCCGCAGCGCGATCCTCTGCGGAACGCTGGGCGTCCGCGAGCAGGACCAGCGGACCCGGCGATTGCGGCTGCAGCCGCACCAGTCGGCCCAAGGTCGAGACCGCCTGCTGCGGCTCACCCATCGCATGCTGCACCCTTGCGAGGAGAGTCAGGGCGGCCGGGTCGTCCTGCGCCGCACTGACGAGTTCCTGGGCAATGGCGCGTGCACGAACGAACTCGTTCTGCGCAAGCAAGTGACGCGCAAGCGCCAGCTTCGGCGCACGCGCCGCGGGATTGGCCGCTACGGCACGCTCGATGGTCGCGCGCACCTCCGACACCTCCGCACCGGTCTGAGCCTGAAGGTCCGCAAGCAGCAAGTATGCATCCGGCCGAGCCGGATCGCTGGAGATCATGCGCTCGAATCGCGCCCTGGCATCACCCGCACGACCTTGTGCCACATCGATCCGCGCAAGGTTGACGGCTGCCGACACGAACCCCGGATCGAGCTCCAGGGCACGTTCGAAGGCTGCCCGGGCGCCCTCCAGGTCCTGGCTCGCAAGGTGAATCCCGCCCTTGAGATTATGCGTTTGCGGGTGCTCCGGCTGCTTGCGCTCGAGTTGCTGCTGGGCTGCGAGCGCCTTGTCGAGGTCCCCCGCGCGCAAGTGCGCCAGAATCAGTGCCACATCCGACTGTCCCTGTGAATCATCCAGCGACGCGGCGGCTTCCAGGTCGGCAAAAGCGCTTTCCGTATCGCCACTCGCCAGCCGCGCGACACCAAGGCGCGTTCGCGCACCGACATTTTCCGGGTCCGCGTCGGCCACGCGAGCAAAATACTCTGCGGCTCCCTCGAAATCCCCCTCGGCGAGGTAGATCTGCCCGGCAAGGGTCAGCGTCGGGGCATCCCCCGCACCCATCTCGATCAGCGGATCGACGATCTCCCGGGCGCGACGGGGATTTCCGGTCGCCAGCAAGGAAGCGGCCAGCAAACGCCGTGCGAGCGGCTGTCCGGGTGCCCGAGCCAGCACACGCTCGAGATGTTCCTGTGCCCGAACCTGTTCGTTCAGGCGCACATACACGCTTCCCGCCAACAACTGCGCGGGCAGATGGTCGGGCAGCATGCGAAGCACCTCGGTCACCCCGTCGCGCGCCTCGGCGATCCGGTCCCGACGAAAATCGATGAACGCCTTGAGATAGAGTGTCGAGGGGTGGCGGGCGCCGACCGCAAGCATTGCGGCCAGCTTCTGCTCCGCATCGTCGAGCCGGTTCTGCTGCAACAGGAGCGAGATCAGCGCGGAATGGAAATTGATCGCACGCGGTTCGGCTTCGAGTGCGGCTTCCAGTCCTGCAATGGCTCCTTCCAGGTCACCTTGCGCGGCCAGGAGCTCCGCTCGCAGGGCATGCGCCTCGGCGACGTTCGGGTCGAGCGCAAGCGCCGCATCCACGTCGCGAAGCGCCCCGTCCAGGTCGCCATCGAACTGCCTGCTTCGCGCCAGACCAACGATTGCCCGCGTATCTTCCGGGTTCTCGGTTCGTGCCGCCTCGTAGAACCGGCGCGCACTCGCCACCTCTGCCCGGGCAAGGTGCGCATCGCCGACGTGCGCAAGGACTCGGGCCTGGGCCACCGGCTCACCGACCTGGGCCTCGGCAAACTCGGCGATCACCTGTTCGAACGCTCCAGACAGAATCATCGCGCGGGTCAGGGGCGGGTAGACCTGCCGATCTGGATACCCGAGGTCGGATGCCCTGCGCAGCTCGCGGATCGCGCCAGGAAGGTCGCCCTGGCTCAGATACACCGACCCGAGCAGGAAGCGGGCCTCGGAAACGCTGCCATCCTGCTGCAGGACGTTCTTCAGTTGAATGCTCGCGGCATTCAGGTCCCCGCTGGCAAGGTAAGACCGCGCCGAATCGAGCATCTTCTCCGGCGAGTCGCTGCATCCGGAGAGGAGGAGTGTGGCACATACCAGCGCAACCGCCCCGCCTGACCGCGAACGGCCGAGTACCCGCGTGATCTCGACTGCAAACCCGGACATTTCAGCCCTCCTTCTTCAAGCCGAAGCGATTCATCATGTCGTACAGCGATGGACGGCTGACGCCCAGGATCTCCGCCGCCCGCGCGATGTTGTCGTTGGTGCGGGCGAGTGCACGCACCACCGCACGCCGCTCGGCCTCATCGCGAACCCGCCTGAGATTCAGGAACTCGGGATCGACCTCGGCGGCCTCCAGGCCGAGGTCGTCGACCGTGATCTGTGAAGCGTCGGCCATGATCACCGCGCGCTTGAGGCAGTTTTCGAGTTCCCGGACGTTGCCTGGCCAGTCATGCGCTTCGATCGCCGCAAGTGCCTCATCCGACAGGCTCATTGCCGACCGCCCATTCTCCCGGCAGAACCTCTGGACGAAGGAATGCGCAAGCAGGGCGGCATCGCCTTCACGCTCGCGCAAAGGCGGGATGTCGATGGTGATCTCCGCCAGCCGGTAGAACAGATCCTCGCGGAACAGTCCCTCATGGATCCTGTGCTTCAGATCTCGATGCGTCGCACAGACGATCCGCACGTCAACCGGAATCTCCACCCGTCCGCCGATGCGCTCGATCACGCGCTCCTGGAGAAACCTCAACAGCTTGGCCTGCAGGGACATCGGAAGATCACCGATCTCGTCCAGGAAGAGCGTTCCCTTGTGTGCCGTCTCGATCTTTCCGGGGGTCTGCTTCACGGCACCGGTGAACGCACCCTTCTCGTAACCGAACAGCTCGCTCTCGAGCAGGTTCTCCGGAATCGCCGCACAGTTGATTGCGACGAAACGTTCGGCGGCACGAGGCGATTGCGCGTGCAAGGCTCGGGCAAGCAACTCCTTGCCCGTCCCGCTGTCGCCGAACAATGCCACCGTGGCATTGGCCGAGGCGACGCGCTCCACGGTCCGGCACACCTTGAGCATCCCCGGATCGCGCGTCAGGAGGCCCCCCAGGGCACTTCCTTGCGCCTGACGCAAGTGCCGGTTCTCCATCTGCAGATCGTGCAGACGAAACGCGCGCTCTATCGTGAGCGTCAGCAACTCCGGTTCGAACGGCTTTCCGAAAAAATCGTACGCGCCCATCGCCACGGCCCGAACGGCGTTCTCCCGGTCATGCTGTCCGGTCAGCACGATGACCTTGGTGTCGGGCAGGAGCACAAGCATCTCGCCGAGCAGGCTCAACCCGACCGTCACGTCGTCAGGTTCCGGAGGCAGCCCGAGATCCATGGTCACGACCGCAGGTTCGTAGCGCCGCAGCTGTGCGATCGCACTGTCCCGATCGTCGGCCACCACGGTTTCGAACGCATCGAAGGCCCAGCGCATCTGCTTCTGCAACGCCAGATCGTCCTCGACGATAAGAAGTGTTCGCCTTTTGTCGTTCATCCTGAGCACTCAGTCATGGACGGTTTGCGCCGGATCCGGCAGCAAGCTCGAGACGGCACGCGGAAGCCTCACGAAGACCCGTGTCCCACTGCCTTCCTCGCTTTCGATCCGGATCGTCCCTCCCAACTCGCCGACATACCTCTGGGCTTCATACATGCCGATGCCCATGCCGCTGGTCTTGCTGCTCTGAAACGGCTTGAACAGCTGCAGGCGTACGAATTCCTCACTCATTCCGCACCCTGTGTCCTCGACGACGACCTCGATCGAAGTCGCGTTCGCGGCGCCGACACGGATCATTACCTTACCATCGTCCGGTGTCGCATCCAGCGCGTTCTGCACCAAATGCCCGATAACGCGCTCCAACCGATCGGGGTGGGCCGGCACCTCGAGCGCCTCCCGGTCATCCGCCTCCAGATCGATCGGTGGACACTGGTGCCGCTTCGCCACGACGATGCGCCGGAGCAATCCGGCGATCTCGACTCGTCGGGCGGACTCGATCGGGGCCTTTTCCTGCAACTGTGACATCAGCGAGCGCATTCGGGCCTCAACATGCGCGACCGTCTGGATCATGTCCTCCTGGAATTCCGGGTTGGCCTTGTGCCGTTCTGCGTTCTTCAGCATGAGCGACAACTGCGCGACCAGGTTCTTGAGGTCATGGACGACGAATGCCGCCATGCGATTGAAGGAATCGAACTTGCGCGACTCGAGCAAGGCTTCCGCTGCCTGCATCCGGGCCAGATAGCTCGCCGCCTGGCGCTGGCTCGTCTTCAACAGATCGAGCACCTCCCAGTTGACGTCGAATCTCGTCCGCGCGGCACTCAAGACGACGAACCCCACCAACACTCCTGCCGACTTGAGCGGGACAACCAGCCAGGCGTCCGGCATGGTTGCCAGCCACACAGGAACTTCGAGGTCCCGATGACCCACTGGACGAGTTCGCAGTTCCTCCAGGTTGATGACCCATTCGTTCTCGTCGATAAAACGGCAGAACGCACTGTTCGCATCCTCCACCGCATCGCTTCCCGGATGATTGAGTCGGGCATGCATGACGAACCGATCGTTGGCATCCCTGAGCCATAACACCCCCCCTGGACTTTCTACCTGGTCGGAGAGCGCCTTGATCACCGACTGCCCGAGGTCCATCGAGTCGCCCGCCGACGAAAGGGCCTGGGTGAAGCGCAGCCATTCGGTTCGGTAATCGTAGCGATACGGGAACAGGTGCTTGTTGATGAAGACACGCAATCTCGCACGCTGTGAACCCGAGAAGACGAATACCCCAAGGAGCAGCAGCCCACCGAACAGGAGCGCCAGCTGGAGCGCACGTCCCCAGTCCCCACCGAAGTAACGTACGTAGTAACCCGCCGCGGCGATCACCAGCAGATACAGACCGGACATGGCCAATGCGGCAGAATGGAAAGCCACTTCCCTGGAGACCGAGATACGCATGGTCCAGGACGGACTGCGTGCGGCCGACAAGGCAATCAGCGGGATCAGCATCGTATGGACGATCCCACGCACCGCCCACACGTCCGGGTCGGCACGGCCGAACAGGAAACCATCCGCAAAGAGGTAGAGCTCGAAGATGTATCCGGCCGCCAGCGCGAGACACAAGGGCTTGATTCCCCAGCGCGAATCGACCGGAACGTCGCGGTAGAGTTGCTCGACCAGTACCAGGCCGAACACGGTCGCCGCCAGCCAGGCCGACAGTGTCGCCCTCGCCCCACCGACACCGTTCGCATGTTCGAGCAGTCCCATCGACAGGGTGGCGAACTGGACGATGAGGATGGTCAATGCGATTCCGGCAAGAAACCGGAACCGGAGACCGACGAGCGGTTTGAGCAAGATCAGAAGGAAGGCAAACCACGCGCCGAAACGCAGGGCATCGAGAAAACCCGCAACGTGCAGAAGCGACTCGGACGGCCGGAGCGTGAAGAGCATCGAGGCCAATGCCCAGACTGAACTGGCAACGATCGCGACCAGCAAGGCCCCGCCCGGAAGGCCGCCACGCCACGCTCGAAACAGGTACAGGCCGAACACCAGATGCGCCGCACTCGCGAACCCGTAGCCCCAAGCGGCAATATCGGACAGATCGAGACCCATTCGTACCTCCCGGGCAGAATTGTCTCACCAGTTGCCGCCGGTGTACACAGCCATTACGCCATTTTCATCTTCATGCCCGAAACGCATGTCCGGATGGCAGGCGGTCCGATCAGTTCGCCCCTTCCCCCGTCAGTACCACCCGGACCGTCTCGAACAGGATCAGAATGTCTAGAATCAGTGTGTGGTTCTTGACGTAGTAGAGATCGTACTGCAGCTTTTGAATCGCATCGTCAACGGACGATCCGTACTGGTACCGGACCTGTGCCCACCCCGTCACCCCCGGTTTGACACAGTGTCGGACCGAATAGAACGGAATCTCCTGGGCGAGCTGATCCACGAAGTACGGACGCTCGGGTCGCGGCCCTACAAGGCTCATGTCCCCGACCAGCACGTTGAACAGCTGCGGGAGCTCGTCGATCCGGAGCTTGCGGATCAAGCGGCCCACTCGGGTGGTGCGATCGTCATTGGCGCTCGCCCACCGCGGCGTCCCATCCTTCTCCGCATCGTGCCGCATGCTGCGAAACTTGATCACGCGAAATACGCGCCCACCAAGGCCGACGCGCTCCTGGCGGTAAAACACGGGTGCGCCGTCCTCGAACAGAATCAGGAGCGCGGTGAGGAGCATCACCGGCAACGCCAGAAGGAGCAGGATCAAGGACGCAACAAGGTCGAAGCATCGTTTGACGAAGGTCCGCGCCCATCCCTGCCGGAATCCGTCGCCGTAGATCAGCCAGCTTGCACGCAGCGAGTCCAGGCGGATCTGACCCTGCGTCCTTTCGAAAAAGCTCGAGACGTCGAGTACGCGAACCCCGTTCAACTTGCAGTCGAGGAGCTCCCGGATCGGCAGCACACCTCCGCGACGTTGCCGGACGGCGACGATGATCTCGTTCACACGATACTCACGCACCATGTCAACAAGGTTCGCAGGGCGTTTCAACACCCTGTGCGCATCGACTTCATTCTCCTCTTCTCCACTTCCGGGACAGAAACCAACGATCTCCACCCCTCGCTGGACTGGATGGGTCAGAGAATAGGCGACCGCAGCCGCGTCCGAACCGGTCCCCATGATCAGCACGCGCGGCCGGAACATCGAGGTCGCGCTACGCCGATTCACCACGCCCCGCATCACGAGAATCATCCCGAGCACGAGAACGGCCGAAATCTGGATGGCCTCCGACGCAAGCTCCCCCCAAGGGAGGATCTGGAAGACACCGAACGCTACCGGCACGCTGATCAGAACCGAGAACCCGACACGCACAGCCGTTTCACGCGTTGACGTACCTTGTGCCGAATGCCGATACAAGCCGGTCACGCTATTGAGCAGAATCATGAGGCAAGCAAACAACAGTGCTGATGGCGCAAGCAGCCCCCACTCCGCCTCGGCACCATGAACCTGAAGGCTGGCGACCAGCAACACTGCCACGAACAGGAGGATGGCATCGAAAATGACCTGTTGAAGCGTATGCGACGGGAAATAGTGACTGAATACCTTGAGCATAAGCTCCCCGGTCAAGCAATGCGAATCGCAACACCGATCGCGCGCACGTCACGCATCGGCCCGCTCGTCCCACCCGCCAACCTCAAGACTTGCTCGTGAGGCTGGACGCGTTCCAGCACTACAGTACTCCTTGACCGGTGAACAACGTGTTAAATGCGTCACGGTCCACACATGCCATACAGATCGCAAGAAACGCTCTACCTCTTTAACATTTTGTTTTTATACATGTTAAATGGACGCAGCGTTCAGACAGGAGGAAATGAAGAATACACCTGGCATGTAAAAATTGATAGCCTGAACACGACGGTACAGATCACCGCAGGCCACTGGGCGCAAAGGAAACTCGACCAAGACCCTCCCAAACCCTCGCCTGCTTCCATTCTAGTCGGTCCTGTCGACAGGAGAAGGATCGCCCATCTGACCGATCCCCGTCATGGGCAATACGAAGGCGTACCGGAAGCGCTGGCTAGCTATTGATCCTGTAGACACGCCGACGCCGCCCGTGGAGTATCTGGGCGGCGTTGTGTTGGCGTTGGAATGGGGTAGTCTGACGATGACCTACTTTCACACAGGTAATCTGCACTATCATCGGCGCGGTCTTGTTTCACGGTCCTGTTCGGGATGGGAAGGGG
>JBJHDM010000013.1:0-66735 GCA_050486545.1 Rhodocyclaceae bacterium | reverse complement strand
TGGTCGTAGGCGGTGCGATACTTCTGGGGATTCGTCCCGGGAACGGGTTCGTAGGTCGTATCGAACAGCTTCACCCCGGCCTTCGCCGCTTTGTTCAGATACTGCTCGGTGGCACCGCTGTAGTGCACGACCGCATCGAGAAGACGATCGAGCGGGCTCCCGGCGATGCGGAAACGCACCCCGATCGCGGCGATGGCCTCGGTATGCTTGCGCAACTCGTTCGAGAAGCGCTCCGAGTCCTTCATCTGCCCGGATACTTCTTCGGACAGGCCGTTGATCTCCCCGACCTTGGCATGCACGACTGCATTGGTTTCACGGATGCTGTGGATCGCCGTCGTAATCTCCTGCAACTGCCCACCCATCGCGCGCAGATCCTGTACGAGGGTCGCGAAGTTCGTCGCCGACTTGCTCACCACTTCCTGCGCATGGACGCTGTCGGACACGATGCGCTCGGTTTCCTCGCCGGTGTCGCGCACGAGATCGATCATGCGACCGGTGTTCTCGGAGATGACGCCGGTGGCGTTCTTCACCTTCTCGGCCAGCTTGCGCACCTCGTCGGCCACGACTGCGAAGCCGCGACCCGCTTCGCCCGCACGCGCCGCCTCGATCGCGGCATTGAGCGCGAGCAGATTGGTCTGATCGGAGATGTCATTGATCAGCATGCCGATATCACGGACCTGGATGGAGTTGCGATTCAGCTCCTCGACCGTCGTGGCGAAGCCGCGCACCTTCTCGCTGATCCGGTCGACCCGTTCGGTGACATCGAGCAGCTCCCGATACGACACTTCCACCGCGTCGAGGTTGGCCGAAGTCGACGCATTGATGACGTCGGCGCTGCGCGCGACGGCATCGACGGAATCGTTGACCGACTCGCTGGCCGTGAAGATGTCTGCCGACAATGCGCTTTGTCGGGCGGCCAGGCCTGCCGTCTTCTGGATCCGCTGGTTCAGTCCGGCTGAATCGACAGCGATGCTGGCACCCTTGGTCCGCAGTTCGGAGGTGATCTCCCGCACGCGGGCGATGAAGGCATTGACCGGACGCGCCAAGGGGCCCACCCGCTCGGGTTCCAGTTCGAAGGCGAGATCGGGCCGTTCACCCTGCAGGCGATCGGCGTTGTCGCCACGACCGCCCGCCGCCCCTCCGCGACCGGCGGCCAGGATGAACACCCCGGCAAGACCGAACAGGGCGGCGACGATCGCCGAAACCGGCGGACGCCCGGAACCGCCGCCAACCCAGAGGAGATAGCCGATCAGGACCGCCAGTACGACCGCAATCCCCCAGGAAGCCCGTGCTCCGATTCTGAACCCTTGCATGGAAACCTCACGTTTGCGCTTTGCTCCCTGCGCATAACGGAACAGGGCGCCCCAACTTGAGCACTGATTGCATCGGGACGACCCGCCGTCCCGGTACGACCTACTGCATTATCGTACGTATTGATGCAATTTGATGCAACATACTACATACAAAGGACTATTCGACTCCGGCGGGAACCCTCCTGGTCGCGTGCCAAGTAGAATTCGAAGTTTCTCCCTTCGCCTGGAATCGAGCGCCGTGCCCCCTCTTCCCGCAAAGCCCTTCCGGCTCGCAATCAACGGCTACGGCCGGATCGGACGCTGCTTCCTGCGTGCGCTGCACGAACAGGGCCTGACCGGGGCATTCCACGTCGTCGCGATCAACGAGCCCGCCGATCTGCAGAGCATCGCCTACCTGACCCGTTTCGATTCGACCCATGGCCGCTTTCCCGCTCCGGTCGTGACCACCGGAAACGCGCTGCAGATTGACGGCGCCACCCTCGCGGTCACGCACGAACTCACCCCGGAGGCGGTGGACTGGGCGACACTCGAACTGGACCTGCTGATCGAATGCTCGGGGCAATACGGCGTACGCAGCGAACTGGAGCGTTTTCTGGCCGCGGGCTGTCCTCGGGTGCTGCTGTCCCACCCCGGGCGCAGCGGCGAGGACGTCGACGCGACGATCGTATTCGGCACGAATCACGCGTCCCTGACCGGCACGGAGCGGCTGGTCTCGAATGCATCCTGCACGACCAACGCAGCAGTGCCCGTGCTCGACCTGATCGATCATGCGCTCGGCATCGAACAGGTGCTGCTGACCACGATGCATTCGGTGATGAACGACCAACCGCTGATCGACGGATACCACCATGCCGACCTGCGCCGCACACGCTCGGCAATGCAATCGATCATCCCCGTTTCGACCGGACTGGCACGCGGCGTCGAGCGCCTCCTGCCCCGGCTGCAGGGTCGCGTCCACGCCAAGGCGATCCGGGTACCGACCCACAACGTCTCGGCGATCGACGTCGTCGCAAGCGTCCGCACCGAAGTCACCGCTGAACGCCTGAACGCCCTGTTCGCCCAGGCCGCCGCAGGATCGCATGCCGAGCTGATCGGCTATTCGGAAGAACCGCATGCGTCGATCGATTTCAACCACGAGACCCACTCGGCGATCGTCGACGGCGGCCAGACCCGGATCATCGGGACGCGCCTGGTCAATCTGCTGGTCTGGTTCGACAACGAATGGGGATTCGCCAACCGCATGGTCGACGTCGCCCGCCACTGGCTGGAAAGCTGCGCTACGGAGGGGGCCCGGCAGTCACGGAACTGACCCCTCGCCGCCCGCACGATCGGAGCCGGATACCCCAACCGACCCGGAAGGCCGCACTACGGGACCAGGACTGCGGCACCCTCGATCTCGCCGCGGCGCAAGGCGGACAAGGCGTCGTTGGCCTGCTCCAGCGGGAAGACCCGCACGCTGGTGCGCAACCGGGTGTCGGCGACAATGGCCAGAAAGCGCACGCCGTCTTCCCGCGTCAGGTTTGCCACCGATCGAAGCACCCGCTCGCCCCACAGGATGTCGTACGGGAACGCCGGGATCTCGCTCATGTGGATCCCGGCACAGACCACGGTCCCGCCTTTCCGGACCTGGCGCAGCGCAGCCGGCACGAGTTCGCCCGCCGGGGCGAAGATCAGCGCGGCATCGAGCGGCTCGGGAGGATCGTCCCCACTGTCTCCGGCCCAGGTCGCACCGAGCCCACGCGCGAAGGCCTGGCCCCGCTCATCGCCGGCGCGCGTGAACGCATGGAACGAACGACCCTGATGCACGAGCACCTGGGCCAGGATGTGGGCCGCCGCACCGAACCCGTACAGTCCGATGCACCGGGCCTCGCCGGCCATGCGCAGGGCGCGGAAGCCGATCAGCCCGGCACAAAGCAGGGGAGCAAGATCGACCGCGGGAACGTGTTCGGTCAGGGGGAAGCAGTACCGTGCATCGGCCAGCGTGTACTCGGCATAACCGCCGTCGAGCGTGTAGCCGGTGAAGCGCGCGGCATCGCACAGGTTCTCCTGCCCCGCCGAACAGTACGCACAGGCGCCGCAGGTCCAGCCCAGCCATGGCACGCCGACACGACGCCCCGGCTCGAACCCGCTCACCCCGACCCCGCCCGAGACGACCCGTCCGACGATTTCGTGGCCGGGAACGACCGGGAGCCGTGGATCGGGCAACTCCCCGTCGACGAGATGGAGATCGGTCCGGCACACGCCGCAGGCCTCGACCTGCAGCAGAATCTGGCCCGGACCGGGAGGCGGCACGGGAAGGTCTGCCAGGCGCAAGCGCGCGCCCGGGGCCTCGAACAGCATCGCGCGCATTTCGATCTCCAGGGTTCGGGAACGATCGTGCGAAGATCGGATCCACATTACCCGCCCGCCCCGTGACTGGCAAGACGGCCCGACACGCAGCGGTGCCGACGCCGATTGACGATCGGCCACTGCCCATCAATACTGATACCGGAAGCGCCAGGCATCGAATCGGCCAGGACGCTTCCACCCCAACCTACAGCACCGCCCGACGGTGCGCATGCCCCCCGTCACGACAGAGAGAGCAGATCATGATCGTTATCAATGGAAGGGAAATCGAAACCGACCCCGAGGGCTATCTCGCGCAACTCGACGACTGGTCGGAAGACATTGCCCGGCATCTCGCACAGTTGGACGACCTGCAACTGACCGAGGATCACTGGACGCTGATCAACTGGATTCGCGAGTACTACCAGGAAAACGGCACGGCCCCGAACCTGCGCGTGATGCAGAAGCTGCTCCGTGACGAACTGGGCGAGGAATGGTCGGACAAGAAGCGTCTGTTCGAACTCTTCCCCTACGGCCCGGCCAAGCAAGGCGCCCGCTACGCGGGCATGCCGAAGCCGACCGGTTGCGTCTGAGTCACCCGGGAGCCGTCATTTCAGGATCTCGTGCATGAACCGGGCCGCGCGTCGGATCGCGTCCCGGGATGCGAGATCGTCGGAGAAGGTCCGCACCGGCCGGTCGCGGAAATCGAAGCCGCGGCCCACGCCCGGATAGACGACGAGTTCGGCGGCCAGCCCCCTTGCACGCATGGCGTCCACGGCCATGTGGATGCTGCGGGCGCGCTGGTACTGCTCCCGCTCGCCGACGAAGATCAGCGTCGGAAGCACAAGCGCCTCGACCTCGCGCGCATATTGGTAGACCTGCATCGCCTCGGGGGCGTTCGGGTCCTGCAGGTGCGGATAATAGGAAACGTAGCAGGCGAGCCCGGCGTCCTGGCGACCCTGCACCACGGCCAGCTTGAGCGCATAGTATCCCCCGCGCGTATGCGAATAGACGCAGGCCCTGCGGTCGAGGATGTCGTCACGGGCAAGCAGCAGGTCGAGCGCGGCGCCGAAATCCGCCTCGGTTTCGTACTGGTGCTCGACCGGATGCGGTGAGATGAAGCGTCCGATGTACAGGTCTGGGGCCAGCACGACGAAGCCGCGAGCCGCCAGGCGCTTGACGTGCAACTGGATCAGGTCGTCGAGGCCACGCCGGCCGTGCCCGAACAGCACTGCGGGATGGCGTTGTCCATCTCGTGGACGGGCCACCATGACCGGAAAGACGTAGCCATCGTGCTCCAACTCGGTCCACGCGACCTCGACCGGGTGCGTCGTACCCTCATCGAGGGCTCCTTCGTTCCACCAGGCCTCGTCCCACCATTCGTGGGCATCGTCCCGGTATCCGAAATCCTGGGCGAAAACCCCGGCTGCGGCCATGCCCAGTCCCAAGGCGAACAGACGAGCGATCCATGCGCGCATAAGCCCCTCCGAACAATGGTGAAACGCGACCGCCCACCTCCGGGCGGGCGGCTCCGGGCACGGACCTCCGGTGACGAAGGCCCGTATCTGCGGGCTTACTTCAGCGCAGCCAGCGCGGCCTCGTAGTTCGGCTCCGACTTGATTTCGGGAACGAGTTCGGAATGGAGCACCTTGTTGTCCGCGTCCAAAACCACCACAGCACGCGCGGTCACCCCGGCCAGCGGGCCGGAAACGATCTCGACCCCGTAGTTGCGCATGAACTCGCGGCCCCGCATCGTCGACAGGGACACCACGTTCTTGAGCCCTTCGGTCTCGCAGAAACGCTTCATCGCGAACGGCAGGTCTGCGGAGATGACGAGCACGACCGTATTGTCGAGCGCCCCCGCCTCGGCGTTGAACTTGCGGGTCGAGGTGGCGCAGGTCGGAGTGTCCAGGCTGGGAACGATGTTCAGCACCTTGCGCTTGCCGGCGAAGGTGTCCAGCGTGACATCGGCCAGATCGGCACCGACCAGGGACAGGGCGGGCGCGGGCGCACCCGGTTTCGGAAAAGTTCCGGCAATCTCGATCGGGTTGCCGGCGAGAGTCACTGTGCTCATGTTCTTGTCTCCATTCTTCTTGGGGGCGTCACGGGAGCCGGGCGGAAAGAACCCGTTCGGGTCGAAGGTCCGACAGGCTACTCGACCCGACAAGAGTGCAGCAGTTCGGCTCGCCAGGCAAGCCCCGGAAGAGTGCCCCTGCGATGCAGAACAAGGCCGATCCGGCCGTATCCGAGGGACGCCTCAGCGCACCATCGCGCGCAGCCGGGCGATCCGCTCCTGGGTGGCCGGATGGGTCGAGAACAACCCGCGCAGGCCGCCGCCCGACAGCGGATTCATGATCATCATCTGCGCCGTCTCGGGATGCTCCTCGGCCGTGTGCATCGGAATGCCCTTCGCGTAGGCCTCGATCTTCGCCAACGCACTGGCAAGCGCCTCCGGATCGCCCGAGATCTCGGCGCCGCCCCGGTCCGCACCGAACTCGCGCGTGCGGGAGATCGCCATCTGGATCACCATCGCGGCCATCGGAGCGAGGATCATCATCAGGATTGCCAGCGCCGGGTGGGGACGATTGTCCCCGCGTCCGCCGAACAGCATGCCGAACTGCGCCAGCATCGAGATCGCGCCGGCGACCGTCGCCGAGATCGTCGAGATCAGGATGTCGCGATTCTTCACATGGGCGAGTTCGTGCGCCATCACCCCGCGCAGCTCGCGCTCGTTGAGCATGCGCATGATCCCGGTGGTCGCCGCGACCGCGGCATTGTCCGGATTGCGGCCGGTCGCAAACGCGTTGGGCTGCGCCTCGTCGATGATGTAGACCTTCGGCATCGGCAGGTTCGCACGCTGCGCGAGTTCCCGGACCATGTTGTAGAGATAGGGCGACGTGGTCTCGTCGACCTGGCGTGCCTTGTACATACGCAACACCATCTTGTCCGAGAACCAATAGGCCCACAGGTTCATCGCACCGCCGAACACGAGCGCAAGGACCATGCCCTCGCGCCCGCCGATCATGGCCCCGACAGCGCCGAACAGCGCCACGATGCCTGCCATCAGGATCGAAGTCTTGACCCAGTTTCCGAACATTTCCTGCATTCCTCTTGAGCGTATCGACAAGTGGTTCGAATATGGGGACGCGTTGCCGCCTTTCAATCGTCGTGGCGACCGTCGCGGCCTTCCCCGAGTGCGAAACGGTCACCGCAATGGACCGGAAAACCGCGCAGGAATTCCCCCGCCGCCATGCGACGGCTGCCTGGCTTCTGCAACTCGACGATACGCAGCGCCTGCTCGCCGCAGGCGACGACGACGCCATCCCCATCCGCCGAAAGCACCGTTCCCGGCTCTCCGGCCGCCTGTTCGATGCGGCTGCGCCAGAGCTTCAGCGTCGTTCCGTGCAGGCCTGCAGTCACTCCGGGGAACGGATCGAAGGCACGGATGCGTCGTTCGATCTCAAGCGCAGGACGCCGCCAGTCGACACGCGACTCGCTCTTGCTGATCTTGGACGCGTAGGTGACGCCTTCGTCCGGCTGCGGGGTCGCCTCCAGCGGACCGTCCGCAAGCGCCTGCAAAGCCTCGACGATCATCGACGCACCGAGCACCGCGAGCCGGTCATGCAGGCTTCCGGTGGTGTCTTCGGGGTCGATGGCGATCGCGCGCCGCATCAGCATCGGTCCGGTATCGAGCCCTTCGTCCATCTGCATGAGGGTGATCCCGGTCTGCGCATCGCCCGCTTCGATCGCCCGATGAATAGGCGCCGCCCCACGCCACCGCGGCAGCAACGAGGCATGGATGTTCAGGCAACCCAGGCGCGGCAGGTCCAGCACCTCGGACGGGAGAATCAGACCGTATGCCGCCACGACGAGCACGTCGGGCGCACATTCGCGCAGGCCTGCACGCTGCACGTCCGTGCGCAGGCGCTCGGGTTGCCCGCAGTCGATTCCGTGCGCGACGGCGACCAGCTTGACCGCACTGGCCACCGGTTTCATGCCGCGCCCGGCCGGGCGGTCCGGTTGGGTGAGCACGAGCGGAACCTCGAACCCGGCCTCGAGGATCGCCTCGAGCGCACGGGCGGCAAACGCCGGCGTCCCGGCAAAGGCGACGCGAAGAGCCGCCGCGCTCACGCGGTGATCCGCGCTTTCTTGGCGAGCTTGGTCTTGATCCGGCCGAGCTTGAGGCTGGACAGGTACTCGACGAAGACCTTGCCGTCGAGGTGATCGATCTCGTGCTGGATGCACACGGCGAGCAGGCCGTCGGTCTCGAGCTCGAACGGTTCGCCCCGTTCGTCCAGCGCCTTGACGCGAACCCGCTCGGCCCGTGTAACCTTTTCGTAGATCCCAGGCACCGAAAGGCAGCCTTCCTCGCACACCTGCTCGCCTTCGCGCTCGACGATTTCCGGGTTGACGAACACCCGCAGGGCGGACTTGTCCTCGGACACGTCGATGACGACGACCCGCTTGTGAACATTGACCTGGGTCGCGGCAAGGCCGATGCCCGGTGCCTCGTACATGGTCTCCGCCATGTCCGCGACGAGTTGCCGAATGGCATCGTCGACGACGGTCACGGGTGCCGCCCGCATGTGCAGACGCGGGTCGGGATAACGCAGAATTGGTAACAGGGCCATATAAATGCTTGCCGGGTTAAGTCTTTACGTGCAGAATTTCAAGTGCTTTGGCATGCCAAGCCGCGTAGTCCATGGCAATTGAATCGAGACTGCGGATTGGACCCTACTCCGGAACGGGTGTTCCGGTCGCGGGGAAATCCGGTCTGCTCCAATTCGGAAGCGAGCGATGATCCGCATTATATTCCCTCTCCTGTTCGCCGTTGCGATCCTGTTCAGCGGCACGACGCTGGCCCAACCGCCCGCCCTTGCCGACGATGCGCCGGATACCTACACGGTGGTGCGCGGCGACACCCTCTGGGACATCTCAGGCCGCTTCCTGCAGCAACCCTGGCGATGGCCCGAAGTATGGCGCCTGAACCGGGACCAGATCCGCAATCCGCATCTCATCTACCCCGGCCAGGTGATTCTGCTCGACCGCAGCGGCCCCTGGCTCATGATCGGCCAGCGCGTCGGACGCGATCAGCGCCTGTCGCCCCAGATCCATTCCGAACCGCTCGACGCCGCGATCCCGAGCATCCCGCTGCAGGACATCGAAGCGTTCCTCATTCGCCCGCTGATCGTCGATGACGATCAGCTGTTGGGTGCTGCGACGATCATCGCAACCGAAACGAGCCGCGTGCTGATGGGGCAGGGCGACACGGTATTCGCCAAGAACGTTCCTGCCGAAGAGGACGCCTGGCAGATCTTCCGCCCGGCCCGCCCGCTGGTCGACCCGGTCACCCGGGAAGTACTCGCACACGAAGCCCAGTACCTGGGCAGCGCGCGCGTCACGGCCCACGGCGTCCCGGCCACGCTGAACATCCTCTCGGCGGTCGAGGAGATCAGCACCGGCGACCGGATGATGCGCAGCGTGCAGCCGCAAGTATTCGCCTACGTGCCGCGCGCACCGGAGTTCGACGTCGACGGTCGCATCATCGCGATCTACCGCGGGGTCGAGGAGACCGGGCGCCACAATGTCGTGACGCTCAACGTCGGTGCGCAGCAAGGCCTCGAGTCCGGTCACGTGCTCGCGCTGTACCGCAACCGCGGCAGCGTCGTCTACCGGGAAAACGGCGTATCCGAGACCTTCGACCTGCCCGAGCACCGCTACGGGCTCGCCTTCGTCTTCCGCGTCTTCAATCGCGTCGCCTATGCGCTGGTGATGGATTCCGACGGCCCGGTGACGGTCGGCGACAGCACGCGCCGGCCGTAAGCCCTCAAGAGAACGCGGCTGCATCCGGGGGACACCCTGCCGGACGAAATGGAGGACCTGGCCGACTGGCTGCGCCTGACCCTGTGCCCCGGCGTCGGTCCGGCGGCGCAACGGGCCTTGCTTGCCGCGTTCGGCCCGCCCGGGGGGATTTTCGCCGCCGGGCACACGGCCATCACCTCCGTCGCCGGCGCCGACGTGGCCAACCGCCTGCTTGCCGATCCCGACGCCCAGGCGCTTGAAGCCGCCCGGCGCTGGTGTGCCGAGCCCGGCAACCACATCCTGACCCTGGCCGACCCTGGATACCCCCAAACGCTGCTCGATATCGCCGATCCGCCCACACTGCTGTACGTGAAGGGCGATCCCGACGTCTTCGTGCGACCCGCACTCGCGATCGTCGGCGCCCGCTCGGCCACACCGCAAGGTGCCGCACTGGCGGAGGCCTTCGCACGCAGCCTCGCCGGCTCGGGCCTGACGATCGTGAGCGGGCTCGCGCTGGGGATCGACGCCGCCGCCCATCGCGGTGCGCTCGCCGACCAGGGGGGTACGACGGTTGCGGTCATCGGCACCGGCGCCGATCGCGTGTATCCGGCGCGAAACCGGGCACTCGCCCATGAGATCGCTCAACGGGGTGCGATCGTGAGCGAGTATCCGCTTGGCACCCCCCCGCTTCCGCACAACTTTCCGCGACGCAATCGCCTGATCGCCGGACTCGCCCGCGGCGTGCTCGTCGTGGAAGCGGCGGTTGGCAGCGGCTCGCTGATCACGGCACGTCTGGCCACGGAGGGGGGGCGCGAAGTGTTCGCGATCCCGGGGTCGATCCATTCACCGCTTTCGCGCGGCTGTCATCGCCTGATCCGCGACGGCGCCAAGCTCGTCGAAACGGCTGAAGACGTCCTGGAAGAACTGCGCTGGGGCGCAACGATCTCCCCGGACGCACCGCATCGACCCGCCGCGACCGTGACGCGACCTCTACCGGAAGGCGAGAGCGCTCGGGTGCTCGATGCGATCGGCTTCGACCCCGTGGACATCGACACGCTTGCCGTCCGTTCCGGCTTGACGCTGGCAGCGCTCTACGCCATCCTGCTCCCATTGGAACTCGACGGCCACATCGGCCGTTTGCCGGGAGGCCGGTTCCAGCGACTCTGATTCACGCTAGCCCACCATGTTCGATATTCTCGTCTACCTCTTTGAAAACTACGTTCACGCCGAAGCGTGCCCCGAGGCCGACCAGCTTGCGCGCAAGCTTTCCGCGGCCGGGTTCGAGGACGACGAGATCACCGACGCACTCGAGTGGCTGTCGGGCCTGCGGCAGGTTTCGTTGGAACGGCCCGCAATCACGCCGCCCGGCGCGGGGTCCGTGCGGGTCTTCGCGCCGGAGGAAGAGGCCCGGCTCGACGTCGATTGCCGCGGCTTTGTCACCTTTCTCGAAAGTGCCGGCATCCTCGATCCGACCATGCGAGAGCTGATTATCGAACGCGCCCTCGCCCTTGAAGGCTTCAGTCTCAACCTCCATCGGCTCAAGATCATCGTACTGATGGTCATGTGGCAACAAGACAAGCCGCTCGATGTGCTGATCCTCGATGAACTGCTTGCCGAAGAGAACGAAGAGGACGTCGTCGTACTCCAGTAGCCCCCTCCCGGCGGCCGCGTCGCTTGCAAGCCGCAAAGCGGCCTGCTTATGATGCGCCGCTGAACGAAGATATTCACCGAAGGCGGAGCCCGTTCCGCCTTCCAGGACAGCCAGGCAGGCATGAGCAAGCAACTGATCATTGCGGAGAAACCCTCTGTCGCGCAGGACATCGCCCGCGCGCTGGGCGGATTCACGAAAGAGAAGGATTATTTCGAATCCGACGAGTACGTCCTGTCCTCGGCGGTCGGCCACCTTCTCGAGCTGGCCGTGCCAGACGAATTCGAGGTCAAGCGCGGCAAGTGGACCTTCGCCCATTTGCCGGTGATTCCGCCGCACTTCGCGCTCAAGCCGATCGACAAGACCCACGACCGCCTCAAGCTCCTCACCCGCCTGATCAAGCGAAAGGACGTGGTCGGTCTCATCAACGCCTGCGACGCGGGACGGGAAGGCGAGCTGATCTTCAATTTCATCGTCGAGCATTCGAAGACGAAGAAGCCGGTGCATCGCCTGTGGCTGCAGTCGATGACGCCCGCGGCGATCCGGGATGGATTCGCCCAGCTGAAATCGGCCGAAGAGGTCGACGGCCTGCGCAACGCGGCGGTCTGTCGCGCCGAGAGCGACTGGCTGATCGGCATCAACGGTACGCGGGCAATGACTGCGTTCAACTCCAAGACGGGCGGCTTCCACCTCACCACCGTCGGCCGGGTACAGACCCCCACGCTGGCCATCGTCGTCGAGCGCGAAGACCGGATCCGGAAGTTCAAGGCGCGTGACTACTGGGAGCTGGAAGCGAGCTTCGACTGCAAGGCGGGCAGCTACCCGGGACGTTGGTTCGACGAGAGCTTTCGCAAACGCGAAGGCGACGAGCATGCGAACGCCTTCCGCATCTGGGATCGCGAGAAAGCCGAGGCGATCCACGAAAAATGCAGTGGCCGGCAAGGAACCGTCAGCGAAGAGTCCAAACCTTCGACGCAACTCTCCCCGCTGCTGTTCGACCTGACCAGCCTGCAGCGCGAGGCCAACGGGCGTTTCGGGTTCTCGGCCCGGACGACGCTGCAGATCGCGCAGGCCCTTTATGAACGGCACAAGGTCCTGACCTATCCTCGAACCGACGCACGGGCACTCCCCGAGGACTACGTCGCGACCGTCGGCGAGGTCCTCCGCGAACTGCCCATCGAGTACGTGCCATTCACCAGCGAGATTGCCCGCAACGGCTGGGTTCGGCCGAACAAGCGCATCTTCAACAACGCCAAGATCTCCGACCACTTCGCCATCATCCCGACCGGTGCCGCGCCGAAGAGCCTGTCCGAAGCGGAGCAGAAGATCTACGATCTGGTCACGCGGCGCTTTCTCGCCGTGTTCTATCCGGCCGCCGAGTACCGTATCACCACACGCATCACGCGGGTCGAAGGCGAAGCCTTCAAGACCGAAGGCAAGGTACTGGTCCATCCCGGTTGGCTTGCGGTGTTCGGGAAGGAGGCCCCCCGCGCCGATGACGACCGCGAGGGCGGAGCCCAGCTCGTACCGGTCGAACAGAACGAGACGGTCGACACCGCGTCGCTGACCGTGAAGACCCTGCAGACCAAACCCCCCGCACGCTTCAACGAAGCGACCCTGCTGTCGGCAATGGAAGGCGCGGGCAAGATGGTCGACGACGAGGAGCTGCGTGCCGCGATGGCCGATCGCGGTCTCGGGACACCGGCCACGCGGGCCCAGATCATCGAGGGCCTGATCGCCGAGCAGTACCTTCACCGCGAGGGACGGGAACTGATCCCGACCGCCAAGGCGTTCTCGCTGATCACGCTCCTCAAAGGCCTGGGCGTCTCCGCCCTCACCTCCCCCGAGCTGACCGGTGAGTGGGAACACAAGCTCGCACAGATGGAGCACGGCGGGCTGTCTCGAGACGAGTTCATGAAGCAGATCGCGGACATGACACGCGACATCGTCGAATGTGCCAAGCGCTATGAGTCCGACACCGTACCCGGCGATTTTGTCACGCTGGGGACGCCCTGCCCGCGTTGCGGCGGCGTCGTGAAGGAGAACTACAAGAAGTTCGCATGCCAGGCCTGCGACTGGAGTACCTGGAAGATCGTCGCAGGACGCCAGTTCGAGATCGAAGAGATCGAGACACTGTTGCGTGAAGGGCGGGTCGGTCCACTGACCGGATTCCGCAATCGTATGGGGCGGCTGTTCAATGCCGAGATCCGGCTCAACGACGACCGGCAGCCCGAATTCGATTTCGGCCAGCCCCGCGAAGAAGACCAGGCGGACCCGGTCGACTTCTCCGGCCAGGAGACCCTCGGCGCATGCCCGAAATGCAGTGCCCGGGTGTTCGAGCACGGCATGGCCTACGTATGCGAGAAGTCGGTCGGTCCAGACAAGTCATGCGATTTCCGTTCCGGCAAGGTGATCCTGCAGCAACCCATCGAACGCGAACAGATGTCGAGGCTCCTTGCCGACGGGCGCACCGAGCTGCTCAAGGGGTTCGTCTCGACGCGCACCCGCCGCAAGTTCTCCGCATTTCTGGTGCGCGCCGCGGATGGCAAGGTGGGATTCGAGTTCGAAGCACGCAAACCGAAGGCCGGCAAGGACGCTGCCGACGGATCGGAAGCCAAGCCGGCCAAGCGGGCGACCGCGCGCAAGCGTAGCGGAACGGCCTGAACCACGCTTCGGCCCGATCAGGAGCCTAGACGGGCGAGCAATCGCCTCGCCTGGGCCACCACGGCCTCCCCGATCAGGGCAAAGCCGCGCAAATCTCCACGCCGATCGTGAAAGAGCGCCGTCACCCCCTCTGGGGTCGCCGTCTCCTGCCACTCACCCGCCACCGGGGGCGGCTCGCACAGCGCCAGGGCGCAGGCCTCGACCTTCAGCCGGTACAGCCTGGGACGCCATTGCACGCATGCGGAGCGACCGCTGAGCACTTGGGCGAGCACACTGCCGGCGGCTTCGATCTCCTCCGGAAACACGAACGAACGACCGGACAGTTCCGCACATTCACCGACGGCGAAGATGTCCGGATCCGAGGTTCTCAACGAAGCGTCGACGCGAATGCCACGACCGACCGCCAATCCTGCGTCCTGCGCGAGCCGTGTACGCGGCTCACGTGCCGCCGCCGCAAGCGCCACATCAACCTGCAACCGACGACCCGAAAGCGTGCCCAGCTCGAGCTCGCCCATCGACTTGTCGACCCGCTGCACCCCGTCTTCGAGCAGGATCCGTACCCCGGATGCCGCCAGGGCCTGTGCCAGGCGTGCCGCCGACAAAGGCGGAAGGCGACCGCCGAGCAATCGATCCCCCGGCTCGAACAGGACCACCTCGCAACCGGCGCGGGTCAGGCTGTCGGCATACTCGCAACCCACGGCACCGCCGCCCAGGACAGCCACCCGGTGGCGTCCCGCGAGTTCATGGCGAAGGTACCGGTAATCAGCCAGCGTCGTCAGCGTCAACACCCGATCGACGGCATTCCCCCGCAGTCCCGAAGGGCGGGCCGCTTCGGCCCCGGTGGCGAGCACCAGCCGCGAATAGGCGAACGCGCCGCGGGTCGTATGGACGGTTCGGGCGGGTCGGTCGATGCGCTGCACGCGCGTGTCGGCGAGGATCTGCGCAGCATAACGATGGGCCATCTGTTCGTGGGTCGCCACGATGAGTTCGCTCGCCTCCTTGCCAGCAGAAAGACTCGCCGGCAGTTCGGCCCGCGCCCACACCGCACCGCTGTCGGCGGTGAGCAGCAGCAGTTCGGGATGATGATCTTCACTGCGCAGGGCGCGCAGCAAGCTGTATCCGGCCAGACCGGTTCCGATGATGACGAGCGGAGCGGGCGCATCAGTCGACATGGGGAGCTTCCATCCTGAAGGAAGCGGGGCGCACCATTCCGCACAGACGCTCCCGTCCCGGCCGGACGGGGTCGCGGTTCATGCTGCCTCGACCGACGGCGTCCGACCGATCGGCCGGATCCCCGGCAGATCGCTTTCCAGAATGGCGGCCCGCACGACGTCGATCGCGCCGCTGCGCGGATAGGTCACGCGCCAGGCCAGCGCGACCCGCCGCACGGGCTGGGGCTCCGCAAACGGTCGCACCGCTACAAGGGCATTCTGATCGGGCAGGTTGTCGGCCGCGGTGCTGGGCAGGACCGTCACGCCCAGGCCGGTGGCCACCATGTGCCGGATGGTCTCGAGCGAGCTGCCTTCCAGCGTGCGCTGCAGCCCGCTGACATTGCGACAGTGCGGACAGACCTCGAGGACCTGGTCGCGAAAACAGTTGCCGGCACCGAGCAGCAACAGCTGCTCGTCGGCAAGCTGGTCGGCCTCGATACGGTCGCGCTCGACCCAGGGATGGTCGACCGGCAACAGTACGCGAAACGGTTCGTCGTACACCGGCTGGGCAACGATTCCCGGCTCGTCGAGCGGCAGTGAGAGGACCACCACGTCGAGTTCGCCGCGCTTGAGGGATTCGATCAGGCGCGTCGTGTAGTTCTCCTGGATGACCAGGGGCATGCGCGGCGCATGGCGATGCACCAGCGGGATCAGTCGCGGCAACAGATACGGGCCGATCGTGTAGATCACCCCCAGCCGCAGCGGGCCCGAAAGCGGGTCCTTGCCCGCCGCCGCGATCTCCGGGATCTGCGCCGCCTCCATCAGGACCTTCTCGGCCTGCACGACGATGCGTTGGCCCGTCGCGGTGATCTTCACCTCGGTCGCACTGCGTTCAAAAAGCTGGACGCCGAGTTCATCTTCGACCTTTTTGATCGCGACCGACAGCGTCGGCTGGCTGACATGGCACTTCTCGGCCGCACGTCCGAAATGCCGTTCGCGGGCAAGCGCCACGAGGTAGCGGAGATCTGTGAGCGTCATCGGCGGTTCCCCATCGACTCTGGTGGAGTGGTTCCGATGGACATGTTACCGCGCCACGGCGACCAGCACAGCAGTTCCGACGGGCGTGTCCGCCGATGCGGAGCGTGCCCGGTCGGCGCAGGCTCGCACGGGTGCGGGGAACACAAGGGCCCGATCCCCGTCTACCGGACTGTCCGTGTCAACGAGGAAGCGTTCAACCCCATGTACAAGATCATCCTCTCGGGCGCCTTGTCGCTCGCACTCAGTCTCGGAGTTCCGTTCCTGCCCATGCACGCCACGGTGCAGGCCAGCACCGCCGAAGAGTCGGCCGGACAGCTGGTACGACCGAATCGATACGGCTTGCCGGACTTCGGCGATCTGGTCGAAGCGGTCGGTCCGGCCGTGGTCAATATCAGCGTCGTCCGTCGCCAATCGGCCAGCAGCGAAGGGGCACCGATGCCCGAAGATCCGTTCTACGATCTGCTGCGCCGATTCGGCATTCCCCTGCCGCCGGGCATGGGTCCGGGACAGCCCGAACGCGGCCCGCGCAGCAGCCGCGGCATCGGCTCGGGATTCATCATCAGCGAGGACGGCTACGTCCTGACCAATGCCCACGTCGTCGCCGAGCGCGGCGCCGATACCGAGGTCACCGTCCGCCTTGCCGACCGCCGCGAGTTCCGCGCCGAGGTCATCGGCACGGATCCGCGCACCGACATCGCACTGCTGAAGATCGACGCCAGCGGCTTGCCGACCGTCGAGACCGGCGATGCGGAGCAGTCGCGGGTCGGAGAATGGGTCATCGCGATGGGCTCGCCGTTCGGCTTCGAACATTCGGTCACGGCGGGCATCATCTCGGCCAAGGCCCGGCGTCTTCCGGCGGAGAACTACGTCCCCTTCATCCAGACCGACGTCGCCATCAATCCGGGCAATTCGGGCGGCCCCCTGTTCAACCTCGCAGGGGAAGTCATCGGGATCAATGCACAGATCTACTCGCGCTCGGGCGGCTTCATGGGCATCTCGTTCGCGATTCCGATCGATGTCGCACTTCACGTTAAGGAACAGCTGATCGAGTTCGGGCGCGTCCAGCGCGGGCGGCTTGGCGTGATGATCCAGGCAGTGGACAAGGATCTCGCGCAGACCTTCGGCCTGGACGAACCCCGCGGCGCGCTGGTGTCCAGCGTCGAACCGGACAGTGCGGCCGAAAAGGCGGGGATCCAGCCGGGCGATGTGGTGCTTGGCGTCGACGGCGTGCGGGTCGGCGACTCCACGGATCTTCCGCGACTCATCGGCGACAAGCGCCCCGGCACGGTCGTGCGCATGGAAATCTGGCGGGACGGGCGGACCCGGATCCTCACCGCGACACTGGACGAACTGCAGCCCGAGACGCTTGCCGAAGCACCCGTGCGTCCCGGAGAGGATGCTGGCGGCCGGCTCGGCCTGACCGCCCGCGCCCTGAGCCCCGACGAAGCGAGCCGGATCGGCGTGCGCGGCGGACTCGCCGTCGAGAACACCCGCGGACCGGCAGCCGAAGCCGGCCTGCGGCCCGGCGACGTGATTCTCGCCCTCAACAATCAACCCGTGACCAGCGTCGACCAGTTCCGGCAACTGATGCAGGGGGCCGGCAACCGCTTCGCCCTGCTGATCCAGCGGGGCAACAGCCGGATCTTCGTGCCGATCCGTATCGGCTGAACCGCCGTGTGCCGCAGCAGCCCAAGGCGGGCTGCGCGGCACACGCCTCAGGCCCGGAAGCGGGAAACCGCTTCCTGCAGGCGCGACGCCAGCGCCTCCAGGCTCCTGGCCGAACGCTCGGTGTCCTCGATCGCGACATTGTTCCGGCGCGCCATGTCGGCGATCGACTCGATATTCTCCGTGACGAGCCGACTCGAGCTGCGTTGCGCGTCGGTCGCGGATGCGATGCGGTCAAGCCCCTCGCCAACCTCGGCCACGGAAGCGTTGGCCGCGTCGAGCACCTCGGAGACGACGTTCGCCGCGTCCCGGCTCGACTCGATGTGCCGAAGGCCCCGATGAATCGAGGCCTGGACCGAACCGGATTGCTCCGAGATCTGTCGCGTGATCGCGTCGATCTCCCCCGCGGAGCGCGCCGATTTCTCCGCCAGTTTGCGAACTTCATCGGCCACCACGGCGAAGCCGCGACCCTGTTCGCCGGCCCGCGCTGCTTCGATCGCCGCATTGAGCGCAAGCAGATTGGTCTGCTCGGCGATTTCTCGGACCTCGGCGGTCATCTTCGTGATTGCGGAAGTCGAGTGCACGAACGCGCCGACCGATTCAGCCATCGTCCGCACGGCGTCCTCGACCTGTCCGACCGCGCGGATCAGGGTCCCGAGGCTCTCCTTGCCCTCGCCCGAACGCGCCAGGCTCTCGCGTGAGCGCTCGCGAACGTCCCCGGCGCTTTCCGCGATGTGGGTGATGCTCTCGTTGAGCCCTTCGACTGCTTCGGCGGCCTGCACGGACTGGTCGTTCTGCCGATGCGAGCTCTTCGCCACCTCGGCAGCTCCCTGGGCCAGACTGCGCGCCGAGTTGGTCACTTCGGCCGCCGACGTGCCGACCTGGCGCACGAGAGCGGCAATCGCCGACAGCATCTGGTTGAACGTCTTCGCGGTACGGCCGATCTCGTCGTCGCTACGGGTTTCCAGCCGTCGGGTGAGGTCGCCCTCTCCCTGTGCAATGTCCGCCAGGCTGTCGCTCAGCTGGCTCAGCGGGCGCGTGACGAAGCGCTGGATGAACAGGAAGACGAAGCCGATCAGCGGGAGCGAGACCAGCAGCGCGAAGACGATGCTCTGGTTGCGGAACGTGGCGACCGCCTCGTTGACGCGATCGAGCGAAATCCGCATCGACACCGCTCCCAGCACTTCATTCTCGGTCGCCTGATGGCAAACGATGCAGTCCTTGCCGAGATAGTTGGGAAGGGCGAGCGATGGTACGACGACGCGCAGATGCTCTCCGTGACGGGGGTCGTACTCGACCTGAACGAACGGTTTGCCACCCGCCAGGACCCCGCGCTCGATCTCGTCCAGCGTCGTTTCCGCTGCCGTACCCGGCCCGAAGATGCGGTCCACCGCCGGAGCGCGGATCACCTTGAGATCGCGTACCGAAGACAGCTCCTGGATCTGATCGAGGAATACGTCGCGCTGCCCGATCGTTCCCGTGATCATCATGCCGGTCAGCCCGGCCATCGTCATCTCATTGACGCTGTTTGCAAAATCGGTCGCCTGGTCGATCGCGATCCCGCGATTGACCTTCGTCTCCCACGCGATCATGCTCCCCCATGCGATCACCAGCATCACCCAGATGGCACCGGTCAGCCTGACCCAAATCGGCGTGTTCGACATGCTTGCTGCAACTCCCTGTTTGATGGCGGCTACGACGCCCACGTGAGATCCTGACAGGTACTACGTCCAACGGCGTACGGACTTTAATCGAATCCCCTGTACGGGACGACGACAAAAGTCTCCATCCAGGTCGGAAATCCGGGCGAGGTTGCGGCAGCCGAACCCTATCCGCCCCGTTCAGGGCCATCGCCCCGGAACCCGGATCCCGGACCACTGTCGGACCGTGTTCAACACCCGAACTCGAGAGGATCCCGTCATGAAGAAGAACTCCGTTCGTACTGCCCTCGGAATCCTGGCGCTGTCCCTAGCCGCTACGGCACACGCGCAGATGTCCGCCGAGGACATGATCAAGGCCCGCCAGTCCGGCTTCACGTTCATGGCCTGGAACATGGGCAAGATCAAGGCCCAGGCCGTCGACGGCACGGTACCCTACGATCAGGAGCAGATCGTTGCCGCAGCCAACCTCATTGCCGCCACGGCCAATTCCGGCATCGGCGCCCTGTTCGCACCGGGCACGGACATGGGCGTGGGCTGGAAGCCGACCCGCCTGCAATCGAATTTCTTCGACGAGCCGGAGAAGGTTCGCGAGATCGCGACGAACTTCATCACTGAAGCAAATCGCCTGCAGGAGGTGGCGGTCAACGGCGACCGGCAGGCCATCGCACGGCAGTTCGGAGAACTCGGCAAGGCCTGCAAGGCCTGCCACGACAGCTATCGCGCGGAAGAGTAATCCACGCGGATCCGAACGACATTAGGCGAACGGCCACCTCACGGTAGCCGTTCATCCCCGTATCCGCGCTGCCGTCAGAGCAGGCGGTCGAGTGCGCGCTCGAGGGTGCCGACGGTTCGATCGACGGCATGGAGCTTGTCCAGTCCGAACAGACCGAGCCGGAAGGTCTTGAAATCCGCCGGTTCGTCGCATTGCAACGGCACCCCGGCCGCGATCTGCAACCCGGTCTCGACAAACTTCGCACCGCTGCGGAAACCGTCGTCGTCCGTGTAGCTCACCACCACCCCCGGCGCTTCGAAGCCCGGAGCGGCAACGCTGCGGATGCCTTTTCCGGCAAGCAGCGCACGGACCTTCACACCCAGTTCGGCCTGTTCCGCACGCAACCGGTCGAAACCGTAGGCTTCGGCTTCCTTCATCGTGTCGCGCAACTGCCGCAAGGCATCCGTCGGCATCGTCGCGTGATAGGCGTGGCCCCCGCTCTCGTAGGTTTCCATGATCTGCAGCCATTTGCGCAGATCGCAGGCGAAACTCGTGCTGGTGGTCGAATCGATACGCTCGCGTGCGGTCTCGCCCAACATGACGAGCGCCGCACAGGGCGACCCGCTCCAGCCCTTCTGGGGCGCGCTGATCAGGACGTCGACCCCGCTGGTTTCCATGTCGACCCACATCGCACCGGACGCGATGCAGTCGAGCACGAACAGGCCACCGACTGCATGGACCGCGTCGGCCACGGCGCGAAGGTAGTCATCCGGCAACATCATGCCGGACGAGGTCTCGACATGCGGCGCGAAGACCAGATCCGGCCGGTCGGCTTGAATCCGGGCGACGACTTCCTCGATCGGCGCGGGAGCATAGGGCGCGAAGCGATCCGTGCCAACCGGGCGCGCCTTGAGCACCACCGCCTCGGCGGGAATGCTCCCCATCTCGAAGATCTGCGTCCATCGGTAGCTGAACCACCCGTTGCGGATGACCAGGCACTTCCTGCCGGTGGCGAACTGGCGCGCCACGGCCTCCATGCCGTACGTGCCGCCGCCCGGCACGATCGCGACCGACCGCGCACGATACACGCGACGCAAGGTGGCCGAGATGTCCTTCATGACCTCCTGGAAGGCACGGGACATGTGGTTCAGGGATCGGTCGGTGAAGACCACGGAGTATTCGAGAAGACCGTCAGGATCGACTTCCGGGAGCAGGCCAGGCACGTCCACCTCCATAGCGAATCATCGGAACACGGAGGCGCTGCCCATGCAGCGCCTCCGTACCATCCACCGGATTGTAATGGCTAAGCGCGCGGCCGGGGGATCTCCCCCGCAGACGTCTTCCGCCCGGACAGGCTCTCCGATATGCTGCGCGGACAATCCGACCGGAGCCCTTCCAAATGCGCACCCTGACTCTTCTCGCCGCCGTATCGCTCGCGACGACCGCCACGGCACTTGCCCACGGCCCCCGGGAACCGGGCAAGCGCATGCACGGACTGTGGGAGATGATCACGATCCTGCCGGAGAAGGAAGGAACCACTCATCACTTCCGACTGTGCATCGACGCCGAACACGACGACCTGCTCCCGCAACCGGGCGAGGCGACCCCGGAATGTGCGCGGCAGGACTGGCGGCGCGATGGCGCCTACACCCACTTCGAGGCCGAGTGCTGGGTCGGCGGCAGCGCCGCGTCGATGAAGGGGACGTTTTCCGGAGATTTCGGCTACAACTTTCAGGGCGAGATCACCACGACCTATTCGCCACCCCACGAGGGGCGGTCCACGCTGACCATGGTCATGGAAGGACGGCGTCTCGCATCGTGCCGCCCCCACGAGAAACCGGGCGCGTTCCTGTCGCCGAAATACTGAACCGTTCAGCCGCAGATCGCAGCGTGCATCTGCTGGCGACTCGTACGGGCCGACGCGATCGCCTCCCGCACCAGGTCCCCACCGGACATACTGGCCGGCAGGAACGCGTCCAGGCGCCGCGGCGACCGTCCGATGAGATTGTCGAAAGGGTTGGGCGCGTCGCTTGCGGCCTTCGCGATGAACACGGTATCGCCCAGATTGTCGGGCGGCCAGGCGCCCACATATTCGTCGTCGTGGGCGTAGGCCCCCACGATACCCTCGGGCAGCCCGAAACGATCCAGGATGGCACGCCCGATCGATTCATCGACTGAAACGACAAACCGCGCGAAACGATCGATCTGCGTTTCCATCGCCGGGTAGTCCGAAGCGCGGGCCACCAGATAGAACTGCCCGATATCGACCATCATACCGGCCAGCAGCGCCGCATCCGGGGCCACCGCGCGCGCTTGGCGTGCGATCGCGTGTGCCCAGCAGGCGACGTCGACCGAATGGCGCCACAGGCCCGATGCGACAATACGCATGTTGTGGGAGCGCTGGTCCTGCGCGAGTTGCTCGGCCGCGACCGCAATGGCAACCCCGCGCAGCGTCGATAGGCCAATCCGCCGCACCGCTTCGACGACGCCGGAGACCGGGGCTCCGTAGGGATTGGACGATACCGAGTTGGCCATGCGCACGACCCGCGCGCTCAACACCGGCTCGATCGTGACCACCTTGGCGATCTCGTCCAGCGACGCATCCGGATCGTCCGCAAGTCGCTTGATGCGGATCGAGGCGTCCAGCGAGGTCGGGAAATTGAGCCGGTCTTCGGCCAACTCCTCCTCGATCCGTTTCCGGAACGTCTCGGCCTGCGATTCGAAATCGTCCTGCATGTCCTCTCCCATGTGCGAAGCACGTTCGCGCACAGTGTACCCTGCACCGATGCCGTCAGGCTTGCCGTCGCCCCTGGATCGGGCAGGCTTACCAGCCGAGATCGGGGGCCGGAGGGGGCGGGGGGGGCAACAAGGCGCCGCCGGCCACCCACCATGCAAACACCGCAACGGCCAGCGCAAAGGCGAACGCCAGCCAGCCGCCCCCGCGAGCCGGTTCGGCCTCCCGGTCCACGATCCGTTTGCGGCCCGTGATCATCGGACCGATCAGGTTGTCCCGTTTGAACACCGTGTAGAAAAGCACGGCCGCGATGTGGAGGGCGATCAGCGCGTAGAGGTACCACTCCGCCTGCCGGTGCCAGCCGCTGATCTGGTTGCTCGTGGCGCTGGAGACCGCGCGGTAGAGCGGACCATTGAAGGCGATGTCGTCGTTTGCGAACAAGCCGGAGATCGATTGAAAGGCGATCATCCCGAGTAACGCGAACACCGAAAGCGCACCGAGCGGGTTGTGACCGACGCCGCGCCAGCGGCCGGCCAGATACGCCCCGATCGAACGGGGCGTGGGTACGAAATGCAGGAACCGGGCATGGGTCGATCCGACGAAACCCCACACGATCCGGAACACGATCAGGCCGACGATGAGGTGGCCGAACCGGCCGTGCCAGATCATCGCATTCCCGCCGATCTTGACGCTGAAGATGGACCCCGTGACGAGGCCCAGGAGCAGCCAGTGAAAGAGTCGTGTCGGCAGGTCCCAGACCCGGACCGTTCGTTCGTTCATGCTCCGTTCTCCGCCACGCGTTCGCGCGCTTGCAGAAAGGCCCGCAACAGGGTCGCGGTATGCGAGCCCGGCTGCGCACAGACTCGGTCGACCGGACCCTGCGCGACGATGCATCCCCCCCGTTCCCCGCCTTCTGGGCCCAGGTCGATGAGCCAGTCGGCCTCAGCCATCACGTCGAGGTCGTGCTCGATCACGAGCACCGTGTGTCCGGCATCGGCCAGCCGGTGCAGCACGCGGATCAGCTTCTCGACGTCGGCCATGTGCAGCCCCACCGTCGGTTCGTCCAGGACGTACAGGGTGTGCTTCTCCGGCGGCAGCGGCCGTCCCCCGGTTGCCGACGCATCGCCGGCCCTTCCCCGCACCTTGGCCAGCTCGGTCACGAGCTTGATGCGCTGCGCCTCTCCACCCGACAGCGTCGGACTGGGCTGGCCCAGCGTCAGATAACCGAGTCCGACATCCTGCAAAAGTTTCAGCGGGTGGGCGATGGACGGATGGGCCTCGAAGAACACGACGGCTTCGTCCACCGGCATGGCGAGCACATCGGCGACGGTTCGACCGCGCCAGAGAACGGAAAGCGTCTCTGGATTGAAGCGCGCACCGCCGCACGCTTCGCACGGGAGCTTGACGTTGGGGAGGAAGTTCATCTCGATCGTGATCTGCCCCTGCCCCTCGCAGCTCGGGCAGCGTCCCGCACCCGTATTGAACGAAAAGCGCGAAGCCGTCCATCCACGGGTCCGCGCATCGAAGGTGTCCGCGAAGAGTCTGCGGATCGGGTCCCAGAAGCCGACGTAGGTCGCCGGGCAGGAACGCGGCGTCTTGCCGATCGGCGTCTGGTCCACCTCGAGGACGCGGCCGACCGCCTGCCAGCCGTGGATCGCTCGGCAGCCGACGAGTTGGGGTTCGCCATGGGCCGGCTTGCCGCCGGCCGGGGCCTTCCTGCCGCGCCCGCGCACCACCGTCGCGGATGCGGCCGCACCGGGCAGGCAGCTTGCAAGCGAAGCGAGCAGCACGTCGCGCGCGAGCGAGGACTTGCCCGATCCGGACACGCCGGTGACCACCGACAGGCGACCGAGCGGCACCCGCGCGGTGACCGACCGGAGGTTGTGCAGGTCGGCGCCTTCGACCACCAGCGCCGGGTGATCGTCGGGCATCGTGCGGCGCGGCTGCAGCGGATGCGGCAAGGGCGCGCGCAGGCAGGCCCCGGTCGCCGACCGGGGCATGGCGACCAGATCCTCCAGCCTGCCCTGGGCGACGACCTCTCCCCCATGGACCCCTGCGCCGGGCCCCAGATCGATGACATGATCGGCACGCCGGATCGTGTCCTCGTCATGTTCGACCACGAGCAGGGTGTTGCCGCGGTCGCGCAGCGCTTCGAGGGTGTCGAGCAGCAAGCGGTTGTCGCGCGGATGCAGGCCGATGGTCGGTTCGTCGAGGATGTAGCACACGCCGCGCAGGTTGGAGCCGAGCTGGGCGGCGAGCCGGATGCGCTGGGCCTCGCCGCCGGACAAGGTCGGCGCGCCGCGGTCCAGCGCCAGATAGCCCAGGCCGACCTTTTCGAGAAAGGCCAGGCGGCTGCGGATCTCGGCCACCAGATCGCGCCCGATATCGACCTCGCGGCCTTCAAGCGCGAGGCTGTCGAAGAAGCCCGCGACCCGCTCGACCGGCTGGGCCGACAGCTCGTGGATACCAAGTTCGCGGAAGCGCACCGCCCGTGCGACCGGGTTGAGACGGGCGCCGTCGCAGCTCGGGCACACCCGGTCGGCGGCCACCGCGTCGCTGTCGTCGAGGTCGAGGGCGTTCGGGTCCTCGATGCGGCCGGACACCGCAAGTCCGGTGCCGTAGCAGCTCGGACACCAGCCATGCTTGGCGTTGTACGAGAACAGACGCGGGTCCGGCTCGGAAAAGCTGGTGCCGCAGCACGGACAGGCGCGTTTGGTCGAGAAGGTTCGCGGGTTTGCGCCGACAGTGCCGAGTTCCAGCAGCTTGACCACGCCCTTGCCGTGTTCCAGCGCCTCCGCGAGCTGGGTGCGCAGCGTCGCCTCGTGCTCGGGGCGAACGACGACCATGCCTACCGGCAGGTCGATGACGTGCTCCTTGTAGCGGTCGAGCCGCGGCCACTTGCGCGTCGGCAGGTAGTCGCCGTCCACCCGCAGTTGATCAAAACCCTTGCCACGCGCCCACTTGGCCAGATCGGTGTACAAGCCCTTGCGGTTGACGACGAGCGGCGCCAGCACCTCGACCGACTTTCCGGCATGGTCGCGCTGGATCTGCGCGGCAATCGCATCGAAGCTCTGCGGCACCACCGGGACCTCGCATTCCGGGCAGTACTGGGTGCCGAGCTTGACGTAGAGCAGCCGCAGGAAGGGCTGGATCTCGGTCAGCGTGCCGACCGTGCTCTTGCGCCCGCCACGACTGACGCGCTGCTCGATGGCGACCGTCGGCGGAATGCCGAACAGCGCATCCACGTCCGGGCGGCTCGACGGTTGCACGAACTGGCGCGCGTAGGCGTTGAGCGACTCCAGATAGCGGCGCTGGCCCTCGCCGAAGACGATGTCGAAGGCGAGCGTCGACTTGCCCGAGCCGGACAGGCCGGTGATCACGGTGAAGCGGTCACGCGGGATGTTCAGGCTGACGTTCTTCAGATTGTGCTCGCGCGCGTGGCGGATCTCGATCGCCTCCGTTCGGGCCACCGACCAGCTGGGGCGCGGCTCGGCCGCAATCAGGGAGGCGGTCGGCGCTTCGAGTGCGGCCTGCCAGTCACGCAGCGCGCGCCCGGTATGCGAGGCTTTGCAGGCCATCACCGTCTCGGGCGTGCCCTCGACGACGATCTCGCCACCGGCGTCGCCGCCTTCCGGGCCGAGATCGACGATCCAGTCGGCCGCCGCGAGCACGTCGAGGTTGTGCTCGATGACGACCAGCGCGTGGCCGGCATCCAGCAACTTGTCGAAGGCGCGCAGCAACACCGCGACGTCCTCGAAGTGCAGTCCGGTGGTCGGTTCGTCGAACAGGAACAGCAGGCGGTCGCCGCCCTTGTCCTTCTTCTTGCCCCTGCCTCGTGGCTTGCCGGCCTCGGCAAGATGGCCGGCAAGCTTCAGGCGCTGGGCCTCGCCGCCGGACAGGGTCGGCACCGGCTGACCCAACCGCAGGTAGTCCAGGCCGACGTCGGCCAGCGGTGCGAGCACGCGCTGGATCTCGGCATCGTCGGCGAAAAAGGCCAGCGCCTCGGATACCGTCATCTCGAGCACGTCGGCCACGGATTGGCCGCGTACCTGGAGCTCGAGCACCTCGGGGCGGTAGCGTTTGCCGTCACAATCCGGGCAGCGCAGATAGACGTCGGAGAGGAACTGCATCTCGACATGCTCGAAACCCGAGCCGGTGCAGGTCGGGCAGCGGCCGGTGCCGGCGTTGAAGCTGAAGGTGCCGGGCGTGTAGCCGCGTTGCTTGGCCTCCGGCAGCGCCGCGAACTGCTTGCGGATCGCATCCCAGGCGCCGACATGGCTGACCGGGTTGGAGCGCGCGCTCTTGCCGATCGGCGACTGGTCGACCAGGACCACGCCGGCCAGATGCTCGAGGCCATCGAGCGCCTCGAACACTCCGGGGCTTTCGGTCACCTGGCCGAAGTGGCGCGCCAGCGCCGGGTGGAGCACGTCCTGGATCAGCGTCGACTTGCCGGAGCCGGACACTCCCGCTACGCACACCAGCCCTTCGAGCGGCAGGCGTACGTCGATGCCGCGCAGGTTGTGCTGGCTTGCGCCGCGCAACATCAGGGCCGGCGCGTCGGCGGCGATCGGGCGCGCCCGCCGGCCGGCATCGACCCGCTTCCGACCGGCGAGATAGGCGCCGGTGAGCGAGGCGGGGTCGGCGGCGATCGCATCCGGAGTGTCGAAGGCGACGATGTGGCCGCCGCGCTCGCCGGGGCCGGGGCCGATGTCGAGCAGGCGGTCGGCGGCGAGCATGACTTGCGGGTCGTGCTCGACCACGACCAGGGTGTTGCCGGCATCGCGCAGCCGGGTCATCACCGCGAGAATACGGTTGATGTCACGTGGGTGCAGGCCGATGGAAGGCTCGTCGAGCACGAACAAGGTATTCACCAGCGAGGTGCCGAGCGCGGTGGTGAGGTTGATACGTTGCACCTCGCCGCCGGACAGGGTGCGCGACTGGCGGTCCAGCGTCAGGTAGGACAGACCGACGTCGGCCAGGTAGTCGAGCCGGCTGCGGATTTCGCCGAGCAGCAACTCGGTGGCTTCATCGAGCGGGGCCGGGAGGTCGAGGTGGTCGACGAAGGCTCGGACCTTGCTGATGGGCAGGGCCATGAGTTCGTTGATTGCGAGGCCACCGGCACGCCACAACAAAGCCTCCGGTTTCAGTCGCGCCCCATGGCAGGCCGGACACTCGGTGTAGCTGCGATAGCGTGACAGCAACACCCGGATGTGCATCTTGTACGCCTTGGTTTCCAGCCATTCGAAGAAGCGCCGCACCCCGTACCACTTGCGCGGCCAGGACGACTCCCAGCTCTTCCAGGTGTGATCGCCCTCGAACAGCCAGTGGCGATGCTCCGGCGGCAGGTCGCGCACCGGCACGTCCATCGCGACGCCGTACTTCTTCGCCATCTTCTCGAGGTCGTCCTGACACTCCTTGTAGCTCGGTGTCTGCCACGGCTTGACCGCGCCCTCGGCCAAGGTCTTCGATTCATCCGGCACCGCCAGCGAGAAATCGACGCCGATGACCCGGCCGAAGCCCCGGCACGTGTCGCAGGCCCCGATCGCAGAATTGAACGAGAACAACCCAGGGGTCGGGTCGGAATAGTGGATATCGCAATCCGCGCAGTGCAGGTCGCTGGAAAAGCGCCACACGGTCTCGCCCACATCACGAACCGCGTGCACCGCGAGCCGCCCCTTGCCGTGGCCGAGCGCGGCCTCGATCGCCTCGGCGACCCGGGCCGGTTCCGCATTCGAGAGGCGGAAGCGGTCCTGCACCACGTGCAGCGTCACCCCGTCGGGTCCATTGTCTCGCGCATGGATGCGGGTGTAACCCTGGCGGTCGAGGAGGCCGGTGATCTCGTCTTCGGTGAAATTGGCCGGCACCTTCACCGGAAAGCTCACCACCAGTCGCGGATCCTCCTCGCCGCAGCGCGCATGCAGCGCGGCGAGGACGCTGGCGGTGTCGTCGCGCTTCACCGGCGCGCCACACCCCCGGCAGTACAGCTGCGCGGCGCGGGCGTAGAGCAGCTTGAAGTGGTCGGCCAGCTCCGTCATGGTGCCGACCGTCGAGCGCGAGGTGCGCACCGGATTGGTCTGGTCGATCGCGATCGCCGGCGGTACACCCTCGATGCGGTCGACCTGCGGCCGGTCCTGCCGGTCGAGAAACTGTCTGGCGTAGGGCGAGAAGGTCTCGACGTAGCGGCGCTGGCCCTCCGCGTACAAGGTGTCGAACACCAGCGAGGACTTGCCGGACCCGGAAACCCCCGTGACGACGGTCAGTTCGTTCAGCGCGATGTCGAGCGACAGATTCCTGAGATTGTTCTGGCGCGCGCCACGGATGCGGATCGAATCGGACATGGAGGGTGCCGGATGGGGCAGGTCGGGAGACGGAAGAGAGATTCTATCCGCCGGACGCAGTTCCCGGGGGAGGGGGATCCCACCGCTCGACCGCGATGAGATGGTCAGCCGGCACTCGATGGCATACTTCGGGCCAGACGATTCCCGAGGCCTCAGCCATGAACCCAGCCTATGTCATCGGACACATCACGATCAAGGATCCTGCACGATGGGCGCACTACCGCGATCAGGTGCCCGCCACGCTCGCGCCCTACGATGCCGAACTCGTCTTTCGCGGCAAGCGGATGGCCATCTTCGATGGCGAGCACCCGCACACCGATGTGGTCGTGATTCGCTTCCCGAGCGATGAAGCGGCCCGCGCCTGGCACGCTTCGCCCGCCTACCAGGCACTCGTCCCGCTGCGACGCGAAGCGGCCGACGTCACGCTGCTCGGGTTCGAAACCTGAGGCATAGCGCACGATGCATCGCGACAGGGCACGGATGGGCACCGAAGCGCGTGTCTCGGCTAGAATGGCGGCATCGAATCCGGGCGCATCATGATCGGCATCTTCCTGGTCACCCACGGCAGCCTCGGCGAGTCACTGATCCAGTGCGCCAGCCATGTGTTGAATCGACGGCCTTCGCAGATCGCGCAGCTCGGCGTGTCGGCGCTCGACGACCCGGCCGACCTGCTTCCGGTCGCGCGCGACCTGGTGCAGGGTGTCGATACCGGGGCCGGCGTCGTCGTATTGACCGATCTGTTCGGCTCCACTCCGTCCAACCTGGCCACGCGCCTGCTGTCCCCGGGCCGCGTGGCGGGAATCGCCGGGGTCAACGTACCGATGCTGCTGCGGGCGCTGACCTATCGTGACCGGGACCTTGAAACGCTGGTCGGGCGTGCCGTCGGCGGCGCCTGCGAGGGCGTCGTACAACTGAAGTGAGGAAGGGATGCCACGCGCAGAAGCCGAGATCGTGAACAAGCTGGGACTGCACGCACGGGCGTCGGCCAAACTCACCCAGACCGCCACCGGCTTCGCGTCGCAGATCTGGCTCGAACGCAACGGCCGTCGGGTCAATGCGAAGAGCATCATGGGCGTCATGATGCTGGCCGCTTCCAAGGGCTCGACCGTCGCCATCGATACCGAAGGACCGGACGCCGACGAGGCCCTGACGGCCTTGCTCGAGCTGATCTCGGACCGCTTCGGCGAAGAGGAGTAAGGTTCGATGCCGTTCACGATTCACGGGCTCCCGGTCTCTCAGGGCATCGCGATCGGCCATGTCCATCTCGTTTCGCATGCCTTGCTCGAGGTGAGCCACTATCACGTCGCCGAGCGTCATGTCGACGAGGAGCTCGAGCGGCTCGGCGATGCGGTCGCGACCGTACAGGGCGAACTGGTCGGTCTCAAGGCTGCGGCTACGGCGGGGCAGGCGCATAGCGAGGTCGGCGCCTTCGTCGACCTGCAGATGATGATGCTCGCCGATCCGATGCTGATCGACGCCGCGCAGACGCTGGTCAAGGAGCGCCGCTGCAACGCCGAGTGGGCACTCGTACAGCAGATGGAGCACCTCATCGAGCAGTTCGAACAGATCGAAGACCCCTATCTGCGCGAACGCAAGGCCGACGTCGTGCAGGTCGTCGAGCGGCTCGTCAAGGTCCTGCTCGGCCATCCCGGCCATCTTCCGCCCAAGCGCCGCGACGGGCTTGGCACGATCGTCGTCGCGCACGATCTTTCGCCTTCCGACACGATCGGTTTTCGCGACCACAACATTTCCGGCTTCGTCACCGACGTCGGCGGCCCGACCAGTCACACGGCCATCGTCGCGCGAAGCCTCTCGATTCCGGCCGTGGTCGGCCTCCACCATATCCGCCATCTGGTCGAGGAAGACGAACTACTGATCATCGACGGCACCCGCGGCGTGGTCATCGTCGGACCCGACCCCCAGATCGTCCAGGAGTATCGCCTGCGACGGACGGAGCTGGAGCTCGAACGCTCGAAGCTCAACCGTCTGAAGGATCACCAGGCGACCACGCTCGACGGCGAACCGATCCACTTGCTGGCAAACATCGAGGGTCCGCAGGACATCGGGCAGATCCGCGCGGTCAATGCGGATGGGGTCGGCTTGTATCGGACCGAGTTCCTGTTCATCGGACGCGATGCGTTGCCCGACGAGGACGAGCAGTACGAAGCCTATCGGGCCGTTGTCAAGGCCCTGCCTGGCAAGCCGGTCACGATCCGGACCTTCGACGTCGGTGCGGACAAGGCGCTCAACAACGCCGGCACGCGCTTCGAGCCGAACCCTGCGCTGGGTTTGCGCGCCATCCGTTACTCGCTTTCCGAACCGCAGATGTTCCTGACCCAGCTGCGCGCATTGTTGCGCGCCTCGGTCCACGGCACCTTGCGGATCATGATTCCAATGCTGGCCCATGCCAAGGAAATCGACCAGACCCTGAGTCTGGTCGACCGGGCCCGCGCCGAACTGCGCGCCCAGCGCATCGCCTTCGACGAAACCATCGAGATCGGGGCGATGATCGAGATCCCGGCGGCTGCGCTGGCGCTGGGGATGTTCATCCGACGCGTATCGTTCCTGTCGATCGGAACGAACGACCTGATCCAGTACACCCTAGCGATCGACCGTTCGGACGAGGCGGTGGTCCATCTCTACGACCCCCTTCATCCGGCCGTGCTCAGGCTCATTGGCGGCACTCTCCAGGCCGGCGCACGGTTCGGCATGCCTGTCTCGGTCTGCGGAGAGATGGCCGGAGATCCGGCCTATACCCGGCTCCTGCTGGGAATGGGGTTGCGTCATTTCTCGATGCACCCGGCCAACATCCTGGAAATCAAGCAGCAGATCCTGCGCGCCGACCTCGGCGAGCTGGCACCGCGCGTGCAACGCATCCTGCGCATGGACGAACAAAGCAAGGTGCGCGACGCCGTCATGCGCCTCGGCAACTGAGCGATCGTCGGCACCCCCGACATTTGACTTTTGCACGACGCGGCGTAAACTGCGTTCGACAGCGCTGATTTGAACCACAGCTTGCGGGCGCTCAATAAATCCGGCTAAAGCGAGGGCGACCCAGTCCGCGTTTTGATGCCGGCTGGGTTTTTCAGTTTACGAACGGACATCATGACGCAACCCCAATCCGTCGGTGTGGTCACGCCCCAAGTGGCACGATTCACCGAACCCTTCCGCCTCAGGAGCGGCGGCGTACTGCCCGGCTTCGAGCTGGTCTACGAGACCTACGGCCAGCTCAATGCTGCGCGCACCAACGCCGTGCTCGTCTGCCACGCCCTATCGGGCTCGCATCACGTTGCCGGTGTTCACGCCGACGATCCGGCCAGTATCGGCTGGTGGGACAACCTCGTGGGGCCGGGCAAACCGCTCGACACGCGCCGGTTCTTCGTCATCGGCGTCAACAACCTGGGTGGCTGCTTCGGCTCGACCGGACCGCGTTCGATCAATCCCGAAACCGGCCGCCACTGGGGCGCGGACTTTCCCTTCGTCACGGTCGAAGACTGGGTCGGTGCGCAGGCACGATTGGCTGACCATCTCGGTATCGAGCGCTTCGCAGCCGTCGTCGGCGGCAGCCTGGGAGGGATGCAGGCCGTGTCATGGACATTGCAGTACCCGGGCCGGATCGCGCATGCAGTGGCGATCGCATCGGCCCCGAAGCTGACGGCGCAGAACATCGCGTTCAACGAGGTCGCGCGCCAGGCGATCCTGACCGATCCGGACTTTCACGGCGGGCACTACTACGAGCACGGCGTCGTCCCCTCGCGCGGACTGAAGCTTGCCCGCATGCTCGGCCACATCACCTATCTTTCGGACGACTCGATGGCTGAGAAATTCGGCCGCAGCTTCCGGCACGGCAAGGCGGTGTACAGCTACGACGTCGAGTTCGAGATCGAGTCCTACCTGCGCTACCAGGGTGACAAGTTCGCCGGACACTTCGATGCCAATACCTACTTGCTGACCACCAAGGCCCTCGACTACTTCGACCCGGCGTTCGAACATGGCGGCAACCTCGCAGCGGCACTCGCACGGTCCACGGCCGACTTCCTGGTCGTTTCGTTCACGACCGACTGGCGTTTCGCCCCCGCGCGTAGCCGCGAGATCGTCTACGCCCTGCTGCACAACCGCCGCAACGTGTCGTATGCGGAGATCGAATGCGCTGCCGGCCACGACTCCTTCCTGCTCGACGACCCGCACTACCACGCGGTGCTCCACCGTTACTTCGAAAGAATCCCGTCATGAACACGCCCTATCGATACGATTACGAAGTCATCAGCGAGTGGATCGAGCCCGGCGAGAAGGTGCTCGACCTGGGTTGCGGCGACGGCAGCCTGCTGAAGCACCTCGTCGAAGTCCGGCAGGTACAGGGCTATGGCGTCGAGAACGACCCCGACCACCTGGTCGCGTGCGTGGCCAATGGAATCAACGTCATTCAGGTCGATCTGGAGAAAGGGCTGGCGGGTTTCGAAGACGGGTTCTTCGATCACGTGATCATGAGCCTGTCGCTGCAAGCCATCCACAATACCCAAGGGATCCTCACGGAAATGCTCCGGGTGGGTCGCGAAGCCGTGGTGAGCTTTCCGAACTTCGGCTACTGGCGTCATCGGCAGAGCATCCTGAACGGCCGTATGCCGGTTTCGGAAAGCCTGCCACATCAATGGTTCAATACCCCGAATGTGCGCTTCTTCACGATCTCCGACTTCGAAGCGCTGTGCGAGGTCAATGGAATCGCGATCCGCGAACGGCTGGCGTTCGACGAAGGAAAGCTTGTACTGGAGGAACCGAATTTCCTGGCGAGCGTGGCCGTCTATCGGCTCGGTCGCCACGGGTGACGAACCGGACCCGCCTCACGGGTCCGGTTCGAGCACACTCAACCGACGACGAAGTTCGCGACGTCGACTCGCACGGCCTCGCGCTGCAGGGCTCCCGCCACCGCCAGCGCAAAACTCCTGGCCCATTCGGCGCCTTCCTTGAAGCGCTCCTCGCCACCGTACTTCGCGACGTTCAGGATCATGTCGAGAACCAGGATCTTGCCCATCGGATTCGACGGCGAGCATTCCATGTCCTCGAACTCCTTCGCCAGCCACGCGCGCGCGCGGTCCCGATCCATGGACTTGAACTCGTCCTCGTGCAACATGATCTCGTAATCCCTCGAGGGGCCGAACGAAACGGTAACGGCGTGGCTCACAATGATCTCCTTGATCTCGACAGGGTCTTGCGTAAAACCGCATTCTCGACTGCCCGGATGCGGCAATCAAGTCCATACGCAACCGTATCGTTGCGCGCCGCGGTTGTAAAGGGGCAAAATCACAGCTATTCGGTCGAATGCCGACGCCATTTCGACGACCGTCTCAAGAATGGGTTTCCCTGCGTACGTTCGGCACGGTGCAGCGGAAACCACGACCCTTGTCACTTCGAAGCGGGGGAATCCATCACGTGATCATCGTACGCAGCAGGGACACGATGCGGCGACCGGCGCCGTTCGCCACCTCGCAAGCCATTCGTCCGACCCCGCCCCGGGCCGGGTCCGCTCGATGAATCCGCCACGACGCAAGCCCGACGAAGCCGAGCGCCTGCGCGACGTTCTGCGGCACATTCTGGAGGTCGCCCGGCTCGGTGCATGGACCCGAGACCTGTTGACCGGAGAGGTCTGGTGGTCGGATGAGTTCCGCAGTTTGCTTCACATCCCGCCCGACGAACCTCCCGGCTTCGACGAATTCTTTCGGCGGGTACATCCGGACGACCGCGATCCGATCCGGATACAGCTCAAGACCGCCTACGAGTCCGGCACCGATACCGAGTTCAGCTTCCGTGCCGTGCGGCCGGACGGACTGGTGTGCCGATTCGAGGCGCGGATGCATGTGTCGCGCGACGACGACGGCCGCCCATTGCGGGCAAGCGGCACGCTGCAGGACATCTCGGTTCAGTACGCGATCGAGGAGGAGTTGCGGCGTCAGACCGCGTACCTGATGGCGATCCTGAACCATCTGCCACAAGGGATCAGCGTGTTCGACGAGCACCTTCGCCTGCAGTACTGGAACGACACCCTCGGCGAGGTCCTGGGACTGCCCGACGAACTCCTGTACCGCAACGTACCGTTCGAGGATCTCATCATGGTCCCCGCAAAGCGTGGCGAGTACGGCACCGGCGATCCCACCGAACTGGTCCGCCTGCGACGCGAGCTGGCCCTCAAGTTCCAGGCCCACCGTTTCGAGCGCACACGGCCGAACGGGCGCACTCACCTGGTGGCGGGCGAACCGATGCACATGGACGGAAAGGTGGCCGGCTTCATCACGACCTATACCGACATCACCGCTCAGAAGCAGTCGGAGATCGAACTCGAGCGCCGCAACCGGATCCTGCAGACGATTCTCGACAACATTCCATGCGGCGTCTCGCTCGTCGATCCCGAGCTCCGCATCCTCGCTTCGAATCTCGAACTTCGACGCGTGCTCGACCTGCCCGACGAACTCTTCGAGCACGGACCGCCGCCATTGGGCGAGGTGCTGCTCTACAATGCCCGACGCGGCGAGTACGGTCCGGGGGACCCCGAGGCCATCGCCGAACGACTGCTTGACCGAGCGCGCAATCCGCGCGCGCATCAGTTCGACCGCATCCGCCCGGATGGCACCGTTCTCCACATCCAGGGTCAGCCGCTCGAAGGGGGTGGCTTCGTCACGATCTACAACGACATCACCGAGCGCATCCAGGCGGAAAAGCGCCAGCTCCTCGCCGACAAGGTGTTCGAGAACTCGCCCGAAGCGATCGTAATCATGGATCTCGAACGGCGCATCGTGTCCGTCAACCCCGCCTTCAGCGCGATCACGGGCGTGCGGCCCGACGAGGCGATCGGCCAGGTCTTCGTCCCCGGCGGCGAAGCACGCCCCGGCGAATGCACGCTCGATTCGGACACGGTCTGGAGCATTCTGTTGAAGCAGGGCAGTTTTTCGGGCGAGACCAACGGCATCCGCGGCGACGGCGGCATCTATCCGCGGTGGCTCACGATGGCCACGGTGCGCGACGAGGATACCGAAACGGTGACGCACTACATCGCGATCTTCACCGACATCAGCGAGCGCAAGCAGGCCGAGGCGAACATCCAGCACCTGGCCCACCACGATGCACTGACCGGGCTCGCCAACCGCTTCTCACTGTATGCGCGGCTCGAGCAATCCATCGCCGATGCCCGCCGCAACGGCCAGTGCCTGGCCGTACTCTTTCTCGATCTCGACCGCTTCAAGAACATCAACGACTCACTCGGACACCAGGTGGGGGACGATCTGCTGATCCAGGTCGGTCAGCGCCTGAAGACGGCCGTGCGTGAAGCCGATACCGTGGCGCGGCTGGGCGGGGACGAGTTCGTCGTGGTGCTGCAGGGCGTGTCGGGCGCGAGCGACACCGCGCACGTGGCCGCCGGACTGCTCGGCAAGCTCTCGGCTGCCTATGTGCTCAACGGAATGGAACTGCACGCCACCCCTTCGATCGGCATCAGCCTGTTTCCGGACGACAGCACGACACCGAACGGGCTGCTGCGCAACGCCGATGCGGCGATGTATCACGCCAAGGCGCTCGGGCGGGCCAACTACCAGTTCTTCACCGAGGAGCTCAACCGGACCACGACCGAGCGCCTGGAGCTCGAGGCCAAGCTCCGGCGGGCCGTCGCGCGCAAGGAGATCCGGCTGTGGTTCCAGCCCCTGATCTGCGCGACAAGCGGCCGCCCGACCGGATTCGAGGCGCTGGCCCGCTGGACGGATGCGGATGGCACGATGATTCCGCCGGATCGCTTCATCCCCCTCGCGGAGGAGACCGGCATCATCGTCGAACTCGGCAACTGGGTGCTGGAAGAAGCATGTCGGCAAGCACGCCAATGGCTCGATCTCGGACTGGGCGAACTGCGGATCTCGGTGAACCTCTCGGTCCGCCAGCTCCACAATGCCTGGCTCCCCGAAAGTGTCGCGCGCGCGCTTTCCGAAACCGGTCTGCCGCCCCACCTGCTGGAGTTCGAACTGACGGAGAGTTCCGTGATGGAGCAACCCGAGGAGGCGATCGGCCTGCTCACGGCGCTCAAGTCTCTCGGGGTCGGCATTGCCGTCGACGATTTCGGCACCGGATATTCCTCGCTGACCTACCTGAAGCTGTTTCCGCTCGATCGTCTGAAGATCGACCGTTCCTTCGTATCGGATCTCGAGGAGGACGACAACGACGCCGCGATCGTCGCGGCTGCCGTTTCACTTGCGCACAGTCTCGGTCTCTCGGTCGTCGCCGAGGGCGTCGAGACAACCGCACAGGTCGACCGCCTGACGGCGCTGGGGTGCGACGAGCTGCAGGGTTTCCATTTCAGCCGTCCGATGCCGGCCGCCGAGGCCGAGGCGTTTCTTCGCGACCATTTCGCACGGCAACCCTCCAACCCCTCCCCGCCGCCGAAAAAGGGATAATGCCGGTTCGCCGAACCGCCTCCGGACCTTCGTAGTGCCGCGTACTTCCCGCCCAGCCTGGGTCGAAGCCCTGCTCAACCGCAGGATGCTGATCTGCATCTTCACCGGCTTCGCGTCCGGCCTTCCGCTTTACCTGCTGCTCAACCTCCTGCCCGCCTGGCTGCGTACGGAAGGCTTGAGCCTGCGCACGATCGGGGCCTTCGCGCTGATCCAGTTCCCGTATACGTGGAAGTTCCTCTGGGCGCCGTTGCTCGACCGGTACGGGATCCTGCCCTGGCTGGGCCGGCGGCGCAGCTGGATGTTCGTGTCCCAGATCGGCCTGATCGCGACGATCGCCTGGCTCGGTCAGCTCTCGCCGGTCGAACACCTCGCACTGGTGGTCATCCTCACCAGTGCGCTGGCCTTCCTGTCCGCGACGCAGGACATCGCGCTCGACGCCTTCCGTCGCGAGATCCTTCCCGATTCGGAACTGGGCCTGGGCAATGCGATTCACGTCAATGCCTATCGGATTGCCGGACTGGTTCCCGGATCCGTCTCGCTGATTCTCGCCGACCGCCTTCCGTGGGATCAGGTCTTCGTGATCACCGCCCTGTTCATGGTGCCGGGACTGGTGATGACGCTGATGGTGCGCGAGCCTGCCGCGGCCGCCGGCGCACCACGGACCTTGCGCGACGCGGTCATCGAGCCTTTCCGCGAGTTTTTCGGACGGCACGGCGTCCAGTCGGCGCTGCTCGTGCTGTGTTTCGTGTTCCTGTACAAGCTCGGCGATTCGCTCTGCACCGCACTGGCCACACCGTTCTACCTCGACATGGGCTACAGCAAGACCGACATCGGAATCGTCGCCAAGAACGCCGGACTCTGGCCGATGGTGATCGGAGGCATTCTCGGTGGTCTGTGGATGGTCCGCCTCGGCATCAACCGCGCACTGTGGCTGTTCGGCCTCGTGCAACTGGTCACGATCCTCGGCTTCGTGTGGCTCGCGTGGCTCGGCCCCGCTCCGTCGGATGCGGGACGGCTGCTGGTCCTGGCGACGGTCATCACCGGCGAAGCGCTCGGTGCCGGCCTGGGTACGACCGCTTTCGTCGCCTTCATGGCGCGCGCGACCAACCCTGCCTACACCGCGACCCAGTTCGCCCTGTTCACAAGCCTGATGGCCGTCCCACGCACCTTCATCAACGCCTCGGCAGGATGGTTGGTGGAGCGGATCGGCTGGTTCGACTTCTTCTGGCTGTGCTTCTTTCTCGCCATTCCCGGCATGCTGCTGCTCTACAAGGTCGCTCCATGGAACGGCGATTTTCGTCCGGTGGTACAAGCCCCCGGAAGCACCTGAAGACGACACGGCACCTTCCCCTCGTCCCGGAGACGGACCCGATGACCTTGCCCTCTCGCCCCGACGCCCTGATCGAAGCGGCGCGCACCCTGTCCGAAGCGCTCGGCAGCCTTCGTTTCCAGGCGCCGGTCACCCATGTCTACAACCCCCTGGAGTATGCCTGGCCGGTCCACGAAGCCTATCTCTCACGTTACGGTCGAGGTGCCAAGCGCGTCCTGTTCCTCGGCATGAATCCGGGGCCGTTCGGGATGGTCCAGACCGGCGTGCCCTTTGGCGAGATCGCCATCGTGCAGGACTGGCTGGGCCTGTCCGGCCCGATCGGCCGCCCCGCGCCGGAGAATCCTGCACGCCCCGTGGAGGGATTTGCCTGTCCACGCTCGGAAGTCTCGGGACGGCGGCTCTGGGGCCTGTTCCGGGAACGCTTCGGCCCGGCCGACGCATTCTTCGCCGACCATTTCGTCGCCAATTACTGCCCGCTCGCCTTCTTCGATGGCGGTCGAAACCTGACCCCGGACAAGCTTCCGGCGTCCGAGGCCCGGCCGTTGCTCGAGGCCTGCGACGCGCATCTGCGCAGGGTCACGGAGATCCTGGAGCCGGAGTGGCTGATCGGCGTCGGCGCCTGGGCCGAGAGTCGTGCCACGCTCGCGTTGCGCGGACTGCCCGTGAAGATCGGCCGCGTACTCCACCCCAGCCCGGCCAGCCCGGCCGCGAACCGCGGCTGGTCCGAAGCGGCAAGCCGTCAGTTGAACGCGCTCGGAATCTGGAACCGCTAACCCGCACGTCGTTTGCCATGCGAACAGGCGATATCGGGAACGGCATTCCGTGTATAATTCATAATTATAGCGTGCAAGCGTGGAGCGGCCTGGCCGTCGCAGGGGGATCGACGTGAAGAGGGAAATCGACGCCTTGTTCGAGAACAACCGGACCTGGGCAGAACAGAAACGGGCCGAGGATCCGGAGTATTTCAGCCGGTTGGTACATCAGCAGTCCCCCGAGTACCTGTGGATCGGATGCTCCGACAGCCGCGTTCCCGCCAACCAGATCGTGGGGCTGGCGCCCGGCGAGGTGTTCGTCCACCGCAACGTCGCGAACCAGGTGGTCCACACCGACCTCAACGCGCTTTCGGTCATCCAGTACGCGATCGACGCGCTTCGGGTCCGCCACATCCTTGTCGTGGGGCACTACGGTTGCGGCGGGGTCGCGGCCGCGCTGAAGAACAGCCGGCTCGGCCTCATCGACAACTGGCTACGGCATGTGCAGGACATTCGCGACCGGCACCTCGACGTACTCGAAGCGATCGAGGATCCGGCGCGACGCACCGACCGGCTGTGCGAACTCAACGTGATGCAGCAGGTGCTCAACGTCTGTCAGACCTCGGTCCTGCGCGAGGCCTGGGCACGCGGGCAGCACGTCACCGTCCATGGGTGGTGCTATGCCCTGTCCGACGGAATCATCCGCAACCTCGACGTGAGCTGCGGCGGACGCGAAGAAGCCCTCGATCAATTCAACGAGGGTTGCGCGCGGCTGCGCAGCGAGTGACCCGACGGCAGGTTCAGCACTGGCCCTGGGTGCTGCATTTCACACCTCCAGCGGATCGACGTCGATCTGCCAACGCAGGTCGTGCGCAGTGCGTTGGGCGCGCAGCGCACTCACCCACGCCCCAAGGAACGGCCGCAGCGACGTGCGCTCATCGGACTCCACCAGCAACTGCGCCCGTTCCCGCCTGGCCAGGCGCGTCAGACGCATCGGAACCGGATCGAAGATCCGGACACCGTCGGGAACAAGTTCGAGCGCCAGGCGACGTGCGTGGGCGAGGAACTCGCGGCTCCTGTCCAGCGTCGGAGCGTCGGCACGAAGCATCGCCTGATACGTGTGAGGAGGAAACCCCGCCTGACCGCGCTCAGCGTATTCACGGGCGGCGAACCCATCGAAATCGTGCCGCGCGAGGAAGCGGTAGAGGGGGTGCTCCGGGTACTCGGTCTGGATCAGCACCTCTCCGGGCAACCGGCCCCTCCCGGCCCGACCGCCGACCTGCATCAGTTGCTGGAACAGCCGTTCCGGTGCACGAAAATCCGCAGCGTGCAGGGACGCATCGGCGCCCACGACGCCGACCAGCGTGAGCTGCGGAAAATCGTGGCCCTTGGCCATCATCTGGGTACCCACGAGAAGGTCGGCGTCCCCCTGGCCGATTCTGGCCAGCAGCGCTTCCCATTGTGCGCGGGTGCGCGCCGAATCGCGATCCACCCGCAGGATGCGCGCCTCCGGGAACAGCTCGCCGAGTCTTGCCTCGATCCGCTGGGTTCCGCGCCCGAAGGGCTGGATGTCCTGGTTTCCGCACACCGGGCATGCAGGCGGAACGCCGGTATCGCTGCCACAGTGGTGACAACGCATTCGCCGATCGGCCAGATGGACCACCAGATTGGCCGAGCAGTGCGCACAGCGGCTCACCCAGCCACAGGACGGGCACGACAGCACCGGGGCGTAGCCACGGCGGTTGAGGAAGACCAGGGACTGTTCGCCGCGCTCGATCCGGGTCCGAATGGCCTCGAGCAAGGCCGGACTCAAGCCCTCGTCGAGACGAACCCGGCGCGTGTCGATACAGCGGACCTCCGGAAGTGCTTTCGAGACGGCACGTGCATCAAGACGCAGCCTTCGGTAGCGGCCCGAACGCACATGTTGCCAGCTCTCGAGCGAAGGCGTGGCGGAGCCCAGCACGACCGGAACCCCGCGATCGCGGGCGCGCCAGACGGCAACGTCGCGCGCCGAATAGCGCACCCCTTCCTGCTGCTTGTAGGAAGCGTCGTGCTCCTCATCCACGAGGATCAGACCGAGCCGGGGCAAGGGGGTGAACACCGCGAGCCGTGTCCCCAGCACGATGTCCGCGCGGCCTTCCAGCGCCTGGACGAATCCTCGCGAGCGCGCGCCCTCCGACAAACCCGAATGCAGGCTGACCACCTTCGCCCGGGGAAAGCGGTCGGCGACGCGCGACTCCAGTTGCGGCGTCAGCGCGATCTCCGGGACCAGCATCAGCACCTGCCGTCGGGCCGCCAAGGTGCGCTCGGCCAACTGCAGGTAGACCTCGGTCTTGCCGCTGCCGGTCACGCCCTGCAACAGCCAGCAGGCAAACTCGTTGGACCCGGCCGCCACGGCCGCGACCGCCTCTTCCTGCTCTGTCGTGAGGATGTGACGACTTGCACCACCCGGTTCCGCTTCGGACGCCTCGACCACACGCAGCCAGCCCCGACGCATCGCATCGCCCACCGCGGCCCCCGTTTCGAGTGCCCGCAGCCGGCTCCGTCGTGTCGCGCCCATCCTGGCGGCTTCTCGCACCAGTTCCAGCGCCCGGCTCGGGCGGCGCGCCGACTCGAGCGCCCGGGCACCGGCCTCCGAGACCACCATGAAGGGATCGGCCTCTTCACTGGAAACGGGATCGGCACGACGCAGTCCCGGCGGAAGCGCCAGAGCGATCACTTCACCGAGCGGCGCATGGTAGTAGCGTGCGACGAAGGCAACCAGGTCGAGCCAGTCCGAAGGAAGCGGGGCGACCTCGCGCTGGATGCTGCCGACGGGCTTCAGGCGCGCCGGATCGACGTCTGCCCGGTCGGGCAGGGCGACGATAACGCCGCACTTTTCATTGCGACCGAACGGGACCCGGACGCATCGTCCGATATCCGCCTCAAGTACACTTTCTGCCGTGTAATCAAATACCTGGTCGATCGGGACCGGAAGCGCGACACGAACGATCCGGGTTCCGGGTTTGATCATTTCGGTACAAGTGTTTTTCGATCAATCACTTGGAGTGAAGTCCTGAGGCTGGCACTCGAAAAACTCACTAACTACCTGCCAGAAAACCATCTCTTCGCTTGTCCACATAAGCTGTGGGCAACTTTGTGGAGAAGTCGCTGAAAACCGCGCAGAACGGCGTCGAGACAGCTACTCTGTCACCTTGCCTTAACAATAGGCAACAAAAAAACACTTAGTTTCCAGTAACTTGCAAAAACACTTATGGTGCGCAATGAATTCGCTAAAATTCGCGCCGAAGATCGAAAGGATGTGAATAAGTCAAGCCAAAAACCTGCGATCAGGTCTTGACAGCTCCCTCCCGAACAAGGTCGAAACCGCAACACGGATTGGTGCTGCGAGGCCTCGACCCTGCCGATCCTTTCAGGCCTGCGAACGGATCGCACGACTGTGGGCGTGAACCGTCTCCACAAGCGCCGTGACCGACTCGGGCGGCGTGAACTGGGAAATGCCGTGCCCGAGGTTGAAGACATGGCCTGGATGCGGTCCGTACGAGTCGAGCACCTTGCGGGCCTCGGTGGCGACGACCTCGGGCGGCGCGAACAGTACCGACGGGTCGAGGTTGCCCTGCAGGGCCACGCGGTCGCCCACCAGCGCGCGTGCGCGGCCGATGTCCATGGTCCAGTCCAGCCCGACCGCATCGCATCCGATCGACGCGATATTCTCGAGCCAGAGGCCACCGCCCTTGGTGAACACGATGTTCGGGACCCTGCGACCGTCGTTCTCGCGGATCAGACCGTCGACGACGCGCTTCAGGTAGGGCAGGGAGAACTCGTGGTAGGCCGCCTCGGACAGCACGCCGCCCCAGGAGTCGAACACCATTGCGGCCTGCGCCCCCGATTCGATCTGGGCGTTCAGATAGGCGACCACCGCATCGGCGGTCACGCCGAGGATGTGGTGCAGCAGGTCCGGGCGACTGTAGGCCAGGGTCTTCACCTTGCGGTAGTCGTCGGACGAGCCGCCCTCGACCATGTAGCACGCAAGCGTCCACGGACTTCCGGAAAACCCGATCAGCGGCACGCTGCCATCGAGTGCACGACGGATCTCGGTCACCGCATCCATCACGTAGCGCAACTCGGCGTGGGGATCCGGGGCGGTGAGATTGCGGATTTCCCATTCGTCGCGCAGCGGTCGCTCGAAGCGCGGCCCCTCGCCCTCGGCGAAGTAAAGCCCGAGGCCCATCGCGTCGGGAATCGTGAGGATGTCGGAGAACAGGATCGCAGCATCGAGGTCGTAGCGCGCGAGCGGCTGCAGGGTCACCTCGCAGGCCAGATCGGGGTTCTTGCACAGGTCGAGAAAGCTGCCGGCACGTCGCCGCGTCTCGCAATACTCGGGCAGATACCGCCCCGCTTGCCGCATCAGCCACAACGGCGTGTAATCGGTAGGTTCGCGCAGGAGGGCGCGCAAAAACGTGTCGTTGCGTAGGCGGCTCACAATTGCATCCTTTGCTGTGCTCGTTCGGTCAAGCCCCCGATTATCCCGGATTGTGTGGCCGGAAGCGAGACGATGGCGCCGAACGCTTCGGGGATCACCGCGAGCGCGGGACCGGCCGGTGGGTCAGCGACGCCAGAACACCGGGGTCAGCACCACGAGCAGGGTGAAGATCTCGAGGCGCCCGAGGATCATCGTGAACGACAGCGTCCACATCTGAAACGGGTTCAGGCCGGCATAGTTCGAGGCCGGTCCGACCGCGCCGAGGCCCGGGCCGGTGTTGTTGATGCATGCGACCACGGAAGAGAAGGCGGTGACGATATCGAGTCCGGAGGCCGACAGAACGAGCGTCAGCGTCACGATCGACACCATGTACATGAAGCTGAACCCCAGCACCGCATGCAGGATCTGGTTGGGCACGGGCTGAATCCCCAGTCGCACCGGATGCACGGCATTGGGATGCAGCGAACGCACGATCTCGCGGTACACCTGCTTGTACAGGATGATCGCCCGCATCATCTTGATGCCGCCTCCGGTCGAACCGGAACAAGCGATGAAGCTGCCCAGGAACAGGATCCAGAGTTGGGCAAACATCGGCCACAGTGTGTAGTCGTAGGTCGCCAACCCGAGTGAAGTCGAGATCGATACCACGTGGAAGGCCGTATAGCGCACCGTCGTCGGCAAGTCGGTATGCGCATTGTAGAAGTACAGGAACGCCGTCAACATGGCCGTGCTGAGCACCAGCACGCCGAAGAAGAACGGAATCTCCGGATCGCGCAGATAGGGCCGCGGACTGCGACGGATCAGCGCAAGGAAGTGGGTCGCATAGTTCAAGCCCGCAAGCAGCGCGAATACGATGACTACCATCTCGACCGGAACGCTGTTGAAGTACCCGATCGATGCGTCCTTGCTCGAGAATCCGCCCAGGCCCGCGACGGTGAAGGCATGAATCAGCGCATCCCATCCGTCTAGGCCGGCGAGCCACAGGCTGAAACCGCAGGCCACGGTCAGCAGGATGTACGTAATCCACAGCCCCTTGGCCGTTTCGGTAATGCGCGGTGTTAGGCTCTGCTCCTTCATCGGCGTCGGTACTTCCGCCTTGAATAGCTGGCGCCCGCCGATGCCCAGCAGCGGCAGGATCGCGACGACGAGGACGATGACTCCCATGCCGCCGATCCAGTGCATGAAGGTACGCCAGACATTGATGGAGACCGGCAGGTCGTCCAGGCCGGAGAGCACCGTCGCGCCCGTAGCGGTCAGGCCGGAGACGGCCTCGAAGTACGCGAACGTGAAGGTCAGGTCCGGCAGGAACCCCATCAACGGCAGGGCGCCGAAGATCGGCAGCACGATCCAGCTCGAGGCGACCAGCAGGAAACCGTCCGGTACGCGCAGGTCGCGGCGCTTGCCGCGGGTAAACAGCCACAGCGCCAGTCCGGCACTGAAGGTGACGAGCATCGCCGTATCGAACGCAATGTGCGCGCCGTCCCCGAGGTAGTACGAGATCGCGATCGGAAATCCCATCAGCAGGCCGAAGATCATAATGATCAGGCCAAGCGCGTTCAGGACCGGAAAGTAGCTGCGCATGCTCAGAGGAAGGAGAAACCGACCTGGAACAGCTTCTCGACCGGGCGGACCAGTCGCTTGTGGGTACAGAAGACGATCACGTGGTCGTTCGACTCGATCACCGTGTCGTGGTGGGGCATGATGACCTCGTGGCGCACCACCCGACCGTCCGGGCGTCGCTCCTCTCGGACGATTGCACCGATCGTCGCACCTTTCGGCAACTGGATCTGCTCGATGCGCTTGCCGACCACCTTGGATTCCTTCTCGTTGCCGTGCGCGACGATCTCGAGCGCTTCGGCAGCCCCGCGGCGCAGGCTATGCACGGCCACCACATCGCCCCGACGGACGTGTGCGAGCAGCGTGCCGATCGAGATCTGCGCCGGGGAGATGGCGATGTCGATGGGTCCGCCCTGAACGAGGTCGACGTAGGACTTGCGATTGATCAACGCCAGCGTGCGGCGGGCCCCCATCCGCTTTGCCAGTGAGGCCGACATGATGTTGTCTTCCTCGTTGTTGGTCAGCGCGACGAAGAGGTCGGTCTCGTCGATTCCTTCGTTCTCGAGCAGCTTCTCGTCGGTCGAGTCGCCGCGCAGCACGAGGGCGCGATTGAGCTGGGTCGCCAGGTACTCGGTGCGCCGCTTGTTGAGCTCGAGCAGCTTGATGTTGTAGTCGTGCTCGATCGAGCGGGCAAGGCGGAACCCGATGTTGCCGCCGCCGGCGATCATGATCCGTCGCATCGGCTGGTCGGAGCGGCGAAGCTCGCGCATCACCTGCCGGATATGTACGGAAGCAGCCAGGCAGAAGACTTCGTCGCCCGGCATGATCACGGTGTCGCCCTGCGGGATGATCGGCTCGCCGTTGCGGTAGATCGCGGCGATGCGCACCTCGATGTTGGGCATGTGATAGCGGATCGCCTTGAGCGGATGGCCGATCAGAGGTCCGCCTTCGAAGGCACGCACCCCGATCAGGCTCAACACGCCCCCGGCAAACTCCAGCACCTGGAGCGCTTCGGGAAACGAAATCAGCCGCTTGATGTGGTCGGTGACAATCTGCTCCGGGCAGATCGAGAACCCCACCGCGAAGTTCTCGTCGTTGAGCAGTTCCGGATAGTCGACGAAGTCCCCCGAGCGCAGTCGCGCGATTCGTGTCGGCAGGTTGAACAGCGTCTTGGCGACCCGGCAGGCACACAGGTTGGTCTGGTCGGACTGCGTCACCGCGATCAGCAGATCGGCATCGGCCGCCCCCGCTTCCTCGAGCACCACCGGCGAGGCCCCGTTGCCGCAAACCGTCCGCACTTCGAGGCGGTTGCGCTGGATCTCCAGGTATTCGGGACTGGTGTCGACCAGGGTGATGTCGTTGGCTTCGGAGACGAGGTTCTCCGCCACCGAGGTTCCGACCTGTCCCGCTCCCAGAATGATGATCTTCACTGTGCCCGCATCCCCGCCCAAAGACCCGGGCCATTGTACGCCGATGAAGCCGGCCTCCGAAACTGCATGTTGCGGCGCATCACCCGACCCGTGGGAATCCGCTCAGCGCGCCGCAGGGCGCGACCGCAGGAAAGCGGACTGATGGAAATGCGCGTGGGCCTCGACATATCGGGAGTCCGTACCGACCGGACAGGCAAGCCGCGCCGCGCAGCCATGACGCAAGCATTCACCTTCCGGTTCTTGCGCGAGGTGGCTGCAACAGGCTTCGACCCGATAGCCCCCGGGCTCGAACGCTCCCACCGGACAGGCCTGCAGACAAGGGGTCTGCGGACAGTCCAGGCAGGGAGACTCGATTTCCGATCGCGGCGTCCGGTGCTGGTCCGGTGGAAGCTCCGACAAGGCGAGCGCAAAGCGATAGGCATGCCACAGTCCGTGTTTCGGGTCGATGAGCAGGTGCAATCGCGACGGACGTACCGGTCCCGCCCGGGCCGCCCAGCGCTGGAACGGATGGAACGGCGGACCACCGAACGGAAACAGGGCGTTCGCACCGAAACGTCTGGCCAGGGATTCCCCGATACGCCGACTCCAGCGGTCCAGTGGCTCCGGCTGGCCGTCGGCGTACTCGGGTGAGCCTGAAAACGCCGGCCACAGGGATGAGCCGACGTTGCCGACGAGGACGACGGCCACCGCGGCATCCTCCTCCACCCGCGGAACCCGGTCTTCCGTATCCGGGGCGAACACGCCCCGGACCTGCAGGCCGTACTCGTCGAGCGCCTGCTGAATCCCGGCGAGCGTCGGGGCCGGTTCTTCGGTCGTCTCCCGGACCGGGACGCGCGGCAAGGTCTGCATGCCGCTCAGCTTTCGTCGGCCTTGCGACCGTGTTGCAGCCCGAGTTGCTTGAGCTTGCGATAGAGGTGCGTGCGCTCCAGTCCGCACTTCTCTGCGATTCGCGTCATGTTGTTGCCTTCGAGACGCAGATAGTGCTCGAAATAGACGCGCTCGAAGGCTTCCCGCGCCTCGCGCAGGGGCTGGTCGAGCGAGACCGAATGAATGCTGTCGGTGGGCGGCGGCAACACCCGCCGGACGTCCTCGGGACCGATCTCTTCCTCGAGGGTACCGAGGGCCAGCGACTTCACCGCGGCGCGCAACTGCGGAAATCCTGCGTGCCAGGATTGCGTGCGCAAGGCGTTGAGCGCAGCCGTCGACAGCCGACGCAGCGGCGCCTCCCCGGTCTCGATCAGATGCTGCAGGATCTGGGTCGCCAGCTCCGGAACGTCGTCCTGGATGTCCGCAAGCGACGGCGGGGTCAGGCTGACCTCGAACAGACGGGTCAGGTGGGCCTCGTCCCACCCCTCGTCCTGCAGGGAGTCAGCGCTGAATTCGGTGGCTGCAACGAGATGCAGCCCGAAGCGCTCGAGGCGTTCCATGGCAAACAGGAGATTCTTCTGTTGCGTGCGGTTCAGGCGCGAAAGCTCCGGTACGAAGACCACGCCGCCATGCGGCCCCTGCAACTGGCGCAGCTCCAGCGGGGCCGTGACGGTGGAAAGATCGAGCCAGACTCCCCCCTCGCGCAGGAAACTGCGCGCGGCCAGTTCGGCGAGACTTCCCGGACCGGTCCGAAGCAGCAACACGCGCGACTTCTCGGCGATCTGCTGCAGCCGCCGGTGCAGTTCACGCAACGGCGCCGAACGGGTAAAGGCCGCCAGGGTCAGCGGCGACGGCTGACCCGGAACGACCGGGCGCTGCAACCCACGCTTGACCGCCGACAGGAGCTTTTGCAGCGCGATCGGCTTTTCCAGGTAATCGATCGCACCGATCCGGGTGGCCTCCACCGCCGTGTCGATCGTGCCGTGGCCGGACATCATGATCACCGGCATGGTCAGCTGCCCTCCCGCCGACCATTCCTTGAGCAGCGTGATGCCGTCGGTGTCGGGCATCCAGATATCGAGCAAGACGAGATCGGGGCGCCCCGCATTGCGCGCGGCTCGGGCGTCCGCCGCATGCTCGGCAAGCACCACGTCATGCCCTTCGTCCCTCAGGATCTCGGAAAGCAGTTCCCGAATACCCGCTTCGTCATCAACGATCAGTAGTTTCGCCATGTCTGTCTTGTCACCGATCGACCGCTGCCGATCTCAGGCGGATCCGCACTTCCGCACCGCCCGCTTCAGGATTGAGCAGTCTCACTTCACCGCCGTGCTCATCGACGATCTTCTTCACGATCGCCAGGCCAAGCCCCGTTCCACGGGACTTGGTGGTGAAATAGGGTTCGAAGGCCCTTGCAAGGAGTTCCGACGGAAATCCGGGGCCATTATCGCGTATCCGCAGCTCCGCCTGATCCCCGTCGCGCTGCGTCATGACGGTGATCTCGCCGTCGTCCCGTCCTGACAGGGCATCCTCCGCGTTCTGGAACAGATTATGAATGATCTGCCTCAACTGTGCCGCATCCCCAAGCACGGGTGGCAAGCCTTCGGCCAGGCGGGTCCGGCAATGTACCGGAGAACTCTCGTAGAGATTGAGGACTTCGGGGACGAGCTCGTTCAGGTCGACCGGACCCAGCGTGGGATTCGGCAGACGGGCATAGTCCCGGAACGCATTGACGAGGTTCTTCATCGACTCGACCTGGTTGACGATGGTTCGCGTCGCCCGTTCGAGGATCTCCCGGCCGTCGTCATCGACACGGTCGGCCAGCTTGTAGGCCAAGCGCTCGGCCGAAAGCTGGATCGGCGTCAGCGGGTTCTTGATCTCGTGCGCAAGGCGCCGTGCGACTTCCGCCCAGGCTGCGGTGCGCTGTGCCGCGACCAGGCTGGTGATATCGTCGAAGACGACCACCGTTCCGCCTCCGGAGGACTCCGGCAAGCGTGCGCCGTGAATCAGGAGGGTGCGGCAGGCGCAATCCTTGGATTCCAGTTCGACCTGCTCGTGCCAGTCGGCCGTGCTTCCGGAGAAGCCTTTCAGCAACGCATCGCGGAACCCTTCATGGCGCGGCCAGGCCTCGAGAGCGAAGTGTTCGAATCCTTCCAGATCGTCGCGCAGGATGTCCATCGCCCCCCGGTTCGCCGCACGCAGGCAACCGGCAGAATCGAATGCCAGCACACCGGTGGAGAGGTTCGCCAGCACGCTCTCCAGGTACGCCCGAGCCGATTCCACCGCGGACCGGTTCCGCTCGGCCTGCTCGCGCGCTTCCTCGAGCTGGCGGGTCATCTGGTTGAAGGATTGGGTGAGCACACCCAGCTCGTCCCGCGCGGGCAAGGCACGGCGCTGGCTGAAGTCGCCCTGGGCAACGGCCTGCGTGCCTTCGGCCAGGATCAGCAGCGGAGCGACGAGCCGACGTGCGAGCAGGAAGGCGACCGCAACGGCCGCCAGCAGCGCAAGCAGCAGGGTCAGCGTAAGCGTCAGCGAATAGATGCGGCTGAGGCCGGTGCGTCCCAGGACGAGCTGCTGGTATTCGCGGTGCGCCTCCTGCACGGCGTCGACATGACGCACGAAGGTGTCGGGAACCGGCTGGATGACCTGCAGGTAGGACGGTTCGCCGATCAGCGAGCGCGACGGGATGGGCACGACGACGCGGATCACGAGCCCTTCGCCCGGCCGTGTATCGACCGTGTGATAGCGCTGGGTCTGCCGCGCATGCCGCATCTGGGCCGAGGTCGGCAGATCCGGGAGCAGCGACCCGACGCCATCGGAAACCGTCGCGATTAGCTGGGCGTTGGCACCGACCACGGTGGCGCTGGCGACCTGCGCCTGTTCGCGCAGGCGATTCAGGTGAAGGGAGGAGAACGATGGAGCGGCGTCGAGTTCGAGCGCCATGTCGCGCGCCTTGTCGGTGACCTGCGTGACGAGGTAGTCGAGCGCGTTCTGTCCGAGCGCGATACCGCCGTCGAGCGCGCGGTCGACCCGCACATCGAACCACGAATCGATGCTCCGGACGACAAACTGCAGGGACACCGCATACAGGACCACGCCGGGCACGAGGGCCATGAGCGCAAACATCAGCATGAGGCGGTACTTGAGGCGCGAACCGAACTGGCGGGTCTTGTACTCTCGCCACAGCGCCCGGAACTGCACGGCCACCAGGGCGGCCAGCGCGACGGCGACGATCCCGTTCAGGGCCAGCAGGAACGGGTACGCGCCGGAGAACAAGTCGGTATTCGCGCTGGCCGAAGCGAGAAGAAACAAGGAAATCCCGGTAACCGCCGCGATGACGACGATGGAGACGCGCTTCATCGGGTGGTTCCGGCCAGAAAGGTCCACCGGACCCAGTCGGTCCCCAGGTTCCAGTCCCGGCTCCCGATCGCAGTGACCTGGAACGGACGCGGCAACATGCTCTTATCATGGCGGAAGCGCAGGCCGGCATTGTAGGAAACTCCGGGATCCAGCGCATCGACATCGACGATGTGCCAGTTGCGAATGCGCTGCATCGTTCGCACCGCGGCATCAAGCGAATCGAAGCTCTGGTGGAGGTTGCCGATGGACAGTCGGTAGGTCCGCGTAATCGCGTGATAGGAGAGCCGGTAGTTCAGGCTGCGTTCGGCGATCACCTCGTCGAACCAGTACCAGCGCGGACGCATGATCTGGAACTCCGCGGCGAAGTGAAGCGAGACGCCCCGGGCGATCGCATCGGCAAGGCGCGGATTGAGGTCGAGTTCGATGTCGGCATTCACCACATAGCCGTCTTCGGCCTGTACGATCTCGGCGTAGCGCACACTCCCATCCGCACCGGCGTCCAGCGGCAGCAGCGCCAGCCCCCATGCAAGCAGGCAGCCGGCCAGCCAGTTACCCGCGCTTCTGCACCAGCGCGTAGTAGAAGCCGTCGTGTTCGGCAGTCGGCAGGAGTTGTCGTTCAAGTCGGCCATCCAGCGCAATTCGCTCGGCGGTACCCTGCCTGCGGCAGAACGCGGCAAGCTGCTCTTCGTTCTCTTCGGCAAAGACCGAACAGGTTACGTAGAGCATTTTGCCACCCGGGGCAAGGGTATGCCAAAGCGCATCGAGAATTTCACGCTGGCGCGCGGCAAAACCGGCAATATCCTCGTCCCGTCGCAGCCACTTGATGTCTGGATGCCGACGCACGACACCGGATGCCGAACACGGCACGTCGGCGAGGATGCGCTCGAAGGGTACGCCATCCCACCAGGCGTCCGGATCGCGGGCATCGCCGACGAGCAGGTGCCCGTTCAGGCCGAGGCGCGAGAAATTCTCGCCGATGCGTGCGGAACGATGCGGCTCCAGCTCGAGCGCGGTCAGCTCGATATCGGCGGATTCGAGCAGATGAGCCGCCTTCCCCCCGGGCGCTGCGCAGGCATCGAGCACGCGCTGTCCCGGCTCCGGCGCAAGCCACTGCGCAGCCCATTGCGCCCCGGCGTCCTGGACCGAAAGGCGCCCTTCCGCAAAGCCAGGAAGTTTCGAAACCGGAAGCGGTCGTGCGAGCAACAGCGCGTCGTTCTCCAGCCGCCTCACCTCGATTCCGGACTCTGCAAATCCCGCCTCGACCGACTCGACACTTGCCCGACGGCGGTTCACGCGGACACTCATCGGCGGGCGACGGCTGCCCTCGGCCAGGATCTCGGCCCAGGTATCGGGATACTGGCCACGGACCCGCTTGATCCACCAATCGGGGTGCCGATACCGCGCGACGGCATCGTGCTCGAGCAGGGCGTCGACCATTGCCCCTTGCCGAATACGATTGCGCAAGACCCCATTGGCAACCCCGGAAAGGCCCGGGGCAATGGCACTGACGGCCTCGACCGCCTGATCGACGATCGTGTAGGACTGCCCGGGACGAGCCTCGAGGCGGTTCAGCCCGACCAGCAGTACCGCCTCGACCTGCAGTGGAAGCGGTTTGCTCAGGAATTTCCGCAGGACAGGCGTTCCGCGTCCGAAATCCCTCAGGGTCGACCAGGCATGGTCGCGTACCGCTCCCCGCACGGCATCGGACCAATCGGGACGCTCGTGGAGTCTGCGATCGAAGGCTTCGGTGAGATTCTTTCCATCGAGAACGGCGGCGACCAGAAGCGCGGCTTCATGAAACGTGTAGGCGAGACTGTCTTCGGCGAGGCGCAGGGTTCCGGGGCGGCGGCCCTTGTGGCGGGGTGTCATGTACGTGTTGCGCTCGCATCCGGAGAGTTGCCACCGTCGAGCGCGGTCATCGGGACCGGGACAAGCAGGGCGTCAGCGAGCCAATGCGTGTCGCAAGTAGTTCGGCAGTGCGAACTGCGCACGGTGAATGTCGCCATTGTAGTACTGCAAGCCGTCGATTCCACGCGCGGCGAGGCGCGTATCGACCTCGGCCGGCGTGAGTAAGACAGGGTCGAGGGAATCCGAAGCGCATGCCATACCCCACTGACTGCCGTAGAGCGGGATGTACATGAAGTAGGGCCGGACCGTCGAAAAGACCGCCCTGAGATTGTGCATGAGTCGCAGGAGCCGTTCGATCTGGAACACCGGCGCGCCGATGTGCAGCGTAATCGCCCCATTCTCGGTCAACAAGGCTTTGCAGTCGCGAAAGAATTCCGCGCTGTAGAGCGCTTCGGCCGGACCGATCGGGTCGGTCAGGTCGAGCACGATCAGGTCGAAACGTCGATGGTCTGCAGGCGCGACTTCGCGCACATACCTGAGTCCGTCTTCCACACGGATCTCGATCCGGGGATCATCCAGCGCCCCGCGGTGCACGGACTGCAGATGGTTGCGCGCGATCTCGATGACCTTCGCATCGAGCTCCACGAGGACGACCGACTGCATGCTCGGATGCTTGAACAACTCCTCGGCCGACCCGCCGTCGCCGCCGCCGATGATCAATGCGCTCGAAGGGGCGGCGTGCGCAATCGCCGGCACATGGATGAGGTTCTCGTGATAGAAGAACTCGTCCCGCTCCGAGGTCATGAAATAGCCGTCGAGACGAAACAACTTGCCGAAACCAGGCGTCTCCCAGACCTCGTACGCCTGGTACTCGGAGGTGCCCGATTCGAGCAGGCGATCAGTGCTCAGGTAAAACCCCGCGGCATCGCTCAAGGCCTCGAACAGACGCCCCTCTGAATCGGGCTGGCTACTGCTCACACTCAGACCTCTGCCGCTACGCGTCCGCGAACCACATCGTGGCAGGCGGAATCCTCAGGATTCAGCAGATCGATCATACGACTGAAGATCGTCCGTGCACGGTCCGAGTTATCCCGGGAAAAATTGCACACGTACACATCGAGGGTGACGTCTCCGGTTTCCGGCCACGTATGGATGGCCAGATGGGATTCTGCCAGGACGACCGTCCCGGTCACACCCGCCTGCTGCCCGTCATCGTGGGTGAACTGATAGAAGTAGGCGCCCAACGGCGTCAGTCCGGCATCACGGCACTCGCTGACACAAATGTCTTCGAGCACCGCACGATCGAGCAGGATGTCCGGTGGACACTGGCAACGGTACAGGTCTGCAATCAGATGAAGTCCGTTCATGTTTGCTTCAATCCAGCCACAGGAAACGAAAGCCGGTGATTGTATCATGGCTGGAAGTGGACCCCAATGGTGCGAATGTTTTCGCCAATGTTTCACGTGAAACGACTTCAGAGGAGGTCGTATGCAAGCTTGAGAATCAACACCGAAACCACACCGAGGAACATCTTCCGCACGAACACCGCACCGCGCGCCAGCGCCATGCGCGACCCGGTGATCGCACCCGCAAGATTGCAGACGGCCATCAGCAGGGCCAGCTTCCAAAGCAGATCGACATTCAGTGCAAAATAGCCAATCGCCGAAAGGTTCGTCGCGACGTTGACAAACTTCGCGCTGACCGATGCTTTCAGGAAGTCCATGCCCAGAAAGCGGACGAACAGGAAGATCAGGAAGCTTCCCGTACCCGGACCAAAGAAACCATCATAGAATCCAATCCCCCCGCCGATTGCGAGCGCCAGGACCACCTCGCCGCGCCTCCCGGGCGCATGACCGGCGTGGCGACCGAAGTCCTTGCGCGCAAAGGTATAGGCGGCCACCAACACCAACAGCACGAGAACCACGGGACGAATGACCTCCGGCGGGAGAACGGCCACAGCCCGTGCGCCCCACCACGCGCCAAGCAGCGCCGCGACGACCCCGGGGATCACCACGTTCCAAGGTACCACGACGCGTCTCGCGTACTGGACGGCCGCACTGGTCGTCCCGACGATGCTTGCAAGCTTATTGGTTCCAAACAAGGTTGCAGGCGGTGCACCGGGGAATGCGGTAAACAGGGCGGGGATCTGGATCAACCCACCGCCCCCGACCACCGCATCGACAAAACCGGCAAAGAATGCCGCGACCGCCAGAGCGAGAAAAACGGCCTCCATCTCCATCGAGGACTGCTCCCTTCAGAACTGCGCCACCGCAAAGAAGTGCGACTCGGGACGCCAAAAGTTTCACGTGAAACCAGTCCGGACAGCTCCCCGATTGCGCTACTTGCCAATGCAAAACCGCGAGAAAATCACGCCGAGCAGATCATCGGACGTAAACACCCCCGTGATCTCGCCAAGCCGCTCCTGCGCAAGCCGCAACTCCTCGGCAAACAGCTCCAGCGCGCCGGACTGTGTCATGGCTTCAGTCACGTGCGCGAGTGTGGCACGCAAGGCGGAAAGATGACGCTCCCGTGCGAGAAGCACGTCCTCCCCATTTCCGTGCCAACCAACGATGCGCAGCAACTCCTGCCGTACCAGATCCACCCCGGCGCCGCTCTTCGCACAGATCCGGATCCGAACACCTTGCGCATCCTCGTCGCGCCCGATCGACTCATCCGACAGATCGACCTTGTTGATCACCAGCAAACGCTCTGCACCGGGTGGAAGCGCGGCGTCGATCGCAGCCTCCTCTACCATCGTCTGATTGCGTGCGTCAACAAGACGAAGCACCACGTCCGCGTTCGAAATCTCCTGCCAACTCCGCTCGACTCCGATCCGTTCGACCGGATCCTCCGTCTCCCGCAATCCGGCCGTATCCACTACGTGAACGGCGACGCCCTCGATCTGTATCGTTTCGCGCACCGCGTCACGGGTCGTGCCGGCAATGTCGGTCACGATCGCTCGCTCCTGACCCGCCAATGCATTGAGCAGTGTGGACTTCCCGACGTTCGGCACCCCGGCCAGGACCACATGAATGCCGTTTCGAAGAATCGCTCCCTGCCCGGCCCGTTCCAGGATCCGCTCAAGCCGCTCCCTGATCGATCCCAGCCGCTCCAGCGCACGGGCATCCCGGAGGACCTCGACCTCCTCATCCGGAAAGTCCAGCGTCGCCTCCACCAGCATGCGTAGTTCGATCACCGCATCGAGCAAGCCGTTAACCTCTTCGGAGAACACGCCGCTCAGGGATCGCACTGCCGAGCGTGCCGCAGCCGCCGTACTCGCATCGATCAGGTCGGCCACCGCTTCGGCCTGCGCAAGATCCATGCGCCCATTGAGGAAGGCGCGCCGCGAGAACTCCCCCGGCTCGGCCACACGCGCACCCAACTCGAGGCAACGCTCCAGCAGCAACCGCAGGACCACGGGGCCGCCATGCCCCTGCAGCTCCAGCACATCCTCGCCGGTGAACGAACCCGGGCCGGGAAAGTACAGCAGAATCCCCTCGTCCAGACACTGTCCGTCGGCGTCCAGAAAACGAACAAACCCCGCATGGCGGGGTTTGGGTTCGCGCCCGGTCAGCGCTCTGGCAAACGGGCGCAGATCACCGCCCGAGACCCTGACGATGCCGACACCGCCCCGACCCGGGGCGGTTGCCACCGCCGCGATCACTTCAGGTGGTCTTTGCTCCGGACTTCTTCTCACCTTCGATCATCCGCGTTATCTGCCACTGCTGGCCGATCGAGAGAATGTTGTTCACCACCCAGTACAGCACCAGCCCGGACGGGAACCACATGAACATGAAGGTGAAGACGATCGGCAGCGCCATCATGATCTTCGCCTGCAGCGGGTCGGGCGGAGCCGGATTGAGCTTCATCTGGATCAGCATCGATGCGCCCATCAGGATCGGCAGGATGAAGTACGGATCCTTGGCCGAAAGGTCCTGAATCCACCCCATCCACGGCGCGTGTCGCATCTCGACGCTGCCCAGCAACACCCAGTACAGCGCGATGAACACCGGGATCTGTACCAGAATCGGGAGGCACCCTCCGAGCGGATTGATCTTCTCCCGTTTGTACATCTCCATCACTTCCTGCTGCATGCGCGCCTTGTCGTGCCCGTACAGCTCCTTGAGGCGTTGCATCCGGGGCGCCAGCACACGCATGCGCGCCATCGACTTGTAGCTGGCGGCCGACAGCGGGAAGAACACCAGCTTGATCGCAAAGGTCACCAGCACGATCGCCCAGCCCCAGTTACCGGTCAGTCCGTGGAACCACGACAGCACCCAGAACAGGGGCGCTGCAATCATCGTCAGCCAGCCGTAATCGACGACCAGCCCGAGCCCTTCTGCAATGCCTGCCAGGTGATCCTGCTCCTGCGGCCCCGCGTAGAGCCGCGTACCGATCGTACCGGTCTGGTCCGGCCCGATCACCGGCATCGGCAGGATGACGCCCGCCGTGTACAGATCGGGGCCGACGTGACGCGCATAGAACTCGCGCTGAACGTTTCCGGAAGGCAGCCACGCACCCACGAAATAGTGCTGAACCATGGCGACCCAGCCGTCCGTCGCCCGCTGCGCGAACTTCGCACGGCCACGTTCGATGTCCTCGAACGAGACCTTCTGGAACTTCTCCTCGTCGGTGTAGAACGCCGGGCCCGTAAAGGTACGCACCCCGAACACCTCGACCGCTTCAGCCGCCTTGCCGTCGCGCGCGAACTGGAAATACCCGTGCCCGCCTAATGCGTTCTCGGACCCATTGACGATCTCGTACTCGACATCGATCAGGTAGCTGCCGCGGTGGAAGGTCAGCAGTTTGGCGACCCGCACCCCGTCGTGCTCCGGCGCCTCGAGCCGGACCGTGACCCGGTCCTGCCCGTCGTGCAGAACGACCTCACCCGCCGGCAACGAATACATCGTGCGGTGATTCGGCAGCCCCTCGCCGATCAGGCCCGCTTGCGCCGAATACATGTGCCGGGCGCCATCATCGAACAGTACGAAGCGATCCTCGCGGTCCTTGCCGGCACGATGGCGCAGCAACTCCATCCGTACGATCTCGCCGCCCTGGGCGGAGATCTCGGCGACGACCATGTCCGTGCGCACGATCATCCGCTGCACGCCGATGGCCGCCTGCGTCGCGACGTCCGGAACCGTCGCATCGGCGGCGTCCCCGACCGTCGGAGCCGGAAGACTCGGCGTCGGTACGCCGACCGGCGGCACGTCGCTTCGTCCCGTCTCGGCGGCCGCAACCGGCGGTGGCGTGCGTGGCGGGCTCTGCTCCTTCATCCATGCATCCCACAGCATGATCATGGCGAAGGAGAAAATCAGGAAAAGAATGATGCGACGCTGATCCATCGGTCTATTTTTCGTTATGGGAGTGTTTGGGAACGGGATCATACCCGCCAGGGTGGAACGGATGACAGCACGACACCCGCTTGACCGCAAGCCAACCGCCGCGCACGGCCCCGTGCTCCGAGATCGCTTCGGCAGCGTATTCGGAGCAGGTGGGGTGGAATCGACAGTTACGACCCAGCAACGGGCTGATGCCGTAACGGTAGACGCCGATCAGGCCAAGCAGCAGTCTCTTCATCATCTTCGCAAGCGATCCATCAACTGCACCATATCATCGTTGATCATCGCGCGCGTGGCGAGTGCAACGGGCGCATGGAGCCGCACCACGATGTCAAGCGCCGGCAGCGTCGCACGATTGCGCCGGAACTGCTCCCGAACGATGCGCTTGACCAGATTGCGCACGTTCGCATGCTTGGCCAACCGCTTCGCCACCACGACCCCAAGCCGTGCACCGGACAGTCCGTTGGGACGATAATGCGCCGTCAGGTACCGTCCCCGTTGGGAACGCCGAAAAGCAAAAACGGATGAATACTCATCCGTTTTGCGTAATCTGTAGGCGCCGGGAAAACCTTGGTCAGCGCCTGGCGCCGCGATCACTTCAGACGGCGAGTCGATGACGGCCCTTGGCGCGACGTGCGCGAATCACGGCACGGCCGCCCCGGGTCTTCATCCGGACCAGGAAGCCATGGGTACGCTTGCGACGGACGACGGAAGGCTGATAAGTGCGTTTCATTATGGTGTTCGCCAGTATGGGTCAAACGCAGCATTTGAAATCATAATGCCATGTTTGTCAAGAATATTTTTTCGGGCTACCTGTGGATAAGTCGGCCCTTCGAGGGTAGAATTCCAAGCTCGAGACCCGCCCGACCAGGAGGGGCGGCACCCGCACCCGCGGATGCCGTCGTCCGGGTGGATTCCGCCCCGATAACGAATTCGGCCGCCGCAGCACTGCCCGTTCCGCCGGCAGCGATGCGCCAGGCGAATCCTGATTGAAGCCGACGACGATTTTTCCGTGACCCACGATCTCTGGTCTTTCTGCCTGTCGCGACTCGAAAGCGAATTGCCGCCGCAGCAATTCAGTACCTGGATCAAGGCACTGACGCCGAGTCAGCCGCCGTCCGACGATCGTCCCGCGTTGCAACTGTTCGCACCCAACCGCTTCGTATTGCAGTGGGTGCGCGAGCGCTACCTGCGCCGTATCGGCGAACTCGGCGAGGAGTTTCACGGCGCGCCGATCGCACTGGAGTTGTCCTTGCCTGCGGCGCACACGCCCGCTCCGGCGCCGGTCCCGCCGGCACCCGCACGACAGCAGGCCGCACCCGGCGCCTCCACCGCATCGGCGGCTCCGCGGCGCGCGGTCCGTGCGAGCCCGGAGCCCGTATCCGCGCCGGCCATCGACACCCAGTACGAGAAGACGCGGCTGAATCGTGACTTCAGCTTCGACACCCTCGTGACCGGACGGGCGAACGATCTTGCGCGCGCCGCCGCGATGCAGGTGGCACAGAATCCGGGCACCTCGTACAACCCGCTGTTCATCTATGGCGGGGTCGGCCTGGGCAAGACCCACATGGTGCATGCGATCGGCAATGCCGTGTTCCAGGCCAACCCGGACGCGATCATCCGCTACGTGCACGTCGAGGACTACTATGCCGACGTAGTGCGTGCCTACCAGCAGAAGAGTTTCGACGCGTTCAAGCGCTACTATCGTTCGCTCGACCTGCTGATCATCGACGACATCCAGTTCTTCAACAACAAGAACCGTACGCAGGAGGAGTTCTTCCATGCGTTCAACGCGCTCACCGAAGCGCGCAAGCAGATCGTCATCACCTGCGACACCTACCCCAAGGACATCCAGGGCCTGGAGGACCGCCTGATCTCCCGCTTCGACTGGGGTCTGACCGTCCAGATCGAACCGCCCGAACTCGAGATGCGGGTGGCGATCCTCAAGAAGAAGGCCGAAGCCCTGGAGGTCGAACTCAACGACGACGTCGCGTTCCTGATCGCCAAGAACCTGCGCTCCAACGTGCGCGAGCTCGAAGGCGCGCTGAACAAGGTCGTCGCCTATGCCCGCTTTCACGGCCGACCGATCGGACTCGAAGTCGCCAAGGAAGCGCTGAAGGATCTGCTCAACGCGCACAACCGCCAGCTTTCGATCGAGCACATCCAGAAGACCGTCGCCGACTACTACAAGATCAAGGTCGCCGACATGCACTCGAAGAAGCGCACGCGAGTCATCGCGCGGCCGCGGCAGGTTGCGATGTGGCTTGCCAAGGACCTCACGCCGATGTCGCTGCCCGCAATCGGAGACGCATTCGGCGGGCGCGACCACACCACGGTGCTCCACGCCTGTCGCACGATCGCCGAGCTTCGGCTGGGCGATCACCAGCTCAATCACGACGTTCACGTCCTGACCCAGGTATTGAGAGGATGAACGTGAAGCCGAAGGCCGTCCGCCGCACAGCCGCCAGCACGGCCCCAACCCACAACCAGAAAAACTGACGCCATGCACCTGCTCACTTCCACGCGCGACGCCCTGCTCGCCCCGCTGCAATCCGTTTCCGGGATCGTCGAAAAACGCCACACACTGCCGATCCTCTCCAACGTGCTCATCGAAAAGCACGGCGAGCAGCTGACCATGCTCGCCACTGACATCGAGATCCAGATCCGCACCACCACAGGCGGCCACCAGGGCGGCGGCGACGCCGAAATCACCGTCGCGGCCCGCAAGCTGCAGGACATCCTGCGCGCGCTGCCCGACGGCGTCGACGTCCAGCTCACACTCGACGACAAGCGCCTGACGGTCAAGGCCGGCAAGAGCCGGTTCGCGCTGCAGACGCTGCCCGCACCCGATTACCCGCGCATGAACCTGCCCGACGGCGACGCCACGCGATTCTCCGTCAGCCAGAAGACCTTCAAGCGCCAGCTCGCCCAGGTCGCCTATGCGATGGCCCAGCAGGACATCCGCTACTACCTCAACGGCCTGCTGCTGATCGTCGACGGCGCCGAACTGCGCATGGTCGCCACCGACGGGCACCGCCTCGCCTACGCCTCGAGCCCGCTCGAGACCGAAGCCACGCGCACCGAGGTCATCCTCCCGCGCAAGACGGTGATGGAACTCGCACGCCAGCTCGCCGATGCCGACGACACCCTCGAGGTCGTCCTCGCCGGCAACCAGGCCGTCTTCCGCTTCGGCCCGATCGAACTCGTGTCCAAGCTCATCGACGGCAAATTCCCCGACTACGAGCGCGTGATCCCCCAGAATCACCCGCAGATGCTGAGCTTCGAACGCACCGCCCTGCTCGCGGCCCTGTCGCGCGTCGCCATTCTCACCAACGAGAAGTTCCGCGGCGTTCGCCTCGTACTCAAGGACGGCCTGCTGCGCATCGTCAGTTCCAACAACGAGCAGGAAGAGGCCCAGGAAGAGATCGAGGTCGACTTCCACGGCGAACCGCTCGACATCGGCTTCAACGTCACCTACCTGCTCGACGTCCTCAACAACGTCGCCAGCGACCGGATCGAGTGGCACTTCAACGACGGCAACTCCAGCGCCCTGCTGACCATCCCCGGAAACGAACACTTCAAGTATGTCGTGATGCCGATGCGTATCTGAACGCCCGCCCCGGATGCCGGCCGCCCGGATATTCCAGGCGGCCGGCGCCGGACGTGCCAAACGGCCGGCCGACACCAGCCCGCACCCCGCTGCAAGACCCCCTGAAACCCCCGAGATCACAATGTCCGAATTCGAGAACCGCCCGCTTAACGAAGACTACGACGAATCCAGCATCCAGCAGCTCGAAGGACTCGAGGCGGTGCGCAAGCGCCCGGGGATGTACATCGGCGACACCTCCGACGGCACGGGACTCCACCACATGGTTTTCGAGGTCGTCGACAACGCGATCGACGAGGCGCTGGCCGGGCACTGCGACGACATCGTCGTCACCATCCACCCCGACAACTCCATTTCCGTCACCGACAACGGTCGCGGCATTCCAGTCGGCATCAAGTTCGACGACAAGCACGAACCCAGGCGCTCGGCCGCCGAGATCGTCATGTGCGTGCTGCACGCCGGCGGCAAGTTCAACCAGAACAGCTACAAGGTCTCCGGCGGGCTGCATGGGGTGGGCGTCTCCTGCGTCAACGCGCTGTCCAAGTGGCTGCGCCTGACGATCAAGCGCGACGGCAAGAAGCACTTCATCGAGTTTCACCGCGGCGTCCCGCAGGACCGCGTGATCGAAATCGTCGACGGCGTCGAAACCAGCCCGATGCGCATCGTCGGCGAAACCGCCAAGCGCGGCACCGAACTGCACTTTCTCGCCGACGAGGAAATCTTCGGCGACATCGAGTTCCACTACGAGATCCTCGCCAAGCGCCTGCGCGAGCTGTCGTTCCTCAACAACGGCGTCAAGATCCGCCTCGTCGACCAGCGCCACGGCAAGGAGGAAAACTTCGCCTTCGCCGGCGGGGTGAAGGGTTTCGTCGAGTTCATCAATCGCACGAAAAACACCCTGCATCCGACCATCTTCCACGCCGAAGGCACGACGCGCATCCCGACCGGCGGCGGGCTCGACGCCGAACTGTCGGTCGAGGTCGCGATGCAGTGGAACGACTCCTACGCCGAACAGGTGCTGTGCTTCACCAACAACATCCCGCAGGCCGACGGCGGCACCCACCTTACTGGCCTGCGCGCGGCGATGACGCGGGTCATCAACAAGTACATCGACGAGAACGAGATCGCCAAAAAGGCCAAGGTCGACATCAGCGGCGACGACATGCGCGAAGGCCTGGCCTGCGTGCTGTCGGTCAAGATGCCCGATCCCAAGTTCGCCAGCCAGACCAAGATGAAGCTCGTGTCCTCCGAGGCCCGCCCGGCCGTGGAGGAAGTGGTCGCGAGCAAGCTCGCCGACTTCCTGCTCGAGAACCCGATCGACGCCAAGACCATCTGCGGCAAGATCGTCGAGGCCGCCCGCGCCCGCGACGCCGCCCGCAAGGCACGCGAGATGACCCGCCGCAAGGGCCTCCTCGACGGCGTCGGCCTGCCGGGCAAGCTGGCCGACTGCCAGGAAAAGGACCCCGCGCTGTGCGAGATCTACCTCGTCGAGGGCGACTCCGCCGGCGGCTCGGCCAAGCAGGGCCGCGACCGCAAGTTCCAGGCGATCCTGCCGCTCAAGGGCAAGATCCTCAACGTCGAGAAGGCGCGCTTCGACAAGCTGCTGCAAAGCCAGGAAATCGCCACGATGATCACCGCGCTGGGCACCGGCATCGGCAAGGAAGACTACAAGCCCGAGAAGCTGCGCTACCACCGCATCATCATCATGACCGACGCGGACGTCGATGGCGCCCACATCCGCACGCTGCTGCTGACCTTCTTCTATCGCCAGATGCCCGAACTGGTCGAGCGCGGCCACATCTACATCGCCCAGCCGCCGCTGTACAAGATCAAGCACGGCAAGAGCGAGCAATACCTCAAGGACGACAACGAACTGAACCAGCACCTGCTGAAGCTCGCACTGGACAACGCCGCACTGCTGCCGCGCGAGGGGGCCGACCCGATCACCGACGAAGCGCTGGGTGGCCTTGCACGCAGCTACCTGCTCGCCGAAGCGGTCATCAACCGCCTGGGGGGCTACATCGACCCGGCGGTGCTGCACGCGATGCTCGCCCAGGATCTCGCCGTAAGCCTGGAAGACGAAGCCGCGGCGCACGAATCCGCCGCCCACATCCAGCCCCACCTGCCGCCGGAAGTGCGCATCAGCGCCGAATACCACGACGAATCCGAAACCTGGCGGCTGGCCATCGAACGCATGCACCACGGCAACCGCCGCTTCACCTGGATCGAAGAGGAATTCCTCGTCTCCGGCGACTACCGCAGCATCCGCAGCGCCGCCGAAGCCATCGCCGACCTCATCGGCCCCGGCGCCGAAATCCGCCGCGGCGACAAGAGCCATCCGGTCCGGCGCTTCTCGGAAGCCATCCGCTGGCTGCTCAATGAGGTCGAGCGCAACCTCAACAAGCAGCGCTACAAGGGCCTCGGCGAGATGAACCCCGAGCAGCTCTGGGAAACCACCATGGACCCCGCCGTGCGCCGCCTGCTGCGCGTCCAGATCGAAGACGCCATTGCCGCCGACGAGATCTTCACTACGCTGATGGGCGACAACGTCGAACCGCGAAGGGCCTTCATCGAGGGCAATGCGCTGTACGCGCGGAATATCGACGTGTGATCTTGTTGTAGCGGGAACGAGAACCGGGCGTTTTGCGAAGCAAGCACCGCGCGGGGCCGCTGAGGCGGTCCCGACCGTCGTTCTCGCCCCCACTTGCCGAGTCGCGTCTTGCCGCTGGAGACGCGGTGGTCACGTTCCGGCCTGTCCGCCGGACGCTTGCGCGAATTCAGCTGGCGGTCGTACCCGTCGCCACCATACCGCCAGGCATGTGGTTGGCGAGGCGCTTGCTCAACTGTTCCAGCCCCTGACCACGGAAGCGCAGGAATGACAGGCCAACGCGAAAACTGTCGTGTGCCGGCGAGAGGAAGGAATACACCAGGCGGGCTTCGGCTTCGATCAGTTCGGCTTCCTGGCCGGTAAACAGCGGCGGCGGCGCCAGCATCACGGGCACCACCGCCATTGCATGCACATCCCGGGGCAGGAGTATGGATGCGCCGCTGATCGACAGATCATGCGTGCGACCCATGACATGGACCAGCTCGCCATCCCGATTCAGCTCCAAGGCAACGTTCCAGCGCAGGTGGTAACGGGGGTGTTGGCGACGATTTTTCATTCTTGGCTCAAGTGCATGGGCGGGACTGAACCCAGGTGCAGGAGTCTAGCCAGCCACGGCCCATGAGACTTGACCTTGATCAAGGGTGGGCGCTTCGTCAGCCACTCATGACCGGCCATCGTGACGCATTCAACACAGGCCCCGTATGAAGGTGAGGCAACCGCGTCAAAGCCATGCCCGCGCCGGATGCCCACCGGCCGGCCGGAGGTGACACGGTAGCGCGCCGCCGCCGGGCCACTAACCTAAGCGGCGTACGAGCAACCAGTCGCGAGCTGCGGGCGACAAGCGGCCGGGTCGTTGCGCGCGTTGCTACTTGTGAACTGGGGTAAGCGACCGATTCGCGCTAAAGTCCCATCTGTTTGTCCTGACCGTCCGCCGAGCATGACCCCAGAAGCCCTCGCCCGAAGCCGGATCGACGCCCGCCTGGAACAGGCCGGCTGGGTCGTGCAGGACATGAAGCGGCTCAACCTCGGCGCCGGACCCGGAATCGCGGTGCGTGAATACCCCACCGACAGCGGCCCGGCGGACTACGTGCTGTTCGTCGACCGCCGTCCGGTCGGCGTCATCGAGGCCAAGCGCGACGAGGCCGGCGAACACATCACGATGGTCGAATCCCAGACCGAGCGCTACGCCGGCGCGGCCCTCAAGTGGCGCACCGACAATGCGCCGCTGCCCTTCCTGTTCGAGGCCACCGGCACGCTGATCCGCTTCACCGACAACCGCGACCCGGCACCACGTTCGCGAGAGATCTTCCACTTCTTCCAGCCCGCCCAGCTCAAGGACTGGCTGGAACAGTCCGAAACCCTCCGCACCCGCTTGCGCAGCGCCATGCCGCCCCTGTCAACGGCTCACTTACGCGACTGCCAGATCAACGCGGTCACCGGGCTGGAAGCCTCGCTCGCCCACAACCATCCGCGTGCGCTCATCCACATGGCCACCGGCGCCGGCAAGACCTTCACCGCCATCACCGCCGCCTACCGTCTGCTCAAGTTCGGCGGGGCCAAACGCATCCTGTTTCTGGTCGACACCCGCAACCTCGGCAAGCAGGCGCATCAGGAGTTCATCGCCTACCAGCCGCCGGACGACGGGCGCAAGTTCACCGAGTTGTACAACGTGCAGCGTCTCGCCGGCCCCAACATCGACCCCGCGGCGCGGGTGTGCATCAGCACCATCCAGCGCATGTATTCGATCCTCTCCGGCGAGCCGCTCGACGATTCGGCCGAGGACATCTCGCTCAACGAGCTGCAGCAGACCGATGCGCAGCAGAAGCTGGTCCGCTACAACCCATCGATTCCGGTCGAGACCTTCGACTTCATCGTCATCGACGAATGCCACCGCAGCATCTACAACCTGTGGAAGCAGGTGCTCGACTATTTCGACGCCTTCCTCGTCGGCCTCACCGCCACGCCGGACAAGCGCACCTACGGTTTCTTCAACCAGAACATCGTCGCCGAATACACCTACGAGCAATCGGTCACCGACGGGGTGAACGTCGGTTACGACGTGTACCTGATCGAGACC
>JBJHDM010000012.1:0-69147 GCA_050486545.1 Rhodocyclaceae bacterium | reverse complement strand
TGTGGTGCTGCGGCCTGGGCCACGGCCGTCGCGAGATCGCCGAGGCGGTGAGCCGACAGATCGCCCGGCTCGACTATTCGCCCGCCTTCCAGTTCGGCCATCCACTGTCGTTCGAACTCGCGAACCGCATCGTCTCGCACCTGCCGGCGGGGCTCAACCGGGTGTTCTTCACCAGCTCCGGTTCTGAAGCGGCCGACACTTCGCTGAAGATCGCCCGCGCCTACTGGCGCACGCGCGGCCAGGCCGGCAAGACGCGCCTGATCGGGCGCGAGAAGGGTTACCACGGCGTGAACTTCGGCGGCATTTCGGTCGGCGGCATTGCGGCCAACCGCAAGACCTTCGGCCAGGGGATCGAGGCCGATCACCTTCCGCATACCCAGCCGCCCGCCGGTGCATTCCACCGCGGCCAGCCGCCCACCGGGGTCGAACTGGCCGATCGCCTGCTCGACCTGATCCAGTTGCACGACGCCTCGACGATCGCAGCGGTGATCGTCGAGCCGTTCTCGGGTTCGGCCGGCGTCGTGATCCCGCCCGTGGGGTATCTCGAACGGCTGCGCGAGATCTGCACCGCCCACGACATCCTGCTGATCTTCGACGAGGTCATCACCGGCTTCGGCCGCGCGGGCGCCTGGACCGGGGCCGAGGCCTTCGGCGTCACGCCGGACATCCTCAACATTGCCAAGCAGGTCACCAACGGCGCCCAGCCGCTCGGCGCCGTGATCGTCCGGCAGGACATCTGCGACACCTTCATGGACGCGGGGGGGCCCGACTACCTGCTCGAATTCGCGCACGGCTATACCTACTCCGCCCACCCGGTGGCCTGCGCTGCGGGTCTTGCGGCGTTGGACCTGCTCGAGCGCGAAGACGCCCCGGGACGCGTACGCGCGCTGGCGCCGCACTTCGAGGCCGCAGTACATGGACTGCGCGACTGCAAGCACGTCCTCGACATCCGCAACTTCGGCCTGGCCGCCGGCCTCACGATCGCCCCCCATCCCGGCGAACCGGCCCGACGGCCCTACGAAATCGCGATGGCGATGTGGCGCAAGGGTTTCTACGTGCGCTACGGCGGCGACACGATCCAACTCGCCCCGCCCTTCATCTCGACCGAAGCCGAGATCGACCGCCTGGTCGACGCACTGGGCGAGACGCTCGACGCATAGCACCGGAACAAGACGAATGGGTCAAGTGCCCGGTCTCATCCCATCGATCAAAGCGAAGAAGGCGCTGACTTCCTGAAGAAGTCAGCGCCTTCTGAGTTCGGCGCGCCCGGCGCGATTCGAACGCACGACCCCTGCCTTCGGAGGGCAGTACCCGACCCCAATGCTCTACGGACGCAAGGATATCGCCCTTCAGTGAGCACCCCCTCTCAGCATCGACGCGCTTTGCAGCGCTGGCAACGAACTAATCCATTGGATTAGAATCGAATGCATGCAGACACTCGCCGAAACGCCCGAGTACCTACGCCGCGCCGAGAAGCTGCTGGCCGATGACGAGCGCCGAGACATCCTCAACTATCTGGCAACACACCCCAAGGCCGGCGACCTGATGGAGGGCACCGGAGGCGTTCGGAAGTTGCGTTGGTCGCGGGGTGGAAGGGGAAAGAGTGGGGGCGTACGAATCATCTACTACTTCCACAACGAAACCATGCCGCTCTATCTGCTGACCCTGTTCGCGAAGAACGAGCGCGCCAATCTAAGCAAAGCGGAGAGAAACATGCTGGCCGAACTTGTTGACCTGTTGGTCTCGGCTTGGCACAAGGAGTGAAACATGAGCAAGGCTTTCGACAGCATCAAGCAGGGGCTTTCCGAAGCCATCGCCCACGCGAGAGGCAAGAACCCCGGTGTAAAGGTGTATCGCCCCCATGCGGTTGACGTGAAGGCGCTGCGGCAACGCATCCAGATGACGCAAGAGCAGTTCGCCGCCCGTTTCGGATTTTCCGTCGCGACGGTGAGACATTGGGAGCGGGGAGACCGACGTCCGCAAGGTCCGGCTCTGGTGCTTCTCAACGTCATCGAGAAGAACCACACCGCAGTACTGGACGCGCTTGAGGCGTAGCCCCGGAGAAGACATCGGGCACAGGTACCCGGTCTCATCCCATCGAGCAAAGCGAAGAAGGTGCTGACTTCCAGAAAAAGTCAGCACCTTCTGAGTTTGGCGCGCCCGGCGCGATTCGAACGCACGACCCCTGCCTTCGGAGGGCAGTACTCTATCCAGCTGAGCTACGGGCGCGAGGGCTTGCGGACGGACGCGAAAGACGTCCTGTGCAAGGCGCGAAAGCATATAACGGAACGCAGGCCAAGTCCATGGCACGGGACCACAAAAACCCAAACGTGACGTTATAATCGCGTTTTCGCCACGGCCAGTCAAAAAAAGGATTCAGCATGTCGAAAGCCCGTTCACCGTTTGCCGCGTCGCGGCCTTCCCGTTTCGCCCTGCCCGCTGCGGCCCTGTTCGCTACCTTGTTGGCCGCCGGCTGCGGAAAGAAGCAGGAGGTCGATCATGAGGTGACTGCGCGCTTGATCCAGCCGGTCGCCCAGGTGCAGTTGAAGGAAGAGAAGGTGGCTTCCGGCGGGCGTACGGGCGAGCAGGTCTATCAGGCGATCTGTACGGTGTGTCATGCGGCCGGGATCCTCGAAGCACCGGCGACGGGCAATGCCGACGCGTGGGCGGACCGGATCGCCAAGGGGCTGGAAGCGAACGTCGCATCGGTGATCAACGGCCTGGGCAACATGCCGCCGCGCGGAGGCGGTGCCGACCTGAGCGACGAGGAGGTCGAACGCGCGACCGTGTATCTGCTCAACGCGGGAGGCGGCTCCTTCACCGAACCGCCGCTCGACTGAGCGCGATTCGTCCCGGACAGGAAGAGGCGGCTTCGGCCGCCTCTTTTCTTTCAGGATCGTGCCGGCCGACCCGAAAAACCCGACCACGGGTACGGACTTGAGCGCAATATTCCCATACAATATTCCCGATACGGCCTGGGTGCCGTCGAGCCCGAGGGGCTCTTGCTGCAGCTTCATCGAACAACAATACCAATGAGACGCCGCGAGGAACCAGTGCTCCGTCCTGCAATGGCCCCGACGATTTCCCGACACGGCACCGCTTCCGGTCAACCCGTCCACCCCCCGTTGCCGAACGCCGTGTGCTGGATGCACGAGGGCTACGCGTGACGCACGGGACGCTCGCCAGCCTGGGAGGCGCCTCGGAGCCCGATCGCCACGGTCGGGTCTGGCTGCCGATCGGGCGGGGCATTCTGCTCGTCGGCCTGGTCCTGCTCGCATGGACGGCGCTGCAGCCCGAGCACATCGTGATCGCGCCCGGCTGGTTCCTGCCCTTGCATGCGCTCACCGAGATGTCCGCCGTGGTGGTGGCCTCGCTGATCTTTTTCGCCGTCTGGCATCAGCGCAAGACGGTTTCGAGCGGTGCCCTGCTGGCCGGATTCGGTTTCCTGTCGATCGCCATGTTCGACATCGCACATCTGCTCAGCCATGAGGGGATGCCGGACTTCGTGACGCCGAACTCGCCGCACAAGGCCATCGTGTTGTGGCTGGCCGGGCGGTTCGTGATGCTGGGCGTGATCGTGGCGCTGGTGTTCGCACCGGATCAACGGATTCCTGCGGGTATGGCCTGGAAGGGGCTGGTCGTGACGATCACGACGACGCTGGCCTTGATCGTTGCCATCGTCGTGCAGCCGGAGCACGTTCCGGCGACCATCGTCCCCGGGGCGGGGCTGCCCCCGCTGAAGGCCGGTCTCGAGTTCTTTCTCGTTGCCGGGTTCGGCTTCATGCTGATGGTGCTGGTCGGCCGACGTGCCCACACGAGCTGGAGTGGCGAGCTATTGATGCTCGCAATCGTGGCGACGTTGATCTCCGGCCTGTTCTTCACCTTGTATTCGAACGCGGGCAACCTGGGCACGCTGCTCGGTCAGCTCTACAAGGTCGTCGCCTATGGCGCACTCTACCGGATGACGTTCCTCGAGAACGTCCGCGTACCGTATTTCGAACTCGCGACCGCCCGGCAGCAGCTGGCCGAAGAGGAGCGTTTCCTCAACGGTTTGATCACGCAGGCGCCCGACGGCGTTCTGGTTGTCGACGAAGAAGGCCGGATCGAGGTCGCGAACCGGCAGATCGAACAGGATTTCGGCTATGCGGAAGCCGAATTGCGGGGACAACCGGTCGAAATGCTCGTGCCCGATGGACTTCGGGATGCCCATTCGCGGCACCGCGCCGAGTTCCTGCGCAAGCCCAGGGTGCGCCCGATGGGCACCGGGGGCATCCTGCACGGCCGAACACGGCATGGACAGACGGTGGCAATCGAGGCGAGCCTCGGGCTCGCCACGCTCAACGGTCAACGCAAGGTCCTCGCGTTCGTGCGCAACGTGAGCGACCGCAAGCGGCTCGAAGCCGAGCGGTCGGGGCTGTTGGACGTGCTGAAGGAGTCGCCCGACTGGATCGTGCAGGCCGACCAGGATCTCGTGCTGACCTACGCCAACCCAGCGGCGATCGATGCGTTCGGGCTGCAAGCGAACCATGGCGGCCTGGAGCGCACGCAGCGGGTGACGAGCCTGTTCAATCCCGCCGACTGCGTCACCCCGCCCGAGGCGATGTTCGAGACCGCCGAGCGACTGGGCGTGTATTCCGGCGAAAGCAGCGTGCTGGCACGTGAAGGCCAGTCCGTTCCGGTTTCGATCGTCGTCATCGCCCATCGGCTCTCGGCCAACAGCGCAACGCGTTATTCGCTCGTGGCGCGGGACCTGAGCGAACGGGTGGGCTGGGAGCGGCAGCTCGCACACCACGCCACGCACGACCGGCTGACCGGCCTGCCGAACCGGCTGGTGCTGATCGATCGAATCGAGCAGTCGATCACCCTCGCACGGCGCGAACGCGAACTCGCCGCGGTGATGTTCATCGACCTCGACAATTTCAAGCTGGTCAACGACAACCTCGGCCACAGCGCCGGCGACGAATTGCTGGTCGGCGCCGCACTACGGCTGCAGGATGCGCTGCGCCAGGGCGATACGCTCGCCCGCTTCGGCGGCGACGAGTTCGTCGTGGTCATCTCCGGCCTGAGCGCGCCGGAGGCGGTCAGGGGAGTGGCCGGCAAGCTGCTGCACGCCCTCGAGGAACCCTTTTCGGTCGGCGCGACGCGGGTCACGGTCAATGCGAGCATCGGCATCTGCCTCGTCCCCCTGCATGCAGACACCGCCGAAGCGGCCCTGAGCCGTGCCGACCAGGCGATGTACCGGGCCAAGAACGAAGGGCGCGGCATCTTCCAGGTGTTTTCGCCGGACATCGACATGCCATCGGCCGACGACGTCGCGCTGCTGGCGGCACTGCGCGAGGCCGTACGGCGCCCCGCGCAACTGTGCCTGCACTACCAGCCCCACGTCGCCATCCCCAATGGCGAGATTCTCGGCGTAGAGGCCTTGCTGCGCTGGTCGCACCCCCAGCTCGGCCACGTCAGTCCGGCCCGGTTCATCCCCCTGGCCGAGGAGAACGGCCTGATCGAGGCGCTCGGCGACTGGGTACTCGAGACGGCCTGCCAGCAGATCGCACGCTGGAAGCAGGCCGGCATTTCGATCCGGGTCGCGGTCAACGTGTCGGCACAGCAACTGCGCCAGCCGGCGTTCGCCGCGAAGGTGCGCGCGATCCTGCTGCACCATGGCATCGAGCCTCACCTGCTCGAACTGGAGGTGACCGAAAGCGCGTTGATGCGTTGCGTCGACATCGCCCTGGAGAACCTCACCGAACTGTCGACGCTCGGCGTGCAGATCGCCCTCGACGATTTCGGCACCGGCTATTCCTCGCTCGCACATCTCAAGAACCTGCCGCTCAACAAGCTCAAGATCGATCGCAGCTTCGTCCAGAACATCAACAAGAAGACCGGGGATGCCGCGATCGTCCAGGCCTTGATCGGCCTCGCACGGCAACTGGAATTGCGCGTCGTGGCCGAAGGCGTGGAGACCGCTCGCGAACTGGCGGTGCTGGTGCAGCTCGGGTGCGTCCAGGCGCAGGGATGGCTCTTCCACCATGCGATGCCCGCCGAGGAATGCGGGGAGATCCTGCTCACGCGCTCCCCGGGCAGCGGGGCCGGCTGAGACAAGCGCAAGGCCCTGCCCCGGCAGCGAACCTCGTTCAGCCGGCGGGCCGGCCTTCGAGCAGGGCCCGCAGGCTCGCAGCCCGGGCCCGTCCTTCTTCCCGCGTGACCGGCGTATTCGACTTCCGGTCGACCCGTGTCACCTCGTCGCCCATCTCCGCAATGAAGCGGGACGGTTCGCACGGCCGCATGTCCTTGCCCGCCTTGCGCCGCTCGCACCAGGTGATGTTCAGGCTGCGCTGGGCGCGCGTGATCCCGACGTACATCAAGCGCCGCTCTTCCTCGAGCCGGTCTTCCTCGATGCTCGACTGGTGGGGCAGCAAGCCCTCCTCGACCCCGATCAGGAACACGTGCGGAAACTCGAGCCCCTTCGATGCGTGCAGGGTTGCAAGCTGCACGCCGTCGAAATCGGGATCCTCCTTGTCCAGCATCGTGATCAGCGCGACCGTCTGGGTCAGCTCGATCAGGTTGCGGCCATCCTCCTCGCCCTTGCGGCCCAGCCAGGCGACGAATTCGCGCACGTTGCTCCACCTCGATTCGGCCTCGCGCGGGTCGAAGTGCTCGAACATCCAGGCCTCGAGCCGGATCGCCGCGAGCAGGTCCTCGAGTACGCGGGCAGCAGGTTCGCGGGCGGCGCGATGCTGCATGCGACCGATGAAGCTCGCGAACTCGCGAACGAGTTCGAGCTGGCGCGCGTTTACGTGGCCACTCACCCCTTCCTCGAACACGGCGGCGAACAGGCTGACGTGACGCCGGCCGGCATAGCTCCCCAAGGCCTCGAGTGTCGCCGCCCCGACACCGCGGCGCGGCATCGTGATCGAGCGGATGAAGGCCAGGTCGTCGTCCTCATTGACGATCAGGCGCAACCAGGCGATCAGGTCGCGGATCTCGGCCTTGTCGAAGAAGGACTGCCCACCCGAGATCACGTACGGGATCCGGTGATTGCGAAGCTGCTGCTCGATGACCCGCGCCTGATGGTTGCCGCGGTACAGCACCGCATAGTCGGCATAACGGGTGCGACGCTCGAAATGGTGGGCCGCGATCTTCATCGCCACCCAGGCCGCTTCGTGCTCGGGGTCGTTGCAGGCAGTCGCGACGATCGGCTCGCCGGCGCCGTGCTCCGACCACAGCCGCTTCTCGAACAGCTTGTCGTTGTGGGCGATCAGCGTATTGGCCGCCGAGAGGATGCGCGCCGAGGAGCGGTAGTTCTGCTCGAGCTTGATCACCCGCAGTTTCGGGTAATCCTGTTGCAGCAGCCGCAGGTTCTCCACATCGGCGCCACGCCACGCATAGATCGCCTGGTCGTCGTCCCCTACGGCGGTGAACGCCCCGCGTACCCCCGAGAGCAATCTCAGCAGACGATACTGGGCGCGATTGGTGTCCTGGTATTCATCGACGAGCAGATAGCGAAGGCGGTTCTGCCAGCGCTCGCGCACTTCCGCATTGTCCTCGAACAGGCGCACGGGCAAGGCGATGAGATCGTCGAAATCGACCGCCTGATAGGCGCGCAGCGTGCGCTCGTACTCTGCGTACAGGGCGGCCGCGGCCCGGGCCAGCTCGCTCTCGGCCAGTTTCGCCGCTTCGGCCGGGGTGATCATCGCGTTCTTCCACGAGGAGATCTGCCACTGCATCTGCTTGGCCACGCTCTTGTCCGCGGCGCGTGCGATGTCCGCGACGATCTGCACGGTGTCGGAGGCATCGAGAATCGAGAACTGCGGCTTGAGACCGCAATGGACGGCCTCCTGGCGGATGATCCGCACCCCCAGGGCATGAAAGGTGCACACGGTCAGCCCGCCCGGCGCGCGTCCGCCCATCAGGGCGGCGACGCGTTCCTGCATTTCCCTGGCGGCCTTGTTCGTGAAGGTGATCGCGGCGATGTTGGCCGGATGGATGCCGCACTGCTCGATCAGCCAGGCGATCTTGTGCGTGATGACGCGCGTCTTGCCGCTGCCCGCACCGGCCAGGACCAGGCTGGGGCCATCCAGATAGCGGATCGCTTCGCGCTGGGGCGCGTTGAGCTGGGCGGACATGGCGGGGACGAACTCCGGACAGGGGCGGATCATGCGCGCCCCCGGCACGTTCGGCAAGGGTCGCGAGCGGGCATTCTACCCGATCACCGTGGTCCGCCCCGAGTCCGGACAGCTTCAGCGTCCGATGGCACCGAACACCCTGCGGGCGAGACTGCCCGCCGCCCCGAGCGGATCGCGACGGATCGCGCGCTCTTCCTCGGCAATCATCAGGAACAGGCCGTCGAGCGCCTTGCGCGTCACGTAGCTGTCGATCCGGGCATCCTCATCGCGTACGAGACCGAATCCGGCAGCCTGACCCGCGACCCGGTCATACTGCCCGCTCAAGGCCAGGCGCTCGGTATGCTCGCGCACGACGGGCAGGAACAGCTCGGTGAGCCGCCCTTCGGTCTTCTCGCGGAAATAGCGCGTGGCCGAGTCGTCGCCGCCGGCCAGGATCCGCCGTGCGTCGTCGATCGTCATCTGCTCGATCGCAGTGACGAGCAACGAGCGCGCCTCGGGCACCGCCGCTTCGGCCGCCCGGTTCATCGCCGTGGTCAGGCGATCCAGGTCGCGTCCCCGGCCCATCGCGCGCAGGACCGGTTCGACCTGCGCCAGCCCGTCCGGAAGCGGGATCCGCACCTTGCGATTGCCGAGAAACCCGTCCGGCTGGCCGAGCAGATCGACGGCCCGGCCGGCCCCCTGGACCAGGGCCTCGCGCAATCCTCCGGCAGCCTCCCGGTCGGACAAGGCGGACAGCCCGGATGCCCACGCCGGCACGCAGATGACAAGCAGGGCAAAAGCTCGCAGAATGGCGGTCATGATGTGTGTCCTCCTCTCCCGGCTGCAGGCCTGCGCATGAAGTTCAAGCTGATCGCCGCCGTCGCAGTCGTCGCGCTGGGCATTGCCGGGTTGTACGTCTTCTCGCAGAAACCGCCCGCTCCGGATGTCCCGTTCATGACGCTCGAGGGCGAGACCTTCCGCACCGCGGACCTTCGCGGGAAGGTCGTTCTGGTCAATTTCTGGGCGACCACCTGTGCATCATGCATCAAGAAGATGCCGATGCTCGTGCACACCCATGAAAAATTCTCGTCGCGTGGTTTCGAGACGATCGCGGTGGCGATGGACTACGATCCACCCGCCCAGGTGAAGGCCTACGCCGAACGTGCCGGCCTGCCGTTCAAGGTCGCGCTCGACCGTGACGGGGTGATTGCGCAGGGATTCGATGGCGTACGTCTCACACCGACGACATTTCTTCTAGACAAGCGCGGTCAGATCGTGCACAAATACCTCGGGGAGCCCGATTTCGACAAGTTGCATGTCCTGCTCGACAAGCTCCTCGCCGAACCGGCCTGACCGGACGGCAGCAGGGGAGGCGCAACATTCACTACAAGTGGCGTGCCGGCAGGGATTCCTCCGTCGGCCACGGCACGAAAGCAGTCAATGCCGGAGTGGTCGAAGATGAACACGAAAACCGAGCCCAGCGAACAGGGCCTGACCGAAGCCGAACTGCTGGCCATGCCGGACAGCGATTACATGAATACCCAGCAACTGGAATTCTTCCGGCAGCTTCTCCAGCGGATGCGCGAAGAACTGCTGGAGAACGGGCAGAGCACCATCGCCCACCTGCAGGAGACCGCGGCGACCCCGGACGAGGCCGACCGCGCGACACAGGAAGAGGAACACGTGCTGGAGCAGCGCATTCGCGACCGCGAGCGCAAGCAGTTGCACAAGATCGACAGCGCGCTCGACCGCATCGCCAACGGCACCTACGGCTATTGCGAAGCGTCCGGCGAGCCGATCGGGCTGCGGCGACTGATCGCCCGCCCCACGGCGACCCTGAGCATCGAGGAGCAGGAGCGCCACGAGCGCGAGGAACGCCTGTTCCGCTGACGCGCACATAGCCGCGCGCAAGCCCGCTCCCTTACGCCGGCGCGGATCGCAACCCGAACACCCTCCCGGCATGGAACAGGTATTCGGCGCGCAGATACGCGGGGGCATTGTCCATGCGCATCGCGTAGCCGACTACTTCCACTTCCTCCCCGGCGCCGATCTCTCCGATGTTCCACTGGCTGATGCGGAACATTGGTGCGAGCTGGATCGTCCAGTCACCCCCGCGGCGGCGGGGCAGGACGGCACGCCGCAACAAGTCCTCGCCGTCGATGACCGAACGCTGCGCAGGCAGCGTGCGGCTTGCCAGATCTCCGGGCAGGGCGAGCGTATCGGGCACCCGCACGATCAGCTCGGCATGCGGGTTCTGCCATGTGGCTTCGCGAACGGGTCCGGCGATGTAGACCGGCGTCGCGGTGTCGAAACCTCCCCAGCCGTGGTGGGCCCGCGCCAGCGTCGGCAGCAGTCCGGCCGCTGCCACGCCGAGCAGAAATTGTCTCCGTTCCATGAATGCCTCTCCCGGTTCGGTTGTAAGCAGAGGTCCGGAATGCGGCCTCCGGCGCTTGCGCGGATTCGCCGCCACGACACCTCTGACAGGGATTCGATACCGCCCGACCCACGGAGTTCGATCAAACGTAGGCGATCGCCCGCCCGCATACGATGATGCCGACCCAAAGTCCGAGCGACAGGGCGGCCTGGGCCCTTGCAACGCGGTCGATACGGTCGAGGCCGGCGCGGACATGGAAGAGTGCCGCGTTGAGCCCGGCGAGACCGAGCAGCGCCATCTTGAGACGAAACGCGGGATTGAGAAGCAGATCGCCGTAATCCGCAGCGAACAGCAGCCCGCCGGACAGGAGCGCTCCCCCGAAGCCGGCCAGTGCGACCGGCAGCGCGAGCGCCGCAAGCGGGCGCGCGCCGAGTGCCGAACCAATGCCGAACAGCCGCAGCTCCAGCACCACCAGCGCCCCGAAAAGCATACCGATCGAGGCGATATGCACGGCCTCAAGGGCCGGATAGGCCCACAGCGATCCGCGCAGCCAGATCCCGTAGGCGGCGAGCGCTTCCATCGGGGCTAGGTGACGACCCCCGCGCCGTGCGCCTGGCGGTCGGCCCAGTAGCTGGAGCGCACCATCGGACCGCAGGCGGCGTTGCGGAAGCCCATTTTCAGCGCCTCGGTCTCGTACATGCGGAACACGTCGGGGTGCGGATAGCGCAGCACCGGGAGGTGGCCGCCCGAAGGCTGCAGGTACTGCCCGATCGTGAGCATGTCGACGTCGTGCGCACGCAGATCGCGCAGGACCTCGAGAATCTCCTCGTCGGTCTCGCCCAGCCCGACCATCAGCCCGGACTTGGTCGGCACGTCCGGGTGACGCGCCTTGAACGCCTTGAGCAGGGCCAGCGAATGCGCGTAGTCCGATCCCGGGCGGGCCTGGCGATACAGGCGCGGTACGGTCTCGAGATTGTGGTTCATGACGTCCGGCGGGGCCTGGTCGAAGATCTCGAGCGCGATCTCCATGCGGCCGCGAAAGTCCGGCACCAGCACTTCGATGCGCGTGTCCGGCGAGGCCTCGCGCGTTGCGCGGATGCAATCGACGAAGTGCTGCGCACCGCCGTCGCGCAGGTCGTCGCGGTCGACGCTGGTGATGACCACGTACTTGAGGCGCATGGCCGCGATGGTGCGGGCCAGTTCGAGCGGCTCGTCCGCATCGAGCGGCCCGGGACGGCCATGGCCGACGTCGCAGAACGGGCAGCGCCGCGTGCAGATGTCGCCCATGATCATGAAGGTCGCCGTCCCCTTGCCGAAGCATTCGTGGATGTTCGGGCAAGACGCTTCCTCGCACACCGTGTGCAGCTTGTGTTCGCGCAGCGTCGCCTTGATCTCGTTGAAGCGCTCGGCCTCGTCGCCCGCCCCGAGGCGGATGCGGATCCAGTCCGGCTTCCTGAGCCGTTCGGCCGGGACGATCTTGATCGGGATGCGGGCGGTCTTGTCGGCGCCGCGCTGCTTGCGTGCGGGGGAATCCATCGTGTGTCCTCTTCGCAGTGGTCGTGTCGGCGGACTCCGGGTAGGAGTCCTGGTGTTCACCGGGTCGCGGTGGTCCTGATCGGTGGCAACAGGCGCTGGAGGTGCGAGAGCAGGCGCTCGCCCGCCTCGGCCACGCCCAGGCGAATGCCGTGGTCCGCCAGTTGCGCGGTCGGAAGGCCCGGATAGCCGCAAGGGTTGATCGCGGCAAACGGCGCCAGATCCATGTCGACGTTCAGGGACAGGCCATGATAACTGCAGCCGTGCCGCACGCGAAGCCCGAGCGCCGCGATCTTGGCCCCTTGGACATACACACCCGGCGCGCCGTCCTTGCGCTGCGCGTCGAGTCCGTGCTCGTTGAGGAAGTCGATCAGCGCCTGCTCCATGATCCAGACCAGTTCGCGCACCTTCAGTCCCCGTCGGGAGAGATCGATCAGCAGGTAGACGACGAGCTGGCCCGGACCGTGATAGGTGATCTGCCCGCCGCGGTCGATGCGCACCAGCGGGATGCCGTTGTCGCACAGCAGGTGCTCGGGTTTGCCGGCCTGTCCGAGCGTGTAGACCGGCGGATGCTCGAGCAGCCAGATCTCGTCGGGGGTATCCGCGCCCCGTTCGTCGGTGAAACGGCGCATCGACTCCCACGTGGGCGCGTACGCGACGACGCCGTGGCGTCGCACCCGCAGTACGGGCGGTTCGATGGTGACTACGGTCTCTGTTTCCATCCGGTCCATGTCCGGTTCAAAGGACCACCTTCACCATCGGGTGGGTACTCAGTTCGCGATAGAGCGCATCGAGCTGGTCCTGCGAGATCGCCCGCACCGTGCAGGTCAGCGCCAGGTAGTTGCCGTTGCGCGAAGGACGCATTTCCACCGATGCGGCATCGAAGCCGGGATCATGGGTGACGACGACGGCGACCACGGCCTGGGCGAATCCATCCACCCGGGCGCCCATGACCTTGATCGGGAAATCGCACGGGAACTCGATCAGCGACGTGCGGCCGCTTTCACTCATCGCCTCTCACCTTCTGACGGAAGTCCTGGAACCAGTCGTACATGCGACGGCAGACCGGTCCGGGTGTGCCGTTGCCAACCGGCCGGTCGTCCAGCCGCGTGATCGCGAGCACTTCCTTGGACGAGGAGGTCATCCACAACTCGTCCGCGGAGCGCACTTCCTCTTCCGTGATCTCGCGCACCTCGTGCGCCTGCCCGTGCTGCGCGGCCAGTTCGAGTACCACGTCGTAGGTGATGCCGGGCAGGATCAGGTGGCTCTTGGGCGGCGCGAGCATCACGCCGTCGCGCACCGCGAAGATGTTCGACGCCGCCCCTTCGGTCAGGAATCCGTCCCGGAACAGGATGGTTTCGGCGCAACCGCGCTCGACCGCGAGCTGGCGCAGCAGGCAGTTGGCGAGCAGGGATGTCGTCTTGAGATCGCAACGCAGCCAGCGCAGATCGGCCGCCGTCACCGCACTGACCCCGCTGGCGACGAGCGCCCCGGGCACGCGAGCCAGCGGATCGCTCATCGCGAACACGGTAGGCCGCACGGGCACGGGAAAAGCGTGGTTGCGCACCATGTCGACACCACGCGAAATCTGCACGTAGATCGATTGGTCTTCCGAAGGGTTTCGGGCGATCAGCTCGTGCACGATCGCCCGCCATTCGGCGCGCTCCAGCGGATCCGCGAGCCGGATCGCAGCCAGCGTGTTCGACAGCCGGTCCAGATGCCGGTCGAGCCGGAACGGCTTGCGGCCATAGACCGGGATGACTTCGTATGCACCGTCGCCGAACAGGAAGCCGCGATCCATCGGCGAGATCCGTGCCGCTTCGCGGGGAAGAAAACTTCCGTCGAGATAGCAGATGTTCACGCTCCGTGTCCCTCCGCATTGAAGGCCGGAACCGCCGTCACCGACGCACGGTGGCCGCAGCGAGCCTCGTCGGCCCGGACCGTCGGGCTCAGAGGTTCTTGATCCACAGTCGCAGGGCGTCCCAGAAACGGCCGAAGAAGCCGGCCACCGGTACGTCGGCCAGGGCCACCACCGGATACTCGCCAATGGCGCGCCCATGGAGGGTCAGCGTCAGGGTGCCGACCTCCTGGCCACGCTGGACCGGCGCCGTCAGCGGCTGACGGCTCTCCAGGGTCGCGTCGACGCGGTCGGACTGATCCTTGGGCAGCGACATCACGAAGTCCTCGAGAAACCCGACCGGCACTTCGTTTTCGACCCCCTTCCACACCCTGAACCGCGACACGTCCTTCTCGGCAGCATACAGGCGCACCGTGTCGAAGAACTGGAAGCCGTAGTTGAGCAGTTTCAACGACTCCTGGGCACGGATCGTCTCCGACTCGGCACCAAGCACGATCGAGATCAGCCGACGCGGCCCGCGCACGGCCGACGAGACGAGGCAATAACCGGCAGCACGCGTGTACCCGGTCTTCATGCCATCGACGGTGCTGTCCATCCACAACAGGCGATTGCGGTTCGGTTGGGTGATGTCGTTATAGGTGTATTCCCGGAGCGAATACAGACGATAGAACTCGGGAAAGTCGCGGATCAGGGCCGAAGCCAGCAGGGCCAAGTCGGCGGCCGTGGTGTAGAGGTTCTCGTCGGGCAGTCCCGAGGCGTTCGTGAAGTGCGTGTTGCGCATCCCGAGCCGCTGGGCTTCCCGATTCATCAGGTGCGCGAACGCCTCCTCCGAACCAGCGATCAGTTCGGCCAGCGCCACGCACGCGTCGTTGCCCGACTGAACGATCATGCCGTGAAGGAGCTGCTCGACCGTGACCGGTTTGCGCGGCTCGATGAACATGCGCGACCCGGTCATGCGCCAGGCCGTCTCCGAAACCGGAACCTCCTGGTCGAGCGCGATCGCCCCGTCCCGGATCGCCGAGAAGGTGAGGTAGGCCGTCATCAGCTTGGTCAGCGAGGCCGGTTCGATGCGTTCGTCGGGCTTGTGGGATACGAGCACCTGGCCGGTCTGGTGGTCGAGGAGCAGCCAGGCATTGGCCGCCAGAGTGGGCGCCGGCGGGGTCTGTGCGGAAGCGGGAAAGGTGAGGACCAGCAGGAGCAGTAGGAAGAAAAGACGCATGGCTTTGTGGGGGGCAGGCAGTGCCGGAAGAAGTGGTTTCAGAATCCGTTCGGGGCCGGTCAGTCGGAGCCGACGGAAGGCAGACCGTCGCCCATCATGGTTGGTTCAGCGAATCACGACGAAAGGTTGCAGATCGAGCAGCATTCCGATGCGACCCGCCTCGAGCCGGGCCTCGTCGACGGATGCGAACGGTCCGAGCTGCAGCCGCACCTGTCGTCCGTCGTCGAGCAGATGGACCCGGTCGGCGAAGGCGCCCAACTGGTTGCGCACGCGGGCCAGCAGTTCCTCGGCGTTGGCCGGCGTCGCGAACGCGCCCAGTTGCAGGTAAGGGACTGCGCCGGGCGGATTCGGAGCGGCAACCGCGGCTGCAGGCAGCTCCGACGTCGCAGCGGCTGCAGCGACCACCGTGGTGTCCGGCGTTCGCAACGGCTCGGCCGGCATGCGACCGGTTGCCTCGGCGAGGCGGATCTCCTCGTGAGTGATCGACTCGACTTCGACCTGGGCACTCCCGGCGTTCACATAGCCGAGGCGGTGGGCAGCCGCATAGGAAAGATCGATCAGGCGGCCGCGCAGGAAGGGGCCGCGATCGTTCACGCGCACGACGACCGAACGGCCGTTCGACAGGTTGGTGACCCGCACGTAGCTCGGAATCGGCAGAGTCGGGTGGGCCGCGGTCATGGCGTACATGTCGTAGCGTTCGCCGTTGGCGGTCGGGTTGCCATGGAAACGCCGTCCGTACCAGCTTGCCTGGCCCCGCTCGCGATACGGACGCAATTCGGTCATCGGCACGAAATGCTGGCCCATGACGGTGTAGGGCCTCATCGCGGGTCGATGCAGCGGCTCGATGCGGGGAACGGCATCCGGAATCCGGTCCAGGTCGGCCGGCGGGTTCGCACCCGGGCCGTCGTCCTTGTAATAGCCCCCCCCCTGGGGGGCGGCGGCGACGGTCGGTTCGGCCTGGACGCTTCGCGACGGCTTCGAACCGCAGGCCGACAGCCCGAACATGATCGCGATCGCCAGAAGCAGCACGCCCGGAATGCGCGACCACCCAGGCCGCGAAGCGCCGCGTGAACACTCGCCGATCGGTTCCGGCTGCGTAGACGGGGGACGGGTCATCGGGGGGCGGGTCATCGGCTCCTAGTCCTTTGCGGCAGCCCGGCTGCGCTCGATGCTCATCAGGATACCGATCCCGATGCACAGTGTCACCAGCGCGGTACCGCCATAGCTGACGAACGGAAGCGGCACCCCGACCACGGGAAGGATCCCGCTGACCATCCCCATGTTGACGAAGGCATAGGTGAACACGATCATCGTGACCGCTCCGGCCAGCAGGCGCGTCCCGACGGTGGGGGCCTGGGCCGCGATCACGAGTCCGCGCAGGATCAGCAGCAGGTAGAGCGCCAGCAAGCCCACCGCACCGACGAACCCGAACTCCTCGGCCAGTACGGAGAAGATGAAATCGGTGTGACGTTCCGGGATGAAGGCCAGATGCGTCTGGGTCCCTTCGATCCAACCCTTCCCGAACAGACCCCCGGAGCCGATCGCGATCGTCGACTGGATGATGTGGAAGCCGCGACCGAGCGGATCCTGGGTCGGATCGAGCAGCGTGCACACGCGCTGCTTCTGGTACTCGCGCAGGACGTGCCAATCGATCTCGGGCTGGCAAAGCAGATCCCCGAACCCGACGATCGCGCCGATGCCCACGACGGTCATGAGCACGACCGGAACGATCAGCTTCCACGACAAGCCGGCGAAGAAGATCACGTACAGGCCCGCCGCCCCGACGAGCAGACTGGTGCCCAGGTCGGGCTGCACGACGATGAGCCCGAGGGGGATCGCCAGCAGCACGCCGGCCACGATGAACTCGCGAAAGCGCACCAGGCCCTCTCGCTGATGGAAGTACCAGGCCAACATCAGCGGCACGGCGATCTTCATGATCTCGGAGGGCTGAATGCGCGCGACACCGAGATTGAGCCAGCGCTTGGCGCCTTTCGAGGTCTCGCCGAAGAAGATCACGCCGACGAGCAGCAGCACGCCGAGCAGGTAGAGGGGTACGGCCACCGACAGGAGTCGCTTGGGCGGAACCATGGCTACCATCCACATGGCCCCGAGCGCGACAGCGAAATGGATCTGCAAGGTGGCAAGGCGCTCGGGCGAGGCGCTCATCATGAGTGCGTAGGCGTACCCGAGCAGCAGGCCGACGACGACGAGCAGGAACGGGTCGATCGGACGGGTGCAGGCCTGGATCAACGCCAGGGGATGGAATCGCCAGCCGCTCATCGTTCCAGCTCCGCAGCCAGGGATTCGTCGGTTTCCTCCACCGGCGCATCGACCGCCGCACCCAGCAGGTGGTAGTCCATGACGCTGCGCGCCACCGGCGCGGCGGACTGCGCTCCGAAACCGCCGTTCTCGACCAGTACCACGATTGCGATCGTGGGCTGTTCGGCGGGGGCGAATCCGATGAACCAGGAGTGGTCGCGCAGGCGTTCGGCGACATCGTCCTCGACGTAGCGCTGGCCACGCAGCGAGAAGACCTGCGCGGTGCCCGTCTTGCCGCCGGCCTCGTAGGGCGCGTCGGCGAAGACCCGAGCGGCCGTCCCCTTGCGGGTCACGTCTGCCATGGCCCGGCGAACGACGTCCAGGTGCTCCTGGCGCACCGGGATCCGGGCGACCGGTTCCGGTTCCACCGGCCTGCGCTCGCCCGTGCGCGCATCGACGATGTGGCGTACGACGTGGGGCCGGTAGATCTCGCCACCGTTGAGCAGTGCCGCCAGGGCGTTGGCGAGCTGCAGCGGCGTGTAGGCATTGTAGCCCTGACCGATCCCCACCGAGATCGTCTCTCCGCCGTACCATCGCTGCTGCTCACGCGAGGCGAAGCGGCTGCGCTTCCATTCCGGCGAAGGCAGCACCCCGGTCGCCTCGCCCGGGATATCGATCCCGGTGCGCTGACCGAAGCCGAACGGGCGCATGAACCCGGCGATCGCGTCGATGCCCATTTCATTGGCAAGCTCGTAATAGTACGTGTTGCATGAATGGACGATGGTCCGGTGCAGATCCACGTTGTTCTGGCAGTTCGACTTGCGATCGACGAAGCGGTGTCCGACGAAGGTGAACACGCCCTGGTTGTTGTACTTCGTCTCCGCGGTGCGCTTGCCCGTATGCAGGCCGGCCAGCGCCATGAACGGCTTGAAGGTCGATCCGGGCGGATAGGCGCTGTAGATCGCGCGGTTGAGCAGCGGATGATCGGGCGAATCGCTCAGCGCCCGCCAGTCGGCAACCGAGATGCCTTCGACAAATAGGTTGGGGTCGAAGGAAGGCGTCGAGACCAGCGCCAGCACGCCGCCCGTGGACGGCTCGATGGCCACCACCGCGCCGCGCCGCTCGCCCAGTGCGGTTTCGGCCGCCTTCTGCAGGCCGATGTCGAGCGTCAACTCGAGGTCATTGCCCGGCACCGCGGGGATCCGCGACATCAGGCGCACGGCCCGTCCGCCGGCATTGATCTCCACCTGCTCGACACCGGTGATCCCATGCAACTCGGCTTCGTAGCTGAGTTCCAGGCCGCTCTTCCCGGTGTACTCGGAACCTCGGTAATTGGCGGTCTGCCCACGCTCTTCGATGCGCTGCAGATCACGGTCGTTGATCCGCCCGATGTAGCCGATCACGTGGGCTGCGGACTCGCCCATCGGGTAGTCGCGAAAGAGCCGGGCCTGCACTTCGACGCCCGGGAAACGGTAGCGCTGCGCAGTGACGCGCGCGACCTCCTCGTCGGTCAGGTGCGTGCGGATCGGCACGCTCTCGAAGTACTTGGTCTCCAGCAACAGGCGGCGGAAGCGGCGACGATCGCGTTCCTCGATCGGAACCAGGCGGGCCAGCGCGTCGATCGTCCCCTCGAGGTCGCGCACCTGCCGCGGATTGATCTCCAGCGTGTAGGCCGAGTAGTTGCGCGCGAGCGCAGTGCCGTAGCGATCTACGATGACGCCGCGGTTGGGTACGACCGGGAGCACGGCCACCCGATTGCCTTCGGCGCGGGCATGAAAATAGTCGTACTGCACGACCTGAAGAAAATAGAACCGCGCCGCGAGCACGCCGAAGCACGCGAGGACGAACAGGGCCGCGACGATCGCACGACGCCGAAACGCGATCAGCGGCTCTTCGGGATTGCGGAACTCGTTCATGTGCGCGTTGGACCTAGATCGGCCGGTTCTCGTCCCGCTCGACCGGCTGGTACTGGGGCAGCAGAAGCAGGAAGCTCAGCGGGATCCAGAGCAGCGTCCCGGTGAACGAGGACAGGAAATACCACGGCCCCGGAAACTCGGCCCCCCCGATCACGCGCACGACAACCATGATGACCTGGGTCAGCAGCAGCAGCGGCAGGATGTGCAGGGCCTGTTGCGGGACCCGGAACCACAGGACCCGGCGCGACACCGACATCGCGAGATAGGCGAGCAGCACATAGGCCAGCGCATGCTGCCCCATCGCGGCGCCGTGACCGATGTCGACCAGGATCCCGAACACGAACGCGGCGCCCATGCCCACTCGCAGCGGTTCGCGAATGCACCAGAAGGCCAGCACGACCGCGACCCAGTCGGGAACGCCCGGCAGACGCCCGGTCGGAATGTAGCTCAACCCGAGCGCGATCAGCAGGCTCAGGTAGACGAACCAGGTCTTGGCCGGCAGAAGGATGCGGTTCGATCGGTGGGTCGGCTGCATGGGCGTCAATCCCCCGGGTTGGCGATCGCGTCGCCCAGTGCGGTTGCCGGATCGGGACGCGGCGGCGCCGGCACGGCCCGTCCGATCACGAGGACCTGGATCGCCCGTTCCACACTTCCGACGGGCTCCGCCCTGACGCGCCGGAAGGCCCCGTCGCGTTGATCGACCGTGGTCACGTCCGCCACCGGCAGCCCGGGCAGGAAGATGCCGTCCAGTCCCGAGGTGACGAGACGATCACCGGGACGGATATCGCCCTCGGACGCAATGAAACGCAGGTCGAGACGCCCTCGGCCGCTGCCGACCAGGATTCCGCGCAAGCCGTTGCGCTCGACCTGGACGGGTACGGACTGCTCCTTGTCGGTGATCAGCGTCACCTCGGATTGAATCGGATAGACGCGGGTCACCTGCCCGATCATGCCGTTGGAGTCGACGACCGCCAGCCCGCTCGTGATGCCGTGCCGCGCGCCCTTGTCGAGGATGACCTTGCGGGCGAACGGATCGGGGGCGTCGTAGAGGATCTCCGCCGCGACACTGTGGACCGAGACGAACTGCGCCATGCCGAGCAGTTCGCGCAAGCGGACGTTCTCGCGCTCCAGATGATCGAAGCGCAACAGCCGGTGCGCAGCCTCGACCTGATGCCGCCGCAGCTCGGCGTTCTCGAGCTGGACCTCGACCAACGTGGCGAAATAGACCGTGGCATTGCGCAGGAAATCGACCGGCGCGGCCGCGGCGACCTGCAACGGATGGGTCACGACCGAGACGGCCTGGCGCACGACCTCGAGGTAGCGGAATCGCAGGTCGGCGATCAACAGCGCGAGGCAGATCATGACGAGCACGAGCATCCGCGCGAGAGGCGTAGGACCTCGCTTGAAGATCGGCGGCGATTGATGTCCGGCCAGAGACATGCTTGCTGCGGTTGCGAGCCGGGCCTGTCGAGGCGTCCGGCCCGCGACGGTCAGTCGTGGGAGAAGATGGAACTCAGGGTGTCCATCTTCTCGAGGGCCATGCCGCACCCTCGTGCCACGCAGGTCAAGGGTTCGTCGGCGACGAACACGGGCAGGCCGGTCTCTTCCATCAGCAGCCGGTCGAGATCGCGAATGAGCGCTCCGCCGCCGGTCAGGACCATGCCCTTCTCGGCGATGTCGGCCCCGAGCTCGGGCGGAGTCTGCTCGAGCGCGATCTTGACCGCCGAGACGATCTGGTTGAGCGGCTCGGCCACGGCCTCGAGGATCTCGTTGCTGGAGATCATGAAGCTGCGCGGGATGCCTTCGGCAAGGTTTCGTCCGCGCACCTCGAGTTCGCGCACTTCCGAGCCCGGGAAGGCCGACCCGATGCCCTTCTTGATGTTCTCGGCAGTGGTGTCGCCGATCAACATGCCGTAGTTGCGGCGGATGTAGTTGATGATGGCATCGTCGAACTTGTCCCCGCCGACGCGCACCGAGCCACTGTAGACCATGCCGCCGAGGGAGATCACGCCGACCTCGGTGGTGCCGCCGCCGACATCGACGACCATCGAACCGGTCGCGTCGGATACCGGCAGGCCGGCGCCGATCGCCGCGGCCATGGGCTCTTCGATCAGAAAGACCTGACTCGCGCCGGCGGCGAGAGCCGCGTCGCGGATCGCCCGGCGCTCGACCTGGGTCGAACCGCAGGGCACGCAGATGATGATGCGCGGGCTTGGCGAGAACATCCGCGAGTCGTGCACCTTCTTGATGAACTGCTTGATCATCTGCTCGGTGACGACGAAGTCGGCGATGACGCCATCCTTCATCGGACGGATCGCGGTGATGTTGCCGGGCGTCTTGCCGAGCATCTGCTTGGCGGTCGCACCGACGGCCTGGATCGTCCGCTTGGCGTTCGGCCCGCCCTCGGTGCGGATCGCGACGACCGACGGCTCGTCGAGCACGATGCCCTTGCCGCGTACGTAGATGAGGGTGTTCGCCGTACCCAGGTCGATCGCCAGATCGCTGGAAAAATAGGAACGCAAGAAACCAAACATGGGTAATCCCGAAACCGGAGTTGATGAGTGCCGTCGACCCGACCCATCCCGCCCGAACAGGCGGAAACGGTTATGATAACCTACAAACCTTTACGGATTAAGTAGCATTTGTAAGGCCATGTCGCTGACGAATGAAGAGGTTTTGAAGATCGCCGGCCTCGCACGGATCGACCTTGCCGACACCGGGGTCGACGCCGTCCGGGACAAGCTCAACAGCATCTTCGGGCTGATCGAGCAGATGCAGGCCGTGGACACCCACGCGGTAGAACCGATGAGCCATCCGCAGGACGTCACCCAACGCCTGCGCGACGATGCCGTGACCGAACCCGACCGGCGCGACGCGTTCCAGCGGATCGCACCCCAGACCGAGGCCGGACTGTATCTCGTCCCCAGGGTCATCGAATGAACACGGCGGAAGCCGGCCGTGCAGCACCCGCTGCCGGCACACCCGCCCCCGATTCCGACCGCTTCCCCAACGCCAAATGATCAACGCAAGCCTCACCGAGTTGCGTGCCGCACTGGATGCCGGCAAAACCTCCAGCGTCGAACTCGCAACGCTGTTCCTCGACCGGATCGATCGTCTCGACCCGCAGCTCAACGCCTTCATCACCGTCGACCGGGATGGCGCCCTCGCCACGGCACGGGACGCCGATGCCCGCATCGCCGAAGGGCGGGCGGGACCGCTGACCGGCATTCCGCTCGCCCACAAGGATGTGTTCTGCACCGAGGGCGTGCTGACGACCTGCGGCTCGAAGATGCTGTCGAATTTCGTGAGCCCGTACGACGCGCACGTGGTCTCGCTGCTCAAGGCCGCCGGCATGGTCATGCTGGGCAAGACCAACATGGACGAGTTCGCGATGGGCTCGTCCAACGAGAATTCCCATTACGGCCCTACCCGCAACCCCTGGGATACCCGACGCGTTCCGGGCGGCTCGAGCGGCGGATCCGCCGCGGCCGTGGCCGCACGCCTGGTGCCGGTCGCGACCGGCACCGACACCGGCGGCTCGGTTCGGCAGCCGGCAGCACTGACCGGAATCACCGGCATCAAGCCGACCTACGGCATCGCCAGCCGCTACGGCATGATCGCCTATGCTTCGTCCTTCGACCAGGCCGGCGTCTTCGGCGCCTCCAGCGCGGATTGCGCGCTGATGCTCGGCGCGATCGCGGGATTCGATCCGCGCGATTCGACCAGTCTCGAACGTCCGACTGAAGACTACGCGCGCGCGCTCACCGAGGCCGCCAACGGTTCGAGGCCGCTGGAGGGCCTGCGGATCGGCCTGCCAGAGGAATTCTTCGGGGCGGGAATGGCCGACGACGTGCGCGCGGCGATCGAGCAGGCACTCGAGACGTATCGCCAGCTCGGCGCGACCACCGTCCCGGTCCGGCTGCCGAATGCCGGGCTCGCGATTCCGGCCTACTACGTGCTGGCGCCTGCCGAGGCCTCGAGCAACCTGTCGCGCTTCGACGGCGTGCGCTACGGTCATCGTGCGGCCGAGTACGCGGATCTCGACGACATGTACCGCAAGAGCCGCGCGGAAGGCTTCGGGGCCGAGGTCCAGCGCCGCATCCTCGTCGGTACCTACGTGCTGTCGCACGGCTACTACGACGCCTACTACCTCCAGGCGCAGAAACTGCGGCGGCTGATCGCCGAGGATTTCCGCGCCGCCTTCGCGCAGTGCGACGTCATCGCCGGCCCGACCAGCCCGACCACCGCCTGGGCGATCGGCGCGAAGACCGACGATCCGGTGCAGATGTACCTGTCGGACATCTACACCATCGCGGTCAACCTCGCCGGCCTGCCCGGCCTGTCGCATCCCTGCGGCCTTGGAGCGGGCGAGTTGCCCGTCGGCCTGCAGCTGATCGGCAACTATTTCGACGAATCCCGGCTGCTCGCCACCGCCCATCGCTACCAGCAGGTCACCGACTGGCACCTGCGCCGACCCGCGATCGCAGCCTGAACCCGAGTGTGACGTCCATGAGCAGAAACGACTGGGAGGTGGTCATCGGACTGGAAGTCCATGCCCAGCTCAATACGGCCTCCAAGATCTTTTCGGGTGGCTCCACCGCCTTCGGCGCCGAGCCCAACCGACAGGCCTGCGCCGTCGATATCGCCCTGCCCGGCGTGCTGCCGGTGCTCAACCGCGGGGCCGTCGAGCGCGCGATCCGCTTCGGACTCGCGATCGGCGCACGGGTTGCCCCGAAAAGCGTGTTCGCACGCAAGAATTACTTCTATCCCGATCTTCCCAAGGGCTACCAGATCAGCCAGTTCGAACTGCCGGTGGTCTCGGGCGGTGCGATCACGATCCGCGTCGGCGATGGCGAGCAGGGCTACGAGAAGACCGTCCACCTGACCCGCGCCCACCTCGAGGAGGATGCCGGCAAGAGCCTGCACGAAGACTTCCACGGCATGAGCGGGATCGATCTCAACCGCGCCGGCACCCCCTTGCTCGAGATCGTTTCGGAACCGGAGATGAGCTCTTCGGCCGAGGCAGTCGCCTATGCCCGCGCGCTGCACGCGCTGGTGCGCTGGATCGAGATCTGCGACGGCAACATGCAGGAGGGCTCGTTCCGCTGCGACGCGAACGTGTCGGTGCGCCGGCCGGGCGCTCCGCTCGGCACCCGGCGGGAGATCAAGAACCTGAACTCCTTCCGCTTCCTGCAGCAGGCGATCGACTACGAGGTCGCGTGGCAGATCGAAACGCTCGAAGACGGCGGCACCATCCGCCAGGCCACCGTGCTGTTCGATCCGGACACCGGGGAGACGCGGGTCATGCGCACCAAGGAGGACGCGCACGACTACCGCTATTTCCCGGATCCGGACCTGCTGCCGCTGGCGATCGATCCCGGATGGATCGATGCGGTCCGCACCCGGATGCCGGAACTGCCCCAGGCCATGAAGTCCCGCTTCATCGCCGACTACGGCCTGTCGGCCTACGATGCCGCGACCCTGACCGCCTCGCGGGAGGTCGGAGCCTACTTCCAGGCAACGGTCGATGCCGCCGGCGCCGCCCTCGCGAAGCCCTGCGCGAACTGGGTGATGGGCGATCTGGCGGCACGACTCAACAAGGCCGAGGTCGACATCGCCGAATCCCCGGTGACGGCCACGCAGCTTGCCGGGCTGGTGCGGCGCATCGCCGACCAGACGATCTCGAACAACCTCGCGAGGAAGGTTTTCGATGCCCTCTGGAACCGCGAAGGCGACAGCGCCGACGCGATCATCGAGGCACAGGGGCTCAAGCAGGTCACCGACAGCGGCGCGATCGAGTCGATGATCGACGAAGTGCTCGCCGCGAACGCGAAATCGGTCGAGGAATTCCGTGCCGGCAAGGAGAAAGCCTTCAACGCACTGGTCGGCCAGGTCATGAAGGCCTCCCGCGGCAAGGCCAACCCGGCCCAGGTCAACGAGATCCTTCGCCGCAAACTGAATCCGTGAAATCGAACCGGCTTGCTCCTCGCTCCGCACCGCGCGGACCGGCGGGTCCGCAGGCCGAAAACCTCCTCAGGAGAACTCCCATGCGCACACCCGTCCTCGTCATCCTCGCCTTCGCCACCCCCATCGCCCTCGCCGGCACGCCCGACGGCATGCCCAAACGCGACCCGGGGTTGTGGGAGATGCAGACCACCATGGTCGAAATGGGTGGGCTCGGCATGCGGCTTCGCACCTGTGTCGACGACACGGTCGACAACCTCGTCCCGGATGACGGCAGTTCGGATTGCGACAAGCCGAACTACCGGATCGAGGACAACCGGGTCACCTTCGAGGCCACGTGTCGTGCCGACGGCTCGACCGCGACGATGACCGGCATCTTCGTCGGCGATTTCACCCGCAGCTATCGTGGCGAGATCCGGACGGTGTATACGCCGCCGCTCCAGGGCATGGAGTCGAGCACGATGGGCATCGATGCCCAGTGGGTGGGTCCCTGCGAGGCCGGACAGAATGCGGGCGACGTCGAGATGATGGGCATCACCGGCCTGGACCGCATCGACCTCGATGCGATGATGAAGAACATGCCCCGCTGAACGGCGGCGGCCCTTCCGCCCCCTGTTCGCGTCGAGGTAAACCATGTGCCAGTTGCTCGGAATGAACTGCAACGTCCCGACGGACATCTGCTTTTCGTTCACGGGCTTCCAGGCACGGGGGGGCCTCACCGACCATCACCGTGATGGCTGGGGCATCGCCTTCTTCGAGGGGCGGGGGGTCAGGGTGTTTCTGGATCCGCAACCGAGCGTCACGTCGCCGGTCGCCGAGCTGGTACGCAACTATCCGATCCGGTCGCTCAACGTGATCGCGCACATCCGCAAGGCGACGCAGGGGGAAATCCGGCTCGAAAATACCCATCCGTTCCAGCGCGAGCTATGGGGCCGCTACTGGATCTTCGCACACAACGGCAACCTCGCCGACTACACCCCCCGGCTCGACGGCCGCTTCCTGCCGGTCGGCACGACCGATTCCGAACGGGCCTTCTGCCACATCCTGCAGACGCTCGCCGAGCGCTTTCCCGAGGGCGAGCCCACGCCCGCCGCACTGCATGAGGCCTTGCGGCAGCTTGCCATCGAGATCGGCGGCCACGGCGAGTTCAACTTCCTGCTCTCGAACGGGGAGCACCTGTTCGCGCACTGCGCCACCCGCCTCGCCTACATCGTGCGCCAGGCCCCGTTCGCAACGGCCCACCTCTCCGACCAGGACGTCAGCGTGGATTTCACGGAACTGACCGGCGCCGAGGACCGGGTCGCCGTGATCGCCACCCTTCCGCTGACCGACAACGAGCACTGGACCGTGATCGAGCCGGGCAGCCTGATCGCGTTCCGGCACGGTGCGCCTGAGACACTGGGCGACCCGCGGACCCTTTCGCACCGCCAGTAATCCGTCACGGAAAGGCGCATTTCCTGCTTCGCGTGGCGATTCCGAACGACTACACTTGACGCTTGGGCTAAGGTCGGCGCAAACGGAGTCCCCTCGATGACGTGTCCGCTGTGCTCCGCGAGCGACGAATCGGTCGTGTGGAGTGATGGATCCTGCCGCGTCATCCGGGTGGAGGACGCAGATTATCCGGGCTATTGCCGGGTGATCTGGAACGCCCATGTCGTCGAGATGACCGACCTCGAAGCACGGCAGCGCGATCGCCTGCTCGCAGTGGTGCTGGCAACCGAAACGGCATTGCGCCGTCTGATGGAACCGGACAAGATCAATCTGGCGAGCTTCGGGAACGTCGTGGCCCACCTGCACTGGCACGTGATTCCGCGCTTCCGGGACGACCGGCATTTCCCGGAACCGGTCTGGGGGACGGCCCGACGCACAGGCGCCCGGCATGACGCGCCGTCGGATGCGGAACTGGCGACGGCGATCGACGCCGCGCTCGCTGTCGCGGGTGGGGACATTCCATCCGCGGCGCAGTGCCAACAAGAATGACGAGACGGAGCACGAATGGACTGCCGAACCCCCGCAGAGTGCCTGGAACAGCTCAAGCAACTCAACCCGCTCAACGTCGACGAGACGCAACAAGACCTTGCGGCAATGCTCGACGCGCTGCTGAAGGGCACCCCCGCCCCCAACCAGCACCTAGAAGTGCTCGAGGCCATGCGTCCGACGGTCGATCTCGTGCAGGGCGAGGTCGCAAAGCGCTATGCATCGCACCCTCTGCCGCCGGACAGCGCCGAGAATGCCTCGCTCGGCCGGGTGGTCGCCCTGTGGCAACTCATGGCGCACTCGTACGCCGAGATCACACGCCGCGACGCGGCCTCCGGCACGCTGGACGACCAGCGTTCGCTGCTGTCACAGCGCCGCGTGTACTACGCGGGCCTGGCGTTGATCGAGTACTTCCGTGCGCACCGTCTGCTGCCCGAAGGCATGTGGGGCGAGCTGCACGAAAGCTTCTCGATGGCCGAGGCGCAGGGAGTCGCGCGCATCCGTGTGTCCGATCCGCTCAACGAGGTGTGGAAGGCGCAGAGTGCGACCGAAGCCTACATCTCGGTCCTGCTCGTCGATCTGTCCAACCCGTTCGGGCGCAGCGAGCGCGAGTTCGGCTGGATCTGCCGCTGGGCGCAGCGCTTCGCGCCGTACTGCAGCCTCCACAGCCCCGAGGAATCCGACGAGGCCGTCAAGCCCACCGCCTACGGACTGGATCTGGCAGCCGATCACGGACTGCGGCCGATCGGCGTCCTCCAGGCTTCTTCTTCCAACCTGCGACGTTTCGATGGCACCCGCCTCGCAGGGCAGATCCAGGCGGTATTGACGCAGTTCAAGCAAGGGGTCAAACCGTCCGCCCTCGGGCTCGGCGAGGACTGCCCCGTCGAACCAAGCTCAAGGCTGCTCCTGTCGCTCTACCGGCCATGGGGACTCGCATCGGTCGGCCGGCGCTTCCCGCGTCGGGGCTGCCGCGGCGAGGCCGAACTGACCGGGGACTGGCTGGCGATCGGTTTCCACATCCAGGGAAAGCTGTTCGAGCAACCGGGCGGGCTGGTCACGCAGCGCAGCCTGCGCAGCGACATCACCCTGCTGACTTTCGGCGAACGTGCAACCGAGGCTGGTTCCGAGGATACCGAGCAGATGCGCCGCCGGCGCGCAGCCAAGCTCGGTTTCACCTGCGAGCACTGGGAGCTGGCCGATCAGTCCGTCGGGGGGTTCCGACTGCGCCACGCCCCACCGGTCGAGCGACTGCAGCATCGCCAGCTCGTCGGCATCCGCCCTCCCGACGGCGAGCGCTTCCTTCTCGGGCTGATCAGCTGGCTGGTATACCGCGGTGACGGCACGCTGGAGGCGGGGATCTGCATCCTCAACGGATTGCCCAAAGTCGTCGCGGTCCGCCAGATGGGCCTCGGCCCCGGGCATCGGGGCGCATTCCAGCAGGCTTTCAGCCTGCCCGAGGTTCCTGCACTCAAGGCACCCGCTTCCTTGGTCCTTCCAGGCGGATGGTACCAACCCCATCGGGTCGTCGAAGTACATGACGGCAAGGCCCGGCAGCTTCGCCTCACCCAGTTGCTGACAAGAGGCTCGAACTTCGATCACGTCAGCTACGAACCGGTCGGCGACCCCGCATGATCCGCGAGGCGGGGAAGGCGACGACGAAACGACTTCCCTTCCCTACTTCGCTCTCGATGTGCAGTTCCGCCTGGTGGCGGGAGACGATGTGCTTGACGATGGCCAGGCCCAGTCCCGTCCCCCCCGTTTCCCGCGACCGGCTCCGGTCGACGCGGAAGAAGCGCTCGGTCAGCCGCGCAATGTGCTTCGGGTCGATCCCGATACCGTCGTCGGTCACCGAGTACTCGGCGCCTGCGGCCGTACGGCACCAGCTCATCACGATCCTGCCACCCGCGGGCGTATACCGCACGGCATTGGTCGCCAGGTTCGCGAACGCCGAATGCAGTTCCTTCTGGCTGCCGAGCAACAGGTCGCCCTCGTCGCGCGGGTCGAGTTGAAGCACGATGTCGTGGCGACCGGCAGACAGCAGCTCGGCTTCCTGACACACCATGCGCACCAGCGTGCAGGCGTCGACCCGCTCCTCGGTCGGTGCCGGCGCCCCGGTCTCGAGCGCCGAGAGGGTCAGCAGGTCCTCGATCAGGCGTTGCATGCGGGTCGATTGATCGAGGGCGAGATTCAGGAAGCGGAGAACATCCTCGCGAGACAGGTCGTCGAGGCCGTCGGCGACGGTTTCGAGGAAACCGCTCACCACGGTCAGCGGCGTACGCAGTTCGTGCGACACGTTGGCGATGAAGTCGCGGCGCATCGTCTCGAGCTTTTCGATCTGCGTCACATCCCTCGAGACGAGCATGCGCCGGTCCTGGCCGAATGGGACGACCTGGACCAGTAGCCGCGTCCCCGGGCGCCGGGGAGAAGAGATCACCAGCGGTTCATCGGCCAATCCCGACTCGAGGTGACGGACCAGTTCGGCCTGGCGCACGAGGCCGGACAGGAGCAGACCGGTGTCGCTGGCATGGCGCAGCCCGAAGTGCTGCTCGGCCCTGCGATTGAGCCAATCGATCGTATCGTGGCCGGAAAGGTAGATCAGTCCGTCAGGCATGGCCTGGCTCGCCGCGCGAAAACGTTCGAGTTCGGTCACGAGCTGCTCACGCTCTTCGCGCGCTTCGCGTACACGCCGTACCAACTCTTCGGAGAGCGGCTCGAACGGACCGGGCGCGAAGGGCACCGGAGCATCCCGGGATCCCGCTGCCCAGCGGGTCAAGCGCTGCAGGTGCACGATCAGCCACACCATCAGCGCGACGGCGCCGCCCGCGAACAGGACCGCGCCAAGCATGGGAGCGAGCGTTGCCCCGACGATGGCGGCCGCCAGGCCGAGCAAGGCCAGGATGCTCACCGGAGCCAGCCAGGGGTGCAGGGACGACTTGTCGATGGTGACCGCCAACGGAAGCGAGATCGATCGGGGGATTATGCCGGAGCGAAGCCCATTGCTGCGTCCGCCGGCATTCAGTCCATCGCCTCGATCTGTACCGAGAACCGGTATCCGCTTCCGCGCACCGTCTGGATCAACCGGTCATGGCCGGAGGGCTCGAGCGCGGCGCGCAGACGCCGGATGTGCACGTCGACGGTGCGCTCTTCGACAAACACGTGATCCCCCCAGACCTGGTCGAGCAGTTGCGTGCGCGAATGCACGCGTTCGGGATGGGTCATCAGGAAATGCAGCAACCGGAATTCGGTCGGGCCGAGGGACAAGGTCTGCCCCTCGGCACTCACGCGATGGGTGCTCGGATCGAGCCGAAGCCCTCCGGCCTCCACCGCATCCTCGGTGACCTGCGGCGCACGCCTCCGCAGGACCGCCTTGATCCGGGCGACGAGTTCGCGCGGGCTGAACGGCTTGGTGATGTAATCGTCCGCCCCCGTCTCCAGCCCGGCGACCTTGTCCTGCTCCTCGCCGCGGGCGGTGAGCATGATGACGGGGATCATCCGCGTACGCTCGTCCGTGCGGAGTCGCCGTGCGAACTCGACACCCGACATGCCCGGCAGCATCCAGTCGAGCAGGATCAGGTCGGGCAAGGCGTCGCGAACGACCCGCTGCGCCGTCTCGGCATCCGAAACCCGGACGACATGGTGCCCGGATCGGGTCAGATTGACTGCGATCAGTTCCTGGATCGCAGGCTCGTCTTCCACCAGAAGAATGTTTGCTGGCATGTCCTGTGCTCCCTGTTCGAGCCCGCAGTGTATTGCAGCCGAATGAAGATTTTGTGACAGCTTCCGCCCGCTGTCACGCAGCGTCCACTCGGCATGCTGCATGCGTGAAGACAGCCCGCTTCGATGTCGGATTTTTTTACACTGACGGCAGCAAGCCGCCCCACCTGCGCTGCAGGCAACTTGTAACCAGTTGTATCTGCTCCGGCTTTGCGACCGAGGCATGGCACTTGCTTGCCGCCGACCGACAACGATGTCACGAATCGGATCAAATCCCGATTTGCGCCCGATCATGGCTATGGCATCATGCCAGTCCCATCGTGTAGGTATTCGCCTACGCGCCTGCTCCCGCTCCCATTCATGAGCATGCGCGACGGTCCGGCCAGCGCCGACAGCTCGATGCGGACCGACGCGATGCACAAGAACCAACAAGAACGCGCGACGCCGGGCCCGATCCGGCAGGACGCCAGGGAGACAAAGTCGATGACCAGGATATCCGGCACAACGCGCTCCAGGCCACGTCAGCGCACGGACGTACACGCGCGACACAGCCACGCGGCGACGGGGAAGCATGGTCGATCCTTGCGACCGCACCCATTGAGCTGGTCCATCCTGATCGCACTCGGCGCGGCGACCGGAAGCGCCCAGGCCGACACGGCACTCGGCATCGTCACCGATGGACGGACGCAGACGCAGCTGATTCAAACCACGCCGGGCGTCGTCGACATCCACACCGGCACGGTGCGCGGGGCCAATGCGTTCAACTCCTTCCACCATTTCCAGGTCGCGGAGACCCACACCGCGAATCTCTATCTGCCGCAGCAGACCAGCAACCTGATCAACCTGGTCCATGACAGCCGGGTCGCGATCCACGGTACGCTCAACAGCTACCAGGACGGCGTGATCGGCGGCAACGTCGTGTTTGCCGATCCACACGGTTTTCTCGTCAGTGCAACCGGGCAGGTCAACGTCGGCAGCCTCGCCGTCGCCACCCCGACCACGGGCTTCATGCAGCAGATCATCGCGCCCGACGGCACGATCAGCGACAGCCACGTTGCGCGCCTGCTCGATGGCGACGTGCCGGTCTCGCCCGATGGCCTGATCAGCATCCAGGGCCGGGTTGAAGCACAGAACCTGATCCTCTTCCACGGTCATGCGGTCGACATCGCAGGGCATCTGAACACGCGCCTGGCCGACACCGAGCACGAAGCCCTGTTCCAGGGCGCGGTCAACGTGTCGGCACTCAGGATCGGCACCGACATCGAGGTCGCGGACGGCGACATCGTCATTGTGGCCCGGGACGAGGCACGCATCTCGGGCGAGATCGATGCGCGCGGCCGCGACGGGCGTTCCGGGGGCTCCGTGCTGATCACGGCCGGCGGCAGCGTCACGCTGGAGAGCGGCTCGCAGCTCGACGCGTCGGGACGGGGCAGCGACTCCGCGGGCGGCACCATCGTGGTGTACGGCGAAGAGCGCGCGACGCTCAGCGAAGGCGCGACGGTGCGCGCACGTGGTGGTGACAGCGGGGACGGCGGCTTCGTCGAGATCAGCGCGCGCCACACCGTCACGCTCGAGGGCGGGAGTGTCGATGTCGGCGCGACCGAGGGGGCGGGCGGCCGCTTCCTGATCGACCCGGACCATATCGAGGTTTCCGGCCGCAACGACTTCGAGGTGGGCGAAGCGCTCTGGATCGCCGACGAGAGCATTGTCGTGAGAAGCGGCGCAGTGATCAATACGCGCACGGTCGGCGGCGGCGTTCTCGGCGCCGCACGCGACGTCGCCGCGTCGATCGGCGACTCGGGCGCGATCACGCTGGTCGCTCCGAACATCACCGTGGAGCAGGACGCCGCACTGCTCGCGTTCGCGGACAACGGCCATGCCGGCGGCAAGATCACGCTCGACGCATCCCAAACCGACGCGACCCGCCTCGGCGTGGCCAGCGCCGCGGCGCGCATCGACGTACACGGCACGCTGCGCGGCGGCGAGATCGTGCTCGCGGCGAACGCAAGTGCGACGGTCAGCGATTCGGCCACCGACACGAACCAGTTGCGCGGCCTGGCGGTGGATCTGCTCCAGGGCCTGCTCGACGAGATCCCGGCATTCGACGTCGGCTTCGGCATTGCCGACACGAGCGCCGAGATCGTCGTGCACGACTCCGCGATCCTCGAGGCGAGCGGCGACCTCACGATCGCCGCCACGGCGACCCGCGACGTCAGCCTGTCGACCGAGGCCAACGGCGATCTGGCCGGCGTCGCGGCGATCTACGGTGAGCTCAAGGGCCGCACCGCCGCGCAGATCGCCGCGGGCGCGGACGTGCGCGCGGGCGACACCCTCGCCGTGCGCGCGACGAGCGACAACACCCTCGCGCTCGACGCCGCTACCCGCGCCGGCGACAACGACACCTATTTCGCCGGCACCCTCGCGATCGGCATCGCGAAGAACCTCGAGACCGTCGCTGACGCGCACCTCACCGCACCCGGCGGGACGGACCCGCAGTTCGGCGCGCTCCTCGTCGAGGCCGTCACGCACAACGACTTCAGCGTCACCGCACACAACGAGGCCAGCCCGGGCGGTTCGGTCGGCCTGGCGGCCGCCGTGCTGGATACCGCCACGACCAGCACCGCGCGCCTGGACGGCAGCACGCGCGTGGCCGGCGACGTGGCCGTGATCGCCGAGACCCATACCGCCCGCCGCCATGCAATCGCCTCGACCGGCGCGCCCGACGGCCAGGCGGAAGACGGCGACGCGACGGCCGAGGGCGACAGCGGCGGGGTCGCGGATTTCATCACCGGCTTCACCGGCAAGCAGTCGTCGGACATCGACGATGCGCGCGACGCCCCGGCCGGCGAGGGAGACGGTGGCCTGCCGCTCGACCTCGGGGCCGCGGTCGCGGTCAGCCTCGGCGCCTCGCAGGCCGAGGCCGTCGTCGACGGCACCGTCCGGGCCGGCGGCGACCTGGCCGTGCTCGCCGAGGTCCGCGAGGACGACGTCGCGACGCACGCGATCGCCGGCGCGGTCTCCGCGGCCGACGGCTCGGACGGCAATCCGCTCGCGATCGCAGCGGCAGTGGCCGTCACGGATCTCGTGCTCGATGCCCGGGCGGAAATTCCCTCCAGCGCGACGGTCGAGGCCGGACGGATCGCGGTCGTCGCCGAGGTCGTGCTGCCGGCGCGCGGCGGCTGGGGCGGCGAGGACGGGCCCGGTTCGCTCGACGACCTGACCGGCGAGGACGCCGCCCGTCCCGAGGATGCCCTGTCGACCTATGCCGGCACCTCGCTCGAGACCGGCTCCGAGACCGCCGTGTCGGTCGGCGGCGCGGTCAACTACGTCAATGTGCACAGCACCGCCACGGCGCGCATCGACGGCGACGCGACGAGCTCGGCCCAGGCCGGCGACGGCACGCACACCGACTTCGCCGGGCGCGAGATCGCCTGGGATGCCGCGGTCCTGCTGCGCGCGACGAACCGTGTCGAAACCGTCAACCTGGCCGGCAACGTCACGGCGCTGGGCAGTACCGTCGGCGTCGGAGGCGTATTCAACTGGGCGACGAGCACCGTCCACACCACCGCGGCGATTGGCGGCAGCGGCACCGTCAACCTCGCGCCCGACAGCCTGCACATCGAGGCCGACGGCACGCACACCCTGGTCGCCTATGCGTCGATGGCAGGCAGCGGCGACGGCGGCACGCTCGGGCTGGGCGCCGCCGGGGTCTACGCGCGCCTCGAGTCGACGACGGTCGCCGAGGTCGAGGACGGCGCACGCATCGTCAACGACCACCCGGTCGACCCGCCTCTGCCGGCCGACCCCAAGCCGCGCGCAGTCGCGATCCTGGCCACCGGCCGCAACTCGCTGGACGTTGCCGCGGCGAGCAGCGCGACCGGTGGGGCCACCGTCGGGGTGTCGGCCACCGTCGCCTACGCCGAAGCGGCGATCGACACGCGTGCCCGGCTCGGCACAGGCGATGCGCTCGGCGCAGGCAGTCTGACCGTGGCCGCACGCAGCGACAACGACTACTCGGTGACGGCGAGGGCCGAGGCCGAAGGCACGGCCGGGCTGGGCATCGCCGCGGCGATCGCCGACGTGCGCAGCGACACGCTTGCGCTGATCGCCCGCGATGTCGAACTCGACGGTGGCGACGTCACGGTACGCGCCGAATCGCGGACGACGCGACTCGCGGTCGGCGCTGAGACCTCCGCAAGCGACGCGGACGACGACAGCGACGAAGAGGCGGGCGACGTCGCCGCCAGGGACGAAGGTGCGACCGCGCTGGTGACCGGCAAGGTCGGTGCGGCCTCCGACGGGGCCGAAGCCGATGGCGCCGACGCGCCGGGCACCGACGACAGCGGCGGCTTCCCGATCAAGTTCGGCTCGGCGGTCGCGGTGACGCTGGCCGAGGAGAACGCACAGGCACGCATCGCGAACGACGTCACCGTGAGCGGTGGCGGCGACGTGCTCGTGGCCGCCCGGCGCGAACTGCACGACCTGGCCACGCACGCGACCAGCGCGGCGATCTCGCAGGCCGGCGCCGATGCCGACGGCGAGTCGGCCAGTGGGATCAGCGTCAGCGCTGCGGTCAGCGTGACACTGCTCGCACAACGCGCCGATGCACTGCTCGGCGATCCGGCCGGAGGCGACCCGGACGGTACGCTCGATGCGGGCAACCTGTACATCGACGCCGGCCGCCTGCGCGTCGCCGCCGAACTGGACATGCCGGCACGCGGCGAGGCGCCCGGGATCGGCGACTTCGGCGGCGAGGATGCGGACGCCGACGCGCTCAACGGCTTTGCGAGCGCATCGGTGCAAGGCGCTGGCGACATCGTGAGCTTCGCCGGTTCGGTGAACTACCTGGACGTCGACAGCCATGCCACGGCACGGATCGGCACCGGCGCGACGATCGCACTCGACGGCGACGCGCCCGCCGCGGCCGACGAGGACGCCGACCGCCTGCTGACGTTCGCCGGCGTGCTCGACGTCGAGGCCCGTGCACGCGTCGAAACGATCACGGTGGCGGGCAACCGCGCCGAAAGCGGCAAGGTCGGCATCGGCGGGGCGTTCAACTGGGTACGCCAGGACACCCACGTCGTCGCCGAACTGAAGCAGGCCGAAGTCAACGCCACCGGAACCGGCGCCGACCTCAACGTGATCGCGGCCCGCAGCGACCGCATGGTCGTGCTCACCCCGGTCAGCGGCGAAGCCGGCGAAACCGTCGGCGTCGGCGCGGCGGTAGCGCTGGGCATGCTCGCGGGCTCGGCCCGTGCCGAACTCGATCAGGGCACTGCGAACTTGACCACCGACGGCACCCTGACGGTAGCCGCCCACGGCGACACCGACACCGTGGTGTCGGCCTCGAGCGCGGTCTCGGGCAGCGCGAAGGTCGGCTTTTCGGCGACCGTCGCGTACTCGGAACTGGAGACAAGCACGCAGGCGCTCGCACGCAGCGCGACCGGCGGCACCGACCCCCGCCTGCGCGTCGGTGCGCTGCGCATCGAAGCCGCCGATGCGACACGCCACAGCACCGTCGCAAATGCCGAAGCCGAAGGCGGCGCGGCGGTGGGCATCGCCGCTGCGGTCGCCGATCTGGATGCGACGACGACCGCGACGCTGGCCGCACGCGTCGAAAGCGACGGCGACGTGCTCGTCTTCGCCGACCTCGCCTCGTCGCTGAACGAAGTCGAGGCGACGACGCGCGCCGGTGACAGCGAGGAAGCCGATGAGAGTGCGCAGACGTCGGGCAACGACGGCGGCTCGACCGATTTCACCCGCGGCAAGGCCGAACAGGGCGAGGACAAGCTCGACGGCCGCATGGCCGACGCGGGCGACGACCAGGGCGCGGGTGGCGGCGACTTCAGCCTCAAGCTCGGCGGCGCGCTGGCGCTGAACTTCACCGACCGGACCGTGCGCGCGACGGTCGAGGACGATACCGACGTGCTGGCTGGCGGCGACGTCGCGATCGTCGCCCGCATCGAGGACAGCGGCCTGCGCAACTGGGCCGAGGCCGGCACGATCTCGAAATCCAGCGACGGCGGCACGCCGGTGAGCCTCGGTGCGGCAGTCGCGGTGGGGCTGTACGCGAACACCGCCGAGGCGCTGGTCGGGCGCAACGTCTCGATCGAGGCCGAGCACGTCGGCGTAGGTGCGACCGTGTCGCTGCCACTGGGCGCAAGCCTCGACATGTGGACCGATCTGGACGGCTGGATCGCGTTCTTCAAGGGCAAACCCGGCATCGACGACGTCGACGGGCGCATCACCGACTGGGCCAAGGCGCAGATCCACACCTACGCGAGCGCGACCGCGGCGTCGGAGGCCGACTCGGTCACGATCGCGGGCGCGGTCAACTACGTCGACTTCACGAACCGGGCGGTCGCCTGGGTCGGGGAAGGCAGCACACTGACGGCGCATGCGGCCGACGACCTCGGCGCCGACGGACCGCGTTTCACCACCGAACTGCGCGCTGCCGATCCGGACGACGAGGACGCCGAGGCGGACACGTTCTCGTGGGCGCGCGCCGTGACCGTGGCGGCCGCCACGCACACCGCGACGATCGACGTCGCAGGCAATTTCGATTCCCTGCTCAACCCCGGCATGTCCGGCGACGGCGGCAAGTTCGCGCTGGGTGCCGCGTTCAACTGGGTCAACCACGAGAACACCGCGCTGGCCGGCGTGGATGCCGGCACCGTGATCACCGCCGAGTCGGCCGACGTCGCGGTCACCGCGCACGCCTTCGACCAGGTGATCGCGATCAGCCCGACCTCGGGCTCGGGCAGCGGCATCGCAGGCAACGGCATCGTCACGCTCACGCGCGTCGACAACCAGACCCACGCCGCGATCAGCAACGAGGCGACCATCCGCACGCGCGAACTCGAGGTGGACGCGCAGCAATTGCTGTCGATCTGGTCGGTCGCCGGCGCGCTGACCTCGGCCGACAACGCGGCGCTCGGTTTCGCGGTCGCCGCGAACGACCTCAACGCGACGACCAGCGCCTTCGTCGGTGACATCGCGCGTCTCGATCCGCTGCGCTTCGGCTCCGCGCAGGTGCGTGCCGACGTCCTCGACCCGGCCGTGCAGGCCGACTTCGTGCGCGTCGCGGCGCGCACCGAGGGCATTGCCGGGACCGGCGCGCTGGCCGGCAGCCTGTCCGGCGGCTCGAGCGAAGGCGAGAGCGGCGACCGCGGCGAGGGGCTGGGCGGACGCACGACACAGGCGCTCGACGGGCGCAGCGCAGCGGCCAACGCGGGCGCGGACGAGGCCACCGCCGACGACGAGGACACGCTCGACCTGGGCGTCGACACCCTGAACGACAACGCCGACGCGTCCGAATCGGCCGCCGACCAGCAGAACCCGGACGGCCCGGACGCCGGCGGGCTGAACCCGACCAACCTCGCGGCCGAGGACGACACCACGCAATCGCAGCACAGCCAGCAGAAGTCCAGCCAGAGCTTCGGGCTGGCCGTCTCCGGTTCGGCCACGATCAACCTGTCGGACATGACGACCCGCGCATGGATCGAGGATGCCGATCTCGCGCCGCTCGATGCGGTGGGGCTTGCGCGCGTCGACGTCGTTGCGGTCAATGACACCGACCTCATCAGCGTCTCCGGTGCCGGTGCGCTGTATCGCGCCGACAAGAGCGGCGGCAGCGGAAACAAGTCGGTCGCGATCGCCGGCGCGGTCGCGTACAACCTGCTGGAGAACACCACCGAGGCCGCGGTCCGCGGCTCGCAGCTCATCGACGCCGGCACGGTGAACGTCGAGGCCATCACCTCCGGCGACCAGATCGCGGTCGGCCTCGGACTGGCCGTCAATACCAGCGCAGGCGACACCAAGTCGGCATCGATCGCCGGCTCGGTGTCGATCGCACGCACGCGCAACGAGACCCTCGCCACGATCGAGGACAGCACGATCCGCATCGACCGGGCAATCCCGATCGGTCACGATGCCACGCAGGATCACGTCGGTGTGCTCGCCTACGACCGCTCGCGCATCGCCAGCGGCGGCGGCGCGCTCGCGCTCGGCGGCGCGGTCGGCGTCGGCGCCGCGGTCAGCGTGAACCTGATCGGCAACACCGTCGACGCTGCGATCGTCGACGCCGCTCTGACGAACGTCGGCAACGTGCACGTCCAGGCGCTCACCCAGAATCGCATCCTCGGGCTGGCCGCGATGGTCGGCGTGAACAAGTCCGGCACCGCCGCGATCGGCGGGTCGGGCGTGTTCAACCGCATCGGCAACGACGTCGGGGCGCGCATCGAGGACGGGACGGTGCTCGCCTCCGTGCGCGGCAACGTCGACGTGATCGCCGCGGGGACCAGCGACGATCCGGCGCTCGGCACCCAGGCCGCCTTTGCCGGCCGCGCCTACGAACCGGGGGCCGACTTCGACGGCGGCGAAGCCTTCGACCCCGACTACGAGGCGGTCGAGGACGGCGATGCGCTGGGCGACCTGCCCGAGCTGCCGCGCCCGGACGGCACCGGCGAAGCCATCATCGGCGTGGCGGGCACGCTGAGCGTCTCGGGCAAGGCGGCGATCGGGCTGTCCTTCGTCGGCAACTGGATCGAGAGCACCTATACCGCGCAGATCGTCGATTCGTCGGTCGATGCGGCCGGCACGGTCACGGTTGCTGCGGCCGACACTGCCCAGGTCGTCGGCGTGGCCGTCGGCGGCGGGGTCGCGACCGGCAAGTTCGCCGGCGTGGGCTCGGTCGTCGCCAACGTGATCCGCTCGGAGGCGACAGCCACGGTCGTGGGCAAGTCGCGCGCCGAAGGCGACCCGGATCCGGTCGCCGACGTACGTGCCGCCAACCTGAGCATCGAGGCGGACAAGACAGGCCGCATCTACAGCGTTGCAGGCGCGCTCGCATTCGGCGGCAAGGCCGGTGTCGGCGCCGCGGTCGGCTACAACGAGATCACGACCACGACCCGCGCAGGCCTCGACGGCGCCTTGGTGGTGCTCGACCGCGGCACCGAGACCGATCGCGAGGCGCAGGTTTCGGCGACCTCCTCGAGTGCGATCTACGGCGGTGCGATCATGGGCGCGGCGGCCGGCAAGGCGGCGCTCGGCGGCTCGGTCGTCATCAACCGCATCGGCCAGACCGTAGAGGCCGCCCTCACGAACGGCACCGTGCTCGACGCGCGCACGCTCACGGTGCAGGCCGGCGACGGCCAGGGCGCGGACATCTGGGCGCTGGCCGGCAATATCGCCGGCGCCGGCAAGGCCGCCATCGGCATGGCGGTCGCGTACAACGAGATCGGCGGCTGGACGGAGGGCGCGGCGAACCGGTTCGCGGCCACGATCGACGGGGCCGAGCTGCGCGTCACCGACACGCTCGACGTGCGCGCCGAACTCGAATCGGACGTGCAGACCCTCGCGGCGACCGGCCAGTTCGCCGGTAGCGTGGCCGCGGGCGGCTCGGTCGCTGTCAGTACCATCCAGACCCGCGCCGAGGCGGGGATCGCGAATACCACGCTCAACGCCGGGATCGGCGATCCTGGCGCCGGCACGCTGCAGGCGCACGTCGCCGCCCGCGACGACTCGACGATCCGGGCCGCCTCGGGCAGCCTGCAGGGCGCCGGCAAGGCCGCATTCGGGCTCGCTTCGACCGTCAACCGCATCGACACCCTCGTCTCCGCGTCGGTCAGCGGCGGCACGCTGCGCGTGCGCGACCTGGTCGTCGACGGCTACTCGAAGGCGCTGATCCAGACCCTCGCGGCCGGCCTCGCGGCGGGCGGCAAGGCCGGCGTCGCCGGCTCGGTGTCGGTGAACCTCGTCGGCACCGAGGTGGACGCGCGCATCACGAACGGCGCCGACGTGTTCGCGCGCAACAACGTCGGCGTGCTGGCCGAGAACCGCGACACGGTCCAGGTGATCGGCGGTGCGCTCGGCTTCGGCGTGGTCGGTGGCATGGCCGGGTCGGTCGCGGTGAACCTGATCGACGGTGTGACCACCGCCGCGATCGACGGCGCCGCAACGCGCGTGACCGCCCTCGCCGAGCAGGATGCAGCGCTGACCGTCAACAGCGGCCGGCTCGCGAACCGTCCGGCCACGATCGTGTTCGACGCGGGCCGCGCGAACGAATCGCTCGACGAGTACTCGGGACAGGTCACCACGACCAGCCTGTACGAAGTCGCCGACCGCGAGGTTCATGGCCTCGCCGTCAATGCGACGAGCACCCAGCATGTCGCGGTGGCCGCCGGATCGGTCGGCATCGCGGTCAACCCCAAGGGGTCGGTCGGCCTGGCCGCGACGGTCAACGTCAATCGTATCGGCGGCGAGACGCAGGCCGTCATCGACGGCGCGACCATCAACGCCGACAACGGCGACGCCCATGCCCGCCAGCAGGTCGACGTCAAGGCCAGCAGCCATGCGCACACCGCCGGGGTCGTCGCCGGACTGGGGGTCGGCCTGGTCGGGATCGGCGGGGCCGCAGCGGTCGACCTCGTCGACCGGGTGACCGTCGCATCCATTGCCGACGCCGCCGTCGACGCGCGCGAGCGCGTCATGGTCGACGCACGCAGCACCCAAGGCATCACTGCGATCGCTGCCTCGGGCAGCGCAGGGGCCGCGGCGCTGACCGGCTCGGCCCCGGTAAGCGTGGTCGATACGCGGACCTCGGCCTCGGTCGAACGCAGCCGCATCCGCGCGGGCGATCTCTCGGTCAAGGCTGACAGCGACTCGGCCTTCAGCCATATCGCCGGCGCGTTGGGCTTCGGCGGACTGGCCGGTGCCGCTGCGGTCTCGGTCATCATCAACGAAGCGACTACCACCGCCTTCATCGCCGACGCTCCGCACGACGTGGGCACGCCGAGCGGCCTCGAACTGACCGGGGACCTGAGCGTCGAGGCCACCACGACGACGCAGGTCAACAACATCGCCGCGGGGGCGAGCCTGGCCGGCACCGCACTGGCCGGCATGGCCTCGGTGGTACTCGTCGACACCACCACGCACGCCTGGCTCGACAACGTCGAGCTGAACCACGCGAACCAGCGTGCACGCCAGGCGGAAATATTGGCGACGGACACGCTGACGGTCCACAGCATCGCCGGTGGTGTGGCGCTCGGCGGCACCGCCGTATCGGCGGCCGTCAACGTGCTCGTCGGCCAGAGCAATACCGCCGCCTGGATCGCCGACAGCACGATCAATACCACCCAGGCGGTTACCGTCGCAGCCGAACGTGACTGGCAGATCGAGCACCTGACGATCTCGGGTGCGGTCGGCGGCGGCATCGCGCTGTCCGGCGGCGTCGGCGTGATCCTGCTCGGCCAGGGCGGACCGGGAGCGGACGTGCTCGGCGGGGAGATCGACCGCGACGACGGGAGCAGCCTCGATATGGTCGACGGCGCCGTCACCGCGGACAACCATCTGGATCCGAGCGTCGACATGCTCAGCACCGACGAGCGCACCGCGCTCTCGGGCGTCTCGCGCGGCGGGGTCGGAAGCGCGGTCCGGGCCGGGGGCGACCATGCGGTGACCAGCGGCATCCACGGCAGCACCGTGCGTGCAGGATCGGTTTCGGTCACTGCCGAAAGCCGCACCCATACCGACACCCTGGTCGGAGCCGGCGCGATCGGGCTGAGCATCGCGGGCGTCGGCGGTGCCGTCGCGGTGACGCGCATCGCCAACCGCGTCGAATCCGTCATCGAGGCCTCCACCGTGCAGAGCGCCGGCTCGATCACCGTCGGCGCCTACGACCGCGACGGCGCGGGTGGCGCGGCGGCCGAGGTCGTGACCTGGGCGGGCGGCGCATCGCTGGGCATCGGCCTGGGCGCGGCCTGGTCGGACGTGCAGGTCCGCAATCGCGTGAATGCCAGCGCCGGTGGCGACTTGAGGATCGGGGACGGGACACTGGCCATCACCGCCGAGGACACGACGAGCATCGCCTCCGAGGCGAACGGCATGGCGCTCGGCGCCGCCGCGGCGGGGGTCGCGGTCTCCCGTGCGCTCAAGCACAGCGACGTCTCCGCGGGCATCGCGCCGGGCGCAACGGTGGGCCTGCTGAATCCGCTGGCGAGCCTGCCATCCTCGGGCCCGGTGGCGGCGCTCGACGTCTCGATCCATGCGACGGTGGGCGGACGCATCTCGTCCGAGACCATCGGTGCCGCGGGCGGACTGCTCGTCGCCGCCAACGCGGCGGTCGCGACCGCAGAGGAACGCAGCACGGTTGTCGCCGAGGTCGGCGAGGAAGCGACGATCGGCGCCGACGACGCCCATCACCGCGGCCATGTCACCCTCTCGGTCGATGCGGCCGCACGCCCGAACACCTACGCCCGTGCGGCCGGCGGCGCCGTATCGGCCGGCGCCGGCATCGGTGCCGCGGTCGCCGAAGCAACGGCCCGCACTGACGTGCAGGCGTATGTCCGCAGCGGCGCCACCGTGTATGCGCGGGAGCTGGACATCGTCGGCCGCGTGCTCGTGCCGACCGGCCAGCGCACCGCGCAGGCCTATGCGATCGTCGGCACCGGCGGCCTGCTGCTCGGTGCGAACGCGACCGTCGCCAAGGCCGAATCGCGGGCGCACGGCACGGCCCAGGTGGCCCGCGGAGCCACCATTCACGGCGCCGAGACGATCGAGGTCCGTGCGGTCAACAACACCCGTCAGGAGGCCGACGCGATCGGCGTCGCGCTCGGGCTCGTGGCGGCCGGAGCCGTGCTCGCCGATGCGAACGCGTACAGCAACACGCTGGCCGCGTTCGACGGCCACCTGGACAGCCCCGCCGGCACGCTCACGGTCACCGCCAACGGCCACGACATCCTGCTCGCGCGCACCACCTCGGGCAGCGGCGGCGTCCTCGCCGGCGCCGCTGCGCTGTCGAAGACGCTCGACGCCTCGCGCACGCATGCCCGCATCCAGGGAGAGGGCGTGTCGGGCACGGACCCGCTCACGGTCGGCAACCTGATCGTGCGTGCGAATCACCTGGCCGACTTCGACGGCTCGGCCAACAGCGTCCAGGCCTCGGTCGCGGGGGCCAGCGGCGCATGGGTCGAGCACACGATCCGGCCCACGGTCGAGACCTCGCTCGGCAACGGTGCGCGGGTCGTCGCGTCGAACATCGAGCTGAGCGCCGACAACCGCGCGATCAAGAACCGCATTTCCGGCGACAACGCCCGGGGCGCCTCGGGCGGCGTGCTGAATGCAGCCGCGGTGAAGAGTGAGACGGCGGTCACGTTCCGCACCCGGGTGCGCGTCGGCGAGGGTGCCGAAGCGGCGGTGATCGGCAATCCGCTGGTCAACCCGGGGCGCATCCTGCTCTCCGCACAGGAGACGGTGGATCTGCGCGACCAGACCCGCCTGGACACCGGCGGTGCGGTCACGATCGCCCGGGCCGAATCGCTGATCCGCGTCAACGACACGGCCGGCACCCCAACCGATCCCGTCGGCATGGCAATCCTGATCGGCACCGGTGCACGGCTGGACAGCGTCGGGGCGATCCTCGCAACGACGCGCATGAACGCCGAGATCGCGACCTCGGCCAACGCCAAGACCTACGGCCTGGCCGGCGCGGCGCAGGGACGCAGCGAATCGGTAGCCACTGCGCGCCAGCGTATCGTCGTCGGTTCCGATGCCGAACTGCTTGCGTACGGGGACATCCGGCTGATGCCGGGGCAGCGCGAGATCGATCTGACGAACATCTCCGGCAGCCTGACCTACCTGGACCTGCGCGCGAACACCGACCTGTTCAACAAGACGGCGATCCCGATTCCGGGTCTGCCGCATGCCCTGGCCGAAGCGCGCAATGACAGCCTCGTCGTCATCGAGGACGGCGCACGCGTGGCCAGCGTGCGCGACGTGCATCTGGGCACCCGCGACGCGCAGCTGTTCGTCAATGCGCTCGGGGTCGCGAAGGACCTGTACCGCCAGGCTGCCGAGGACATCGGCAACGCAATCGGCGGCCTGGTCGGCGCCGACGAGGTCTCGCTCGAGACCGTGGCCGGCGACAGCATCCGGCACAGCGACCGCATCGTGCTCGTAGACGGCTCGGCCGAGGCCGGCATCCATAACCACCAGTGGCTGCGCATCGACTTCGACAGCAACTGGCCGCAGGGGGGTCATGATCTGTCGACCCACCGTGTCGACGAAGGCAACATCTCCGAGGGCGTGTCGTTTTCGGTGAATCACGTCTCTCTGGTCGTGTCGATCTGGGACCGGATCTCCGAATTGCAGGGGCTGATGGCCGACCATGCCGGCAACGGCCCTGCAGTCGCCGCCTACCGGGCCGAGATCGACCGTCTGGTCGCTCAGCTCGCGACCCTGAACCTGAACGGCGAAACACCGGCTGCAGACGGCGAAGCCGGGACGCCCCTCACGCTCGAGGATCTGGAGAACTTCGCCGGCAACAATGACATGGTGCTCACGGTCATCGATCTCGACCCGATCCTCGCCAGCCCCGGCAACGTGTTCGTCACCGCGGACCTGCTCGTCGGCACCGGCGACATCTCCGCGCCGGGCGATGCGAGCATCCTCATCGACAACTACACCCCGTACTACCTGCGCATCCACGGCATGGAGATCCCGTGGCTGGATCGCGGCAGGCTGGTGTTCAACAACCGACCCGAAACGACGAATGCCGGGATCGCCGATCGCAACCGCCACCCCTCCTGGGTCATCATCGACGGCTACGGGCGGCGCGAGGCCGCCTTCGGGACGATCGAGACGGCTGCCACGACCGCCGACCCGCTCATCCGGGTCGTCAACCACTACGATCCCGACGGCGCGCTGTACGACGGTCGCTATCGCGCACCCGACATCTGGGTCGTCGGCGACCTCAACAACGTCGGCGGACTCGTGGCCCTGTCCTCGACCGGCAGCGTCGTCGTCAGCGCGGAACTCAACGCCGGCCAGCTCGAGATCGACGCCGGCCTGGACTTCGTGCTCAACTACGTGCCGACCTTCCGCCACATCACCGGCGATCCGAAGTACCTGTGGCAGAGCCAAGCGCACGCCAACGAATGCGTGACGGGTAGCGGCACGAACTGCGAACCGTACAAGGGCAGCTCGACGTCGAACATCCAGCACACGAGCGACGGTCTGGTGATTGCCGCAAACAACGTCTACATCAGCGCACGCTACCTCAACATCAACGGTACGATCCGCTCCGGCCTGCCCGAGTGGGCAATCGTGCTGCCGGCAGCCCTGGATACGGTCATTGCCGATGCCCAGGCGGCCTACGACGCGGCCATCGCGAACGGCCATTCGACCGAGGGGCTGCGCCTGGTCGAGCTGACCGAATGGACCTGGGGTTCGATGGAGCCGGGCGCCTCGACCGAGGTCGACATCCTCGAGAGCGCGAGCCAGGGCTTCGGCGGCGCGCGGCGCAAGGCGTGGTGGAATGCAGAAGAGCAGCGCATCGAACTCGACGGGGTACGGGTGCAGGGCGGCTACATCGAGCTGGTCGGGGAGATGATGAGTACCGGCGGCGGCCAGCTCGAAGTCATCGACGGTTTCGGCAGCATTCGTATCGTCAACGAGACCAACCACGATCTGCTGCTCAACACGCTGGATACCGGCCGGGGCGTCGAGGGCACGATCCGCATCGTCGACCTCGGCATCGAGGACGGCAAACGCCTGGTCGGCGGCGTAGAGGTCGGCGACTACCGCACGACGACCTACAGCCGCATCGGCGACCTCGTGCACGTCGTCGACAACCGCACGCTGGACACCGACGGCCGCGCGAACCATTTCGTCGTCGACCCATACGCAGGCACGACCGCCGCCTACAGCCCGACCGCAGGTCTGCGCTACGCATGGGTGACGGGGCGCGGGGCAGTGGAGAAGCGCAGCTATTACTTCGAGAAGAAATCGGCCTCCTTCTTCGGCCTGTTCGATCTCGACTGGATCATCCCTGCGAACTACAACTGGGAGAACTATCTCGACCAGTGGTTCACTGACAACGAGCCCCTGTTGCAGGGCGATTTCCTCGCCCGTACCGGCGATCTGGGCGGCGTGCACGCAGGGGGCGGGCAGTACGCCTACAGCTACAGCCAGGTTTCGATGAGCGAATGGGAGACGCTGCCCGGTTCCAGCGGCCGCCGCTGCTCGAGCACCTTCCTGGGACTGTGCACCGAGTACACCTACTGGCAGTGGGTCGAGCGGCAGCGCGGCGTGAAGGACTTCTACACGCACAGCGTCAAGGCCGACCACGACATCGCGATCCGCTTCACCGGTTTCGAGACGGGTCTGCTCGACATCACGTCCGACGGCCGCGTGCTGATCGGCGGCAACCTGCTCAACGAGAGCGGCAACACCTCGATCCAGGCGGCCGCGATCCGCGCATTGTCCGACCAGTACATGATCTTCGCGCACGATCTGGACCTCGTCTCGACCGGCGGAGACATCGGCCGCGACGGAGATCCGCTGCACCTCCGCCTTTCGGGCACGCTGTCGGCATCGAGCGCAGGCGGGAACATCCATCTCGACCAGCTCGCCGACCCGTTGCGCAATCCGGATGGCGACCTGTGGATCGACCGCGTCGAAGCGGCCGGCGGCAACGTCTCGCTGGGCGCGGCCGGCTCCATCCTGATGCGCGAGGCGGGCAGCCTGATCGAAGGCGCCCACGTCCAGCTCGAAGCACGCTTCGGCAGCGTCGGCACGAGCGACGCGCACGTGCGCATCGACACCCTCGACGGCGAGCAGGGGCTGTTCGACGCCACTGCGGGCAACGGCGTCTTCGTCACGCAGATCGACGGCGACCTCAACGTGCGCCAGATCGCGACCGATGGCGACGTGCATCTGCGGGTCGCCAACGGCTCGCTGATCGACGCGAACCCCGAGGAGCGTCGCGACGATCGCGTGATCTCGGCACTCGAGCAACTGTGGAGCGAACTCGGACTCATCGACGAGGCCGCCGCCCAGGCTTCCGTCGACGACACGCGGGTGGCCATCGAAGGCGTGAAGCGCGGGGAGTACGACGAATACTGGCATCTGCGCGGACTGCGTCTCGAGGAGACCTCCCCCGGCGTGCTCGAGTACATCGCCGACGCCTACGATGCGGACTTCGTATTCGCTTACTCGGCCCAGGATCGCTCGACGCTCGCCGACCTGCAGGGCCTGACCGGCGCCCAGCTCGACGAGATGGAGGAAAGCCGCACCGCCCGCTACCACGACCTGCATGCCGCCTACGGCGCCGACGCCTACGACCCGCTCTGGAGCTACACCTGGGCGGAGGGCGAACTGGACGCGATCGCCGAAGGCCATCTGTGGACACGACAGCAGCTCGAGTTCGCGATCAGCAGCGGCCTGCTCGAATGGACGCCCGGACGCGACCCGCGCATCCAGGCGCCGAACATCATCGGCGCGAACATCGTGCTCGAAGTGCACAGCGGCACGATCGGCAAGATCCTCGACGATGACGTCTTCATCGACGTTTCGCAGGGCCTTGGCGCCCTCGACCCCGATGCGCGGCGCGAAGCGCTGATCGCGCTGGCCGCGGCCGAGATCGATGACATCGAACTGGGCGAGGACTGGATTCGCATCACCCAGCTCGACAACGTCGTGCTGGAGGCGACCGGCAGCATCACGGCGAGCGCGCGCGACGGCATCTACCTGGGCAGCACGCTCGGCCACGATCTCGTCCTTGACCATGTCCAGGGCCCCATCGTGCGGCTGACCACGCCGGAGGGCATCGAAGGGGTCACCGACGGGCGCCCCGTGCTCGAAGGCGGGGAAGTCATCCTGGAAGCCCGTGACGGCCACATCGGCACACCCGAGCTGCCGCTGCATGTGGCGATCTCGGAACACCTGACCGCCCGCACCGGCGGTGCGATCCATCTCGTTCAGCACGACCACGACCTGACCATCGGACGCATGTTCGCCCCCGAAGGCGCGTTCCTGGAGGTGCTCGACGGCGGCGTGTCCGGACGCTTCGCTGACGGGCTGGCGGTCAACGCCGGAAGCCTGACCATCGGCGCTTCCGGCGGCGTCGGAACCTCCGCCACCGATCGGCTGGCGATCCGCCTCGATGCGGGCGGACGCCTGGAGATCACGAGCGGGGGCGACGTCTTCCTGCTTGCGCCCGACGCCGGACTCGACGAGGTGTGGATCGATGCGGCCGGGCGCGTGCTTCTCGGCGCAGCGGGCGACGTGCTGCTCGAGTCGATCACCGCCGGCGCGGCCGGTGCGGGGGCGGTCGTGGTGACCTCCGACGGCGCGATCCGAGGGCATGAGGAGGGCGAGGAGCATGACCACATCCATGCAAGTGCAGACGACGCCGGCGTCGAACTGGAAGCCGGGACCGGCATCGGCGATCCGACCAACCCGTTGCGGGTATGGACCGCAGCAATCGCTGCCGAAACCCTGTCGGGGGACATCCATCTGGTGCTCCCGCGCGCCACGCACGCCTCGCTGCTGACCGGTCCCGGCCTCATCGACGTCGATGCGCTCGACGACCTGGGCTTCGACCTGATCTCCGGCGGCACCGGAATCGACCTGCGCGTCGCCGGCCAGCTTGCCGGCACGCGCCTCGAATCCCCCAACGGGACGATCGAGGCCCTCGCCAACGCGGGTGATATCGACGAGGTCGAGGCCGAGGGCGATGTGACGCTGACGACCTTCGAGGACTTGCGACTGGGAACCGTCTGGACTGCCTCGGACGTGGAGCTCGTTTCCGGAGGCGACCTCGACTTCGACAACGTCATCGCGTCGGGTTCGGCCCGGTTGCGCAGCTACGGAGACCTTGATGGCGGCATGCTGCAGATCGGCGAGGGGCTGCAGATTGCGGTCGGCACGCGCTGGTGGGACGGCGCCTCCAAGCCGGCCTCGATCCGCCTGGGCACGTTCGGTGCGAAGTGGGCAGAGTTCGAAGCCACCTACGGCATCGAATTCGGGCTGGGCGCGGTATACGACCACCTGTACCTGCAGGCGGACTACATCGAGGGCCACGTGGAGCACCTGACCGCCAACGGTCCTGCGCTGGAGATGATCGTGCGCGGGTCGAGCGGTGAAGCGGCAACGAGTGCCCAACTGGACGTCGACGCACCGCTGGGCCTGTACTTCCCGGTGTACGCGGCGATCGACTCGGTACTCACGACGACGGCCCGCAACGTGCTTCTGGAAGAGGGTTTTGTTCCGGGTCAGATGGAGATCTTCACGCCGGACGCGCACCTGTACATGAACAACCGAACGCCAGCCCCGGTGCGCGCTTCGGTGCAGCTGCACGAGCTCGATTTCCGCTTCTTCCTCGAGCAGAACCTCAACGACACCTATACGGATTCGTATATCGTCTGGTACGCACCCGGCTTCACCGTCCGTGTTCCGAACTATGCGTCCGGCCACACCGGCAGCCTCGACTACGAAGGGACCAGCGTCGTGCGTGATAGCGGAATCTTCGCAGAGCTACAGAACATCGAAGCGACGACGTGGATCGGCGCGCCGATGATGGACGAGCCGGCCGAAGACGACGATCCGCTGAACACCGAGGACGACTTCCCCGTCAACCTCGGGACGGCCGCCGTGATTGGCACTTCGTCAATTGGGCCAGAAGGCTGAACGACTATTCTCAGGGAGAGTGCATGACGGTCATTCGCCGCACCCGGTGCGCGATTCTTGCCCTCGGGGCATGGCTCTGCGCAGCCACTGGCGCACTGGCGCAGGGGACGCCCCAGACCGACCCCGGATTTCTCCTTCGACCGATCGAGCGCGAGCGCGAGCGCCTGGAGGAGCAGCGACCCGCCGCACCGGTTCCGGAGGATCCGGTTGCGGTTCCGACCGAGGAAGATACCGGGGTCCGCATCGACGGAGGCCCCACGTTTCGACTCGAGGGAGTACGGTTCAACCAGTCCGGTTTCCTCGACCCGACCGAACTCGCGGAAACGGTTCGGGAGTTCGTCGGGCGCGAGATCGATTTCCGCGGCCTCGACCGGATCGTCGAACGCATCAATGCCCTGTATCGGGAGCGCGGGCTGTACACCGCCCGGGCGATCGTGCCGCCTCAGCACATTCGCGACGGAATCGTCGAGATCCGCCTGGTCGAGGGACGCCTGGGCAAAGCGGAGATCTCGGGGAACGTCTACACCAGCGAGCCGTACCTGCGCAGCCGCATTCCGATGACGCCCGGAGAGTTGGTTGACCTGCCGCGGCTGCGCGAGCAACTCGACTGGTTCAACAACACCGGCGACCTGCGCGCAAGGGCCTCGCTACGCGCCGGCGAAGGATTCGGGGAGAGCGACGTCGTCATCGTGGTCGAGGAACCCTCCCGTCATCGTCTGCAGGTCTATCTCGACAACCACGGAGTGGAAAGCACAGGCGAGTACCAGCTCGGTGCGTACTACGTTTTCTCCGGACTCGCCGGCCGGGACGACCGTCTCAGCCTGTTCGTGGTGGCGTCGCGGGGCGCACGTACGGTGCGTGCTGACTACGGGGCGGTGATCAACGCCCGAGGTGGCCGGCTCAGCGGCGCACTCTACAAGGGGGACATCAAGCTCGTCGACGGCCCCTTCAAGGACTTGAAGGTGACCGGCGAGTCGACCGGCTGGCAGCTCCAGTACGATCACCCCTGGGTTCGCCGCGAGCACTGGAGGCTCGACAGCCTCATCCGCCTCTCGCAGGGCAACTCGACCAGTGACATTTCCGGCGTCACGGTGAGCGATACGGACATCGGCCGTACGGTGATCGGAATCCGGGGTCGCTACGCCGGGCTTGGAGGAACGTGGGGCCTTGAACAGAATGTATCGATGGGCCGGAGCAAGACGATCCTGGGGGACAGCCAGAGCTACGTCACCTATCCCGGCGCACTGACCCATATGCGCCCCGGCGCGCGCGCCGGTCACGTCTGGGCGGCGACGTTTGGGTGGCAGTTCACGGGTGAGGACACGCTTCCCCCGCCCGACCTCTTCCAGTTGGGGGGGCTCGGCACCGTTCGCGGCTATCCGGCGAGCGTCGTCGCCGGCGTCCGGGGATATTTCCTGAACCTCGAGTACCACTGGCAGCTGTCCGACCGCTACCAGCCTTTCGTCTTCCTGGATCATGGTACGGTGTACGGCGAAAGTCCCAAGGAAGAAACGATCTCCAGCGTTGGATTCGGGGTGCATGCGCGCTTCGGTCCGAGCTGGCGTGGCGAGGCAATCTTCAGCGCAGCTAGCCGGAAAGTCACACCGGATCAGGACAAGGCACGTCTGGACCTTCGTCTCGTGTACGATTTCGGCGGCTAACCTGCAGGTCTCACATCGACACGGGCGAGGGCGTCGCAGCGTCGGCGTCCGTGACGACGTGGGAATCCCGAGCCAGTGAATCTGATGCATCCATACAGGAGTCTTCATGTCGCAACTGATGTTCTATGAGAACGTGACCCCCCTGAACCGTGACCAGCACCGTGCGCTGCGGCTGAACAAGTCCAACGGTGACTATGGTTTTGCCGCCGGAGCGAACCTCGCCCCGGTCGCGGCGGTCGAGTTCGCACCGGCGTCCGCCGACTACCCCATCCTCTTCTCCGGCACCGAAACCGATCCCGCGCCAGTCGCGCTTTTCGGGCTCTCCCAGGGCGGGAACCTGTTTGTCGAAAGGGATGGGCAATGGGCGCCGGGCTGCTACGTACCGGCCTTCGTCCGGCGTTATCCCTTTGTGCTGGCGCGGACCGGGCAGAGTGACGGGTATACGGTCTGCATCGATGATCGATACAAGGGATTTGGCGAGACGGAAGGCGAAGCGCTGTTCACCGACGACGGTACGGATTCGCCCTTGCTGCGCGACTCGATCATCTTTCTGCAAGGATTCCTGACGGAGATGGAACGCACGACCGCATTCGCGAAGCGCCTCTGCGAACTCGGGTTGCTGGTGACGCGGGACATGCAACTGACCGACGCGAAGGGAAAGACGACCACGTTGCGCGGTTTCCGTGTCGTCGACGAATCCCGCCTGGCCGGCCTCTCGGACGAGGTGGTGATCGAATTTCATCGTGCCGGTTACTGGCCATGGATTTACGCTCACCTCTTCTCACTGGGCAACGTCGCGAGGCTCCAGGCGCGGGCCACACAGACAAGCTGAGCGGGGCGAGTCCGGGTGGATCGGGTTGGGGTATGATTGTAAGTCCCGATTCGCCCCGACAACGAAGACGATCATGGCCGGACTCGACAACCAGACCCCGACACCCACCGAAATCACCTTGCACCGCAAGTCGCGCCTGCTCGACATCGCGTTCGACGACGGCTCGCGCTTTTCGCTGCCCTTCGAGTTCCTGAGGGTGTATTCGCCCTCTGCGGAAGTCCGAGGACACGGACCGGGTCAGGAAGTCCTGCAGCTGGGCAAACGCGACGTCGATATCGTGGAGATCGAGCCGATCGGAAACTACGCGGTTCGCCCCGTATTTTCCGATGGGCACGATACCGGCCTCTATTCCTGGGACTATCTCCATCACCTCGGCAGCGAACAGGAGCGGCTCTGGCGAGAATACCTGGAGCGCCTCGAACATGAAGGCGGGAGCCGCGATCCGGCTTCGGTTCCGCCTCCGGCACCCAAGGGCGGCGGCTGCGGGCATAAGCACTGACCATGAGCGAGAAGCACACCCACTTCGGCTTCGAGACGGTCGCCGAGGACGAGAAGCACAAGAAGGTCGCGCAGGTCTTCTCGTCGGTGGCCAGCCGCTACGACGTGATGAACGACCTGATGTCGCTGGGTCTGCACCGACTGTGGAAGGTTTTCACGATCCAGCTCTCCGGCGTCGGCCGTGGCGACCGCGTGCTCGACGTGGCGGGCGGAACCGCGGACCTCTCGCTCGCGTTTGCGCGCCGGGTCGGGGACACCGGCCAGGTCTGGCTCACCGACATCAATCACGCGATGCTGTCACGCGGTCGCGATCGCGTCCTGGACAAGGGGCTGGCCATTCCGGTGGCCCAGTGCGACGCCGAGAAACTGCCCTTTCCGGACAACTGGTTCGACTGCGTCACCGTGGCGTTCGGCCTGCGCAACATGACCCATAAGGACATCGCCTTGTCGGAGATGCGCAGGGTGCTGCGCCCGGGGGGACGGTTGCTCGTGCTCGAGTTTTCTCACGTATGGAAGCCGTTGGCGCCTGCCTATGACCTGTATTCGTTCAAGATCCTTCCCTGGATGGGAAAGAAGGTCGCAAACGACGCCGATAGCTATCGCTATCTGGCCGAATCGATCCGGATGCACCCGTCGCAGGAGGAACTGAAGACGATGATGGAACAGGCAGGACTTCGCCGGGTCGACTACTTCAACCTGACCGGAGGGGTGGTCGCCCTGCACCGCGGCTACAAGATCTAGGCGACGAGTCGTACCCGATCCCGACCGGTTCCGGACCCGGCCTAGCGCTGGCCGGATCCTTCCAAACTCCAAGTCTGCTTTGCGATGAGGCTCATTCCATGAAGAAACTGATCATCAGCTTTGTTGTTGCGGTGTTCGCACTCGGCGTCCCCCTGCCCGAAGCGGAAGCCCGCCGCCTGGGCGGAGGTGGCAGCTTCGGCATGCAACGCCAGGCCACGCCACCTTCACAACCCAGACAACCCGCGGCAACCCAGCAGAGCGCCCCGCGCCAACCCGCTGCCGGCACCCAGGCTGGCGGACGCTCCTGGATGGGGCCGATCGCAGGCATTGCAGCGGGCCTGGGACTCGCTGCGTTGTTCTCGCATCTCGGTCTCGGAGAAGGATTCGCCTCGTTCTTCCTGCTCGCCTTGCTGGCCTTCGGCGCACTGATGCTCTATCGCCGCTTCGCACGCAGGGCGCTCGCCGGCGCCTCATCGAACGCGATGCAGTACGCCGGCGTCGGCAGCTCCGCCTATGGCGCATCGAACCCGGACATCCGCCCCGAAACCGTATCCGGCACCGCGACGCACACCGCATCGATGAATGCGCTGGCGGAGGGTTTCGACGCGGCCGCGTTCGTCCGACAGGCAAAGGTCCAGTTCATCCGCCTACAGGCCGCGCATGATGAGGGCAACCTCGACGACATTCGGGCGTTCACAACGCCGGAGGTCTTTGCCGAGATCCGGCTGCAACTCGCGGAGCGTACTGAATCCGAGCCACGCACCGACGTCGTCGATCTCGACGCCGAGGTGGTGGAAGTCGCCGAGGAGTCCGGCCGTTACATCGTCAGTGTGCGCTTTCATGGCCTGCTGCGTGAGGATCCGGCTTCCGCGCCGACCTCCTTCGACGAGATCTGGCATCTGACCAAGCCGACGACCGGAAACGAAGGCTGGGTCATCGCCGGCATCCAACAGGTGAATTAAGGCCGCGGCCGACACGCTGCGACTCGACCGCCGCGAACCGCTGCGATGAGTCTGATTGCCCACGGGTTCTGTCTGGTCTTCAATCACCTGCTCGAACAGGCGAGTTGGGCGCGCGAACGACTCGCTGCGTTTTCCGAAAGTTCGGTACAGGTGAGTGCTCCCCCGGTGGAGCTGCGACTGGTCATCGACGACCACGGGCGGTTCTGCGAAGTCGATGCGGCCCCGGCGGCGTCACGGGCCGACGTACACATCCGCCTGCCGTTTGCCGAGCTTCCGACCATCCTCGCGGGCGGGACCGACCGGCTGATGAACGCCGCGCGCATCGAGGGGAACGCCGAACTGGCGGAAACCATCGGATTCGTGTTCCGGAACCTCGAGTGGGACGCGGAGGAGGACCTTTCCCGCCTCGTCGGCGATCTTCCGGCACGGCGGATTCACCTGGGTGCACAGGCGCTTCGCAGCGCGCACGCGCGCGCACTCGAGGCGACCGGGGCGAATCTCGCCGAATACCTGGTCGACGAGGCCGAACTGCTGGTCTGCCGACCCTCGCTGCGCACACTTTCCGAGGAAACCACCGAGATCCGCGACCGGATTGCACGGCTGGAAAAACGCATTGCACGTCTTCGGAGCCCCCGCAGAACCGGTCGTTGAGGAACGCCTTGTCCGAACGTTGAAAAGGCAACCCGAAGGTTGCCTTTTCCGTTTCCGAACCGCCCGATGCCCTGCGCGGCTCAATGACCCCGTTTACGAAGCTTCTGGATCGCCGCGATCTGTGCCATCGCTTCGGCCAGCTCGGCCTGTGCCTTCGCGTAATCGATCTTCGAGGACTGGTTGCGCAAGGCCTCTTCGGCCATCTTCTTCGCTTCGAGCGCCTTGGCTTCGTCCAGGTCGCCCCCGCGGATCGCGGTATCCGCAAGCACGGTCACCAGTCCTGGCTGGACCTCGAGGATCCCGCCCGCCACGAAGATCAACTCCTCTTCGGCCTGGTTGGGAACCTTGACCCGCACCGCTCCCGCCTTGATGCGCGTCATCAGCGGCATGTGTCCCGGCAGGATCCCGAGCTCCCCGGCTTCACCCGGCAGGGCGACGAATTCGGCCAGGCCCGAGAAGATTTCTTCCTCGGCGCTGACTACGTCGACGTGTACCGTCATTGCCATCGTGTCGTCCTTGTCTTGGCCTCACGGCGACCGCAAAGTCGCCGCGAGGGTTGCCCGATCAGAGCTTCTTGGCCTTTTCCATGGCCTCTTCGATACCACCGACCATGTAGAACGCCTGCTCCGGCATGTGGTCGCACTCGCCGCTGACGATCATCTTGAACCCGGCGATCGTATCCTTCAGCGACACATACTTTCCCGGCGAGCCGGTGAAGACCTCGGCCACGTGGAACGGCTGCGACAGGAAACGCTGGATCTTGCGCGCGCGGCCGACTGCCAGCTTGTCTTCTGGCGACAGTTCGTCCATTCCGAGAATCGCGATGATGTCGCGCAGTTCCTTGTAGCGCTGCAAGGTCTGCTGCACTTCGCGCGCGACGTTGTAGTGCTCCTCGCCGACGACCAGCGGGTCGAGCTGGCGGCTCGTCGAGTCGAGCGGATCCACCGCGGGGTAGATCCCGAGCGCTGCGATATCGCGCGAGAGCACGACGGTCGAGTCGAGGTGAAGGAAGGTCGTCGCGGGCGACGGATCGGTCAAGTCATCCGCCGGCACATACACGGCCTGGATCGACGTGATCGAGCCGACCTTCGTGGAGGTGATGCGCTCCTGCAGTCGCCCCATCTCGTCGGCCAGCGTCGGCTGGTAACCCACCGCGGACGGCATCCGGCCGAGCAGTGCGGACACTTCGGTACCGGCCAGCGTGTAGCGGTAGATGTTGTCGACGAAGAACAGGATGTCGCGGCCATCGTCGCGGAAACGCTCGGCCATGGTCAGGCCGGTCAGCGCGACACGCAGACGGTTGCCCGGAGGCTCGTTCATCTGGCCGAACACCATCGCGACCTTGTCGAGAACGTTGGAGTCCTTCATCTCGTGGTAGAAGTCGTTCCCTTCGCGAGTCCGCTCACCCACCCCGGCGAACACCGACAGGCCCGAGTGCTGTTTGGCGATGTTGTTGATGAGCTCCATCATGTTCACGGTCTTGCCCACCCCGGCACCACCGAACAGGCCGACCTTGCCACCCTTGGCGAACGGGCAGATCAGATCGATGACCTTGATACCGGTCTCGAGCAGTTCGACCGAGGGAGACAGTTCGTCGAACTTCGGTGCCTTGGCGTGAATCGGACGCAACTCTTCGGAGTCGATCGGGCCGGCTTCGTCGATCGGGCGTCCGAGCACGTCCATGATCCGACCGAGGGTCCCCTGGCCGACCGGCACCGAGATCGGCGCGCCGGTGTCGGACACCTTCATGCCGCGACGCAGGCCGTCGGTCGAACCGAGGGCAATCGTACGCACCACGCCGTCGCCAATCTGCTGCTGGACCTCGAAGGTCAGACCCTGTTCGGCGAACGAACCGCCCGACTCCTCGAGCTTGAGGGCGTAAAACACTTTCGGCATCGACTCGCGCGGGAACTGGATATCCACCACCGCGCCGATACACTGAACGATCGTACCAGTACTCATCGTCGTTTCCTTAAATCAATAATCGTTAGACCGCCGCGGCACCGCCGACGATTTCCGACAGTTCCTTGGTGATCGCGGCCTGACGGGTCTTGTTGTAGACCAGCTCGAGCTCGCCGATCACGTTCTTGGCGTTGTCCGACGCGGCCTTCATGGCGACCATCCGCGCGCTCTGTTCCGAAGCCATGTTCTCGGCCACCGACTGATACACCAGGGCCTCGACGTAGCGAACCAGCATCTCGTCGATGACGACCTGCGGATCGGGCTCGTAGAGGTAATCCCAGGAGCTGTCAGGCGTCCCGAGCTTTTCCCCGGTCAGCGGCAGCAGCTGCTCGAGCACCGGTTCCTGCTTCATCGTGTTGATGAAGCGGGTATAGGCCACGTACACCGCGTCGAGTTCGCCGTTCTGGAACGCGTCGAGCATGACCTTGACCGGGCCGATCATCTTCTCGAGATGCGGCGTGTCACCCAGCTGCGTCACGTGCGAGACGACCTTCGCCCCCACGCGCTGCATGAAGCCCAGACCCTTGTTGCCGATGCAGCAGGCGCGGATCTCGCTGGCGCCACCGGTCTCCCACTCCTTCATCGCGTTCAGCGCGATGCGCTGGATGTTGGTATTGAGACCACCGCACAGACCCTTGTCGGTCGTGACCAGGATCAGGCCCACCCGCTTGTTCTCGGCCTTGCGAACGAGGAACGGGTGCTTGTACTCGGTGACATTGGCCTGCGACAGATTCGCGGCGAGTCGGCGGATCTTCTCGGCGTACGGACGAGCCGACCGCATCCGGTCCTGCGCCTTGCGCATCTTGGATGCGGCCACCATCTCCATGGCCTTCGTGATCTTGCGCGTGTTCTGCACGCTCTTGATCTTGGTTCGGATTTCCTTACCGCTTGCCATATTCCGTCTCCGTCAGCGGCTCAGGACCAGCTCTTCTTGAACTCTTCGATCGCTCCGGCCAGTTCCTTCTCGGCGTCGGCGTCGAGTTCGCGCTTGTCGAGGATCTTCGCGACGAGCCCTTCGTGCTTGCCCTTGACGTGCTGGATCAGCGCGTGCTCGCAGGCGAGCAGCCGGGCCACATCGACGTCGTCGAAGTGGCCATTGTTGACCGCGTAGAGCACGACGGCCATCTCGGCGATCGACATCGGCGAGTACTGCGCCTGCTTCATCAGCTCGGTCACGCGGCGGCCGCGCTCGAGCTGCTTGCGCGTGGCGGCGTCCAGGTCGGAAGCGAACTGGGCGAACGCGGCGAGTTCGCGATACTGCGCGAGGTCGGTCCGGATCCCGCCCGAGAGCTTCTTGATGACCTTGGTCTGGGCAGCACCCCCGACGCGCGACACCGAGATCCCGGCGTTGATCGCGGGACGGATACCGGCGTTGAAGAGGTCGGTTTCCAGGAAGATCTGGCCGTCGGTAATCGAGATCACGTTGGTCGGCACGAACGCGGACACGTCGCCAGCCTGGGTTTCGATTACCGGCAACGCGGTCAGCGATCCGGTCTTGCCCTTGACTTCGCCATCGGTGAACTTCTCGACGTAGTCGGCATTGACGCGGGCAGCACGCTCGAGCAGGCGGGAGTGCAGATAGAACACGTCTCCCGGATAGGCTTCACGACCCGGCGGACGGCGCAGCAGCAGGGAGATCTGGCGATACGCCCAGGCCTGCTTGGTCAGATCGTCATAGACGATGAGTGCATCCTGACCACGGTCGCGGAAGTACTCGCCCATCGTGCAGCCGGCGTAGGCCGCCAGATACTGCATCGCGGCGGATTCCGAGGCCGATGCGGCGACAACGATGGTGTACTCCATCGCGCCGTGCTCTTCGAGCTTGCGCACGACGTTGTTGATCGTCGAAGCCTTCTGACCGATCGCCACGTAGACGCAGAACATGTTCTGGCCTTTCTGGTTGATGATCGTGTCGACGGCGACGGCGGTCTTGCCGGTCTGACGGTCGCCGATGATCAGCTCGCGCTGGCCACGGCCGATCGGCACCATGGAGTCGACCGACTTCAGGCCGGTCTGCACCGGCTCGGACACCGACTGGCGTGCGATGACCCCGGGCGCGACCTTCTCGATCTTGTCGGTCATCTTTGCGTTAACCGGACCCTTGCCGTCGATCGGCTGGCCCAGCGCATTGACGACGCGACCGAGCAGCTCGGGACCGACGGGAACTTCGAGAATCCGGCCGGTCGCCTTGACGGTATCGCCTTCGGTGATGTGCTCGTAGTCGCCCAGAACGACTGCACCAACGGAGTCGCGTTCGAGGTTGAGCGCGAGGCCGAAGGTGTTGCCGGGGAACTCCAGCATTTCGCCTTGCATGGCGTCCGCGAGGCCGTGGATGCGGCAGATGCCGTCGGTCACCGAAACCACCGTGCCCTCGTTGCGCGACGCGGCGGATAGCTGCAGGTTCTGGATCCGGCTCTTGATCAGGTCACTGATTTCAGAGGGGTTGAGTTGCATGGATGGTTGCTCCTAGTTCTTTAGCGCAGCGGCCATGTTCGCGAGCTTGCCGCGGACCGAGGCATCGATCACTTCGTCACCGACGGCAATCCGGACCCCACCGATCAGCTCGGGGTCGAGGCGGACCTTCACGTTCAGCCTGGCCTTGAAGCGGGCTTCAAGATCGGCCTTCAGGTTTGCCAGGCTTGCGTCGTCGATTTCGAAGGCGGAGGCGATATCCGCCTCCAGGACGCCCTCGTGCTCGTTCTTGCGTTCGACGAACAGCTCACGGATCTCGGGAAGCACCGTCAGGCGTTCATTCTCGACGAGGATCCGCACGAAATTCCGCTGGTCCTCGTTCAAGCTTTCGCCGGCGATGTCGACGATCAGGTCGTTGAGCTGATCGGCGGTCAGCCGGGGATTGCCGATGCATTCCCGAACCGACGGATCACGAACGATCATTGCCAGCTTGTCGAGTGCTTCCGACCAAGGCCCCAGCGCATCGACCCCCTTGGCCAGCTCGAAGGCGGCATCGGCGTAGGGGCGCGCGATGGTGACGTTCTCGGCCATGCTATTGAAGTTCCTGTTTCAGGTTGGCAAGCAGTTCGCCGTGCACCTTGGCGTCGATTTCACGGCGCAGGATCCGCTCGGCGCCGGCAACGGCGAGTTGAGCGACCTGGTCACGAAGATCTTCCTTGGCACGCTGGGCAGCGGTGGCGGCCTCGCCTTCGGCCGCTTCACGGGCCTGAGCGACGATACGGTTGGCTTCGGCCCGGGCGTCCTCGAGAATCCTGGCAGCCTGCTTTTCAGCATTTGCCCGCACATCACCCGCGGATTCGCGGGCCTTGCGCATCTCTTCGACGACCTTCTTCTCGGCAAGCGCGAGATCTGCCTTGGCCTTGTCCGCAGCTGCCAGCCCGTCGGCGATCTTGCTCGCACGCTCATCGAGTGCCTTCATGATCGGCGGCCACACGAATTTCATCGTGAACCAGCCGAGGATGAAGAACACAACGATCTGGGCTATCAGGGTTGCGTTCAAATTCACTGTTCTTGGCCCTCGGTTGTGTGGAAGGTCGGACCGATCAGGCGACGACGAACGGGTTGGCGAAGGCGAACATCATCGCGATACCGACACCGATCAGGAACGCGGCATCGATCAGGCCGGCAAGCAGGAACATCTTGGTTTGAAGAGCGTTCATCAGCTCGGGCTGGCGGGCGGAAGCCTCGAGGTACTTGCTGCCCATGATGCCGATCCCGATACACGCACCGATTGCACCCAGACCGATGATCAGACCAGAGGCCAGCGCGACAAAACCCAGGGTAAGTTCCATGACAACTCCTTGACGTAAAGGTGACTAAGTTAAAACCTGCAATGATACAGATTATCAGTGGCTTTCATGTGCCTGGCCGACATACACCAGCGTAAGCATCATGAAGATGAAGGCCTGGAGAACGATGATCAGGATGTGGAAGATCGCCCAGACCGATCCGGCAATCAGATGGCCGATGAACCCGAACACCGTGGCCGTCCCACCGAGGAGCGCGATCAGGACGAACAGCAGCTCGCCGGCAAACAGGTTGCCGAACAGACGCAGGCCATGCGACACCGTCTTGGCGAGGTACTCGATCATCTGCATGATGAAGTTGATCGGCCACAGCAGTGGGTGCTTGCCGAACGGCGCGGTGAAAAGCTCGTGCACCCAGCCGCCGAAGCCCTTGATCTTGATGTTGTAGTAGAAGCACATCAGCAGCACCGCGATGGCCATGCCCAGCGGGACATTGATGTCCGCGGTCGGCACGACGCGCATGTAGCCATAGGCCACCGCAGGGTCGCCGCCGAGCGCGGGCAGCACACCGCGCTCCCAGAGCATCGGGAACAGATCCACCGGGATCAGATCCATGAAGTTCATCAGGAAGACCCAGATGAAGACGGTGAGCCCGAGCGGCGCGACGAACTTCCGCGATTCCGCGCTATGCACGATGCTCTTGGCCTGGTCATTGACCATCTCGACCATCAGCTCGACGAACCCCTGGAAACGCCCCGGAACACCCGAAGTGGCGCGCAGCGCGAGGCGCCACAGCACGAAGACGGTCAGGATGCCGAGACCGAAGCCCCAGAACACCGAGTCGATGTTGATGACGCTCCAGTCGACGATGTCCTGCTGAGCCTTGCCGGTGGCGGTCAGGTTGGTCAGGTGATGGACTACGTATTCTGAAGCGGTGGGAGCGTTTCCAGCCATTTTTATGTCTTCACCAAAAATGCAAACAAGTTCGCCTTAAGCGCCAGAATCAGGCCGATGAACAGTGCCCCCCAGTGGAGGTCCTCATACAGCGCCCGAACCAGCACCAACAATCCCACAATCGTCGCGAGCTTGATGAATTCGCCGACGAAAAAGGCCGTCGCGGATACGGAACCCGACCGCTTCGAGCCCAGGCTGAGCCGAAGCGCGAACAGCGCGTTCGGTACGACGCACACCAACCCGGCGAGCGCCGCCGAGATCGCTCCGTGCAACCCGAAAAAAACGGCCGCGATGGCCGTTGCTGCGATGGTCGCGCCGAGCTGCAGGTAAACCATCTTATACATGGGTCCGCGGGCGCTTTGCGGGTGATGCGCCGACTGCCTGAAAGTCCGGCAATGGTAGGGGTTAACCTCCACAAAGTCAAATCGCTGTCGCAGTGCAGCAGGGCCTTTTGACTCAAGTCATGTATAAGATGCATGACCTCGACATCGGTACACTCGCAATTCCTCCGAAATCGCAGCAAACCCTCTTGTTCATAGGGGTTTTGCCGAATCGGGGATATAGTGTCCAGCCGGATCGCAACGGGAGCCGAGATGATCAGGACGAGCAAGGCGGGGCGCAGGGAGATCTTCGGATGGAGCATGTTCGACTTTGCGAACCAGGCCTACACGCTGCTCATCATCACAGTCGTCTTCGGGGATCTCTACAGCCGGATCATCGTCGGCGATGCGCCGGATTACCGGCTCGGCAACCTGCTGTGGAGCCTCGCGCTGTGCCTGAGCTACCTGCTCGTCGTCGTCAGCGCCCCGCTGCTGGGCGCGGTCATGGACTACGCCCAGGCCAAGAAGCGGCTGCTCTTCCACAGCTATGTGCTGACGGTGATCACCACCGGCCTGCTGTACTTCGTGGAACCCGGCTGGATCTGGCTCGGATTCGCCCTCATCGTCCTGTCCAACACGGCCTACTCGGTCGGCGAGTCGTTCATCGCCAGCTTCCTGCCGGCGTTGGGCGAGCCCGAGGAGCTTGGCCGCATCTCCGGCTTCGGCTGGGCGCTCGGCTATGCCGGAGGGCTGGTTGCGGCAGGGTTCGCCCTGCTCGTGCTGGGTGAGGTCAGCGCGGACAATTTCGAGCGGATCCGCTGGGTGGGACCGTTTGCGGCCGTATTCTTCCTGGTAGCGGCGATCCCGACCTTCCTGTGGGTGCGCGAACCGGCCGTGGGCCAGCGGCGCACGCTGCATCCGGGATTCGCTGCGACCGGCTATCGGCGGCTGCGCGAGACGCTGCACTCGATTGGACGCTTTCCGGACCTCACGCGCGTCTTTGTGTCCATCCTCTTCGCGATGGCCGGTGTCTATGTGATCGTGGCGTTTTCCTTCATCTACGGCGCTCAGGTCATCGGCTGGAGCGAAGGCACGCGGACGCTGATGTTCATCGTCGTCCAGATCACGGCACTGGTCGGCGCGCTTGCCTTCGGCTGGCTCCATGGGGCGCTGGGCGGACGGACGACCTACGCGCTCACCCTGTTGCTCTGGATCGTCGCCATTCTCGCGATCTATTTCGTCGAGGCGCTGACCGGATGGCTCAACACACGCTTCACCTGGCAACTCGCGACCGAGCACACCTTCCTCTTCGCAGGCCTGCTGTCGGGTCTCAGCCTGGGTTCCAGCCAGTCGGTCGGACGGGCGCTGGTCGGCGCGTTCTCGCCGGAAACGCGAGCTGCGGAGATGTTCGGCTTCTGGGGCCTGTTCTCGAAGCTCGCGGCGATCTTCGGACTGTTCGGCGTGGGGATGCTGCAGTTCGTCTTCGGGCTCCAGGGCGCCGTCCTGTTCTGCATCGTGCTGTTCGTGCTGGCACTCGTACCGCTCGCGACCATCGACGAGCGGCGGGGCATCGACACCGCCCGCCGGTTCAACGACTGAAGCTGGCAGCCTGTCGGACTTGAGTTCGGTCTACGCGCTCAACGCAGGCGCGACAGCACGGTGTCGAGCTGGTCGAGCGTACCGAAACGGATGCTGACCTCTCCGGCACCCTTGCGGTTGGCGCGAATCTTCACCGTCGCGCCGAGCGCGTCGGCGATCTCCTCCTCGATGCGCAGCAGGTCGCGATCGGGTTCGTGCGCCGACTGCGGCCGGGGATGAAGCATCTTGTAGACGAGTCGTTCGGTCTCGCGTACCGAGTACCCGCGTGCCGCAACCTGGTTCGCCACCTGGATCTGGCTCGCCGGATCAAGGGCGAGCACGGCCCGGGCATGACCCATGTCGATGTCGCCGGCCATCAGCAATTCCTGGACCGGCTCGGCAAGGTTGAGCAAGCGCAGCAGGTTGGTTGCGGCGGGACGCGAGCGACCCACCGCATCGGCGGCCTGCTGATGGGTCATGCCGAACTCGTCGATCAGGCGCTGGATCCCGCCGGCCTCTTCGAGCGGATTGAGGTTCTCGCGCTGGATGTTCTCGATCAGCGACATTGCCAGCGCCGCCTCGTCCGGGATCTCGCGCACGAGGCACGGCACCTGCTCGAGCTGCGCAAGCTGCGCAGCGCGCCAGCGCCGCTCGCCGGCGATGATCTCGTAGCGGTCCCGCCCGATTGGCCGCACGAGCACCGGCTGCATGACGCCCTGGGCCTTGATCGACGCCGCCAGTTCCTCCAGCGAACCCGGATCCATGCGGGTGCGCGGCTGATACTTCCCGGGCTGCAACCAACCCACGGGCAAGGACTGGAGCATGCCCTTCTCGGCTTCGTCTTCGCGGTCTCCGGCCAGCAGCGCATCGAGGCCGCGACCGAGTCCTTTCTTCTTCGGTGGTGTCATGGCAATCATCGGATCAGGGTCAGAGCGTCTTCACGCGCTCGATCATCTCTTTCGCGAAGGCCATGTAGGCCTGCGCACCTTTCGCATTGGGGTCGAAGACCACACCAGGCTGGCCGTGGCTGGGCGCTTCGGCGAGACGGACGTTGCGCGGCACGATGGCCCGGAACACCTTGTCGCCGAAGTGGCTCTCGAGCTGTGCCGAAACCTGTTGCTGCAGCGTCATGCGCGCATCGTACATGACGCGCAGCAAGCCGATGATCTTGAGGTCGCGATTGAGGTTCGCATGCACCTTCTTGATCGTGTTCACCAGATCCGACAGGCCCTCCAGCGCGTAGTACTCGCATTGCATCGGAATGATCACGCCGTCCGCGGCACACAGGCCGTTGAGCGTCAGCATCGACAGAGAGGGCGGGCAATCGACGAGGACGAAATCGTAGGCCCCGTCGAAGGCGCGCAGCGCATCGCGCAGCCGGTGTTCGCGACGCTCCAGATCGACCAGTTCGACTTCCGCACCCGCGAGATCGCGATTGGCCGGAAGGACATCGTAGCCGCCACTCGGGGAAGCCACGCTCACGTCGCCGAGCCCGGACAGCCCCACGAGCAGGTGATAGACCGATTTCTGCAGTTCGCGCTTGTCGATGCCGCTTCCCATCGTGGCGTTGCCTTGCGGGTCGAGGTCGATCAACAGCGTGCGCTGGCCCGCCCCGTGCAGCGCGGCGGCGAGGTTGACGCAGGTGGTCGTCTTGCCGACCCCGCCTTTCTGGTTGGCGACACAGAAGATACGAGCCATTCAGTTCGACTCCGCAGTCAGGATGATCAGATGTCGTTCCGCGTCGAGCCCGGGCACCTCCAGCCGACGCGCTTCGACGACCCGAGCGTCCTTGCCCAGGCGATCGAGCTCGTCCCGAGGATACACGCCTTTCATCGCGAGAAAGCGTCCGCCGGGAGCGAGCAGGTGGCGGGTGAGTCCGATGAAATCGGAAACGTCCGAGAAGGCACGAGAGATGATCGCGTCGAACGGGGTGTCGGTACGCACGTTCTCGACCCGTTCGTTGATGATCGTCAGATTCGCCAGTCCGAGTTCGATGCGCGCCTGCTGCTGGAAACTCGCCTTCTTGCTCACCGCCTCGATCGAGGTCACCGCGAGATCCGGCCGCACGATCGCCAGCGGAATGCCCGGCAGCCCGCCCCCCGAGCCGACGTCGGCCAGCGTACCCACGCCTTCGAGACAGGGCAGGACCGCGAGGGAATCGAGCAGATGATGCGTGATGGCTTGTTCCGGATCGCGAATCGCGGTGAGGTTGTAGACCCGGTTCCACTTCAGGAGCAGGGCCGAAAACGCGAGCAGCCGGTCGCGCACCGGGCCGGACGGATCAAGGCCGAGGGCCTCCAGACCCCGATCCAGAATCGCCCTGGTCATGCGCGCTTCTTGTCCTGGTCGGCAGCCCCGTGCATCAGCTCACGGCGTTTGAGCCAGACCAGCAGCAGCGACACCGCAGCGGGCGTCACCCCCTGGATGCGCCCCGCCTGGCCGACCGTCTCCGGCCGGTGCTGGTTCAGCTTCTGCTGCACCTCGCGCGACAGGCCCCGCACCTGCGAATAGTCGAAATCCGGGGGCAGGGGGGTCGATTCGGCCTGCAACTGGCGCGCCACTTCGTCCTGCTGGCGGTCGATGTATCCCTGGTACTTGGCGGCGATCTCGACCTGTTCGATCACGCGCGGGTCGGTCTCCCGCGTTTCGGGTGCGCCGGGAAGCGACATCAGTCCCGCGTAGGTGGTGCCGGGGCGCCGCAACAGGTCGAAATAGCGGTACTCGCGCTCGAGTGCCTTGCCGACGACCCGTTCGGCGTCGGCCGCAGGCACCCGATCCGGGTGCGCCCAGGTCGCCCGCAGTCGCGCCGTCTCCCGTTCGATGGCCTCGCGCTTGCTGCAGAAGGCCTCCCAGCGACGATCATCGACGAGACCGAGTTCGCGCCCCTTCTCGGTCAGGCGCAGATCGGCGTTGTCCTCGCGCAATTGCAGGCGGTACTCCGCTCGCGAAGTGAACATGCGGTAGGGTTCGGACACGCCGCGGGTGATCAGGTCGTCGACGAGCACGCCCAGGTAGGCTTCGTCACGGCGCGGACACCACGCGTCACGCCCCTGCACCTGCAGCGCAGCGTTCGCGCCCGCGAGCAGGCCCTGGGCGGCGGCTTCCTCGTAGCCGGTCGTGCCGTTGATCTGGCCGGCGAAGAACAGGCCGGCGATTGATTTCGTCTCCAGGCTGCTGCGCAAGTTGCGCGGATCGAAATAATCGTACTCGATCGCATAGCCAGGGCGCAGGATGTGCGCATTCTCCAGCCCGCGGATGCTGCGCACGACGGAAAGCTGCACGTCGAAGGGCAGCGAGGTCGAGATCCCGTTGGGGTAGATCTCGTGCGTCTCCAGCCCTTCCGGTTCGAGGAAGACGTTGTGGCTCGTCTTGTCGGCGAACCGGTGGATCTTGTCCTCGATCGACGGGCAGTAGCGCGGGCCGACCCCTTCGATCACCCCCGAATACATCGGCGAACGGTCGAGGTTGGCGCGGATGATGTCGTGCGTGCGCGCATTCGTCTGCGTGATCCAGCACGGCAACTGTGCAGGATGCCGATCCGCCGAGCCGAGGAAACCGAACACCGGCACCGGATCGTCGCCCGGCTGGACCTGCATGACCGAAAAATCGATGCTGCGGGCATCGAGACGCGGCGGCGTGCCGGTCTTCAGACGTCCCTGGGGAAGAGCCAGGTCCCTGAGCCGCTGCGCCAGCGAAATGGCCGGCGGGTCCCCGGCCCGCCCGGCCGAATGGTTCTGCAGGCCGACATGGATCAGTCCGTTGAGAAAGGTCCCCGCGGTGAGCACGACGGCCGGCGCGGTAAAGCGCAATCCGATCTGGGTCACCACGCCGGTCACCCGCCCGCCTTCGACGGTCAGGTCGTCTACGGCCTGCTGGAACAGCCACAGGTTCGGCTGGTTCTCGAGTCGGCGGCGGATCGCCGCCTTATAGAGCACCCGGTCGGCCTGGGCCCGCGTCGCACGCACGGCCGGGCCCTTGGAGGCGTTCAGGATGCGGAACTGGATGCCCCCCTCGTCGGTAGCCTCGGCCATCGCACCGCCGAGCGCATCGACCTCCTTGACCAGGTGCCCCTTGCCGATCCCGCCGATCGAAGGGTTGCAGCTCATCTGCCCGAGCGTCTCGATGTTGTGCGTGAGCAGCAGCGTCTTTGCGCCCATCCGTGCGGCCGCGAGCGCGGCCTCGGTGCCGGCATGGCCGCCACCGACGACGATCACGTCGAAACCGGTCGGAAACTCGATGAACTGCGACATGGCGCCCCCGGGGCGGATCGGACTCGAAGGGGCTGAATTCTACGCTTTCGGGCGCCCGATGGACAGCCCCGGAGCGCCTTGTTTCACGGGATTCCCGTTCCGGAACATGGGTTTGTCACCGACATCCCGGTTCCGGTGGCGGCTCGTGCGGTCACGTGCGCCCGAGCAGGAGCGCAGGCGGAAAGCCCACGCGGAAGGCACCCCAGTGGCGTCCACCGACACGAATCGGAACCGAGACGTCGCACAGTACTTCGCCGGTGTCGCGCACGTAGGTCTGGAACAAGGGCGCGCCCTCGTTGGCGATCGCGCGCCGGTTTGTCGGATCGTCGAAGATGCGTTTGTGGCGGCTGGTCATCAGGTCGTGCTGATAGTCACCCGTCGGCGCGGCCGAGAACTTCTTCAGGAACGCCGGCAGGAAGCCCTTGCGGTCGAAGGCCCCGCAGAACGCCACCCCCTGGACCTCGGCGACCATGCGCTCGTAGATCTCCTGCAGCGCGGCCTCGACGGACTGGTCGTAGGCGGTGCGATACTTCTGGGGATTCGTCCCGGGAACGGGTTCGTAGGTCGTATCGAACAGCTTCACCCCGGCCTTCGCCGCTTTGTTCAGATACTGCTCGGTGGCACCGCTGTAGTGCA